>NZ_DAINNI010000073.1:0-23259 GCF_036735945.1 Bradyrhizobium sp. | reverse complement strand
TCGCGATAGGTGCCGGATTGCTGCAGCAGGCGGTCGACCAGGGTGGTCTTGCCGTGGTCGACGTGGGCGATGATGGCGACGTTGCGAAGGTTCATGGCTCTTCTTCTGGTCGTGCAATGGTGGACGCGCGATCTCACCGGAAAACCGGGACCCACTTCTCCGGATCGCGCTCAAAAACCTGGAATGCGAACGGGGCTGCCGGCCTCGAACCCGGCCCCAAAAAGGAAGCCCGGCCAAAAGGACCGGGCACACCTTACGCGTTGCGGCGCAATATATTCAGAAAACGTCAAAAAACAATGGTTTGTTTGGCATTTGGTTAGCCGATTTGGGCAGGTCGCCCGGCTAATTTCCCATGCCCGGCTCGGGATAGACCCCCCGCAAAACCTCCTCAAAATGGCCTTTCACGGCCTCGTTGCAGCGGCAGGACCGGTTCCGCAGTTCGATGGCGTTGCGGACCAGGATCGAGCCGCGCCGGGTCTCTAGCGTGCCCTCCGCCTTGAAGGTCTGGATGACCCGGCTGGTGTAGGAGCGGCCGACGCCAAGCAGGGTCGACAGTTGCTCGTGGGTCAGCGGCACGGTGTCCCCGTCATCGGTGCGTTCCATCGCCGAAATGATCCACTTTGCCGTTCGCTGCTCGATCGAATGGATCGCATTGCAGGCGGTGGACTGGAAAATCTGCGCCAGCATGCAGTCGGCGTAACGCGCAAAAATGTTGCTCAGCGTGCCCGACCCGGCTTTGGCCGCATCGAGCTTGTTGACCGGCAGCCGCACGATGGGTCCGGCGAACTTGACGATGATGCGGGTATAGGCAGGGAGAAAGCCCTGGCTGACGATGCCGCCCACGGCACCCTCCCGTCCGATCAGGATGGTTTCGACATCGCGGCCATCCTCGCCGGCGACCATGTAGGAGACGAGGCTGGGGCCGCACGGGAAATGCACCGTCTCGACGTTGTCGCCGGGGCTGTAGAGCAGGTCATTCGGACTGCCGTCGGTCGCCGCGAGGTGCGGCGCGATCAGTGCGTAGTCGGCGTCATTCAAACGGCGCAGCAGATTGTTGAACGGCCGCTCCCCGGCGGTGCCGCTTGGTCGCGTCGGCATGAAAATCCCTTCCCTCTCCCGGTCACAATAATCGGATTTTCGGCGCCGATATGTGCACTAGTGGACAGACCGTAGAACGTCGGTGTGGTGGCCTCGGTTCCGGAACCGGCAGATGCGCTTTCAGGAAAGGCAGCCGCCGTTCGTCCACTTCCGGGGCTTCGGCCTGGATCCCTCGATCGGATATGAGACCTGGAGCGAGCGAGAAGATGGGCCGAATCTCCAATGACGGCATACCGGGCGACGTCTTGATCGTGGAAGACGATCCGATCATCGCGCTCGACTTCGAAGACACGATTCTCGGCTTCGGTGTGAAGACGGTGCGGATCGCCGCCAACGTCGCCAAGGCGCTCGAATTGATCGAACACCGGCCACCGCAATTCGCGTTGCTCGATGTCGGGCTCGTCCGCGAGAAGAGCTTTGCCGTCGGCGAACGACTGCAGGCGCTCGAGATTCCGTTTGCCTTCGTCACCGGCTATGGCGCCGACGCGACGCTGCCGGCGGCATTCGCGACAAAGCCGCGCCTGCCCAAGCCCTGTTCGACCGATGCGCTGCAGGCGCTATTGAAGATCGGCGGCGTCAAGTCCTGAACGGCAGCGGTCGTCGCGAGGGCCAGAGCATGATCCGGAAAAGTGTGCAGCGGTTTTCCGAAAAGATCATGCTCAAACAATAACCTAAAGCGCGATGATGATTCATCTTAATCTCATCGTGCTTTAGCGGGTTTCGGATCGAGCGTCGTCGACCACAAGGCAACGTCGGCGCGGTCGCGCAGCGTCACGATCATCTGCCCGCTGGTGCCGTCGATCCTGACATGGCCGAAGAACTGCATGCCGGCCGATGGCGGCAGGTTCTGCTTGCCTGGTCCCGGCGCCTTGATGAACTTCACCTCGGGGCCGAAGGTATTGTCTGTCACGTTCGGGCCGAAGGTGCCGGCGTGCAGCGGGCCGGAGACGAATTCCCAGAACGGCTCGAAATCCTGAAACTGCGCCTTGTCGGGGTTGTAGTAATGCGCGGCCGCATAGTGCACGTCGGCGGTGAGCCAGACCGTGTTGACGATATCAGATGCCTTGATGAACCGAAGCAGGTCGGCGATCTCCAGTTCGCGGCCGCGCGGCGGGCCGTCGCCTTGCGCGACGGCTTCCGAACCCTTCTTGTCGGCTGCGTCATCATAGACGACGATGGAAAGCGGCATGTCAGATGCAATCGCCTTCCAGGTCGCGCGGGAGTTCAGCAGCGCGCGCTTCAGCCAGGCGAGTTGTTCGGGCCCGAGAAAATGGCTTTCGGGACCGTAGGCCGTCTCCTGGTTTGGACCGTTGGCGCCGCGATAGCTGCGCTCATCCAGCATGAACACGTCGAGATGCGGACCGTAGTTCAGCGTGCGGTAGAGCCGCCCGGGCTCGGCGATGCTCTCGCGCATCGGATACATTTCGTGGAACGCGCGCGCCGCGCGGGCGGCGAGCAGGGAGATGTTGCGCTCCTTGTAGGCCGCAGGCAGTTCCTTCGATGACGACCAGTTGTTGGTCACCTCGTGGTCGTCCCACTGCACGAAGACCGGCACCTCGGCGTTGAAGGCGCGCAAATGCTCGTCCATGAAGTTGTACCTGTGCGCGGCGCGGAACTCGTCGAGCGTTTCGGCGACCTTGGCCTTTTCCGGGGTCGTCAGGTTCTTCCAGACCTTGCCGTCGGGAAGCGTCACCTCGCTCTTGATCGGGCCGTCGGCATAGACGGTGTCGCCGGAGTGCAGCAGGAAATCCGGGCGATGCTTGCGCATGGTGGCGAAGGTGAACATGCCGCCGTCGTCAGGATTGATGCCCCACCCCTGTCCGGCGACGTCGCCGCCCCACACGAAACTGACGTCGCGGCGATCGGCCGGCGCGGTGCGGAAGCGTCCGACGACCGGCTCGCTCGTCATTTCCGGATGCGAGAGGTCGCGGAATTTCACGCGGTAGAGGATGTCCTGCCCCGCCGGAAGATTCTCCAGCAGCATTTTGGCGGTGAAGTCGGTTTCGGGCAGCGCCGCAATCGGCGGTAGGGCGCGCACCTTGGCAAAGGATTCGGTGGTGGAGACTTCGACCAGCATTTGCGAGGGCCGGTCGGCCCGCGACCACACCACGCCGCCGTCCATGCTCACATCGCCGGACTGCACGCCTGATGTCACCCGCGGCCGGTCCGCGGCGCGGCTGAGATAGGGCATGGCGATGACGCCGACGGCCCCGGCACCCGCGCCGGCAAGAAAACGTCGTCGGGAAATTCCGCGGAGACCATGACGGGACGAATTGCCGGAAATTCTGATCGTCATGCGGGCCTGTTCCGGATCTGGGGTGGACGACGATGATCACCGACAGACCTAGAACGAATTGATGACGGCCCTATTACCGGATCGGTCCGTCACGCATTGCCGGCGGCACGGAATTGCGCGCTCGCCCGCTGCAGGTTTTGCGGCATGCTCAATAGCAGCGTCTTGCGGTCGGCCACCGCGTTGTGGAACTGCTCGATCGCGATATTGAACGCGGTCAGCGTTCCTTCCTCGATCGTGCCGTGCTCGAAACATTGCAGCGTGTCGCGCAGGATGGCATCCGCTTCCGCCTGCATCTGGTCGAGTTCTTCCATCGAATCGGACTGGCGGGCGGCGGTGAGCATATCGAGCAGGCGGTCGCGCTGCGACGTGTTGATGCTACGATCATCCTTCTTCAGGGCGCCGGCGAACCAGGCGCCGATGGACCCCATGGCGGATACCGCCATCAGGCTCCACCAGATGTAATCGCTGTAGCGGTCGAGGAAGGTCTTCTCCTCGCCGTCGACAAAGGCAGCCGCGCCGGGATGAACCGGGATCGTGGCGTCCTTGTCGGTGTCGGGCGTTTCGATCTTGGCGGTGAGCGGGAATTCGTTCTTCAGGTTCTGGCGCGCCGCAAACAACTGCCGCGTGAAGGTCGCGACCGTCGATTCCGCGATGCCCCGGCGCGCCACGATGTGATGCGAGAAGCTGATGGTCTTGATCTCTTCCTCGGGCCGGCTCGGCGCGCTGCCGAACGTTCCGGCCGGGATCTCGGAAGCCTCGTAGGCCGGATGGTTCTGCGCGATGGCTTCGGCCGAATCGATCGCCAGAAACTGCGGCGCACCGTCGCGCGCCGTCGCTGTTATCGCGTCGGCCGTGATCTTGCTGTTGACCGGGCCGGCGGCGAGATAGGCGTCCGCCTTCTGGTTGCGGATGGCGTCGGCGGCCTCGCTGGCGGGGAACTGGATGATCTCGACCTTGGCCGGATCGATGCCGTATTGCCGCAGGATCACCTTGAGCAGATTGACATTGGCCTGGGTGCGGCCGACCACGCCGATGCGGCGTCCGGCAAGCTGGCTGATCTTGGTGATGGCGGGCGCGGCTTTCCTGCCTTTCGGCTTGGCTGCTGGCGGCACCCACAGCGCCACGACGTTCTTGCGCAGCGTGGCCACGGCCTGCGCATTCCTCGGCACCTCGAGGTCGCCGCGGATGATGGCGAGATCGACCTTGCCGTCGCCGAGCAGGCTGGCGCTCGCGACCGCGCCGTCGGTCTGCACCGGCCGCAGCCGCACCAGGCTGTTGCGCTGGTTGTTGAAGGCCTGCGCCAGGTTCTGCACGACCTTGAGATCGTCGCTGTTGGCGGGACCCACAGCGATCCGCAAGGTCACCGGCCGCATCGCGAAATAATATCCGGCGGCCAGCGCGCCGACGACGGCCAGCACACCGGCCAGCGTGACGAATGTCAGGCGCCTTTGCGCGGAGCGGGGCGACGGCGGGACCGGCTTTTCCGAAACGAGAGGGCTGTCGCTCATCAGTCCTGGGATCGTTTGAGGTGCAATATGACGCCAGCGGCACGCCTGGGACCGACACCGTAGCAAAATTTGCCGCTGGCCCATTATTACATCTGCGTCATGGTTACCGGGCGCCGCCACTGGCGGCCGATTGTCGCGCATTTTGGGTGGGGATCCGCAGCGCACGCTTCGGTGTTAGGGTCGGGACGGTCTGGAACAGGAGGCGATCATGGTGGAACGGCTATCGGCCGAGGCGCGGAAATCGGCGCTGGCGGAACTTTCCGGCTGGTCCGAGACGGCGGGGCTCGAGGCGATCGCGCGGACCTTCACCTTCAAGGATTTCAACGAAGCCTTCGGTTTCATGTCCCGGGCTGCGCTGGTCGCGGAAAAGAACGACCATCACCCGGAATGGAAGAACGTCTACAAGACGGTGGAGGTGGTCTTGGCGACCCACGACGCCGGCGGCGTGACGAAGCGCGATATCGATCTCGCCAGGGCCATGAACGCGATTGCAAGGCAGTTGGGCGTCACCTGAGGCGCGGGGCCGGCTACTTGCGGGGCAGGGGGGACATCCCCAATTCTCTATCGGCGCCGGATATCCTGGAGGGAACGCCGCGATGGCATCGTCCGATCACACCGTGGGTTTCGAGCCAGCGGACCGGCTGGCGCAGGACCGCGAGAGCGTGCGCCGGCGCTTCTGGAAAAAGTTCAAGCAGGGGGTGGCGAAGCTTCCCTTCGCCGAGGATCTGCTCGCGGCGTATTATTGTGCGTTCGACAAACAGACGCCGCGTCACGTGCAGGCGTCGCTGCTCGGCGCCGTCGCCTATTTCATCCTGCCGTTCGATTTCATGCCCGACATGCTGCCCCTGCTCGGCTTCACCGACGATGCCGCGGTGCTCGCCACCGCCATTCGCATGGTCGCAGGCCACATCACCGAGGAGCACCGCAAGGCGGCCCGTGCGGCGCTGAAGCGCGGGATCGATGCCGCGGAGGTGACGGGATAATCAGGCGCCCCTAACGCGACGCCCCCGGACCGAGGTCCGAGGGCGTGCATTTCTCGAATGCGCTTCCAATTAGCGCGAGTGAACTTGCGCCTTGGTGTTTCGTTCCGCTTCCCAGGCCTGGAACTGCTTGAACAGGGCTTCCTTGTCCGAGTCCGACTTGACGCTCGCCGCGGTTGCCGGGCTCTGCTTCAGGAATTCGTCGAATCTGGCGCGTGTCACGGCCTCGACGTTGTGGCTCTTGAGCCATTGATCGGCGACCGGGAGACGTTGCCATTCCTGCAGCGGCGCCGACAGCGACACTTCCTTCCATTTTGGATGGAAGGGCGGGTTCTGGAATTTCGGAAACTTCGTGAAGAAGGCGTCCACGAACAGCGCCAGCTTGCGGTAGCGCTCGGTGTTGGGCGCCCAATTATAGGCAGCGAGCACCGCCGGCACGGCAATGGTGTCGACCTTCCCCCCTTCCGGAATCAGGTTGGGATAATCCTTGGAGGTCAGCACCGCCGGCAGATAGTCGGTCTGCAGCGGCCGCGCATAGTCGACCGGCACGAGGTGGAAGCGGTCGTCGTTGAAATTGCTGACCGACTTGTAGGGCTTGCCGCCGACCGCGATGACGGCGTCGATCTCGCCGGCCCGCATCTTCTCCATCGCGATGCGCTGCTCGATATAGACGAAATTCGGCTTGAGGCCGAGCCGCTCGAACACGACAGCGGCGGTGACGAAGGTGCCGCCGTTGGGAAGATCGACGCTGACCTTCTTGCCGTTGAGCTGGTTGATGTTGGTCACCGATTTCGACGCGATGACGTACATCTCTTCGTTGTAGAGCTTCGTGACATAGGTGAATTGCTTCTTGATGTCCTTGGCGAAGCCCTTCTTCTCGAGATAGTCGAGCGTGTCGGCGCGAACGATGCCGAGGTCGACACCCTGCAGGAACAGGATGTCGGCCACGCTCTGCACAGAGCCGCGCCCGACGATGGGGAGTACGCGCAACTTGTTCCCATCGTCGAGCACGGAAGCAAGGTCGGCTCCGAACTGCACGTAGGTGCCGCCGATCGTTCCGGAGATCAGTGTGACTGTGTTCGCGTTCAGCGCCTGCTTGGTGGCGACTGAGCCGAACTGAAAAATGGCCTTCAGGCTTTCGCTCACCTTGGCCGGATCGTATTCCGTCTCGGCGGCCTTGGCCGCCGTATTGCTGCATGCCACTGTTATGGCGAGCAATGCCATTCCCACTAAGTGACGCATGGGTTCCTCTGTGCGCTGGTTTTAGTAACTTCCTAGTTCTGTAGTTGGCCGAGTCTTCGCTTCGCGTCGGCCGAACCCATCTGGGCGGCCTTCTGGTACCAGACCTTCGCCGCCGCGGGGTCGGGTGTAATGCTCCGTAGGTCCTGGGTGCCGAGCACCTGCGGATCGTAGGTTCCCGCAAGCATCAACGCTGCTTCCGGCTCCTGCGCATCAGCCGCGCGTTCGAGCAGCAGCCGGGCGGAGGTGATATCGCCAATCGAAAGCAGGCTCTTGGCCCGCGTCAACAGCGTCGCCAGCTCGTCCGGATCGATGCGGCGAGTCGGGGCAACCTCACGGGTCACCGGAGCCGGTTCGCGGACAGCCGGCGCGGGCGCAGCAACCGGGGCTGCCGCCGGAGCGATCGCTGCGACGACCTGGGGCGGTTCCTTGGCCACCGGCTCGGGAGCCGGAACCTTGCCCTTGAGGGCGCTCTGATAGGCCGCGGCAATTTCGTTGCGTGTCGGCGAGCCCGAGACCGTCGCGGTGGTGGTCGGCGCCGCACGGCGCGAGGCAACGACCTCGGCGCCGGTCGGTTCGGCAGCGATCGGCGGCGCGGCGACACGCTGCGGCATCTGGCCGGGCTCCGGCGCGGCCGCCGCGATCTGGGCGGCGGGCGGCGGCGCGCTGCCACCGCCGCCGCCGAGGGAAGCATTGAATATCACGGCGCGGGTCGAGTCGATCGAAAACAGGGCCAGAACGGCCGCGATTGCCGAGACCACGGTGACACCGGTGATGATGCGGCCGGCGCTCGGCCTCCTCAGCCCGCCGCCGCTGCCGAACTTGCCGCTGCCGAACGCATATTCGGAAACCTGCTGATGGGACTCTTCCTCGTAGTTGGAGAGGAAGAGCGGCACCTCCTCATGTGGCGGCAGTTCCTCCGGCAGCACCTCGGTCCGCTCGAACGACAGCGCGAAGGGCTGGTCATACTGCGGCTGGTCGTACCGGGGTTGCTCGTATCGCGGCGCCTGCTGATAGCGGAGCTGTTCGTATCGGGATTGTTCGGCCTCATACAGCCGAGGATCGCTGATGGCTTCGTCGAACCTGTCGAACGGGTCTCTTGCCTGAACAGGTCTGTTATTCTCGGCCATGAAAGATGCTCCCCAATACTGAACGCCACGACGCGCGTCCCCTGCACGTTCTTCTTGCTCTTGTTGGTGTACAGGAGCCGCGCTACCACCCCTAAGGTCGCACACAGATTGGGTTCAAAAAACGACAACCGCCGGTGCGAATTAGAAATATTTTTGGTATGATTAAGGCGTGGGGGCGGCATGCGGCGGTTTGAACACACGCATTGTTACGCGCAATTTCTTTTTTAGTGAGATAATTTTTGAGAACGATTCCCGGCGGTTGCCGTTTGCGCGCGTCGCGCCGAACCGGTTGCGCGTCGTTCGGGGCAAGGCGGTTCCGAAGCGGACCGGAAGAATACGGTCTTGAAATTGGGCGGCCCGACGTCGCGCCGGGCTCGTTCGCCTCAGGGATGCAGGATCACCTTGCCCATGGCCTTGCGGCCGGCGAGCACCTTCAGCGCTTCGGCGGTTTGCGCCAGCGGGAATGTGCGGTCGACATGGGAGGAAATCTTGCCTTCCGCGGTCCACTTCACGAGCTTCTCGAGATTGACGCGGTTCTTCTCCGGATTCTGCCTGGTCCATGCGCCCCAGAATACGCCTCTGATATCGCAACCCTTGAGCAGCGCGAGGTTGAGCGGCATCTTTGGAATGTCGCCCGCCGCAAAGCCGATCACCAGGAAGCGGCCTTCCCAGGCGATCGAGCGCAATGCGGCTTCGGCATAGCTGCCACCGACCGGATCGAAGATGATGTCGACGCCCTTGCCGCCGGTCAGCCGCCGCAAGCCCTCCTTGAGGTCCTCCTTGCTGTAGTTCAGCGTCAGCTCGGCGCCGTGCGCCTTGGCGAATTCGAGTTTCTCGTCCGACGAGGCGCAGGCGATCACCTTCAGGCCCATCAGCTTGCCGAGTTCGCAGGCGGCGAGGCCGGTGCCGCCCGCCGCGCCGAGCACCGCGAGCGTCTCGCCCGGCTTCGGACTGGCGCGATCTTCCAGCGCGTGCAGCGCGGTGCCGTAGATGATGATGATGCCGGCGGCGCGATCGAAGTCGAGATTGTCGGGGATTTTCACGATCGAAGCCGCGGGCAGCGCGATCTTCTCGCGCGCGCCATTATGGCCGCAGGATGCCACCACGCGATCGCCGGCCTTGAGGTCGGTGACCCCAGCGCCGACGCTTTCGATCACGCCGGCAACCTCGGCGGCCGGCGAGAACGGAAACGGCGGCTTGATCTGGTACTTGCCCTGGATCATCAGGATGTCGAAGAAATTCAGCGCCGCCGCCTTGATCGCAATGACGGCTTCGCCCGGTCCCGCCACCGGATCTGGCACATCCGCCAGCACGAGATCGTCGGGTTGGCAATATTGCGAGCAGAGAATGGCTTTCATGACGCACCTGATTTTCGGACCGACACGGAATACTGACAGCTTCATGCCGGATTTGAAGCCGGGCTACAATCCGATTCGAGGCATAGCCTCATGGTGGCTGGAGGATTCAAACGATGTTCGAAAAGGGCTTGCTGGCGGGAAAGCGGATATTGGTCACTGGCGGCGGCTCGGGACTGGGAGCTGCGATGGGGCGTCGCTTCGCCGAGCTCGGCGCCGAGCTGATCATCTGTGGCCGCCGGTTGGACGTGCTGGAAGCGACGGCCGCGCGGCTGCGCGACGACATCGGCGGCAAGGTCAACGTGATCGCCTGCGACATCCGCGACGGCGCCGCGGTCGATGCCATGATGGACGAGGTCTGGCGCGATGCGCCGATCGACGTGCTGGTCAACAACGCCGCCGCGACCTTCATCGCGCAGACCGAGCACCTGTCGCCTCGCGCGGCAGATGCGATCCTGGCGCCGACGCTGCACGGCACGATGTACTGCACGCTCGCCGCGGGCCGCCGCTGGATCGACGGCAAGCGCAAGGGCGTGGTGTTGAGCATTCTCTCGACCTCCACGATCACCGGCCGCGCCTTCACGGTGCCGTCGGCGATGGCGAAGTCCGCGGTGCTGGCGATGACCAGGAGTCTTGCAGTGGAGTGGGGGCCCAAGGGCGTGCGAACGGTCGCGATCGCGCCGGGCGCGTTTCCAACGCCGGGTGCGTCGGGCCAGCTTCGCCCCGAGGGGCGCGATGCAGGCTGGGCCGAGCGCAATCCGCTTGGCCGCGCCGGCGAGCACAGCGAGCTTGCGAATCTCGCCAGCTTCCTGATTTCCGACCAGGCCGGTTACATCAACGGCGAGATGGTGGTGCAGGATGGCGGCGCGCATTTGCGCAGTTCGGGCGCCGAGGATCTGCTGCAATGGACCGATGCGCAGTGGCAGCAGCAGCGCGAGCGGAGGTCGAAAAGTTAATGCAGAGAGTTGACATCAACGCTTGACACAAAGCCCGCGCTTTTTGATTCGCTGAAGCGACCTGGGACGAAGCGTCGCCACCACGGCGACAACGATGTAACTGCCTTCCCAAGAAAGCATTTCCCGGCTATCCATCCCCCGCAGCGCGATGCGCCTTCGGGCCATCTTCCAGTCACAATGATGAGGGAACCAGTTGTCCGTGTTGCGAATACTGGCATTTCTGGTTGCGATTGCCGCGCTGTGTGGGACAGCATCCCTCGCGCAGGCACAGGGCGCTGCTCCAAAAGGCGCGAAGGAATCAGCCAAGACGGCACCCGCGCCGGCCGCAAAGGCTGCGCCAAAACCGCCGGCAAAGCCGGAACCGGCAGCGACCGCTGCGGCAGGTGGCGCGGAGCCAACCTTGATCGGCCAGTTCGGCACCTGGGGCGCCTACACGGCGACGCCGAACGGCAGGAAGGTGTGCTTCGCGCTGGCAAAGCCCGCGTCGTCGAAAACCAATCCGCCGAATCGCCCGCGCGATCCCGCCTATGCGTTCGTCTCGACGCGTCCGGCGGAGCGGGTCTTCAACGAAGTCTCGATCATGATCGGTTACGCGCTGAAGCCGGGCTCGGAATCCTCGCTTGAGGTCGGCGGCGCGGCTTTCGCGATGTACACGCAGGGCGACGGGCTCTGGATCAAGAACGCGGCCGAGGAAGAGCAGATGGTCAGCGCGATGCGCAAATCGGCCGAAGCCGTGGTGAAGGGCGTCTCCGCCAAGGGAACCGAGACCACGGACGTCTTCTCGCTGAAGGGACTGTCCCAGGCGCTCGACCGGCTGGCGCAGGATTGCAAGCGCTAGCCGCTTTTAGGCCCAGAACGCCGTTGTTTGCCGCCTCAGGAAGGCCTATTTGGAGCTCTCTCCCCTCATGGTGAGGAGGCGCTTGCGCCGTCTCGAACCATGCGGCCCGGCTCTCATCCTTCGAGACGCGGCGAAGACGCCGCTCCTCAGGATGAGGGAGAAACCTCCCGAGAGCAGAAATACGATGACCGCAGTTTCGATCGAAACGAATTCCACGGCGACCTCGCCCGTGGCGCCGCTGGAGAAGGTTCCGCTCGAAACCTATGTGCCGCCGGCAAAACCCTCGCTGATCGGCCTGTCACGCGCCGAGATCGCCGATCGGCTCGGCGAGATCGGCATTGCGCCGGCGCAGCGCAAGATGCGGACGCAGCAACTCTGGCACTGGATGTATTTCCGCGGTGCCAGGAGCTTTGCCGAGATGACCAGCGTCTCCAAGGACATGCGTGCGCATCTGGAGCAGCATTTTACCGTCGATCGCCCCGAAGTGGTCGCCGAGCAGATCTCCAATGACGGCACCCGCAAATGGCTGCTGCGGCTGCCGAGCGGCGACACGCTGCAGAAGGCGCACGAGGTCGAGTGCGTCTACATTCCCGAAACCGATCGCGGCACGCTCTGCGTCTCCTCGCAGGTCGGCTGCACGCTGAACTGCTCGTTCTGCCACACCGGCACGCAGCGGCTGGTGCGCAATCTCACCGCCGGCGAAATCGTCGGCCAAATCATGGTGGCGCGCGACCGCCTCAACGACTGGGCCGATCGCGAGACGCCGACCGGCAGCCGCCTCGTCACCAACATCGTCATGATGGGCATGGGCGAGCCGCTCTATAATTTCGACGCGGTGCGCGATGCCTTGCTGATCGTTGCCGACAATGAAGGCATCGGCATTTCCCGCCGCCGCATCACGCTGTCGACCTCGGGCGTGGTGCCCAACATCATCCGCACCGGCGAGGAGATCGGCGTCATGCTGGCGATCTCGCTGCACGCCGTGCGCGACGATCTGCGCAACGAACTGGTGCCGCTGAACCGGAAATACCCGATCGCCGAATTGCTGCAGGCCTGCCGCGACTATCCGGGATCGTCGAACGCGCGCCGCATCACCTTCGAATATGTGATGCTCAAGGGCGTCAACGATTCCCTCGACGATGCGAGGCTGCTGGTGAAGCTGCTCAAGGGCATTCCGGCCAAGATCAACCTGATCCCGTTCAACCCGTGGCCGGGCTCGGTTTACGAATGTTCGGATTGGGAGCAGATCGAAAAGTTCTCCGAATACATCTTCAACGCCGGCTATTCCTCGCCGGTGCGCACGCCGCGCGGCCGCGACATCCTCGCCGCCTGCGGGCAGTTGAAGTCGGAGACCGAGAAACTCTCTGCGCGCGAACGCCAGGCGCTGCGCGCCATGGCGATGACGGATTGAGGAGAAGTCGCCTCATGCAACCCTGTTATTGCCTGCGACAAACGCGAAGCGTTTGCGCAAGGGAGCGAAGCGACGAAGCAATGACGGGGCAGCCATGTCCCTGATCGGCCGCATCTTCGTCATCCTGTTCGCCTTCCTCGCCGCCTGCTTCGTCGCGGGGATGATCGTGGTCGGTGCGGTGCTGTATCCGGAGATCTCAGATCTCGCCGGCGAGCCGATCGACGAGGACGCGATCAATGTCCTGCTCGGCTTCGGCTTCATCTTCCTGTCCGGCTTCGCACTGCTGCCGGCGCTGATCGTGGTCCTGATCACGGAAGCCTTTTATATCCGCAGCGTGCTGGCCTATGCGGTGGGCGGCGCGATCGTCGGCGCGGCCTGCTATCTCGGCCTGATCCCGTTCGATACCGAAACGCTGCGGTTCGACGGCATCATACGGCGCCATCTCGAAATCATGACGGGCGCGGGCATCGTCGCCGGGCTCGTCTATTGGCTGGTCGCCGGGCGCAACGCCGGCGCATGGCGCCAGCCGCCGTCTCCGCTACGTCCACCGCCGCCATTGCCGTCGCGCTCCCGCCCGCTGTCGTGAAATCAGGCCTAAGTCTTTCCATCCCCCATCGCCTCGGCTAAACCCCGCGCCATGAACCGGACCGGACTTGTCATTGCGTTGGGCCTCTCGCTCGTCATCGGACTTTTGTTCGGGATCTTTCCCGAACTCGACCTGAAGCTGGCGGCACTGTTTTACGATCCTGAGACCGCATCCTATCCACTGAAGCAGCACGGGCTTGCCGCCTTTGCGCGCGATGGCGCGATGTGGATCGCCTGGGCGCTAGCGCTGCCGGCGTTGTTTGCCATCATCGCGAAACTGCTGCGGCCGGACAGGCCGATGCTGATGTCGGGACGCGCGGCGGTGTTTCTGTTGGTCACGATCCTGCTCTCCGCGATCGTGCTCACCAACCTTACCTTCAAGAGCCATTGGGGCCGGCCGCGGCCGGTGGCGGTGACGGAGTTCAACGGTCCCTGGAAATTCGTGCCGTGGTGGGATCCGCGCGGCGAGTGCGGACGCAACTGCTCGTTCTTCTCCGGCGAGGGCGCCACCGCGTTCTGGACCTACGCCCCCGCAGCCCTGACGCCGCCGGCCTGGCGACCGCTGGCCTATGTCGCGGCGACCGTGTTCGGGGTCGTCACCAGCGGACTGCGGATGGCGTTCGGCGGGCATTTCTTTACCGACGTCGCCGCCGCCGGTCTCGTCAGCTTTTTCGTGATCTGGCTGGCCTATGCCTGGATCTACCGCTGGCCGTCGACGCGGCTGACGGATGCGCAGGTCGAGGCCGCGCTGGGGCGCTGGGGCCGGCCCGGCTACCGCCTGTGGCAACGCTGGCGCGGCCGCACCGCGGCCTGATCCGGCCGGCCGCGAGGCCCATTAAACGCGTGCCCCGGGCTGCGAAATTTGTTATTCGCGCCCTGAAAGCCGCAACCGGCAATCCGCCATTTCGACCGATTGGAAGCTCCATGAGTACGATTCTGAAAAGCCTGCCCAAGGGAGACAAGGTCGGCATCGCTTTCTCCGGCGGTCTCGACACCAGCGCGGCGCTGCTCTGGATGAAGCAGAAGGGCGCGAAGGTCTTTGCCTATACCGCCAACCTCGGCCAGCCTGACGAGGCCGATTACGACGAGATTCCGCGCAAGGCGATGGAGTTTGGCGCCGAGAAGGCCCGCCTCGTCGATTGCCGCACGCAACTGGTTCACGAAGGCATTGCCGCGATCCAGTCCGGCGCCTTCCACGTTTCAACCGGCGGCATCGCCTATTTCAATACCACGCCGCTCGGCCGCGCCGTGACCGGCACGATGCTGGTCGCGGCCATGAAGGAGGATGGCGTCAACATCTGGGGCGATGGCTCGACCTACAAGGGCAACGACATCGAGCGGTTCTATCGCTACGGCCTGCTGACCAATCCGAGCTTGCGGATCTACAAGCCCTGGCTCGACCAGCTCTTCATCGACGAACTCGGCGGCCGCGCCGAAATGTCGGCGTTCATGACCGCCAACGGTTTCGCCTACAAGATGAGCGCCGAAAAGGCGTACTCGACCGACAGCAACATTCTCGGCGCCACCCACGAGGCCAAGGATCTCGAGCAGCTCGACAGCGGCATCAAGATCGTCAACCCGATCATGGGCGTGCCGTTCTGGCGCGACGACTGCGCCGTCAAGGCCGAGAAGGTCGTGGTGCGTTTCGAGGAGGGGCAGCCCGTCGCGCTGAACGGCCAGACTTTTGCCGATCCGGTCGCGCTGTTCCTCGAAGCCAATGCCATTGGCGGTCGGCACGGCCTTGGCATGAGCGACCAGATCGAGAACCGCATCATCGAGGCGAAGAGCCGCGGCATCTACGAAGCGCCCGGCATGGCGCTCTTGCACATCGCCTACGAGCGCCTCGTCACCGGCATTCACAACGAGGATACGATCGAGCAGTACCGGATCAGCGGCATGCGCCTCGGACGGCTGCTCTATCAGGGCCGCTGGTTCGATTCGCAGGCGCTGATGCTGCGCGAAACCGCCCAGCGCTGGGTGGCCCGCGCCGTCACCGGCGAGGTGACGCTCGAACTGCGCCGCGGCAACGACTATTCGATCCTCAACACCGAGAGCCCGAACCTGACCTATCAGCCGGAGCGGCTCAGCATGGAGAAGGTCGAGGACGCCGCATTCACGCCGGCAGACCGCATCGGCCAGCTCACCATGCGCAACCTCGACATTGCCGACACCCGCGCCAAGCTGAACATCTTCACAAAGACCGGCCTGCTCTCGGCCGGCGAGGGCGCGTACATCCCCAAGCTCGACAACGACAAGAGCGACAAGGATTGAAAGCGCCCTCGTGTCCCGGACGCGACGCAGCGCGTAGCGGTGCGGCGCAGAGCCGGGACCCAACGCCACATAGCCGATCCGCACTTGGGCCCCGGCTCGGCAGCGCATCACTTCGTGCTGCGCGGCGTCCGGGGCAAGAGCCTTCGCGCGCCTCCGTTATCGACACGTCATCCCTGACAGGTAGATTTGCCCGCCTGAATTGTTGCGGAGCAGCCGCCGACGTGCCGCTCCGTGTCTCCGACCGGAGCCTCGATCATGATCAAGCCTGCCGCCGTCGCTCTCGGCCTCCTGCTTTTGGCATCAGCGACCGAGGCGCAGACGATCTATCCCATCGACCGCGCCGACATCCTTTCCGGCGCGCGGTTCGACTTCAAGGTCGAATTTCCCGACAAGGTCGATCCGGCGAAGCTGAAGGTGACGGTCAACGGTCAGGACTATGCCGTCGCATTCGGCCGGGCGGGAACGTTCGCCGAGCGCGAGGACGGCAAGGATCAATCGGCGCTGCTGCTCCGCGATGTCGTGCTGACCGCGCCGGGACCTGTCGTCGTCGAGGCCGGTGACGGCGCGCAGAGCCGCAAGGTGACATGGACCGTCTACGGCACGCCGCCGCGCAAGGCGAAGAACGTCATCCTGTTCATCGGCGACGGCATGTCGCCCTCGCATCGCATCGCGGCGCGGCTGCTTTCCAGGGGCATCGCGGAAGGAAAGAGCCTCGGCAAGCTCGCGATCGACGACATGCCCCACATGGCGCTGGTGGCGACCGCGGGCATCGATTCGATCATCACCGATTCCGCGAACTCGGCCAGCGCCTATGCCACCGGCCACAAGAGCGCCGTCAATGCGATGGGTGTCTATGCGGATCGCACCAGGGACCCGTTGGACGATCCCAGGGTCGAGACTATTGCAAGCCTGGTCAAGCGCCGGCTCAATATGGCCGTCGGCATTGTCAGCAATACCGAGATCCAGGATGCAACGCCGGCGGCGATGGTGGCCCATACCCGCCGCCGCGCGGAGTACGACCAGATCGTCGAGCAGTATTTCGCGGCCAGGCCCGATGTGCTGCTCGGCGGCGGCAGCGCCAATTTCCTGCCAAGGGCTGCGTCCGGAAAGCGCAAGGATGATGTCGATTACGTCGCCCGCTTCAAGGAGGCCGGCTATCCCTTCGCGGCCACGGCAAGCGAGTTGAACGCGCTTGCCGCCAGGCCCGAGACGCGCAAGTTGCTCGGCCTGTTCGCCTCCGGGAATATGGACGGGGCGCTCGACCGCAAATTCCTCAAGGGCGGCGGCGTCAGGAAATTCCCCGAGCAGCCCGACCTGACCGAACAGGTTCAGGCAGCCTTGGGCGTGCTGTCGAAGAACGAGGCCGGCTTCTTCCTGATGGTGGAGTCCGGCATGATCGACAAATACGCGCATCTGCTCGACATGGAGCGCGCGGTCTATGACACCATCATGCTCGATAACGCCGTGCGCCTCGCTCGCGATTGGGCGAGCAAGCGCGGCGACGACACTCTGATCATGGTCGTGGCGGACCACAACCACCCCAACAGCCTTGTCGGCACCATCAATGACGACATGAGTGCGATACCGAACGTGCCGTTCCGCGAACGCGTTGGCGTCTACGACAAGGCCGGCTTTCCCAACTATCCGGCGCCCGATGCGGAAGGCTATCCGACGCGCGTCGACGTCAGCCGGCGGCTTGCCATTTTCTCGGCCAGCCTTCCCGATCACTACGAGACCTTCCGTCCCAAGCTCGACGATCCCAACGAGCCGACCGTGAAGGGCGACGATGCCGGAACATTCAAGGCCAATGAGAAATACAAGGACGTTCCCGGCGCCGTGCTGCGGCCGGGCAACCTGCCGGCGTTGATTGGCGCGAGCGTGCATTCCGGCGAGGACGTCATCCTGACCGCGACCGGACCCGGCAGCGACCGGGTCAAGGGCTCGATGGACAATACCGAAGTGTTTCGCGTGATGGCGGAGGCGCTCGGCCTTGCAATGACCGGCCAGTAGCTTTGCGCGCGCTTGCGCGCGTCACGAGGACGGCGCCGGCGCAAACATCAGCTTGATGCAGGTCCGGAAGATCAGGATCTGGCGCTCCAGCCGTTTCGGATCGTTCAGCGTCTTGGACATGATGATGGCGCCGTCGACGACGCAGGACAGCATGTCGGCGACATCGTCGAGATCGACCGGCTCCCGCGGCGGATGGACGGCGGCGATGCCGTCGAGAATGCTGCGGAAGCGCGCGTTCCAGTCCCGGACCGACTGCGCGGTCAGTTCGCGCACTTCGCGATCGAACAATCGCTCCTGATAGCAGATGCTGGCGATCAGGCAGCCGGGATGGCCGCTCGGCAGATCGGCCATCGTCTCGGCGAGCAGTTTCAGTGAAATCAGGAACGCCTGCAGTGGATCGTCGGAAAGCGCATGGCCGCGCGCGAAGATTTCGTCGAACAGATGGTCGTTGGTCGCGACGTATCTGCGCAGCATCTCCCGCGCGAGCGCGTTCTTGTCCTTGAAGTGGTAGAAGAAGCCGCTCTTGGTGAGGCCGGCTTCCGCGATCACTTCCTCGATCGAGGTGGCGGCAAATCCCTTGGCGAGAACGGCGGCCTCCGCAATCTCAAGAATGCGCTCGCGTGTCGCCTCGCCCTTGCTCGGCCGAGGCTCCGCAACTGTACTCATGGTACGGTTTCTCCATGCGCGGCCGCACCGCGGCACTGCCGCTCGATCGCCAACCACTTGAATACGTACCACTTTGCGCGTTCTGGTTCATCCGCACCACGAGCCGCCTAGGCCGCCGCGACACTATGAGGCACCAACATCGCCGGACCCGATCGATGCGCGCGAGACGTATCGAGGTCGCCAATTTCCGCGGAGATGTTGAAATGGCCAGATATCGAGACGCCCTGCCGCAACGCCGCGGCGGCATTTTCCTGACGGATGGCGGCATGGAAACCACGCTGATCTTCCACGAAGGCGTGGACCTGCCGCACTTTGCCGCCTTCGTGCTGCTCGACAGCGAAGACGGACGCGAGAAGCTGAAGCAGTATTACGCGGCCTATCTGGCCGTCGCCCGCGAGCACGGCACCGGCTTCGTGCTCGACAGCCCGACATGGCGCGCCAATCCGGACTGGGGCGCCAGGCTCGGCTACGACGCGGCTGCGCTCGATGCGGTCAATGTCCGTTCGATTGCGTTCCTGGAAGAATTACGCGGCGGCTGGGAACGGCCAGGCGCGCCCTGCGTGATCAGCGGCGCCATCGGCCCGCGCGGCGACGGCTACAAGGCCGGCGACATGGATGCCGGAGAGGCCGAAGAGTATCACCGGGCGCAGATCGCAGCCTTTGCCGAAGGCGGCGCCGACATGGTCACCGCCTATACACTCAACAGCATCAACGAAGCGGTCGGCATTGCACGCGCAGCGCGGTCGGTAGGCATACCGGCGGCGATCTCGTTCACGGTGGAGACCAATGGCCGCCTCGTGAAGGGAGAAACGCTGCGCGAGGCGATCGAGACGGTGGATCGAAAGACCGATCGAGCGCCCGAATACTTCCTGATCAACTGCGCACACCCCGCGCATTTCGAGGATGCATTGAAGGCCGGCGAAGCCTGGACCGAGCGTATCCATGGCGTCAGGGCAAATGCCTCGACCAGGAGCCATGCCGAGCTCGATGAATCGGAAACGCTCGATGCGGGCGATCCCGCCGATCTCGGGCGGCGCTATGTGGCGCTCAGGAAGGCGTTTCCGAAGATGCGCGTTCTCGGCGGCTGCTGCGGCACCGATCACCGGCACGCCGCCGCCATCTGCGAGGCCTGCGTGTCGCCACGGGCGCTCAGCGCCTGATGCAACAGGAAATAGAAATGGCCGGGATCGCACCCGGCCATTTCATCTTGTAACGCGCGTGCCTCAGCGCGGCGGCGCGGTGCCGGGCGGGGGCGGCGGCAGCGAGGCCTGTCCGCCATTGAGCAGCGGCGTGATGTTGCGGATAGTGACGCGCCGGTTGATCGCGCTCGGCCCGTCGGTCTGCTCCTTCGGATACTGCTCGCCATAACCCTGCGAGGTCAGGTTCTCCGCCGGCACGTTGAACTGCTGTGTCAGCAGCGTTGCGGCGGATTCCGCGCGGCGGTCCGACAGCGACAGATTGTCGACGTCGGAGCCCACCTTGTCGGTGTGACCTTCAATCAGGAACACTGCGCGCGGGTTGGCCTGGATCGCCTGGTTCAGGCCGTCGGCGATCACCTGCAGCTTCGCCGCCTGGTCCGGCGGGATCTCCCACGAACCGGTCGCGAAGTTGATGGAGTTGACGTCGATGCTCGGCATCTGCATCCGCACATTGGGGCTGTAGCGGATTTCGTCGAGCGAGTAGCGCCGGTTGATCCGTTGCACCGGCGGCGCCCTCAGGGTTTCGTAGATCACTTCCGGGGGGGCTTCGTCCGCGGCGACGATGTAGCGGTCGTACGGCATGTTGACCACTGGCGGCGGCAGATCGACATAGAAGCCGCCGACTGCTTGCGGATCGCGGTAGCTGTTGTCGATGATGATGATCTCACGGCCACGGTCGTCGCGGCGGATGCGGCGCAGCAGCCGCCCGTCACTGCCGACCACGGTGATGATCTGGCTGCCATCCGGCCGGATCACGACGGTGCGGGTCTCGCCGCCGACGGTCTGGGTCTGGATGTCGCGTGCACCATAGCGGAAGCGATAGAGATCGTTGCCGCGGACGTATTGCTGTCCGCTCGGGTCACGGATGATGACGCGGTCCGGCTCATAGTAGACCGTGCGGCCGCCCTCGGTGACCTCCCGTCGCTGGCTGTGCATGTTGGCGATGGTCGCGCCGACCACGGCGCCTGCGACGACGCCCGCGCCGATCGCGAGCGGCGTCAGGTTTTCACGCCGTGGCTGCGGCGGTGGCGGTAGTGGCGTTGTGACCTTGGGTGCGGCCCGGAATGCGGGTGCAACCGTCGGCGGAGCGAATTGCGCCCTGCCGGGCGGTGGCGTTGCGGCTGCCGAGCCCGGGACGACACTCGGCGCGGGCGTCGCTGCTCCGCCAGGCGTTGGTGCGCCGGGGCGGCCGGTCGGTCCAGGTGGCGGCGTTGTCGGTGTGCCCGCGGCCGGTGGCGTGGCGGGCGTTGCGCCGGGGCGCGGCGGCACGGCCGTGCTTCCGCCGGGCGGATGCGCGGTTGGAGCAGCCGTCGGCGGTGCTGTCGGAGCCGGCGTGGTAGCGGGCGCCGGCGGTTGCTTGGCGCCGGCCGGTGGAGGCGGCGGCGGCACAGGCGAGGGCGTCCCCTTCTGGGATGAAGGTGGCGGCGGGGGTGGCGGAGGCGGCGCAGCCGGTTGCTTCGGCGCGGTAGGCGCTGCCGCCGGCGGAGGAGGTGGCGGCGTTGGGCGTGCAGGCGCGGCCGCTGGAGGCGGCGATGGCGGTGCCTGACGTGGCGGAGCCGCGGCAGGCGGAGGTGGCGGCGGTGCAGCCGGGCGTGGAGGCGGCGCGGCCGCCGGGGGCGGCGGAGGCGCGGCGGGGCGTGGGGGAGCCGCAGCCGGAGGCGGCGGTGCAGCGGGCGCAGGCGCCTTCGGTGCGGCAGCGGGCGGCGGCGCACCCTTCTGCGGCGGCTGGCCTCCCTTGGCCCGGTCGTCTTCCTTGGCTTGCGCCACGACAAGCGGAGCGGACTGCGCATGCGATGCGGAGGTCGCGAACTGCGTCGCCGTCAAGGCGCTGGTGGCGAGCAGCAGGATGCGAAGCTTGGTCATGATGTCCTTGGTTCCCGAAGAATGGCCTAACGGAAGGGCCCTCATTGACATGTCAGTTGGTCGATGAGCGGCTCATCATTAGGCCGGATTGTGGCGGTCTACAAATGGCAGAATGCTATTTATTTCATGGTCGCAATGGGTTGCATTCATTGCGCGTTCAGCCAGCGCGTCAGGCCATCCCCTGATCGGTCGCAGGATTGGGTGTGTGGGGACCGTTCGGTCCGCGCACCGGCAGCTCTTCCGGCATCTCGCCCGGCAGCTCTTTCGGTTGTGTTAGCTCGTTTGGATCGCGTAATGGGGGTGATATCTCCCGGATTAGTGTCGGGAGCGACAACGGCGGTGATCCCGCGAGGTTCCAGTTCGATGCGCGAATGGAACCGGCGGCTCTATGCGGGAGCGTGGCAGACGGCTTCGATGTTGTGGCCGTCGGGATCGAGCACAAATGCGCCGTAATAGTTCGGGTGGTAGTGCGCGCGGATCCCCGGGGCGCCGTTGTCGCGCCCGCCTGCATTGATGGCGGCCTTGTAGAACGCGTCAACCGTGGCGCGGTCCCTGGCGAGGATCGCGACATGCAGCGGCTTGTCCAATCCGCCTTCGCCGCCGATCCAGAAATCGGGTTTTCCGTTGGCGCCGAAACCTGCCGCGGGATCGTGGCCGTGCTGTTCCTGCGTCACCTCCATCACCAGCACGTAATCGAGCGGCGCCAGCGCCTTCAGATAGAAGGCCTTGGAGCGTTCATAATCCGAAACCGGAAATCCGATGTGGTCGATCATCAAGCTCTCCCGCGGTGTGAACAATCGCCCGGCAAGACAAATTCAGCTTCGCGTCAAAAGCGTGTTGCTGCGCGTTCTACCGGTCTCGATATAACCGCGTGCGCGCATGTCGGCGATGCAGTCCGACTGCCATTCGTCCTTCGACAGATGCTCGATCACGACCGCGCGCGGCCACAGCGATGGTGGCGCCTCCGCGAAGAAGCCGGTCAGCACGCGATCCTCAAAACCTTCGACGTCGATCTTGAGCGCGTCGACATGCGAGACGCCGGCTTCCTCGAGGATGCGCTGCAGCCGCAGCGACGGCACCTTGATCGCCCGCGCCGATGCCTCGCCCGACACGATATGGCTGGCGCCGAGATTGTCGCCGTCGGTTTCGATCAGCAATTCGCCGTCGCTGGCGCCGGCGGCCGCCGCGACCAGCCGCATCTGGCTGTAGCCGGAGGCTGTGCTGTTGAAGGCGAGCCGGGCGTGGGTGACCGGATGCGGCTCGATCGCGATCACCTTGCCGCCGCTGCCGACATCGCGCGCCAGGCTGAGCGCGTAGGTCCCGACATTGGCGCCGATATCGACGAACACGCCGCCCGCGGGCAGATGCGCGCGCAGGAAATCCAGTTCCTCGATATTGTAGGCGGGATTGAACAGCGCGCCGCGCTCGGTGGCGCTGGCCTGGTGATAGAAGCGGAACGACGCTCCCTGATAGTGCACATCGACCGGGCCGTCGCGCACCAGGTTGACCAGCCGCGACAGCCAGGGGCGAAACGCGCCGCGTTTCAGCCGCGTGCGGTGGGCCAGCGAAATGATGGCGGCCTGCGCGGCGTTCGGGGCGAACGTGCCGAACGGCGCGGGTGAAAGGTCGTTATCGGGCGACAAACAGAGGTCCTCGGACAGAAGCGGCGCATGCATAGCCGGTTTTGCAGGCGACTCCAACGTGGCTGTGAGGTTTCCGTCTTCCAATCATGCCCGCGGCCCATCCTCGTCATTGCGAGCGCAGCGAAGCAATCCATGTCTCAGCTCGGGATAGATGGGTTGCTCACATGGGGAATGTGTGTGTCAAGGATGGGCAGCCACCTTTTTGTTCGAC
>NZ_DAINNI010000072.1:0-23340 GCF_036735945.1 Bradyrhizobium sp. | reverse complement strand
GGATGAAATCCTCGAAGCGCAGGAAGTCGTAGGAGGTGCGGGTCTGCCAGTCCTCGGCCCTGGTCTCGATGCCCCAGGACGCGATCTCGTCGTCGGAGGCGACCTTGGGCCGGCTGATGGTGGTCTGGACCTGGTAAAGCCGGCTGAACTTGCGCAGCTCGGTCCGGAACATGCGGTAATATTGCGCCAGCCCGCGCGGATCGTAGCCCTGGATATAGATGATATGGCGGTGCTGGACGCGCACGAACTGTCCCCGGATGATGGCCGACTATAACAGGCTGGGCAGGGGGCCTAGAACTAAATAGGCGGCGATATCGACCGGCTATTTGGCGTTTTGGGGAAGGCGGGGGACGATTCGCCCCGATCACTGCACGTCGAGCGGCTCGGTCCCGGTCGCGTTGCCGCTGGCATCGGTGGTGATCTTGTCGACGCGGGCTTCGGCCTGGCGCAGCAGTTCCTCGCAGCGGCGCTTCAGCGCCTCGCCACGCTCGTAGATCGCGACCGATTCCTCGAGCGGCACCTTGCCGCCCTCGAGCCGGGTCACAATGGATTCAAGCTCCTCCATCGCGCGCTCGAAGGTGAGCTTTTTGACGTCCACTTGGGTGTTTTCGGCCATATCGGGTTCCCGGATGCGCCCCCGGTCGAGAGCAGAGCAAGGTTTGCGCCGGACGCGACTTCTACGCGCCCATCAGCGTGGTGACATGGGCTGCAACCGATTCCTTCAGCCCCTGAAGGTCGTAGCCGCCCTCCAGCACCGAGACAACCCGTCCGCCCGCGCTGGTCTCGGCCACATCCATCAGCTTGCGGGTGACCCAGCCGAAATCCTCCGCTTTCAGGTTCAGCGAGGCGAGCGGATCGCGGTAATGCGCGTCGAATCCGGCGGAGATGATGACCAGTTCCGGCGAGAATTTCTGCAATTGCGGCAGGATCAAATTTTCGAACGCCGCGCGGAACTTGGCGCTGCCGTCCTCGGACGCCAGCGGCGCATTGACGATGGTGTCGTGCTCGCCGCGCTCGCCGATGGCGCCGGTGCCGGGAAACAGCGGCATCTGGTGCGTCGAGCAGTACATCACGGTCGGATCGTGCCAGAAGATATCCTGCGTGCCGTTGCCGTGATGGACGTCGAAATCGACGATGGCGGCGCGGCCGATGCCGTATTTGCGCTGCGCGTGACGGGCGGCGATCGCGACATTGTCGAAGAAGCAGAAGCCCATCGGCTTCGACACTTCCGCGTGGTGACCGGGCGGACGCACCGCGACGAAGGCATTTTGGTGGGCGCCGGACATCACCGCATCGGTCGCCGCAACCGCGCCGCCGACGCCGCGCATCACGGCTTCCCAGGTGCCCGGCGACATCGAGGTGTCGCCGTCGATATAGATCATCCCGCTCTGGGGGGCGATGTGGCGGAGCTCGCCGACATAATGCTCGCCATGGCAGAGCGTGACGGAATCGAGGCTGCCTTCCGGCGCCTCGCCGCGCACCAGCGGCTTGAAGCGTTCCTCGCCAAGCACCTCGGCCACCGCGCGCAGCCGGTCGGGACGTTCAGGGTGCCCCGGCGGCGTGACATGGTCGAGGCAGGCGGTATGGGTCAGAAGCAGCGTCATGCGAAATCCTGGCGTAAAGGCGTGCGCCGGCGAGGCCGCTAATCTAGGCGGTTAGGGGCCGCTCGGAAAGGCCCGACGCGTGGCTAGGAACAGACAAGCCTTTTCTTCCGGTTTCCGTGTCCCGGACGCGGTGCAGCGTCTCTTGACGATGCACCGCAGAGCCGGGACCCACAATGGCAACACGTGGACCCCGGATCAGCAGCGCATCACGGCGCCAGTGCGCCGCGCTGCGCAGCATCCGGGGAACGTCGTCCAGCGCGCGCCGCGTCTAATTGATCCTGACAATGCGATCCGCCGTGGTCGGGCCGATCGGGCTGTTGGCCTTGAAATAGGCGTCAAGCGCGTCGCTGTCGTAGACGCCGATCAGCGGCGATGTTCCCTGGGTCAGGACCGTGAAACCGTCGCCGCCGACGGACAGGAAGTTGTTGACGGTGACGCGGTAGCTCGCGGCGGGATCGATGGTCTGCCCGTTCAGCGACATTCGCTCAGGCAGCACGCGCTCGCCTTCGCCTTTCGAGCCGTCCCACGCGTAGGAAAATCCCCGCGACACCTGCAATATCCGCGGCCGCTTCGGATCGAGCCATTGCTGCTCCAGCATGTCCTTGATCTGCCGGCCGGTCAGCGTCAGCGTCACGAGCTGGTTGCGGAACGGCTGGCTGGCGAACAGGTCGGCATAGGTGACCGCGCCGTCCTCCTTGCGCGTGATGTCGGTGCGAATGCCGCCGGGATTGGTGAAGGCGACGACGGCGCCTCCCTTGTCCGCGGCGCTGGTCATGGCGAGCTGCGCATCGGCGATGATGTCGCCGAGCGGGCTTTCGCCGGTCGTATTCGGCACCCGCGACAGCGTTGCGCTCACCGATCCCGCCGGGCGGTTGGCGATCGGTGCGGCGACCCGGTCATAGGCGTCCAGCAGCGCGGTCTGTTGCGGGTCCTTTGCCAGCGTCGCGGTGCGGACAATATTGTTGCTCGCCCTGGCGCTGACGATGTCGCGGGTGGCGGGATCGAGCTTGAGGTCGATAGTGGTGACCAGCGTGCCGTATTTGTCGCCTGAGGTGACGAGCTTTCCGTCGATCTCGCAGACATAGGCGCGATGGGTGTGGCCGGAGACCACGACGTCGACCGCCTTGTCGAATTTTTTGACGATGTCGACGATCGGCCCGGAGATGCCGGGGCATTCGTTGTAGTCCCCGGTCGGCAATCCGCCCTCATGGATCAGGACCACGATGGCCTCGACGCCGCGCGCCTTCAATTCCGGGATCAGCGCGTTGACGGTCTCGGCCTCGTCGCGGAATTCGAGGCCGGCGATGCCGACCGGCGAAACCAGCCCCGGCGTGCCCTTCAAGGTCAGGCCGATGAAGGCGACCGGGATGCCCTCAAACTCCCTGATCTCATACGCGGGCAAGATCGTCTTGCCAGTGGCCTTCTCGAAGGTGCTGGCGGCGAGATAGCGAAACTTCGCGCCGGTGAACGGCTGCGGGCCCCGGCACTGGTCGACTGCATGGCAGCCGCCGTTCTGCATCCGCAACAGTTCGTCCTTGCCCTCGTCGAATTCGTGGTTGCCGACGGCGGAAATATTCAGGCCCATCATCGACATCGATTCGATCGTCGGCTCGTCGTGGAACAGCGCCGACAGGAACGGGCTGGCGCCGATCAGGTCGCCGGCCGCGACGAAGATCGTGTTGCTGTGTCCCTCGCGAAGCTCGCGCACCAGGGTTGCCATATGCTCGGCGCCGCCGGCGGCGACCGTGATCCTTTTGGTCTTGTCCTCGGGATCGGCGATCGTGATCCCGCCCGGGGGCGGACGAAGGTAGCCGTGAAAATCATTGATCGCGAGCAGGCGCAGGTCGACCGGCGCCGGCGTTTGCGCGCGGGTTGGTGCGGCGAGCGCGAGCATGATCGATAGTGCGAGGAGAGGACGGGATGGAAGTTTCATGACCTTGATATTTCCGCGTCATTGGGAGCCGTTGGCTCGCAATGACGGCGGGACTACCCCTTCTTGCGATCGAAGAACGCCTTGAACGCCGTCACCGCTTCCCTGGAGCGCAACCGTTCGCCGAACAGATGGCCTTCCTGGTCGATCCGGCGGGTCATGTCCTCCGGCGGCGGCCTCAGCAGCTTGCGCGTGATCGCGACCGCTTCCGCCGGCAACGCGCAAATCTCGCGCGCCACCTTGCGCGCCTCGGCCTCGGTATGGCCGGGCGCCACCACCACGTTGACGAAGCCGGCCTCGCGCGCCTCGTCGGCGGAAAACTTGCGGCCCATCACCAGCATGGAGAAGGCGCGCTGGTAGCCCATGGTGCGCGGCATCAGCAGGCTGGAGGCGCCTTCGGGCACCAGCCCGAGATTGATGAAGGGCGTGGAAAACGTCGCGGTCGTGCTGGCCAGCACATAGTCGCAATGGAACAGCATGGTGGTGCCGATGCCGATCGCGACGCCGTCGACGGCGGCGATGATCGGCTTGACGTTGTGCGCCAGCGAATAGAGCAGCTTTACGGCGTTGGAGGCGCCGCGCGGCGTGTCGGTGGCCGAAGTGCTCTCTTTGAGAAAATCCTCGAGATCGTTGCCGGCGGTGAACACGCCGGAGCCGCCTGTGATGATGATGCAGCGGATATTGGGGTTGTTCTGCGCCGTGTCGATCGCATCGCTCACGCCGCGATACATGTCCTGGGTGAATGCGTTCTTTTTCTCGGGGCGCCGCAGCTTGATCACGCGCGTCGCGTCTTCGTCGGATACAATGAGATGCCCGGGCATGAACCTGTTCCTGGAACGCCGGCGGCAACTGTGCCGCTGGTGAATCATCCGGCCACATCCTACATGATCCGGCAAGGGGCCAAACCGTCCCGGTACAGAAGGTTAATGCAATGCAGCTGGGCGGAATTCATCATCTGACCGCGATCTCCGCGAAGCCGCGGGAGAATCTGGCTTTTTACACCGGCCTGCTCGGCATGCGGCTGGTCAAGAAGACGGTTAACCAGGACGACGTCAGCGCCTATCACCTGTTCTATGCCGACGGCAAAGCCCGTCCCGGCACCGATCTCACCTTCTTCGATTTCCCGGCCGCGCCGGAGCGGCGCGGAACCAATGCGATCTCGCGCACCGGGTTGCGCGTCAACGGCGGGAAGACCCTCGGCTACTGGCGGGATCGCCTGCGAGAGGCCGGCGTGGCTATCAGCGATGTCGTCGAGGTCGACGGCCGCCTGACGCTGCCGTTCGAGGACGGCGAGGGGCAGCGGCTGGTGCTGATCGACGATGGCGGGCGGGGCACCGCCTCGCCCTGGGAGCGCAGTCCGGTGCCGCCTGAGCACCAGATCCGCGGGCTCGGCCCGATCGTGCTGACCGTGCAGGAGCTGTCGCGCACCGCCTTCGTGCTGACCGACGTGATGAACATGCGCCGCGCGCGCGAGTACGCCGCCCATGGCGCGCAGATCCACGTTTTCGAGATGGGCGAGGGCGGTCCTGCCGCCGAACTCCATGTGATCGAGGACAGGAATTCACCCGTCGCGCGGCAGGGCGCCGGCGGCGTGCACCATGTCGCCTTCCGCACGCCCGACGAGACGCAGTATCACGCCTGGACGCAGCACCTGAACGAGCTTCGCGTGCCCAACAGCGGAGAGATCGACCGCTTCTATTTCCGCAGTCTCTATTTCCGCGAGCCCAACGGCATCCTGTTCGAGATCGCCACCGACGGCCCGGGCTTTGCGACGGACGAGCCGATGGAGAGTCTTGGCGAGAAGTTGGCGCTGCCGCCATTCCTCGAGCCGTGCCGCGCAGCGATCGAGGCCGGGCTGAAGCCGATCGAATGAATCAGCAGGATGGGAAGCTCGCAGCGAAACCCATCACTGTTCTACGCCATTGTCGATGGGTATCGCTTCGCTCCGCCCATCCTACATGCTCGATTCCTCCCCGGCATGCCCGGATGTTGCGGTGAGAGGTGCGGACGACACCGAATGCCCGCAGAACTCATTGACCTAGATCAACGAGAGACACGCCAACTCGTCGCAGGCCATGCGAGGGCAATACGAAAGGCCCTTTGCGGTGCTGCTCTTGCCCGCCTCGAAGAGACCGATCAAGCTACAATTCCGCGTCCGATCGGACAGCCTCCGTTGGGATATTGGCCATTTAACAGGAGCGTTTCATGAGAACCTTCAATCCGTTGGTGCTGCTGATACTTCTCGTTATGCAATCGGCCTCGACGCAGGCTGCGGATTTGAACGGAGCCTGGTCGATCGATGCCTCGGCCTGCGGTCAGATGTTTACCAGGAAGAATGACAAGCTTGCGTTCAAGCAAGATGCTGATCTCCACGCGGGCGGTTTGATCGTCCAGGGAAGGCAAATTACGGGTTCATTTCAAAAATGCACTGTCAAATCGTTGCATGACGACGGGCCGAATGTGCGGGTGATTGCGTCGTGCTCGGACGGTGTCGCGATTTCAGACGTGGCATTCGACGTGAAAATCTCCGATGAAAACAAGATCACACTCAGCTCCAAGGGGCCGGTGCCCATGGAAATGCCGTATGTTCGCTGCTCGATGTGATGTCGGCCGCGCGGCTTGAAGAAGCGTCGATGGATGATCCGGCCACGAGCGTCCAGGCCGCAGCCCGGATGAGCGAAGGTCGTAGCCCGGATGAGCGTAGCGATATCCGGGGCTCAGCCTCCGCAATGCCCGCATGTCGCTGCGCTCATGCGGGCTACGCGCTGAAATCTTATTTGCGCTACGGCTTCTTGTTCCAGGCCAATAGCCCAAGCACCGCTGCCACCGCCGTCCACAAATCACTGATCACCTTGCGTCCATATGTGAACTCCGGAAGAGGATTGGGCATGTTCTGCCAATGGTGGTAGAGGCCGAGATAGCCGTACCATTCGGCAATCCACGCGAGCGGCAACGAAAGTGTCCAGCCGACAAAGAACATGAAGCGCCATCTGTCGTTGGCTGCCTCGGTCATTTCCATCGACGAGAACACCCATTGCGAAGTAAATCGATACCACGCCGATAGTACGACCAGCGCAAGTCCAACAATGACGAATAAAACCAGCAGCAATATCATGTCGATCCTCCGGTGGCCGATGGATTCGAGGATGCTGTCAATGCCCAGCCGGTTCACCCGGCGCTGCAATCGGCAAAGTAATGCCGCAGCCATCGGTTGTACATGAGGCGTGTCGGACAAATATCGCATGTCGCTGCGCTCTTGCGGGCTACGCGCTCGCTTCCGGGTCGCCAGCGGGCTTCAGCCCTTGGTCGTTCCATGTCCGCTCAGATCAGAAGCCGACATCGGCCGTGGCAGGGGCATCGAGAAGCGGTCTCGTGACGGCGGGCGCGAACTGGAATATCATCACTCAATCCGGGGGAGGCGACCATGTTCAATCCCACACAGATTGTCATCCAGGCATTTATCGAAGAGCTTCGAGCGGCGTACGTTCAAAGCTACGGCGTCCTGGAGCCGGCCTATCCGGATATCATTGCTTTCGTGGGGCGCCTGGCCTTGGAGAACATCGCCGACAGCGATGCGGCCTACCACGATATGAACCACACCATCATGGTGACGCTTGTCGGCCAGGAGATTTTGCGCGGGAAGCACACCAAGGAGGGCGGCGTTACGCCGCGCGATTGGCTGCACTTTGTCATTTCGCTTCTTTGTCACGACATCGGCTATGTACGGGGGGTATGCCGGGGCGACCAGGACGGGAAATATGTCTGCAACGAAAAAGGCGACCTGGTGGATATCCCGCCGGGGGCGACCGATGCGTCGATGACTCCCTATCATGTGACGCGATCGAAACTCTTTGTCAGTGAGCGCTTCGGGAAAGCGAGCCTGACACACATCGATACGCTCGAAATCCAGGCCAATATCGAGCACACGAGATTTCCGGTACCTGAACACGAACAGCACGCCAGTACCGCTGATTATCCCGGCCTGCTCAGAGCGGCGGACTTGATCGGACAATTGGCCGACATCAACTATCTGCGGAAGACCTCGGCATTGTTCGCGGAATTTCGCGAAACCGGCGTTGGCGAGAAACTCGGCTATAAGAGTTCTGACGATCTACGTGCAGCGTACCCGCTGTTCTTCTGGAAGGCGGTCCGTCCCTATATCGGCGATGCGCTGAGGTATCTGCGGGTCACGCAGGAAGGAAAGCAGTGGATCGCCAATCTTTACGCCCATGTGTTTTCAGAAGAGCATCGCGGAGCGCTCGGGGCCTAGCAGACCAGGGGCCACAAGCCAACGTCAGCCGAGATCCGCATTTGTGCAACCGCAATTAGCTATTCCGCCATTCGCTCGGCGCTACACCCGACCAGCGTTGAAACGCGTCACCCGCGGCACTCAAATCCCCATAGCGCCTGCCGCACCCTCTTACGTTCCCTTAAGCGCGGTTTCCTCCCTTGGAGGCTTTCGGACGCCGGCCCCCCGGTGTGCGCGGCACCACCTTCATGGGGCCAGCATCCGAAACCCTTTACAATTACGGACTTTAGCCCGGCTGCTGGAACGGCTGAAGCAGTGCTATACGAACCTCGGGATTTCTCAGCCGATCCGTCGTACAGTATCTGTGGGTGGACTGCGAGCCATGGTGCAGGAACCGCGAGGTCGGGTCGAGCGCAGGTTGTCGGCGATATTGGCCGCCGACGTCGCGGGCTATTCGCGGCTGATGCACAGTGACGAAGAGGCTACGCACGCCAAACTGACAGCGCTCTTAGCGGACGCCGTCGAGCCCGCGATTGCGGAACACGGCGGACGCATCGTGAAGAACACCGGCGACGGGTGCTTGGCGGAGTTTTCGAGCGCGGTCGAAGCGGTTCGAGCTGCTTTGCAGTTCCAGACCCGCGTCAAGGAACTTACCATCGGTGATGTGGAAGACACGCGTATTGCTTTCCGCGTGGGTGTCAATATTGGCGACGTAATCGTCGAGCCTCATGACATCTTCGGAGACGGCGTCAACATTGCGGCGCGGCTTGAGGGCATCGCCGAACCGGGCGGCATCTGCATCTCGTCTTCTGCCTACGATCAAGTCCGAGGCAAGGTCGGGGTTGAGTTCGCCGATCTGGGCGAGCAGAACCTCAAGAATATTGCTCGTCCGGTCCGAGCCTATGCCGTGGCCCGAGAGGGACTTAGCCCGGTGACAAAGGTCGGTAGCACGATGCCAAGCTCGCTTTCAGCGCCGCGTCTGTCCATGGTGGTGCTGCCGTTTGCGAATATTGGTGGCGATCCCGAGCAAGACTATTTCGTTGACGGCGTGACCGAGAGCCTGACCACAGACTTGTCGCGCATCAATGGCTCATTCGTGATTGGCCGACACACCGCATTTACGTTCAAAGGCAAAGCGGTTGATCTCAAGCGGATCGGACGCGAGTTAAACGTCCGCTACGTACTGGAGGGCTCGGTGCAGCGTGGTGGCAACCGGCTTCGCGTGAATGTTCAGCTGATCGACGCCGAGACTGGCAAACACCTGTGGGCCGAACGGTTCGATAAGCCAGTCGCTGATCTATTCGATATGCAGGACGAAATCGTATCGAGGCTCGCTAACACGCTAAATACTCAACTTGTTGAAGCTGAGGCGCGGCGGGCGGAGCGTTCGCTGCATCCCGATGCGATGGATTTGATTTTCCAGGGCATGGCTTGCTTAAACAAGGGAAGGACTTCCGAGTATCTTGCGCAATCGCGCAGCTTTTTTGAACCCGCCTTGGCGCTCGATCCCAAAAATGTCGAAGCGCTGGTCGGATTGGCAGTTGTTGATGCGGCAGCTGTTGGCATGGCTTTGACCGTTGAGCGGGCCGCGCGTCTCGCAGCGGCTGAGACGGCCTTGATCAAGGCTCTGTCCCTGGCCCCCCAGCACGCACGCGCCCACTGGCTTCTAGGAAACATCAAAATGTTCACAAACCGCGCGGCCCAAGGCATAGCTGAATGCGAGCAGGCATTGGCGCTGGATCGAAACCTAGCTAATGCGCACGCCTACATCGGTCGCGCCAAGTATCTTCTCGGTCGCGGCGAGGAGACTGAGGCCCATGTCCAAGAGGCACTCCGCCTCAGTCCTCGTGATACGGAGGCTTTTGTTTGGATGATTTTCGCGGGCTTCGCCAAGCTGCAGCTCGGCGCCGACCAGGAGGCGGTCGCACGGTTCCGTCGCTCGGTCGAGATCAACCAAAATCATCCACGCGCGCATATCTATCTTGCCACCGCGCTAGCGCACCTCGGTCAGCTTGATGAGGCGCGATCCTCGGCCCAAGCAGGGCTTGCGCTCGACCCGACTTTCACCATCTCCCGCTTCCGCGCCAACGTGCCGAGTGACAATCCGACTTACCTCGCTGGACGCGAGCGCTTCTATGAGGGCATGCGCGTGGCCGGGGTGCCAGAGGGGTGATGTCGGATATGGGTCAACGGACTAAACCGCTCGCGCGGTAGGGCATCGAGGCTGGCGACACAGCCAAAACGATAGCGCAACGGGGCGCCCTGTCTTGAGATGAGGGGTTCGCAACCTCCACCAAGACAGGAGCATCCCCATGACCGACGAGGCAAAGAGCCCGTTGCGCCGGCGCATGATCGAAGACATGACGACCCGCAGGCTCGCGCCGAAGACCCAACATGACTACGTGCAAAAGAATCAAGAACTTCGCTGCGTTCCTTGGTCGACGAGGTCGCCGATGCAGAAATGAGCCATGTGCGCGACAGCTTCGGCACTGTGGTAGTCGCCGAATTCCGCAGTGGCTTCCTTGCCGGCGTACATTCGGGCGATTCCAGCGCCGCCGGGGTGATGGGGCGCCCACTCGGAGATGTCGTAGACTTTTCCCGAGATGATGACCCAGCAGTCGTCCCGGGTGTTGTGCCGGGCGACCTCTTCGCGCGTGACGCGGCGTGTACCGCCGGCAGGAGACGCCGGCTTCCACAGCGCGCCGGTAACCGTGGCGTAGTTGGCCTTGGCGGCCCGGCGGAAGTCCCACGGCCCCAATCGCTTGTAAGGCAATTCGGCGCCGATATTGCGGGCGTCGTACGCGTAGATCCAGGAGTCGTCCTCGCCGCCGCGCTTGTCGTGGGCAAAGGCCGGGCTCACTCGCTCGTCGAGTTTCTCAAGCAGCGCCTTCTGCTCGGCGGTGTCCTTGGCGCGCAAGTGATCGAAGGCGAACTTGGAGCCAAGTTGGAAGCGGGTGGCGCGGTAATGCCGCACGCGCTCGTAATGCAGCAGCGCCGTCGCCACATCGCGCTTGTGCAGGGCGAAGGCACTGGCGAGCGCGGCGGCGTCCTCGAAGGACTGGGCGGCACCCTGCCCAAAGGTGGGAAGCATCGGGTGCGCCGCGTCCCCAAGCAGACAGATACAACCTTGCACCCAGGTTTCGAGCGCATCACGATCGTACAGGCCCCACTTGGTCGGACGAACGATCGCTCCCGCCAGAGCGAGCAGATCTTCGCGACTGGAACTCCCCTCGAAGGCCTCGCCGACCTCGCGAAGGATCTCCTCCTGACTGACCGGAAACCAATCGCCCTCCTCCTGCTCGAATGCGGCAGAGTAGGGCTCATAGCGGGCGATCCACACATTCAACAGCTCGCCGCCGCGCACCCAATATGTCGTCGCACCGCTCCTGTCGTTCCGGTGGCGATCCATGCTGAAGGAATCGATGGGATTATTGTCCAGCGGGCTGCCGTCAGCCTTGCGGAGCGAGGCGACCGCCGTCCGCGGAATGAGTCCACGAAAGCAGGTCACCTCGGTCCAGCGCTTGGGACGCGGATTCGGCCACGCCAGCCTCAACGTGGCAGAGTTGATCCCGTCGGCACCGACGAGAACATCTCCGGTGGCGGTTCGACCGTTTGAAAATGTCGCCGTCGCCTCGCCGGCGGTCTGACGCAACTGCGTCAGCCTGCAGTCCATATGCACGGTGATCGGGCACGGCGCCCCGCTGTCGGGGCCGAACTCGAGCACTCGCTTGTACAGGCACATCAACAGGTCCAGCCTGTGCATGTGGTGAAATCCGGCGCCGTCGCCCGCGGCGGTGACATGATCGAACGGCCTCTTCGTCATGCTCCCATCGGTGTTGAACTGCCGCGTCGATTCCAGGATTGCCGCCCGGCCACCGTCGATCGCTCCATCGGGGCCCCGGGGATCCCCGCCATCGAGGTCGACGCCCAGCAAGCGGCTTATCCGCGCCCCGTTGGGTGGGATGTTCAACCCGGCGCCTGCGGTGCTGGGCACCTTCGTTTGCTCGTAGACATCGACCGATGCGAAGACGCCGGATTGTCGCAGCGCCAACGCCGTCATCAACCCGCCCATCCCCGCACCGACGATCACGGCCCGCATCCCATTATCCTTCCGAAGTAAGCGACGCGTCGATTTCCTGCCTCGCGGCGAGAGTATGGTGGATGTCGCCTGAACAGGTGAGCGAGACTAGCCGTGAGCGCACCAGCGATAAAGCGGCTTCTCGGGTAAACAGGGCATGCGCGCGCCGCACAATTTATCAGGAAGGACCAGATCTCGGCTCACGCAAGTCATTTTGCCAAGAGCAATACAACAATCATCAAGATGCCAAGCGTCGGCAAGTCTCGCTGGTGTGGTAACCGCCCGGAATCGCATTGCGCGAAAAAACTAATTTCGTCAGCGAAATCAAACTGATTTGTACCGTCCAGCCCGTCCCGAAAAAACAATTCCCTTCGCGATTACCCCAAATCAGAACTAAAACTGTCGCCGTCTCGTCCCTCACGAGGGGCGTATCGCGATCGTCACGGACGCGGGGCGGGATGTGGTGGACGCGGCAGCGTCGGGCGCGAAACGTGATCGCAGGGTGAGTTGAACCTCATGAGCGGGCACGGCGCGCAAGACATCCGGCGCTGAAGCGTACGGCAAAACCGTGTGGTCCTGACACCCGTGGCTGGTGCCAAGCTGCCGGTGGCTTGTTCGATCCAACCGGATCGGTTGAGTCATCAAGCCGGCAGCGACGGAGGCCAGAAAGAATTCGGCTCCGGGGAGAGCACGGCATAAGCCGTCAAACCATTGCGCAGGGAATGCCGGCGTGCCTCGGCTGTACCTGTATGCTCGTGTGCGCATTTCTACGCACTTATTGCACACGAGACCGCGGGTGCAGCAAGCACCCGGCATTCCCTGCTCCCTCCGTGGAGGGGCAAGCTTCATGGAAACCTCGGGCGCATCGCGCCGCGAGAAGGAGAGGTCATGTCTGCGAGCGCCGACGCCAGCATGTTCGTCGAGTGCCACGCCAATCGCGTCGGCGGCTCAGTTGCTCGCGCGCGTTTCGATCTCGCCGCGCTCGATCGTCAGCGTCACGTCGGCGAACGTCTCCAGCAGTTTTGGATTGGACTCGGTGATCAGGAGCGTGATGTCCTTGTCCTGCGAGCGCAGGCGGCGCAGCGCTTCGGCGTAGCGTTGCGCCAGCACGGGCGCGAGGCCCTGGAACGGTTCGTCGAGAATGAGCAGGCGCGTCCCGAGCATGAGGGCGCGGCCCAGCGCGACCATCTTGCCCTGTCCGCCGGAGACCGATCCGGCCGGGCGATTGGCGAGTTCCTTCAACTCCGGCAGCACGGAATAGGCGCGCTCCAGCCTGCGCCTTGTCTCGTCAGGACCGAGCTTCGCCACGCGGCCGGGCAGCAGGATGTTCTCCTCCACGGTGAACGCGGAGAACAGGCGGCGGTCTTCCGGCGCATAGCCAAGGCCGAGCGCCGGCCGGCGGTGCGGCGGGATCGGCCCGAGGTCCTCGCCGCCGAGCCGCACGGTGCCGTCGGCCTCCGTGAAGCCCATGATGGTACGTACGGTCGTGGTCTTGCCGGCGCCGTTTCGCCCGATCAGCGCGGCGCTGGCGCCCGGCTTCAGGGCGAAAGTGACATTGCGCAGCACCGGCGCGCCGGCGATCGCCACGTTGATGTTCTCGAAACTCAGCATCGGTGTCATATGCCGATCACCTGTTCACGGACCTTCGGGTCGGCCAGCACTTCCGCCGGCGTGCCGACCTTCTGGATCTTGCCCATGTTCCACACCGCGACGCGGTTCGCGTAACGCTCCACCATGTCCATGTCGTGCTCGACAAAGACCGAGGTCACCTTCTCCTTTGCAAGCGCCGTGGTGAGGATGTCCATGATGCCGAGCTTCTCGGATGAGGCGACGCCGGAGGTCGGCTCGTCCATCAGCAAGAGCTTGGGCTTGAGAGCGAGAGCGAGGGCGATGTCGACCAGCTTGCGCTGTCCTTCGGGCAGTTCGCGTGCCTTTCGCTCGGCGTAGGATTTGACGCCGACGAGGTCGAGCAGCCGCTCCATTTCGGATGCTTCCGGCAGGTCCGACAGCGCGGTGAACCCGGACGGGCGGCCCTTCAGCGAGGCGGCCGCGATCAGCATGTTCTCGATCACGGTCTGGTCGAGAAACAGTTGCGGAATCTGGAAGGCGCGGGCGATGCCGAGCTTGGTGATGGTGCGCGGCAGGTGTGCGGTGATGTCGTGGCCGAGAAAGGTCACGGTGCCGGCCTGCGGCCGGAGGTAGCCGGTCGAGATGTTGAGGAAGGTGGTCTTGCCGGCGCCGTTCGGCCCGATGATGGCGAGGTTCTCGCCCTCATAGACGTCGAGGTCGATGCCGTCGGCGGCGATGACGCCGCCGAAGCGGATCTTGATGTCCTTGGCTGACAGCAGGACGTTGGCCATCAGTGACCTCCCTGCTTCGATCGCTGCCGCAGCCCGATCAGGCCGCTCGGCGCATAGAGGATGATGACGATCAGCACGACGCCGAGGATGAGCTGCCATGAATCCGCAAGGTGGGCGGCGGCATAGAAGCGGACGGCCTCGAACACGGCAGCACCCGCAAAGGCGCCGAAGGCATGGGCGCCGCCGCCGAGGATCGCGATGAACACGAACTCGCCGGACTTGGTCCAGAAGCCGAACTCGGGGGTTGCGATCTGCTGGATGATGGCGACCAGCGTGCCGCCGATGCCGCCGAGGAAGGCTGATATCACGTACCCGATCAGCAGCACGTGGCGGGCCGATGTGCCCAGATATTCCAGCCGGGTCTCGTTGGCCTTGATGGCCCGCAGCATGTGGCCGAGCGGGCTCTCGAGATAGCGCTGCACGCCATAGAACGCCGCGATCGCCACCACGAGGCTGACATAGAGGATGACGTATTGAAAAGTTTCCGGCGTGAACGACATCCCGAGCAGGCTCGGGCGCGCGACGCGAATGCCGTCGGCGCCGTTGGTGTAGTGGAACATCTTCTCCAGCAGCGACCACAGCACCATCGAGAAGGCGAGGTTGAGCATGCCGAAGAAGATTTCCCGGTAGCGCACCACGAACATGCCGACGATCAGTCCGAAGATGGTGGACGATATGCCGCCGAGCACGAGGTAGAGCAGGATGTCCCCGCCACCCATGTACTTGCCCCAGAACGCGGCGCTGTAGGCGCCGATCGCAAAGAACATCGCGTGTCCGAACGATACCTGTCCGGCCTGCAGCAAGAGGACGATGCCGAGCACGACGACGCCCTTGGCGAGGATCAGCGCGAACAGCGTGGCCCAGCTCGACACGAACAGCGGCGCGATCGCGCAGAGGAGAAAGAACAGGACGGCGACTGCCGTGATCGGCTTGAGACGGCCCGCCATCAGATTTTCCTCACTTGGGTGCCGCCGAACAGGCCGAACGGCCGCACCAGCAGCACCAGCACCATCAGGAGATAGGGCACCAGAACCTCGAACTCCGGATGGATGTAGATGATGAATGCGCGCGTCAGGCCGATCATGAGCGCGGTGAGGGCGGTGCCTTCGATCTGCCCGAGGCCGGCGGTCGCGGCGACCGCAAAGGACAGCACGATCATGTCGGCGCCCATGCCCGGCACCAGCGATGTGGTCGGCGACGCCAGCGCGCCGCCGAGTGCCGCAAAGCTCGCGCCGATGACGAAGGTGACGAAGTAGACCCGCTTGGCGTCGATGCCGATCGCCGTCGACACTTCGCGATCCTCGGTGACCGCCAGGATCACGGCGCCTGCAAGGGTGCGGCGCAGGAAGTAGCGCAGGCCGAACAGCGTCGCCAGCGCCACGCATGGCAGCAGGATCACCTGGTAGGACGTATAGTTCACGCCGAACACGGAGATGTTGGGCAACAGCTTCAACGGCTCGGCTGCGAAAATCGGCTGAACGCCCCAGAGCAGCCGCTGCAGATTGTCCATGATCATGAAGGCGGCAAACGTGATCAGGAGCTGCAGCACGTCGTCCCGTCCGTAGAGCGGTCGCAGCAGGAAGCGCTCGATGAACCCGCCGCACACGACGCCGATGACGATGGAGGCCGCGATCAGCGCGGGATAGGTCAGCCAGGGCGACAGCGGCGCAATCGCGAGGCTGAATGTCGCCGCCAGGTAGGCGCCAAAGGCATAGAGCGATCCGTGCGCCACGTTGACGACGCGCAGCACGCCGAAGATCAGGCTGAGCCCGACGGAAACCAGGAACACCAGCGCGGCGTAGCTGATCCCGTCGAGGATAGCCAGGATGGCAAGGGTAGAATTCATGGCAAGCCTTCAAGGGGAGGGCCGTCCTCCGGAAGAGGTCCGGAGGACGGAGATCGCGGCGTTATTGCTTGAAGGTCGGCACGTCCATCTTGACGAATTCCGGCTTGAGCGTCTTCAGCCAGTCGACCGAACGCACGCCCGCCGGGTTGGTGATCACCTTCGGATCGAAGATCATCATGTTGTCGAGCACCTTGAAGTCGTAGCCCGGCACAGACTTGGTGACGCCGACAAGCTGCGCTTCCAGGCCCTGGTTGTCTTCCGGCCGCAGCGTGACCGGCCGGCCGAAGCCGGTGGCGAACTCGATGCCGGCGGCTGCATCGACGACCTGCTCGCGGGTCGGCCAGTTGCCGCCGTTCGCCTTGATCGCCTTGTCGTAGGCGGTCTGCAGCGCCGAGAAGGCCTGGGACATGTGATAGACCGGATAGATCGGCCAGGCGCCGGTCTTGGCCTTGAACGCCTCGTTGAAGGCCTTGAAGGCGGCATCGTTCTTCTTCTCGGGATGCAGGAACCAGTGATCGCCGCGCGCGCCGACGATCAGTCCTTCCGGCAGGTCCTTGCCCAGCCGCTGGATCGAGGATTCACCGATCCCCAGCACGAAGGTCGATTGCTGCAACAGGCCGCGCTGACCGGCCTGGCGAACCAGCGTGTCGAGATCGCCGCCCCAGCTCGTGGTCAGGACGACGTCGGGCCGCAATGCGAGCAGACGGGAAATCTCGGTGGAATAGTCGGGCGCGCCGAATTTCGGGAACAGTTCGGCGACCACCTGAACGTCCGGCTTCATGGCCTTCAGCGCGGTCGAGAAGATTTCCCAGCTCTCACGGCCCCAGGCATAGTCCTGATTGACCACCGCGATCGTCTTGAAGTCCGGCTTCACCTTGAGGAGATAGACGAGAACGGCGAGCATCTCCGGGGTGCCGTTGGCCTGGGTGCGGAAATTGTAGCGGTACTTCTTGGTCTCGAGGATCGAGGCCGCGCCGCAGTCCCACATGAAGTTCATGACCTTGAGGTCTTCGGCGACCGGGACCAGCTGGTTGCAGCTGCCCGAGGAGATCGAGGCGAAGGTGGCGTCGACCTTTTCGTCCTGCACCATGCGCCGGTAGTTCGAGACCAGCGCCTCGCCGCCGGCGCCCTCGTCGACAAAGGATACCTTGACCGGCACGCCGCCGATGCCGCCCTTCTTGTTGATGTCCTCCGCGATCATTTCAGCGGCCGCCTTGGCGGGCACGCCGAACACGGAGGCCGGTCCGGACAGGAACGTCGTGATGCCGACCTTGATTTCGGCGGGCTTGCCCTGTGCGAGGACCGATCCCGCCAACATCAATGTCGCGGCCCCGGCCGCAAACGTAGTCTTCAAAAATCGCATTGAAACTCCTCCCTAAGCTTGCTTTTCTGATTTTGAACGAGGCCTGGCCGGCCATCGTGTGTTCGTTGGTTGGGCAACACTAGTGGATTATCCCGGCATGACCTCCCCTTGCCGCCGACTGCGGCCAATGCATGAAAACATGGCTCCTCTCGTATCAGCGCGCCGCCATGGAATGACGCAGGCAATCTTTCCGAACCAGGGCATCCTGCCGCAGGTCCGCCACGGCCTGCCTCAGGCTATGGGCCAAAGTCACGCGGCGCAATGGGGCCAAACGGCGCTGAGCATCCGCCTTCGACCGGTGAACCGGCGGAAGGGTTCGGCGGAGAGCTGGCGTTGATGTTTATTCCGGCGCTCTACCGATCCCGCGCGCTACGTGATCACGCCTCGTTCTTCGGCGTGTATTTGCCGAGGACGCATTTGTAGCCCTTCAATCGCCAGGCGTGGTACGGGCCCTTGGAGAGCCAGTCGGCGATTCCGATTTGCGCGTTGACAGCGCAGGCGCCCATCGTGATGCCGGACTGGTCACTGGTGGTCACGATCTTTTCAAGGCAGAGCTGGCTGTTGCAGAGAACGGCGATCAGGGTAACGAGCATGGCAACCTTCGTTGTTGAATATCCGGCTCGCTGACGCCATGCAGGGTTCGTGCCAGCAGGGTGCGCGTCCGGCCCTCATGGAATCGGCCCGTAAATTTACGCACTTCAAGCCGCGCCGTTTTCGGCGCGGGGCATTCCTGTCGAACGCTCAAGGAAACAATTGCGGTGAAAGTAGAATTCCGCCGTGCACGATTCGCAAAGCGTAGAACTACGGCCCCTGCGGCGGATTGGTCGCAACTGTCATCACGCCGCAACAGTGGTGGATGGCGCCTATCGATTCGCAGTGACGCTTGCCGCGGCTTCGCAAATCATCGGACGGATTGCGTTCTCCACAGCATTCCGGACTCAATCCTGACATCGCGCCGTGTTTGCCTCGCGCAACGTGCGAAGTGGTTCCGTTTGACAATCTGAATGCGGCATTCGTGCAACAACCATCGTCCTAAATGTCGGAAGGCGCATCGTTAGGCAGCGGCGGCGCGCGTGTGCGGATATAATCGCGGGTCATTGATTTGAGTAGGAGTCTTCGATGTCGAAGTTTGCAATTGGCACGCAAGCCGGGCACCTCGGTGAGGGCCGCCGTTCGGCGCCGGCTGTTGCCGCGCTTCGGGCCATCAACGAAAGCTCCGTGTATGTTGTCGAGGCTGACGGTCACGGCACGCGTCTGCGGTTCACCGGAGCGAGTTTGACTTTCACACTGGCGAGACGGAGGCGGGCATGAGCCGCCGCCCCATTACGCATGCGCTCTCCACGGCCGAGTTGAGAGACGACGGGGATGCCGTGCGCCGTCGACTGCTCGACGATCTGGCTGTTGCTGCAAACCGCACGCCGAGATTGGTGACGACACCTGTGGAAGAGGTGGGCGTCCCGTCATCCGGCGAGACGCCGACGCCGGCTGCAAAGCGCGGCCGCGCGAGTTCTGCGCCGAGCCGCACCAGGACCGCCAAGAGCAAGGCAGCCAGGACGAGCAAGGCCAAGGAAACGACACCGGCAGCGGATGTCGGGGCTGCCGAGCTCGGAGGCGAGGCGGGGGTACCCACCGTACAGATCGAGCCGCCGCCGGATTTCGCCGCACCCACCGTGTCGGAGGCCGTTGCTCCCGTGCCCGTTCCGCCACGGCGCGAACGCACCAGCCGCGGCTTTGCCATTGTCGCGGCGCTCGCGCTGGCGACGGTGGCGGCCTATTTCTCGGTTGCCGGCATGGCCGAGATATTTCCCGGCGATCCGGTCGCGGTGATGGTGCTCGCCGGCACGATGGAAGCCGGCAAGCTCGTGATCGCCGGGTGGCTGGCGGCGAACTGGCGCCAGACCAGCTGGAAATTGCGTTCCGTGATGGTCGTCCTCGTCGCCGGCCTTGCGCTGATCAACGCCGCCGGCGTGTTCGGCAAGCTGGTCGAGGCGCATGTCGGCGCGGCGGCCACGGCGCGCTCGGGCGTCACCGAGCGCATTGAATCGCTCGATGCCCGCATGGTGGCGCAAACGGCAGTGGTGGCCGATCTCACCGGCCGCATCGCGCAGATCGACCGTGCGATCGATGAATCGACACGACGCGGCCGGGTGACGCGAGCCCTCAACATCGCGACGCAGGAGCGCGCGACGCGGGATGGCCTGGATACGCAGCGGCAGGCGGCTACCGCAACGCTGGTCGGATTGCAGTCCGACCGCGCGGCGCTGACCGGCGAGCGCTCGCGTATCGAAGCATCTACGGGTCCGATCCAGTATCTCGCGATGATGGTCGGCGCCGCGCCCGAGGCTGCCGTGCGCTGGCTGATACTGCTGATGGTGCTGTGCTGCGATCCCGCAGCGATCGCGCTGACGGTCGCTGCGTCCAGTTCGCGGGGGAGAGATAGCGAGCGATGATGATCGCGTTAACGAAGCGATGAAGAGACGGATGGTGCATCGTCAGCAATGACTCGCTTCTTGCCGACATCAGGCGTATGATTGTTCCCATGAGTTGGGATGCGAACGACGTAGCACTGCTCAAGAGACTCTGGGCCGACGGCCACAGTGCAGGACAAATTGCAAGCCGGCTTGGCCTTAGCCGCAACGCAGTCAGCGCCAAGCTGAAGCGCCTGGGCCACAAGCGCGGTCACAAGCCGCCGACAGCGAGCCCGAAGATCGTCTCAGTGCCGACGCGAAAGCCGAAGCGGATGGCGGCCTGCGCCATGTCCGTGGACACCGTGGTGTCGAAGCCCAGGGTGGCGAGGTCCAACGTGTCCAAGTCCAGGATGGCGAAGTCCAAGGCGACCGTGAAGCCGGCCCGGGAATTCAGCAAGCACGAGCTACTCGCCATGCTGGCTGATGCGGTCCGCAACACGGGCTGACCGGACGCGGCAAGCCCGGGCACGACGAGATTCTTGAGACTGGATTACGATGTGGCGCGGCAGTGCGCGCCCGATCTCGTTACATGGTCCTCGCTCTTGCGAGCTTGGCCGTCTTCGCCGGCTTGGCGGCAGCGATCCTGGCGGCACGGGTCTTGGCCGCATTACTCTTGGCCATCCTGGTTTTGGCGAGCTTGGCCGCCTTGGCCTGTTTCGACTTGCTATGGTGCGCAGCCTGCCGGCTGGCCTTCCCACGCTTGGCTTCCGCGACCTTGCTGTTCTTCGCTTCTGCTTTTGCCTCTTGCGTCTTCGCGGTGCCGCGGCGGGAGACATATTCCTGGCCGTCGATCGGCGCGACGTGGGGCGGGTCGCGGTCGAGATAGGGACGGCCGATCCCGAAGTCCTTGCCGTTCGCGTCGATCCACTTCCAGAGCTTTTCGGTCGAGACCCATCGCTGCGCGCGGGTGGCGCCCTTGACGCTGACGATGTCGGCCGCAAGCCCGCGGCCGTAGCCGCCGCGCAGGCTGCCGCCATGGTAGGAGCGGTCGCTGGCCGCCTTCAGGCCGCTCGCGATGCCCTGACGATAGTCATCGCGGAACGCGCTGGTGATGCCGGGATACAGCCCGGCCTGCTCGGCGGCTTGAAGGGCGTAAAACAGCTTCAGCTTGAATTTCCGGTCCATGCCGCCGATCACATAGTCCATCATCGACATGCCGACTCTTTCGGCAGCCTTTGGATCCTTCCAGGTGAAGTCCTGATCGACGCGCTTGGTGAAGGTCCTGGTGACGGTTTTCATCCTGCCCTTGCGCTTGATCGTCACCTTGCGCTGCTCGGACACCTTGATCGCGTCGATCTTCGGGGCGCGTTCGTAGAGCGCCCACAGATAGCGGTCGATGCAGATATCCACGACCAGGCATTCTTCGTTGATCTCTAGAGGAGGGATCGCCGGCGTATTGTCGGGCACCGCTTCGGTCGGGCTGACCATCGCCAGCTCGGTGGCCGGTTCCTCTGACGAAAGCGCTTGTGAAGCTGACGAAATCTCGAACAGCGATATCGGCTCGTAGTCGGCAAGCTGCGCCGTCGTTTCGGCGACTTTCTTGATCACGGACTCGGCGGGCGCCGGCGCAATGATCTCACTCGGGTCGGCGCTGGCCACAACGAACTTCTGCGGCGTGTCCGAAGGTGCGGCGCTTGTGACGGGAGAGGGCGCAAAGCGCTTCACTGACGGCACCACGCCGGTCTGCTCGACGGCAGCGCTGACCTGGCGGATAGGAGCTGCGCCCAAGCCTGCGAGCCAGGCAAGAACGCAGCTCGCGAGAGCCGTGCCCGCGAGAGCATTGATGCGGCGCTGCGTCTTCGTCGCCGATCGCCATGGGTCCATGATCCGGCCTCCCCAAGGCTCTGCATGAGCCCGATTGCAAAGCGAAGCACGTGACGAGGCATATTGTTCGCACCGCGAAATAAATGCGCAACGGCCGACGGCCGCGGAGGTGGACTTTTCCCGTCGGTGTTGCCGCGATACAACGCGCCGCAAATGGAACTTAGTGTGCAATTTCGGGACGTTATGTGCGCTACACGACAGACGCACGGGCAGGGGCGGATCAGCGCAAGCGTAATCCGCCGTATGTCTCGCCCGGTGTGCGCAGGTCGGCGGGTTACGCTGTCGCTAACCCGCCTTGCGGATCGTCATCCAAGCAGCACGGCATCCGCGCCGTTCACGGCGTCCGCGGAGTCGGTCACCGTTTTCTCCAGCGAGGCCGCCTGCACGGTGATGTTCTCGGCGAAGAACCGCGCCACCGTCACGTAGCGCTGCGGATCGCCGCCGGTCTCGCCGTTGCCCTTGGCGGCGAGCGCTTCGCCGGCCAGCATGCAGCCGCCGAGCGTCGAGCCGAACAGGCGCAGATACGGCGTCGCGCCGGCGAGCGCGTCGTTCGGCGCCGACGTCACGCGCTCGAGCAGCCATTTGCTGGCGCGCTCCAGCGAGCCGAGCGCGTCGCGCAGCTTGGCGCCGGTGGTGCCGAAGGCGGGATCGTTGGAAGTTTCGACCTGCTTGACGATGCCGTTGAGTTCGTCGAGCAGCGCCCAGACCGAGGCGCCACCGTTGGCGGCAAGCTTGCGCGTCACGAGGTCGATCGCCTGGATGCCGTTGGTCCCTTCGTAGATCGAGGTGATGCGGGCGTCGCGGTAGTGTTGCGCGGCGCCTGTTTCCTCGATGAAGCCCATGCCGCCGTGGATCTGCACGCCGAGATAGGCCACCTCGTTGCCGATGTCGGTGGAGAACGCCTTTGCGATTGGCGTCAGCAGCGCGCCGCGCGCGGCGGCATCGGCCCGCACCTTCGGGTCCTTGGCGCGGACGGCGACGTCGAGCGCTACCGCCGTGGCGTAGCAGATCGAGCGCGCCGCCGCCGTCATGCTGCGCATCTGCAGCAGCATGCGCTTGACGTCGGGATGCACGATGATGGGATCGAGACCGTCGCCCTTCTTGCCGACGGCGCGGCCTTGGCGGCGCTCCTGCGCGAAGGCCAGCGCCTGCTGGTAGGCGCGGTCGGCGATGCCGACGCCCTCGAGGCCGACGCCGAGGCGGGCCTGGTTCATCATCGTGAACATGCAGAGCATGCCCCGGTTTTCCTCGCCGATCAGGTAACCGATCGCGCCGCCCTGATCGCCCATCGTCATGGTGCAGGTGGGGGAGGCGTGCATGCCGAGCTTGTGCTCGACGCCGGAAGGATAGATGTCGTTGCGCGCGCCGAGCGAGCCGTCGGCATTGACCAGGAATTTCGGAATCAGGAACAGCGAAATTCCCTTGGTGCCCGCGGGCGCATCGGGCAGGCGGGCCAGCACGAAATGCACGATGTTATCGGTCATGTCGTGGTCGCCATAGGTGATGAAGATCTTGCTGCCTTTGATGCGGTAGGTGCCGTCGGCAGCGCGTTCGGCGCGGGTACGCAGCGCGCCGACATCGGAGCCGGCCTGCGGCTCGGTGAGCTGCATGGTGCCGG
>NZ_DAINNI010000071.1:0-23457 GCF_036735945.1 Bradyrhizobium sp. | reverse complement strand
GTCATTCCGCCGCAGCCAAGAAGTGTGCATCAGCTAGTGCGTTCGCAGGGACGACGATAGAAGCTACTTCTTCGCCGCAGCGGCGCGTTCGACGAAGGTCTTGCCGCCCTTCATCTTGTGGGCCAGCGGCGCTTCGTTGATCTGGATCACCACCGCATCGGCATCGACGCCGAGATTCTTCACCAGCGCCTGCGTGATGTCACGCATCATGCCGGCCTTCTGTTCGTCGGTGCGGCCAGCGGCCATGCTCACGGTGATCTCAGGCATTGCGGTCTCCCTTTTGCTCTTGCTTCTTCGGTAACCTGTCATTGCCGAACTTGACCGGCAATCCATCATTTTGAAGATGGATACGCGGGTCAAGCCCGCGTATGACGAAATCAGCTATCCCCACTTCACGTCATGGCGCGCCAGCACCTCGCGCACCCTGGCGACGATCTCGCTTTCGGCGCAGGAGAACTGCGCCGGACGGGTCTCCCGCCATTCCTGGTTCGAGGCGATGACGGCGGCCGCCTTCGCGCCCTCGATCAGATCCTTGATCTGGATTTCGCCGCGCGCCTTCTCGTCGGAGCCCTGGATGATCACGCAAGGCGAATTGCGGCGGTCGGCATATTTGAGCTGGTTGCCCATGTTCTTCGGATTGCCGAGATAAAGCTCGGCGCGGATGTTGGCGTTGCGAAGCTCCGCGACCATCTTCTGGTAGTCGGCGACGCGATCGCGGTCGAACACGGTGACGACGACGGGGCCGAAATCGGTGCGCGTGTCGAGCTTGCCCAGCATCGTCAGCGCGGCCTGCAGCCGCGACACGCCGATCGAAAATCCCGTCGCCGGCACCGGCTCGCCGCGGAAGCGCGAGACGAGGCCGTCATAGCGCCCGCCGCCGCCGACCGAACCGAAGCGCACGGGACGGCCCTTTTCGTCCTTGGTGTCGAGCAGGAGTTCGACCTCGTAGACGGGGCCGGTGTAATATTCGAGACCGCGCACGACGGAAGTGTCGATAAGGACGCGACCGTCGCCATAACCTGAAGCCATCGTAATATCAAAAATCTGGCTAAGTTCTTTCAGACCTTCGCTGCCAGATGTGCTGCCCTTTTCGTTAAAGACATTCTCGAGCCGTTGAAAAAAGCTCTTGTCATTTGCATCGGCGCCGCCATGCATGAAGGCAAAAACGGTCTCCGCGTCAGAGGCTGATATCCCGGCGCCTTTCGTGAAATCGCCGGATTCGTCCTTGCGACCCTCACCTAGCAATTCGCGCACACCCTGTTCGCCAAGGCGATCGAGCTTGTCGATCGCTCTTAACACCGTAAGCCGACGTCCTGCATTCTCTTCGCCGCCAAGCCCGATGCTCTCCATCACCCCATCAAGCACCTTGCGGTTGTTCACCTTCACCACATAGCTGCCACGGGGAATGCCGAGCGCTTCCATCGTATCCGCCGCCATCATGCACATCTCGGCATCCGCCGCCGGCGAGGCCGAGCCCACCGTATCGGCATCGAACTGCATGAACTGGCGGAAGCGGCCGGGACCGGGCTTCTCGTTGCGGAACACGTAGCCGAAGCGATAGGAGCGATACGGCTTCGGCAGCGCTTCGAAATTCTCCGCGACATAGCGCGCCAGCGGCGCGGTCAGGTCGTAGCGCAGCGATATCCACTGCTCGTCGTCGTCCTGGAACGAGAACACGCCCTCGTTCGGCCGGTCCTGGTCGGGCAGGAATTTGCCGAGCGCATCGGTGAACTCCATCGCCGGTGTTTCCACCGGCTCGAAGCCGTAGCGCTCATAGACCTCGCGGATCTTCTCGACCATCCGGCGCGTGGCCGCGATCGCGGCGGGTCCGCGATCTTCCAGCCCGCGCGGCAGCCGCGCCTTCAGCTTCTGTGGTTTTTTGGGTTTTTCGGCCATGGGCGGCTAGGTACCAGCCGAGGCGTGGCAGGGCAACCCGGCCCCGCCGCCGGTCACATGACCTTTCGGATCCAGTCGTGCGGGTCTTCCGCGCGACCGTACTGGATGTCGACCAACTGCTTGCGCAGGCCCATGGCGACCGGGCCGGCGACGCCGCCGCTGATCTGGAAATCGCCGCTCGCCGAACACACCTTGCCGATCGGCGAGATCACGGCGGCGGTGCCGCAGGCGAACGCCTCCTTCAGCTTTCCGCTCGCGGCGTCCTTGCGCCACTGCTCGATCGTATAGGGCTCCTGGCGCACGACGGCGCCGGAATCCCTGGCGAGCGCGATGATGGAATCGCGGGTGATACCCGGCAGGATGGTGCCGAGCGGCGGCGTCGAGAGCGAGCCGTCGTCGAACACGAAGAAGACGTTCATGCCGCCGAGCTCTTCGATATAGCGGCGCTCGACCGCATCGAGGAAGACGACCTGGTCGCAGCCATGCTCGATCGCCTCGGCCTGCGCGCGCAGGCTCGCCGCGTAGTTGCCGCCGCATTTGACCGCGCCGGTGCCGCCGACCGCGGCGCGCGTGTAGTGCTCCGACACCCAGATCGACACCGGCGCCGGTCCGCCCTTGAAATAGGAGCCGACGGGCGAAGCGATCACGGCGAAGATGTATTCCGCCGACGGCTTGACGCCGAGGAAGACCTCGCTCGCGATCATGAAGGGGCGCAGGTAGAGGCTGCCCTCGCCGCCGGGTATCCAGGCGCTGTCGATGCGGACCAGTTGCTCGACCGCTTCGATGAACAGATTCTCCGGCAGCGGCGCCATCGCCATGCGTTCCGCCGAATCCTTGAAGCGGCGGGCATTGGCGTCGGGACGGAAAAGGTTGACGCCGTTGTCGCGCTTGTAGGCCTTGAGGCCCTCGAAAATCTCCTGCGCGTAATGCAGCACGGCGGTGGCCGGATCGAGCGGGAAATTCGCGCGGGATTCGATCCGCGCGTCATGCCAGCCCTTGCCCTGGCTGTAGCGGATGATCGCCATGTGATCGGTGAAGACCCGGCCAAAACCGGGATCGGCGAGCTTTGCGGCGCGCTCCTTCTCGGAAACGGGGTTCGCCGCAGGATGGATTTCGAAATTCAAACTCATTCTCTTGCTTCCCGCTGCCGGAATCGGCGCAATATCTGGCCCCGGCATGCTGAGCCGGGCTTGCTGGCCTTGACAGGTCTGGACTTCGGCACCACCCGCCTCGCAGGCGGGCTTCCTGCGCCGTCATGTCCGTGAGGACATGCTTTTGCGGGATGCTGAAGTCCAGTATGTTTGCCGAAATGCCGCTCGACAATCGCACGGTAGTCCAATTGCAGCCGTTGCCGCTATCGCTAGCTTTTCCCGGCCGCCTGCCTCGTCTCCAAGTTCGAAACGACTTAAAGTTTCGTCGTGGCTGGTGGTTTTGTAACATTGAACCCAAGATATGTCAACATGACTGACATAAATTTCTCAAGGGGTGCTATCAGCCCCGATTCGCAGGAGTCTCCGGGCGCCTCCCCGGCCCCGCGCGCCGGCGAAATGCGCTGGGACATCATCGAGCTCCTGTTCTTCGCCTATCGCGATTTCGTAGGCGACGCCGACCACGAGCTCGAGGCTTTCGGATTCGGCCGCGCCCACCACCGGGTGATGCATTTCGTCTATCGCTACCCCGGCCTCAAGGTTGCCGACCTCCTGGACGTGCTCCGCATCACCAAGCAGTCGCTCGGGCGGGTGCTCAAGCAACTGCTTGACGAGGGCTACATCATCCAGAAGACCGGCAACAACGATCGCCGGCAGCGCCTTCTTTACGCCACCCCGAAGGGCGAAGCGTTGGTGGCGAAGCTCGCGGGGTTGCAGACCGATCGCATCACCCGCGCGTTGCGCGACATCAATCCCGAAGGCGCCGCGGCGATCAACCAGTTCTTGCGGGCGATGATCGATCGCGACGACCCGGATAAGGTGTTAGAGGCCATCTTCGGGATCGGCAGCAGGAAGCCAAGGGAGTGACCGTGGCGCAAGCAGCAACCATCGCGACAGCCACCGCACGCGCGCCGCGGCAACTCGCCGACGACGCACCGCATCTGCTCCTGGTCGACGACGACCGGCGCATCCGCGATCTGCTGTCGCGCTTCCTGTCCGGCGAGGGCTATCGCGTCACCACCGCATCGAGCGCGACCGACGCGCGTTCCAAGCTGCTCGGCCTGCACTTCGACCTTTTGATCCTCGACGTCATGATGCCCGGCGAAACCGGCTTCGATCTGGCGCGGTTCATCCGCACCTCCTCCTCGGTGCCGATCATCATGCTGACGGCGCGCCATGAAGCGGAAGCACGGATCGAGGGCCTGCAGATCGGCGCCGACGATTATGTCGCAAAGCCGTTCGAGCCGCGCGAACTGGTGCTGCGGATCGGCAATATCCTGAAGCGCTCCGCCCCGCCGCCGGTCGAAGCCCTGGAGCAGATCGCGTTCGGTCCTTACATGTTCCACCTCGATCGCGGCGAGTTGCGCCAGGGCGAGGAGATCATTCACCTCACCGACCGCGAGCGTGAAATGCTGCGCATTCTCGCCACCAGCCCCGGCGAAACCGTGCCGCGCGCGGCGCTGACGGGCGGCGGTACGGTGAATGAGCGCGCCGTCGACGTGCAGATCAACCGCCTGCGCCGCAAGATCGAACAGGATCCCGCCAATCCGCTGTTCCTGCAGGCGGTGCGCGGCATCGGCTACCGCCTGGTAGCGTCGCCCTGAGCCGGCCATGAGCACGCTCGACACCGGCCTGACGTTCATTCGCAATGCCTCGCAGCGCGTGTCCAGGGCCAATGGCTGGATGGGCAACGCGTTCAAGGGCTGGATGCCGACCGGTCTCTATGCTCGCGCCCTGCTGATCATGATCGTGCCGATGGTGATCCTGCAGACGGTGGTCGCGTTCGTATTCATGGAGCGGCACTGGAATACGGTGACGCGGCGGCTGTCAGCCGCCGTGGTGCAGGACATCGCCAGCCTGATCGACGTCTACAAGGCCTTTCCGCAGGACAAGGATCGCGCCCAGCTCCGCCGCATCGGACAGCGGCTGCAGCTCGTGGTCGATTTCCTTCCCGTCGGCGACATGCCGCAGCCCGGGCCCAAACCGTTCTTCTCGCTGCTCGACCAGACGCTCTCGGTGCAGCTTGGCCGCCAGATCGGCCGACCGTTCTGGATCGACACCGTCGGCAAGTCCAACCTGGTCGAAATCCGCATCCAGCTCGACGATGCCGTGATGCGCGTGTTCGCGCAACGCAGCGCCGCCTATGCCTCCAATTCGGAAATCTTCATCTTCTGGATGCTCGGCACCTCCTCGATCCTGCTGATCGTCGCGGTGCTGTTCCTGCGCAACCAGATCAGGCCGATCCTGCGGCTGTCGGAGGCGGCCGAAAGTTTCGGCAAGGGCCGCGAGGTGCCGAATTTCCGGCCGCGCGGCGCGCGCGAGGTGCGGCAGGCGGCCCAGGCGTTCCTGGAGATGAAGGCGCGCGTCGAACGCTCGATCGATCAGCGCACCGCGATGCTGGCCGGCGTCAGCCACGATTTGCGCACCATCCTGACCCGCTTCAAGCTCGAGCTCGCGCTGATCGGCGACAGCCCGGAAGTCGACGGCATGCGCAAGGATGTCGACGAAATGTCCGGCATGCTGGAGGCCTATCTCGCCTTCGCGCGCGGCGACAGCGGCGAGGTGGCACAGCCGACCGACATGACGATGGCGCTGGAGGAATTGCGCAGCGACGCCGAACGCCACGGCCATACCGCGACGGTGACGTTCCACGGCCTGCCCGTCGTGACGGTGAAGCCGGCCTCGTTCAAGCGCTGCATCGCCAACCTCGTCTCCAATGCGGCGCGCTACGCCAGGACCGTCGCCATCACCGGCCACCGCGATCACCGCTATCTGACGGTGACGGTGGACGATGACGGCCCAGGCATTCCCGTCAACATGCGCGAGGAAGTGTTCAAGCCGTTCCTGCGGCTCGACGATGCCCGCAACCAGGATGAAGGCGGCACGGGCCTGGGCCTCGCCATCGCCCGCGACATCGCCCGCTCGCACGGCGGCGACATCACGCTCGGCGACAGCCCCATGGGCGGGTTGCGCGCGGCCGTCAGGGTGCCGGTGTAATCAGCTATTTCTTCGGGATCAGCGCCTTCAGCTTTTCCATGTCCTTGACGTTCATCTTCATGCCGCCGGGCATCATGATGTCGCCGGCCTTCTGATCGGCCTTGCAGGCGCCGAGCCATTTGGCCTCGATCGTCGTCGCGGTGTCGCGCGCGGCGCCGGCCATGCCGCCCTCGCTGTGCGAGGTCGACTTCACCGTATAGGCGGAGTTGAAGTCGCCGTTAATCTCGGCATGTGTCTTGATCGTCATGCCGGCGACGCCGCAGACGGAATCGGTGACATAGCCTGTCGCGGTCTTCTGGATGTCCTGCTTCGAGCAGATATCCTTGGTCATCGGCGAGAACGTGGTGCTCATGTCCTTGTCGGTGGTCTCGTCGGTGCATTGCTGCATCGTCATCTCCGGCGACGGGGACCCGGCGCGCACCACCTTCATCTCCCACAGGCCCGCCTTGCGTACCGGCAGTTCGACCGCACCCGCGCTCATTGGCGCCAAGGGAAGCAACAAGGCAAGCAACACGGCAAACAGGACGGCGGCCGACCAAGACCCGAAAAGCAGTCGTCTCATGCGTGGGCTCCCGCTGAATTTTTCAATCATCGTGTTTCGCGCCACGTGAACACACGTCTGGCGTGGCGAAAACATGTCCAACCGTGGAGGGGCCGGCGGGACGCGCTCAGTAGAGCGTGCGCAGCGGGCGCTCGGCGGCGCCATAGGGCACCCAGCGGCAGGCAAAGGAAACATAGCCGCCGTAATTGGGCTGCACGCCGAGGAATTTCACCACCTTGCCGTAGCGGGCGCAGTGATCGACGGCGAGCTGACGGGCATCGGCCTGCATCGCGAGCGGATAGGCGATGATGCCGCCGGTGTCATTGCCCTTCATCGGCGGCACCGTGTCGATATCAAACCACTGCGCCTGCGCCGGCGCGCCCGCCAGCATCCCGCCCGTGACGACCAGGCCCATGGCAATCAGGCTCGTGGCCAGAATTCTTCGCATCGCAGACTCCATTTCGCTCAAGGCGCACCATAGTGTGCGCCGACGGCCGTGAAAAGAATGGGTTGGAGCACGGGGCAGACTTGGCTGTCAGGTGTTGCCGCGCTGCACTTGACCTTGTCAGGCCTTCGCGGCACCGTCCCCTGCATTGGCTCACCGGCGGATTCCCATGCGCAACCTGTTCACATCCTTGAGAGCACTCGGCCCGACGACGGCGGCGCTCGCCCTGCTCGTCTCCAGCCATGCCGCCCAGGCCGCCAACCCGCTGGAACTGAATTTCTGGCTTTCCGGCCCGCGCTATGAGGGCCGCGTGGCCGAATGCGAGCGTGCGCTGCCGGTCATCGCAACGCAGTTCCGGGAGAAGGAAGGCAAGTTCTGGAATTCGGCGCTGGCGATTACCGGCTTCGGACGGATCCATGAGACCGCGTTCCGGCCCTGGCAGTCCGACAATATTCCGCGCCGCTTCTGCAGCGGCGACGTCATGCTGAGCGACGGCAAGATGCGTACCGTGCACTACTCGATCATCGAGGACGGCGGCTTTGCCGGCTACGGCCAGGGCGTCGAATGGTGCGTGACCGGGCTTGACCGGAACTGGGCGTATGCCCCGGCCTGCAGGGCAGCCCGGCCCTGATTTTGTTTCCGGTCCGTGCTGCGGCATTGGAATTTTGTTCTTGAAATGTTCCGGCTCTCTGCTAGGCTTGCGGTAGTCGAGTAGAGGGGCGTCCGATGCACCCATCCGGTATTCTTTCGCGGCTTTTGATTTCACTGGCGCTGGTTGTCACCTTGGCCGGAATGGCGGAGGCGCAGGACCGCCGCCAGAACGCCCCGGGCGAGTTCGATTTCTATGTCCTCGCCCTGTCCTGGTCGCCCTCGTTCTGCGAGGCTGCGGCTGAGCGCGGCAACCGCGGGCGCTCGCAGACCCAGTGCAGCCGCCCCTATTCCTTCGTGGTCCACGGCCTGTGGCCGCAATATGAGCGCGGCTTTCCCGAATATTGCCAGCGGCCGTCGCCGCGGCTCGATCGCAACATCATGACCTCGATGCTGGATCTGATGCCGGCGCCCGGCCTGATCTTCAACGAATGGGACAAGCACGGCACCTGTTCAGGCCTCGGCGCCCGCGGCTATTTCGAGAACATCCGCAAGGCGCGTGCGGCGGTGAAGATACCCGAGGAATTCCTGCAACTGGCGGAAGAAAAGACCATCGCCCCCGGCGATCTCGAAGCGGCCTTCATCAGGGTCAACGCGGGCCTCAGCCCGTCGGCGATCTCGGTGACCTGCACGAGCCGGCGCCTGAGCGAGGTTCGGATCTGCCTGAGCAAGGACATGCAATTCCGCGCCTGTGAGGAGAACGACCGCCGCGCCTGCCGGCGCGATGAGGTGGTCATGCCGCCGGTGCGGGGCGGCTGACGATTAGCTCCCACCTTTCCTGTTGCGCAGACGGTGCGAAGCCGTCGGCGTTCCCGGTCATCCACGTCTTTATCGTCATCTGCAAGACACGTGGATGGCCGGGATATCGATACCCGACCTCGGCCGTTCAGCGCTGATCCTTCCGGGTGCGTTTGCAGGCGCGACAAGCCCGCTTCCGACGCGTAGAAGACGGTACGTTATCTGCCAGCGGTCAGCCGATTGCCATGAACTACCGACACGCCTTTCACGCCGGCGGCTTTGCCGATGTCATCAAGCACATCGTGCTGGTGCGGATGCTGACCTATCTGCAGGAGAAGCCGGCCGCGTTTCGCGTCATCGACACCCATGCCGGCGCCGGGCGCTACGACCTCACCGGCGAGGAGGCCCGCCGCGGCGGCGAATGGCTGACCGGCATCGCGCGGATGATGCAGGCGCGGTTTTCGGAAAACGCGCTGCCGCTGGTGACCCCCTATCTCGACATCGTCAGGGCCTTCAACTCGCCAGGCAAGCTTGACGTCTATCCCGGCTCACCCCTGATCGCCCGCGCGCTGCTGCGGCCGCAGGACCGCCTGACGGCCTGCGAGATCGAGCCCGGCGCCCGCAAGCAACTGATCGACGCATTGCGCCGCGACAGCCAGGCGCGGGTGGTCGATCTCGACGGCTGGACCGCACTGCCGGCCTTCGTGCCACCCAACGAGCGGCGCGGCCTGGTGCTGATCGATCCCGCGTTCGAGGAAAAGGACGAATTCGAACGGCTGGCGGACGGGTTCGCCGAGGCCTATGCGAAATGGCCGACCGGCAGCTATGTGATCTGGTACCCCGTAAAGAGCCGGCGCGCGACCGATACACTGGCGCGCCTCGTCGCCGGCGCTGCCGCGGCCAGCAAGCCGGCGGGCAAATGCCTGCGGCTCGAATTCAGCGTCGCGCCGCAGGAGGCAGGCGGCCCCCTCGCCTCCACCGGCCTCCTGATCGTCAATCCGCCATGGACGCTGGCGAGTGACCTGAAGACAATTCTGCCCGAACTCGAAAAGCCGCTCGGCCAGGGCGGGGCCGGCCGCTTCAGGCTGGAGGCGCCCAAGCCCTGACGAGGCCGTGATTATTGCGAATCTCCGTAGGCAATTGGAACCAAACCGTACTATGCTCAGCCCATTGGGACTGGCTTTACGTTCCGCTTCCGCGAATGGTTGCGGCGGAGTGATCAAGGCCGAATAATAATCCAGTCGGTCGGCGGCTTAGATCCGAACGGCTGAGGTGGCCAAGCTTCCGGCAGCGAATGTCCGGTCAGCCGATACGCGAATTGCGCGTGGCGGTGGAGCAATACGGGGGAGGAGTTTCCCGATGGCCATGACTGGAACAGTCAAGTTCTTCAATGGAGAACGCGGCTACGGCTTCATCAAGCCCGATGATGGCGGCCGCGATGTGTTCGTGCACATCACCGCCGTCGAGCGGGCCGGATTGAAGGATTTGACAGAAGGACAGCGCATTACATTCGAGGTTGAACCGGACAAGAAGGGCAAAGGCCCGAAGGCCGTCAACCTGGTTATTTCATCGTGAGTTGACGCTCGCGTTAATGCGGACTGATTTCCTGCTGTGAAGATTGCGCCGGGCAGCATCGCCTCCCGAGCATCCGGGCTGCGCTGGGCCTGCATGATTTCGGCTGGAGACAAAAAATCCCGGCGGCTTGCGGCCGCCGGGGAGATGGTAACCGACAGTTTTTTGTTCTCAGAAGCGATAGTTTATGCCGGCCCGGATCAGGCCGAACCGGTACCCGTTCGACGCACCTGTAACGACGAAGTTGCTGTTGGCCAGATCGACATAGAGATATTCGATCTTGGCGCTCCAATGCTGATCGATGCCCATCTCGGCGCCGGCGCCCAGCGTCCAGCCTGCATTGGTGTGCGACTCGGTCAGGCCGAACGTCGTGGCGCGCAGTTCACCGAATGCAAGACCGCCGGTGCCGAAGAACATGACATTGTTGAAGGCGTAGCCGACGCGGCCGCGAACCGTGCCGAACCAGGGATTGGAAAATTTCCACGGCGCGAAGGTTTCTTCGGCGGCGGTCGCCTGGATGTCGCCTTCGAGGCCGAACACGAACGATCCGCTCTGCCAATTGTAGCCGGCCTGGACGCCGCCGACGAAGCCGGACGGCTTGGCCGGATTGTTCGCGACCGAGCCCCAGGCGTAACCGAGATTGACGCCGAGATAGGGACGGGCCCAGCTATCGGAACGGTACAGCGTGTCGGGGACGGTCAGGGGCGCGCCCGAGCCGTAGAAGTCGGCCGCCTTTGCCGACGTGGTCAGGCCTGCAGCGCTCAAGACCAGCGCGGCCACGGCGAACCTGCTCATCACGCAACTCCACGCAACTGCCGCGACCGCCGGGCAACAGACCGGCCTGGTTACGGAACTCCACTCTTTTCGATAAGATTTATCGAGAGTTTTAAGTTAAAGGGTTGTTAAGCCGGGTTACTGCCGGCTCATCATTCTTAACAACGCCTTACCGGGCTTCCTTCATCCAGCATGGAGTGCGCTCCAGGCGCTGGCGATGCCGCCTTGCACCGCTTAATTTAGACCCATGGATCACGATTCTACCGACCACCCGACCCCCCCGCGGAAAGAGCGCCGGGGTTCCCAGCCGGATGTGCCGCAGGACCTGACCGCCGCCGATGTCGATCCCGCCACGGCAGCCGCCGAGGAGGACGAGGAAGCGCGCCTGCCTGATACCCCCGAGGAGCCCATCGAGGCGATCGCGGAGGGCCCGCTGGCGGTCGGTCATGCGGCGATCGAAAACGCGGTGCGGCTGGCGCCGACCTCGCCCGGCGTCTACCGCATGCTCAATGCCGCGGGCGACGTGCTGTATGTCGGCAAGGCCAAAAGCGTCCGCAAACGGCTTGCGTCCTACGCGCGGGCCAACGCGCCGCTGCCGGCGCGCATCCTGCGGATGATCGCGGCAACGGTAACCGTCGAGATCGTCTCCACCACGACCGAGACCGAAGCGCTGCTGCTCGAAGCCAATTTGATCAAGCAGCTCAGGCCGCGCTTCAACGTGCAACTTCGCGACGACAAGTCGTTTCCCTATATCCTCATCACCGGCGACCATTGGGCGCCGCAGATCCTCAAGCATCGCGGCGCGCAAACCAGGCCCGGGCGATATTTCGGGCCGTTCGCCTCCGCCGGCGCCGTCAACCGCACGATCACCGCGCTGCAACGCGCCTTCCTGATCCGCTCCTGCACCGACGGGTTCTTCGAAAGCCGCACGCGGCCGTGCCTGCTCTACCAGATCCGCCGCTGCTCCGGCCCCTGCACCCGCGAGATCGATTTCCCCGGCTATACCGAGCTGGTGCGCGAGGCGAGCGACTTCCTCTCCGGCCGCAGCCATGCCGTGAAGGGCCTGCTTGCCACCGAGATGGAGAAGGCCTCGAACGAGCTCGAATTCGAGACCGCCGCGCTCTACCGCGACCGCCTCGCCGCGCTGTCGGCGATCCAGTCGCAGCAGGGCATCAACCCGCGCACGGTGGAAGAGGCCGACGTGTTCGCCATTCATCAGGAAGGCGGCTATTCCTGCGTGGAAGTGTTCTTCTTCCGCACCGGCCAGAACTGGGGCAACCGCGCCTACTTCCCGCGCGCCGAGAAGTCGTTCACGCCGGAGGAAGTGCTGGCCTCGTTCCTCGCGCAGTTCTACGACGACAAGCCGCCGCCGAAACTGATCCTGCTGTCGCATGAGATCGAGGAAAGCGCGCTGCTGGCAGACGCGCTTTGTGTCAAGGCCGGCTACAAGGTCGAAATCTCCGTGCCGAAGCGCGGCGAGAAAAAGGAACTGGTCACGCACGCCTTGACCAATGCGCGCGAGGCGCTCGGCCGCAAGCTCGCCGACACCGCAACACAGAGCCGTCTGCTGGAATCCATGGCCGCCACGCTCGGGCTGCTGCACACGCCCAAGCGCATCGAGGTCTACGACAACAGCCATATCCAGGGCACCAACGCCGTCGGCGCGATGATCGTGGCTGGGCCGGATGGCTTCATCAAGAACCAGTACCGCAAGTTCAACATCAAGTCCGAGGGACTGACGCCGGGCGACGACTACGCGATGATGCGCGAGGTACTGGAGCGGCGCTTCAAGCGGCTCCTGAAACCGCCGGACGGCGACGCAGCCCAGGGAAAACCAGGCGCGAAGGCCGACGATGACTCGTTTCCGCAATGGCCAGACCTCGTCATCATCGACGGCGGCCGCGGCCAGCTCAACGCGGTCAGGGAGATCTTCACCACGCTCGGCCTGACGCAGGTCTCGCTGCTGGCGGTGGCCAAGGGTCCGGACCGCGACGCCGGCCGCGAAACCCTGTTCATGCCGGACCGCGAGGCCATCAAGCTCGAACCGCGCGATCCCGTGCTTTATTTCATCCAGCGGCTGCGCGACGAGGCGCATCGCTTCGTGATCGGCTCGCACCGCAAGCTGCGCAAAAAGGACATCAGGGAAGCCGGCCTGCAGGAAATCCCGGGCATCGGCCCGTCACGCAAACGTGCCTTGCTGCACCATTTCGGAACGCTGAAGGAGATCGAGCGGGCCTCGATCGCGGACCTCGGCAAGGTTCCCGGCGTAAGCGCCGAAAGCGCCCGCAAGATATTCGAGTTTTTCCATGCACAGCCGGGGTAAGGGGACCTAGATCCGGAAAGCATGTCATTTGGGCGTCGCCTGCGACAGATGATCTAGGCCCGCACGGTTGACCTTCACGTTCCAGCGGTATTGGTAGGACGGATGAACATCGCAACGACCAGGGGACAGACCAAAAGCCTGTCCCTGCCGAATATCCTGACCTACGCGCGCATCGCCGCCATTCCGGTGGTGGTCGGCTGCATTTACTGGCAATCCATCATGGATGGCCCGCTGTGGCTGCGCTGGGTGGCGCTGGCGGTCTTTCTCGGTGCCGCAGTCACCGACTATCTCGATGGCTACTATGCACGAATCTGGGATCAGCAATCGGCATTCGGCCGGATGCTCGATCCGATCGCCGACAAGCTGCTGGTAGCATCCTGCCTCCTGATGCTTGCGGCTGACGGCAGCATCAATCGCTGGACGCTGTGGGCGGCGTTCGTGATCCTGTGCCGCGAAATCCTGGTTTCGGGTCTGCGCGAATACCTCGCCGCGTTGCGGGTCAGCGTACCGGTGACCCAGCTGGCGAAATGGAAGACGACGGTGCAACTGGTGGCAATTGGCTTCCTGATCGCCGGCGAGGCCGGCGAAGCGATACTGCCCTGGACCACGCTGCTCGGCATCATCCTGTTGTGGATCTCGGCGCTTGTCACGATCTACACCGGCTGGGACTATTTCCGCGCCGGCATCCATCACCTCATCAAGGAGGATGAGGGATGAAGCTCAAATATTTCGCCTGGGTGCGCGAGCGGATCGGCGTGGCGGAGGAAACCGTCGAGCCGCCGGCCGACGTGCGCACGGTGGATGACCTGATCGGCTGGCTCTCCAGCCGCGGTGACGCCTATGCCTATGCTTTCGAAAAGCCCAAGGTGATCCGCGCCGCGATCGACCACGCCCATGTCAGGCCGGATGCGGCGATATCGGGCGCGCGCGAGATAGCATTCTTCCCGCCGATGACCGGCGGTTGACAAAGCGTTTTCGGGCGAAGCGGGTACCGGTTCGCGTCAACAGAACGCGTGAAGAAGAAGATGATCGATGTCCGTCACGGCGACCATTCGCATCCAGGAAGATGATTTCGACGCAGCGCGCGAGATCGCGGCGCTCGCCAATGGCCGCACCGACATCGGCGCGGTCGTCACCTTCAGCGGCATCTGCCGCGGCAGCGAGAACGGCGCGCCGATCGCCGCATTGACGCTCGAGCATTATCCGGGCATGGCGGAGGCCGAGATTGCCCGTCACGCCGACGAGGCGCTGTCACGCTGGCCGCTGCAGGGGCTCACCATCATTCACCGGTTCGGCCGGATCGCGCCGGGCGCGAACATCGTGCTTGTCGTGACCGCCTCGGCGCATCGCCAGGCGGCCTTTGAAGCAGCGGAATTCCTGATGGATTACCTGAAGACCAGCGCGCCGTTCTGGAAGCGCGAGGAAAGCCAAAAAGGCACGAGCTGGATCGAGGCGCGCGACCATGACGACGCGGCCGCCGCGCGCTGGACCAGGTCCTGATGGCCAAAGCCAGGAAAGCGGCGGCGAAGCGCGGCGCCGGCGCAGCAAAACTCCCGAAGGTCGGTACGGGCGAATTGCTGACGCTGCTCGACTTCGTCCGCTACGCCGCCAGCCGATTCACCGAAGCCGGACTGGTGTTCGCCCACGGCACCACCGACCCGGTAGCGGAAGCGGCCTTCATCGTCTGCGAGGCGCTGCACCTGCATCCCGACCAGTTCGAGGCCTTCGCAACCGCGCGCGTCACATCGGCAGAAGGCAAAAAGATTCTCGACCTGATCGCGCGCCGCGTCACGACGCGAAAGCCCGCCGCCTATCTCGTCAACAAGATCTACATGCGCGGCCTGCCGTTCTATGTCGACGAGCGCACCATCGTGCCGCGCTCCTTCATCGGCGAACTGCTCGACGATCATTTCGGCGGCGATGACGACGACGAGGCCGGCTCGCTGATCTCGGACCCGCTAGCGGTGGAAAGCGTGCTCGACCTCTGCACCGGCTCCGGCTGCCTTGCCATTCTGGCCAGCCGGAATTTTCCGAATGCCGAAATCGACGCGGTGGACATTTCAAAGGACGCGCTCGAAGTCGCCGCGCGCAATGTCGGCGATTATGGCCTGCAGGACCGCATCACGCTGTATCGCGGCGACCTGTTCAAGCCGCTTGGCGGCAAACGCTATAACCTCATCATTTCCAATCCGCCCTATGTCGACGCGGAGGGCATGGCCGGCCTGCCGCGCGAATGCCGCGCCGAGCCGAAACTTGCCTTCGACGGCGGCGCCGACGGGATCGACATTGTCCGCCGTATCCTCGATGCGTCAGCCGCGCACCTGACGCCGCAGGGCGGGCTGTTATGCGAGGTCGGCCGCTGCCGCCCGCAGCTCGAGGATGCCTATCCGGAATTGCCGCTGCTTTGGCTCGACACCGAGGCTTCCGAGGGCGAAGTATTCTGGATCGCCGGCGCCGACCTCTGAAGTAGATAAGTTGCGCGGAAATATCACGGCGCGACGGCGTTCCCGCTGGGCGGCGAAACTGATAGTTTGGCGTCAGCCCAACGTCCCAAACAAAGAGGCCGCCCCATGCTGGACAAGAGCCCCCGCCCGACCCCCGTCAACGTTCCGAACGATCTCGCCGCGCACTGGATGCCGTTCACCGCGAACCGGGCATTCAAGAAGAATCCGCGGCTGCTCGCCGGCGCCAAGGACATGCATTACTTCACCGTCGACGGCCGCAAACTGATCGACGCCGCCGCGGGCATGTGGTGCACCAACGCCGGCCACGGCCGCACCCAGATTTCGGAAGCCATCGCCAGGATGGCCGCGACGCTGGACTATGCACCGCCGTTCCAGTTCGGCATTCCGCAGGCGTTCGAGCTTGCCAGCCGTATCGCCGAGCTGGCGCCTGAAGGCCTCGATCACGTCTTCTTCTGCAACTCCGGCTCGGAGGCGGCGGATACCGCGCTGAAGATCGCGCTCGCCTATCACCAGATCAGCGGCCAGGGCGGCCGCTCGCGCCTGATCGGCCGCGTCCGCGGCTATCACGGCGTCGGCTTCGGCGGCACCTCGGTCGGCGGCATCGTCGGCAACCGCAAGATCTTCGGATCGCTGTTGTCGGGCGTCGATCATCTGCCGGCGACCTACGACCGCGAGAAGCAGGCGTTCACCAAGGGCGAGCCGGAATATGGCGTGCATTTCGCCGATGCGCTGGAGGACCTCGTCAACCTGCACGGCGCCAACACCATCGCCGCCGTGATCGTGGAGCCGATGGCAGGCTCGACCGGCGTGCTGGCGCCGCCGAAGGGCTATCTCAAGCGGCTGCGCGAGATCACCCAGAAGCACGGCATCCTCCTGATCTTCGACGAGGTGATCACCGGCTTCGGCAGGCTCGGCTTCGCCTTTGCCGCCGAGCGCTACGGCGTGCTGCCCGACATGATCACCTTCGCCAAGGGCATCACCAATGGCGCCGCCCCGATGGGCGGTGTGCTGGTGCGCGACACCATCCATGACGCCTTCATGACCGGGCCCGAGCACGTGGCCGAGCTGACCCACGGCTATACCTATTCGGCGCATCCGCTGGCCTGCGCCGCGGGCCTTGCCACGCTCGACATTTACCGCGACGAGAAGCTGTTCGAGCGGGCCAACAAGCTGGAGCCGAAGTTCGCCGATGCGGTGATGTCGCTGAAGGGCCTGCCCAATGTCATCGATATCCGCACCATTGGTTTGACCGCCGGCATCGATCTGGCGCCGTCGGCGGACGGGGCGGGCAGGCGCGGCTTTGCCGGGCTCAACAGCGCCTTCCACGACAATGACATCATGCTCCGCGCCGTCGGCGACACGCTGGCGCTGACCCCGCCGCTGATCGTCACCGAGGAGCAGATCGGCGAGATCGTGGACAAGGTGGGCAAGGTGATCCGCGCGGTCGCGTAGGCGCCGGCATTTGCGCTCGTGTCCCGGCCTAGTGCCGGGACCCATTGCGCCACACCCGGGTTGCCGACTTAGGTCCCGGCTCTGCGGAGCAGCGTTTCACGCCGCACCGCGTCCGGGACACAGGACAGCAAATGCGTCGGATAACGTTTCCTGTTCCGACCGTGTCCAAACAACACTAGCCCTGCGAATCAACATTGATGTTAAGGTCGCTGCGCTTGGGGAGCGCAGACCGGACCGTGCCTGAAACTTCCGTGTTTTCCCGGGTGGGTGAAGACAGTTCGGACCTGAAGGCGTAGCGCGCGACATGATTCGCATCTCGACGATTTTCATCGCCATCTGCATGGTGCTGGTCGCAGCCTCGCTCGGCCTTGCTGTGCACGCGGTGGCCGGATTCAGCGGAACCGAATCCGCCATCGTCGCCCTGACCGCGCTGACCTTCCTGATCCTCTACAACGCGGTGTCGATGCGGCTGCGCGACCGCTCCGACGTCGGCGGCCAGATCGCCGATCTTTCCCGCGGCACCGCGGATCTCGCCCGCCAGGTCGCCGAGTTCGGCCGCAGGCTCGCCGCCATCGAGGGCCGCGTGGTGTCGGCCAACTCGGCGAGCTCCGACCGCATCCAGGCCGTTGTCGGCGAAATCAGCGAGCTTGGCGTGCTGGTCAAGCAACTGGCCGTCTCGGTGGCGAGCCATGAGGATCTGCTGGCCGCCGGCGCCGCGGCGGCCGCGGCCCCTCCTCCCGCCGCCAGGCCGGCCCCCGAACCGTGGCATGAACCGGCACCAGCCGCCGTGCAGCAAGCGCCTGTTGCCCGGCCCGCGCCGGTCATGACGTCAGCCCCGGCTGCGGTTGCCGTGGAAGCGGCACCTCGCCCCCAGCCGCAACTGCTCGCCGCGGTAAAAAACGCCATCGAGGAAAGCCGGCTCGACATCTACCTGCAGCCGATGGTGACGCTGCCGCAGCGCAAGGTGCGCTTCTACGAGGCGGTGACGCGGCTGCGCGACGACAAGGATCAGATCATCGCCGCCGATGATTTCATCGCAACCGCCGAAGCCGGCGGGCTGATCGGCAAGATCGACCACATGGTGATGCTGCGCTGTATCCAGGTTCTGCGCCGCCTGATGGTACGCAACAAGGATGTCGGCGTGTTCTGCAACGTCTCGGCGGCGACGCTGGCCAACCCCGCCAATTTCGCGCAGTGCCTCGACTTCCTCGAGGCCAACCGGGCGCTGGCGCCGTCCTTCGTGCTCGAATTCAAGCAGGCGATGTTCCGCCGCCTCGGTCCGATCGAGGTCGAGCACCTCGCCGCGCTGTCGCAGCGCGGCTACCGTTTCTCGATCGATCACGTCACCGATCTCAGGATCGAGCCGCGCGAGCTGGCCGACCGCGGCGTCCGTTTCATCAAGGTGCCGGCGGCGCTGCTGCTCGATCCGAAGCAGAGTTCGGCCTCGGACATCCACCCGTCCGACCTTTCCGACCTGCTCGGCCGTTTCGGCATCGACCTGATCGCCGAGAGGATCGAGGGCGAGCGCGCGGTGGTCGACCTGCTCGACTATGACGTGCGCTTCGGCCAGGGCTTCCTGTTTGCGCCGCCGCGGCCGTTGCGGCCGGAGGGGGCATCTGCTACCGGCGGGGCCACCCCTACCAACGAATTCGGCAATCCCAATGGCTTCAGTAATCCCGTTCCCATGGCAAGCCCGGCCGCAGAGCCGACGAAGCGGGCGACCGGCAATGCCGCATTGGCGCGCCGTGCCGCGGGCCCGGGCTGACAGGCCCGGAAGATCATGACCTCACTGCGGTTCGCCGAACGGCTGCGCGACCTCGTCGACGGCGTCGAGGTGGTCCTGTCCGACATCTGGGGCGTGGTGCACAACGGGCTGGAGTCCTTCCCCGACGCCTGCGAGGCGCTTCACACCTGCCGCCAGCGCGGCAGTACCGTCATCCTGATCACCAACGCGCCGCGGCCGGCCGATTCCGTGCAGCGCCAGTTGCGCAAGCTTGGCGTCGCCGACGAAACCTACGACGCCATCGTCAGTTCAGGCGACCTGACGCGGAATTTCGTCGCCGACCACCCGGGCAAGAAGATGTTCTGGCTCGGTCCGGAGCGCGACTCCTCGATCTATCGCGGGCTCGACGCGGTGATGGCGCCGCTGGAGCAGGCCGACTACATCGTCTGCACCGGCCTGTTCGACGACGAAACCGAGACGCCGGAAGACTACCGCGCGATGATGCTGCAGGCGCGCGAGCACAAGCTGCCGCTGATTTGCGCCAACCCCGATATCGTCGTCGAGCGCGGTGACCGCCTGATCTATTGCGCCGGCGCGATTGCCGAGCTCTATCGCGAGCTCGGCGGCGAGGCGATCTTCTACGGCAAGCCGCACCGGCCGATCTATGAACGCGCCATGGCGCTCGCCGCCGAGCGCCGCGGCCAGCCGACACCGCTCGACCGCGTGCTGGCGATCGGCGATTCCGTGCGCACCGACCTCACCGGCGCGCACGGCTTCGGGATCGACTGTCTGTTCCTGACCCGCGGCATCCATTCCGAGGAATTCGAGGGCATCGAGCAGCTCGACCCGGCCTCGGTGAAGGAACTGTTCGGCCACCCGCCGCGGGCGCTGATGCGCGAGTTGCGGTGGTAAGTCGGCGGCAACCGCCAGGCACGCCGCTCCAGACACGCGAATGCCCGGGACCAGCCCGGGCATGACGGAAATTCCAGGAAACCCGGAGGGAGCGGCTTACGCCGTTTCCATGTCCGGGAACACCGCTTCGATCTTGGTCTTCAGCGTCGCCGCGTTGAACGGCTTGACGATATAATTGTTCACACCGGCCTTCTTGGCGGCGATCACGTTCTCGGTCTTGGATTCGGCCGTGATCATGATGAAGGGCGTGGTGGCGAGGTTGGGGTCGGCGCGGACTTCCTTGAGCAGGTCGTAGCCGGTCATCGGCTCCATGTTCCAGTCGGAGATCACGAGCCCGTATTTCTTGTTGCGCATCTTGTCCAGCGCCATCGAACCATCGCTGGCGTCGTCGATGTTATCGAAGCCGAGCTGTTTCAAAAGATTACGGATGATGCGGATCATGGTGCTGTAGTCATCGACCACCAGAACCGGCATGGACAAATCAACCGCCATCTTTTCCCCCGCTCAACGCTGACGCCACAAATTATCGACAAGCCTGCGCGACCCGCAGTCCTTCCCCCACCTGTAGCATCAGCCATTAAACAGCGCGTAAACGGGCGGAGCCGGATTGCAACTGTCTGGGGTACCCCCTCGCCGCTTGACTTGGGAGGGGGGCCCGCGCCACGGTCCGGCCGCGTTCACCGTCCCCGCGCCTTTCGAATTCCTGAAGAATCCCTGAAATGACAACTGGTTTTACCGTTATCCGAGATACCACCCCTGCCGCCGATATCCCCCGCGGGGCCGTGGTCGCCATGGGCAATTTCGACGGCGTCCATCTGGGCCACCGGGCCGTCATCGAGGCTGCCATGCGGATGGGCCGCGCCCACGGCAAGCCGGCGCTTGCGGTCACTTTCGAGCCGCATCCGCGCAGCTTTTTCAGCCCGAACAGCCCCCAGTTCCGCCTCTCCGACGAGACCAACAAGCTGCGGCTCCTGGCCGGGACCGGGCTCGCCGGCGCTGTGGTCATGACATTCGACAAGGCCCGGGCCGGGACCTCGGCGCAAGACTTCATTCACCATGACCTGATCGGACGGCTCGGCATCAGCGGGATTGCCGTCGGCTATGACTTTCATTTCGGCAAGGGTCGGGCCGGCTCGCCGAGCCTTCTGGTCAGCGAGGGACCGCGGCTCGGCATCGTGGTCGACGTCCAGCCCCATGTCGATATCGAGGAGCGGCCGGTGTCCTCCAGCGCGATCCGCATGGCGCTGGCGGAGGGCCAGATCGACGAAGCCACCACCATGCTGGGCGGCCCGTGGTTCGTGAGCGGCGAGGTGATCCACGGCGAGAAGCGCGGCCGCGATCTCGGCTATCCCACCGCCAATATCCGCCTCGACAAGAATTGCAGCCTCAAGCATGGCATCTACGCGGTGCGGATCGGCCGCGGTGCCGAGCGGCTGGACGGCGTGGCGAGCTTCGGCCGCCGGCCGACCTTCGACAACGGCGCGCCGCTGCTGGAAGTGTTCCTGTTCGACTTCAAGGGCGACCTTTATGGAACCGTGCTCGACGTCGCCTTCATCAGTTTCATCCGCGACGAACTTAAATTCGACTCGATCGACGCGTTGATCGGGCAGATGGATGACGACAGCGCGCGCGCCCGCGCCCGGCTGGCCGCGGCGCCGGACGCATTCCCGAATCTCGGAGCGATCGACTGAGCAGGACCGAAAAGCAGAAGATGCTGGCGGGCGAATTCTATCGCCCCGGCGATGACGAACTGCAGGCGGATGCCGCAGCCAACATGGCCTGGCTGGCGCGCTACAATGCGACGATAGCTGCTCCCGTGGCCGAACGTCACGCGCTGCTGTCGGCGCATTTCGGCCGCGTCGGCGCCAGCGCCGTGATCCGTCCGCCGTTCTTTTGCGACTATGGCTACAACATTCAGCTCGGCGACGAGGTGTTTCTCAACTTCAACTGCGTCATCCTCGACGTGGTCGAGGTCGTGATCGGTGACCGCACCCAGATCGGACCGGCGACGCAAATCTACGCCGCCGACCACCCGCGCGACGCCGAAACACGGAAGACCGGCCTCGAATTCGGTCGCCCGGTGCGGATCGGCAGCGACGTCTGGATCGGCGGCGGCGCCATCATCCTGCCCGGCGTCACGATCGGCGGCGGCGCCGTGATCGGCGCCGGCAGCGTGGTCACGCGCGACGTCGCTGCGGGTATCACAGTGGCCGGAAATCCGGCCCGGCCGCGCGTCGCTTGAGCGCTTCTTTTCACGGGAGCAACCGAGGATCGAACGGTGCCTTGATAGCCTCCGCGACGACAACTCTTGCGCTGTCGGGATGCTCGGGATTGAAAAGGTAGTTGGTGCCTGTCGCGCTGATTGCCGACGGCACCCGCAATAGGGCGCTCGCTCCGCGATCCAGCCATCGATCTCCTATGTCTCTGCTTGTCAACGTCTGCTCACGCCAGTCTGGCGGCAGTTCGGCGTCGATGGCTTCAACGGCGATGTCGTCAGGAGCCACGACCCGCAACAATTGATAGTTGGCCGGAAACAGGTCGCGATCCATGTGGACCAGCATCTCCAGCAGCGCGCTCGATTCATGGTCGGCAAGGTAGACGATACGTCTACCCTGCGAGTGCCATCGCCCCGCGGCCATCAAGCCCCCGATCCCGGAAAGATCAGCGTAGTTCGAAATCCGCCAGAACTCCATGTCGAGGGCTCAGGTGAAAATTCCGTGGTCGATCCGTTCGAGCAATTCGCGGACCACGGAGGTGCCCAGTTCATCCTTCAGGAGATCGGCTGGCTTCTGTCCCGAGAGGGAAGCATTGGACCGCTGCAGCCAAGTCTCGGCCTTTTGCTCATCGCCGAAGACCCGGTCTGCGAGCGTCTTGATCTCAAGCACCCTGATCAGGTTTCCAGATGGATCCGTCTTTCCAGACTGACTATCTGGCCCCTCCAGTTTGCGAATAAGTTCGGCAAAGCGATCCGGAACACCCTGCCTACTGACATCGTCGTACATTGACCTGAGCTGGTGCCCGATCCTCGAGTGTATTTCGGGCCCATCGCCTTGACGGCGAAGGTCCTTTAACCTCTCGTAAATTTCAGATGGCTTGGCACTCATGGATTCTCTCCGGTAATCAATAGATTAGTATCCCCGGAGAAATCCGCAACACCGATTGATTCGGGAGCTCGCCCTTTGCGATTTTCCCGGCCCCCTGCTATGGAAAGCCCCATGTTTGCGCGGCGCACCATCAGCATTAGGGGCCCGGCTTCCGCCTGAGCTTTCGCTCGGCGCAAGACCGGGATTTTCCTGTCTCAGCCGCTCTTCCCCAGCGTTTCAGCGCCGTTCACGAGCCAAACCAGAGCATTCATGTCCCAAGAGCCGCAAAAGTCCGACGCACCTGACTATTCGAAAACCCTGTTCCTGCCGCAGACGGAATTCCCGATGCGCGCCGGCCTGCCGCAACGCGAGCCGGAGATCCTCAAATACTGGAACGAGATCGACCTCTACGGAAAGCTGCGCGAGGGCGCGAACGGCCGCGCCAAATTCGTGCTGCATGACGGCCCGCCCTATGCCAACGGCAACATCCATATCGGGCACGCCCTGAACAAGATCCTCAAGGACGTGGTGACCAAGAGCCAGCAAATGCTCGGCTTCGATTCCAACTACGTGCCGGGCTGGGACTGTCACGGCCTGCCGATCGAATGGAAGATCGAGGAAGAGAACTACCGCTCCAAGGGCAAGCCGAAACCGGACTTCCGCGACTCCACCGCGATGGTGGCGTTCCGCAAGGAGTGCCGCGCCTATGCGACGCACTGGCTCAACGTGCAGCGCGAGGA
>NZ_DAINNI010000070.1:0-23898 GCF_036735945.1 Bradyrhizobium sp. | reverse complement strand
GCCATCAGCACGCCGACCGGCAGCATCAGGATCGCGACCAGCGCGCTGCGGACGTGCAGCAGGAACGCGATGCACACCAGCGCCACGACAACGCTCTCCTCGAACAGCGTATGCTTGAGCGTGTCGATGGCGGCGTTGATCAGGTTGGAGCGGTCGTAGATCGGGACGATCTCGACCGATTTCGGCAGGCTCGATGCGATTTCCGCAAAGCGCTTCTTGACGTTCCGGATCACGTCCAGCGCATTGACGCCGAACCGTTGCAGCACGATGCCGCTCGCCACCTCGCCCTCGCCGTTCAGCTCGGCGATGCCGCGGCGCTCGTCCGGCCCCAACTCGACGCGGGCGATGTCCTTGAGCAGCACCGGCGTGCCGTTACTGGCCTTGAGCACGATATTGCCGAGGTCGTTGATCCCCTTCAGATAGCCCTTGCCGCGAACGACATATTCGAACTCGGACAGTTCGACGGTGCGGCCGCCGACATCAGCATTGCTGGCGCGGATCGCGTCGCGGACCTTCTGCATGGGGATGCCGAGATCGCGCATCCGCTGCGGATCGAGCACGACATTGTATTGCCGCACGAAGCCGCCGACGCTCGCGACCTCGGCGACGCCTTCCGCTTTCGCCAGCGCGAATTTCAGGTTCCAGTCCTGGATCGCGCGGGTGTCGGCGAGGTTCAGCTCTTTCGACATCACGGCATATTGGTAGACCCAGCCGACGCCGGTGGCATCGGGACCGATGGTCGGCGTCACGCCCGCAGGCAGCCTTGAGGCCGCGCTGTTGAGGAATTCCAGCACGCGCGAACGCGCCCAGTAGATGTCGGTGCCGTCCTCGAAGATGACGTAGACGAACGATACGCCGAAGAACGAGAAGCCGCGCACCACCTTCGAGCGCGGCACCGTGAGCATGGCTGTGGTCAGGGGATAGGTGACCTGGTCCTCAATCACCTGCGGCGCCTGTCCCGGATACTCGGTGTAGACGATCACCTGGGTATCCGAGAGATCGGGAATGGCATCGAGCGGCAAATGCGCCAGCGCATAGAGGCCGGCGGCCGCTGCGAAGCCGGTGCCGAAGAACACCAGCAGCAGGTTGCGCGCGGACCACGCGATCAGACGGGCGATCATGGCTGGGCTCCCTCGGCAAAGCCCTTCAACGCCGCCTTCAGGTTGCTTTCGGCATCGATCAGGAAATTGGCCGATGTAACCACCGCATCCTGTTCGGCGAGGCCTTCGCGCACCTCGACATAGCCCTCGCCGCGATGGCCGAGCTTGACCTCGCGCGGCTCAAACCGCCCTTCTCCCTTGTCCACCAGCACGGCCTGCCGGCTGCCGCTGTCCAGTACCGCGCTTTCGGGGACGGTGAGCACGGCTTCCGCCCTGCCGGTCTCGATCTCGGCATCGACATACATGTCGTGGATCAGGAGGAGGTCCGGATTGGACAGTTCGACCCGGACACGCGCCGTTCGCGTCTCCTTGGTGATCTGCGGATAGATCACGTTGATCCTGCCCGAAAACTCCCGCCCGGGAAAACTTCGCGCGCGCACCACGGCGCGCTGACCGACCGCCAACGCACCGAGATCGCGCTCGGCGACATCGATGATCGCCCACATCACCGAGTGATCGGCAATCCGGAAAAGAGCCTCACCGGGTTGGGCGCGCATGCCCTCGATCACATTGCGTTCGAGAACGATACCGTCGCGCGGCGACGTCCATTCGATCCCGATCGGGACGTTGCGCCCCTTCTCGATGGCGACGATGGCCGCCTCGGGCACGTCGAGATTCATCAGCCGTTGCCGCGATCCCTTGCCGTAGGGCCCCTCGCCGCCGCCGGTGACTTTGGAGTTCAGCGTCGAGATGTATTCCGCCGCGGCGGATGATACCGCCGGGCTGTAGATTTCCATCAAGGGCTGACCCTTGACGACATGCGCGCCGGTGGTGACGTCGGCGACTTTCTGGACATAGCTTTCGGCGCGCATCGCGATTACGGAGACGCGGCGCTCGTCGAGTTGCACGGTGCCCGGCGCCCGCACCGTCGAGCGGATCACGCGACGGGCGGCCGGCTCCGACTTGACGCCAGTGCGCTGAATCCTGCCCGGCGAGAGCCTGACCGATCCGTCATCGCTGCCCTCGCCCTCATAGACCGGGATGTAATCCATCCCCATCGAATCCTTCTTGGGCGTCGGTGAGACGTCCGGCAGGCCCATCGGATTGCGGTAGTATTTGATCTTGCGGGCGGCCGGTGCAGCCGCCGCGTTCTGCTGCGGCGGTTCATCGTCGAAACTGACGTCGTCGCCCCGGGGAATCGCGCGATAGTCGCGGCCGTCTGGTGTCTTCTTGGGCGTCAGCGAATAAAACGGCTTGCCATCCGGATCCTGATAATAAATCGCGGCTGTGGCTTGTTCGGCGCGCGCCTGCTCCACGACGCGCGCGTGCATTATCCCTCCACCCGGCCAGAGATAGGGACGCGAGACGACACCTGCGACCGCCACCGCCATGACGGCCGCAGCTAACCCCGCCTGAACCGGCCGTATCATTGGTCAGCCTGGATGACGAGCTTGTTTTCGACCGTGCCGGATTCACCCTGCACCTTGGCGCCGAGCGACAACTGCCAGCGGCCGGCCATGCTGAAGCTGGCCTTGAACTGGTACGTGCCCGGCTCCGTCCCCGGGACCGGGGTAACCTTGGTGACCATCTCCTCCATGGCGTCAGGCGCCATGTCGAGACGCGTGGCGAAAATCACCGCGTCCGGAACGGCCTTGGCGGTTCTGTTGTCGACAAGTTTCACTGCAACAATGCGGTCGCGGCCCACCTTGACGGTCGGCTCGACCAGCTTGAACTCGTAATTCCTGATGTCGGCGAATGCGACCGCCACACCGCAACTCAAGGCAGCGCCGGCCAGCGCGGCACGCAGGCCGCGCGAAAACAGAATGGACTTCATCGTTATATCCTCGATCCCCTGGTCAGCCGCCATGGCGGCGGGACGCGCACGCAGCAGGCGTGGCGCGGTTCCAGCGTTACGCGGAAAAGACCTGGGATCGGGGAGGTTTAGGCGGGGGCGAGTATCCGACGCCGTCCACTTCGGGGTCGCTGCCGGGCAGCAGCATACGAAGCGTCACGGACTGGACTTCGGTGACACGGGCCGGCAACGGCGGCTGCAACGTCGTCGACACGCATAGCGCCATCAACGGGCATTTGTCGCAATCGACCGGCGCCGACTTGTCCGGGCAGCACGGCATGTCGTCGGCCATGGCGGCCGCATCATCCGACATCGACGTCATCGCCATCGATGCCACGCCGCCCGCATTCGCCGGCGCCGAGAGCGGGGCGACGACGAGCCCGACGATCACGAGGACCGCCAGCAGCCGGCAAATGTGGATCGAGCGTTTCACGGAACCAGTTTCGCACGTTCCGGCCCATGATGGGAAGCGACGTTCCATCACGAAGTCGCGGGTTTCGTTAAGATGTCCGAGCGAGGATTAAGCCGCAGGCCCCGATCAGCCATCGTGCCGAAACACGCTGAACTGAAAATTCTGCCGGGACTGCCATGGCGTCGCATGCTCGTGCCGCTCGGTGTGGAGCAGGCTGAACGCGGCGCCGAGCGTTTCGCCGAGGCTCGCGCTGTCGTAGCGCGCGACCGGCAGGCCGCTGCACTTCTCGGGACCATCCAGCGCAAAGGTGGCAATGATGGCGTGACCGCCGATCCTCAGGCCACGTCTGAGGCGGGCGATGTAGGCGTCGCGATCGCCGGCATCGGTGAGAAAGTGGAAGGCGGCCCGGTCATGCCAGACGTCGTAGACCCTCGCCGGCTCCCACGTCGTCGCGTCGGCGACGATCCATTTGACGCGCGCCGCGCCGGCGCCGGCATGACTCTCAAGCCGGCTGCGCGCAGCCGCCAATGCGGCGGCTGACAGATCGAGCACCGAGACGTCCTCAAAGCCCTGCGCGACGAGATTGTCGGCCAGCCGCGACGCGCCGCCGCCGATGTCGATGATGGCGGATTCACTGGTCGCGCCCGCCTGCACGATCAGATCGAGCGAAGGTGCCGCGCTCTGCTGAAACCAGCTGACCTCGTTCTCGCCCTTCGTCGTGTAGACGTTCTCCCAATGGGCCCTGCGGCTGATATCTCCCATTGGTCCCTCCTCCCGATTCCGAAGAGATCAGACATATGTTCGCCACACCCATCTCGCGACAAGCGCGCGAGGCAGGCTGTGACTCATTTTCGCTTGACCGATCCATAACCGTTCAGCTATGCATTAATCCATAGCCAACGGGTTATCGATCCAGATGCCGAACGCTCACGACGTGCTGTTCCGAACCCTCGCCGACCCGACCCGTCGTGCGATCTTCGAGCGCCTGTGCCGCGACGGCGAGCAGACGGTTGGCGCGCTCACCGCGCACGCCGGCATCTCGCAGCCCGCCGTCTCAAAACATCTCGGCTTGCTCAAGCAGGCCGGGCTGGTGCGCGACCGCCACGAAGGCCGGCGGACGCACTACAGCGCCCAAGCAACAGCCCTCGCCCCGCTGATCGGCTGGGCGGGCCAGATGCACGGCTTCTGGGAGACGCGGTTCGATAACCTCGAGGATCTGCTGAAACGGATGGACCAATGATCAACACCGCAACCGAAACCCGCACCGTCGTCGTCGAACGCGAGATGCCGCATCCGCCGGAGAAGCTCTGGCGCGCGCTGACGCAGCCGCATCTGATGGCGGAGTGGCTGATGAACAACGACTTCAAGCCGAACGTGGGCCACCGTTTCAATCTGCGCGGCGAATGGGGCGGCGTGCTGGACTGCGAGGTCCTCACCATCGAGCCGAACCGGACGCTGTCCTACACCTGGAATTTCAATCATGACGACGCGGCGTTCGCGCTGCAGAGCATCGTGACCTTCACGCTGACCCCGACGCCCTCCGGCACGCTGCTGCGCATGGAGCAGACCGGCTTCCGGCCGGACCAGAAGCAGGCCTATGGCGGCGCCCATGCCGGATGGAAGCAGTTTTTCGAGAAGCTCGAAGCCCTGGTGGCGCGGGCGGACTGAACCCCGCGCGCTCAGTCTTGTCTTCACAGGGAGGTCCCATTGAACTGGAACAATCGTATCAGGCAGATCCACCGCTGGCTTTCCATCGCCTTCACCGTGGCCGTGATTGTCAACGTCGTTGCCATGGTGCAGGAGAAGCAGGCCGTCTGGGTCGGCCTGCTCGCGCTGTTGCCGCTGATCCTGTTGATGCTCACCGGCCTCTACATGTTCGCGCTGCCCCATGCCGCCAAATGGCGCAGCGGCTGAACTGCCGAGCAACTGCAATGGAGTGACAACCGCGATGAAAAAAGCAGCGGCAAGCCCGAAGCCAGCCAAGGGAACGAACTCTCCATCCGACCACATCGATGCGAGGATCGAGGAACTTGGCGACTGGCGCGGCGAGATGCTTGCGCGCATCCGCGGCATCATCAAGCGCGCCGACCCCGACGTCGTCGAGGAGTGGAAGTGGCGCGGCGTTCCGGTATGGGAGCACGACGGCATCATCTGCACCGGCGAGACCTACAAGGCGATGGTGAAGATGACCTTCGCCAGGGGCGCCTCACTGGACGACCCGACTGACCTCTTCAACTCCAGCCTTGAAGGCAACACCAGGCGCGCGATCGATTTCCACGAGGGCGACAAGATCGACGAAAAGGCGCTGAAGGCGCTCATTCGCGAGGCAGTGGCGCTGAATACGTCGAAGCGAGCGGCGAGTTCTCGCAAGAAGTGACGGGGCAATCAGGCGGGACCGCCCTCAGCGTGGCATGAGGGCCTTCCTCAACGCCAAGCGGCCTTTTCCTCGAGGCGCCGGTCCGGCTGTACTAACGGAACTCACTCGGCGGTGATGCCGAGCGCGCGGACCAGTTCGCCGCGCGCCTGATAGTCAGCCGCGATCTGGCGCTTGAAATCATCCGGCGTGCCGCCGACCGCGACCATGCCCTGCTTGTCGAGCCAGGCGCGCATCGCATCCGTCGCGAGCACCGCATTCACCTCCTTATTCACGGTCGCGATGACGGGCGCCGGCGTGTTCTTCGGCAGCATCAGGCCGATATAGCTGATGATCTTGAACCCCGGGAAGGTCTCGCTGATCGCCGGCACGTTGGGCAGCAACGGGTAGCGCTTCTCCGAGGTGACGCCGAGAATCTTGATCTTGCCGGCCGTCGCCAGCGGCTCCACCGCCGTGGGCGCGCCGAACAGCAGCGGGATCTGTCCGCCCAGCAGATCGTTCACCGACGCCGACGTACCCTTGTAGGGGATGTGGGTCATGGTGAAGCCACCATATTTCTGCAGCATCTCGCCGGCGAGGCGGTGCGGCGTCGAACTGCCGGAACTGCCAAAGCTCAGGTTCTGCGTCTTCTGCTTGCCGAGCGCGACGAGTTCTGCGACCGAGTTCGCCGGCACGTTGTTGGCGGCGGCCAGCAGCAGCGGCGCCCACGAGACGCTGACGACCGGCTCCATCGCGGTCGAAAGGTCGAAATGGTTGCTGGTCGCAAGGTGCGGGTCGATGGTGACCATCGCGTCCGTCACCATCAGGATGGTGTGACCGTCGGGCTCGGACCGCGCCGCCGCCTGCGCCGCGATCATGCCGTTGGCGCCGGTCTTGTTCTCGATGACGACGGATGTCTTGAGGTTCTCGCCGAGCTGCTTGCCGAGAATACGGGCCAGCGCGTCGGCCTGCCCGCCTGCCGAATAGCCGACCAGCATCGTGATCGACCGCGATGGGAAGGTCTGCGCCTTCACATCAGGTACATCAGCGATGAGAGCCATCGCCGCCACCGCGACGCCGAGCATGCACGCTTTGCTCCGAACCAGCCTCCCAACAATCATGTTCCGCTTCCTCCCTGTTGCGTTGCGCGACGGCGGCTTGCCCGCTCTTGTTCGCTTCTATGCAGCTTCACTCTGGGTCGCGCCGAGAACGCCCGCCGAATGCAACTCGGCGATGTCGCGCTCCGAATACCCGGCCGCCTCGAGAATCTCGCTGGCGTGCTCACCAATCCTCGGCGGCTGGCGGTCGAGGCCGGCGCGCTCGCGGCCATCGCCGAACTCCACCGGAAGCGCGGGGATGCCGACCGAAGGTCCGCCGCCCAGTCCGGATACGGCGGTTGCGAGCAGCCCGCCATGGCTGAGCAGGTGCGGATCATCAGACAGTTCATCGGGCCGCCCGACCCGCGAATAGGCGACGCGCGCCGCCTCGCACTTTTCGAGGATCTCGCTGAGCGGCAGCCGCGTGATCCGCCGCTCGAGTTCGGGCAGCATCCACTCGCGCGCCTCGCAGCGCCGGGAATTGCCCATCAGCCTCGGATCGTCGCGCCAGTCGTCGAAATCGAATGCCTCGCAGAACCGTTGCCAGTGGCCGTCGGAGGTGCAGCCGATGAAGACCTGGCCGCCATCGGAGGCGGTGAAGACGTCGTAGACGCCCCAGGCGTTCTGGCGCGCCGGCATTGGCGGCATCGGCCCACCGATCACGGCACTGCCGACGATGAGGGAGCCGAGCATGAAGGTCGCGCTTTCGAACAGCGAACTGCCGACCTTCTGCCCGATGCCGGTGAGGTCGCGCTCGCGGAGCGCGGCCAGCGCGGCAACGACGCCGAACACGCCGCCGAGAATGTCGATGACCGGCGCGCCCGCGCGCAACGGCCGGCCCGGAGGCCCCGTCATGTAGGCAAGGCCGGACTGCATCTGCACGACCTCGTCGAGCGCGCCGCGGCTCTCGTACGGTCCTTTCAGAAAGCCTTTCATCGAGAGATAGACGAGACGCGGATTGATCTCGCGCAACTCCTCCCAACTGCATTTCAGCCGCTCGATCGTGCCCGGGCCGAAATTCTCCAGCACGACATCGGCGTCCTTGACGAGGCGGTGCACGATGGCCTGCCCTTCCGGCCGCTTCAGGTCGATCGCGATCGAGCGCTTGTTGCGGTTGTAGGTCGCAAAAAAGCCGGCGGCAAAGCCCGGCAGCCGCCGCGTCGGATCGCCGTCGGCGGGCTCGATCTTGATCACGTCGGCACCGAGATCGGCAAACACCACGCCGGCGCACGGGCCCATGATGGTATGGCCGAAATCGAGCACCTTGAGCCCGATGAGCGGTTTTGCAGACGTCATGCGGCCCGTCTCCTGAATGCGCCGAGCGTGCCCGATCGCAGCGCGGCGCTTGGCAGCTTATGCCCGACGATCCGCTCGGCAAGCCGCCCGGCCTCGATCAGCGCCTCAATATCGAGGCCGGTCGCGATGCCCATCTCCTCGCACAGCAGCGCCAGCTCTTCGGTCGCGATATTGCCCGGCGCTCCCGGCTGGCCGGCAAACGGGCAGCCGCCGAGCCCCGCCACCGCCGCGTCGAATGCCGTCACCCCGAGCCGCAGGCCCTCGTAGGCGCAGGCGATGCCCTGCCCGCGCGTATCGTGGAGATGAAGCGCAATCTGCAAATCGTCCCAGCGCTCGCGAACGGCGCCGACCGCGGCGGCAACCCGCCTGGGCGTCGCCCAGCCCATCGAATCCGCCAGCGTCACGTCGCGCACATCGAGGCCCGCTTCGCGCGCGATGGCGCGCGCATCCTCGACGGTCTCGACGACTTTCGCCGGCGAAACGTCGCCGGCAAAATTGCAGCCGAAGGCCGCCATGACGATGATCTTGGCAATGGGCACGCCGGCTTGCCGGTGCACGCGCGCATAGTGGCGCATGGCTTCGATCTGCCCGGCGCGATCGCGGTTGAGGTTCCGGATCGCAAACGCCTCCGACGCGCTCAGCGAGATGAATCCGGCGAGCGTGAGTTTCCCCTCGAACGCCAGTGCGCGCTTGAGCCCGCTTTCGTTGAACCACAACGCGGAGTATTCGACGCCGTCGCGCGCGGCAAAACCGTCGATCACGGCCTCCGCGTCGGCCCAGCCCGAAACATGCTTGGGATTGACCAAGGAGGCAATCTGGATCCGCCGCAGCCCGCAGGCGGACAGCGCCTCGATCAGGGCGATCTTGTCCGCGGTCGCAATCGGACCAGGCTCGATCTGAAAGCCCTCGCGCGGGCCCTCCTCGTTGATATCAACGCTGACAGGCAGGTCCATGCGCCGGCGTTCCTCCTGAATTTGTCGGCCGACCTTGCCCTGCGCATAGACATCTGACAAATATAATATGAAGATCATTCTGTTCTGATAATTAGATGGAAGGCGCGATTTTTGATGGCGCTCGGCCTGCGGCAGCTTCGCTATTTCATCGCCATCGCCGATGCCGGCGTGCTGTCGCGGGCCGCGGAAGCGCTCAACATCGCGCAGTCGGCGCTTAGTCATCACGTCGCCGCGCTCGAAACCGAACTCGCCGTCAAGCTGCTGGAACGGAAAGCGCGCGGCATCGCGCTGACCGCGGCGGGCCGCAGGCTCTACGAACATGCCAGCGCGGTGCTGTCGGCGCTCGGCAAGGCGGAAGAGGATGTGCGGAGCTACACCGAGGCGGCGGCCGGCCCGGTCTGCATCGGCCTCAGCCACACCGCGATCTCGATGGTCGCGCTTGATATCATGAAGGCGGTGCGCAACAAGTCGCCGGGCGTGCATCTGACTGTTGTCGAGGCGCTCTCGCCGGCGCTGATCGAGCGCGTCTTCTCCGGCACGGTCGATCTCGCCCTCACCTATAACCCGCCAAGGGATGCCCGCCTGCATGTGGAACGGTTGGGCGAGGAAGACCTCTACCTCGTCGGCCATTCCAGCCTGATCGGCCGGTCGTCCGGCCCGATCGCCTTCTCCGCCATTCCGCAGCGCAGCGTGCTGGGCCTGACGCCGATGCCGGCGTCCCGCGCGATCATCCAGACCCAGGTCTTGCGCAACCAGATCATTCCGAGCGCAACGCTCGAAGTCGATTCATTGTCGGCGTTGCGCATGGCGATTGAAGCGGGACTCGGCTGCGCGATCCTCTCCCGCTCCAGTGTTCTCACCGATCTGGCGGCGGGCAAATATCACGCACGCCGCATCGTCGATCCGCCGCTGACGCGCACGCTGGCGCTGATCGCGCTGGCCGATCGTCCGCAGACCAAGGCGTTTGTCGAGGTCCGCCAGACCATGATCGAGGTGGTCCGCGCCGCCGTCGCCGATGGGCGATGGCCGGCGACGGCAAGCGGGCGGCGGATCAGACGGAGACCTCACGATGACCATCACGATAACAGCCTTTGAACGCTCGCCCGATGGAGGCAAGGGGCTGGCGCGCGATACGCGCGTTCGCTGGGCACTCGAAGAGGTGGGTCAGCCCTACAGGGTTCGCCTCGTCTCGTTTTCGGCGATGCGGGAACCCGCGCATCTGGCGCTCCATCCGTTCGGCCAGATCCCGACCTACGAGGAAGGCGATCTCGTTCTGTTCGAAACAGGGGCGATCGTGCTCCATATCGCCGAGCGCCATGCGGGCCTGCTGCCGCCGACCGATGCCAATGCCCGGGCGCGCGCGATCACATGGATGTTTGCCGCGCTCAACACAGTGGAACCGCCGATCCTCGAACTCACAATCGCAAAGCTGCTGGAAGCCGACAAGCCCTGGTACGAGAAGCGTCTGCCTCTTGTCGAGGATCGCGTCCGCAGCCGGCTGAACGAGCTTTCCGCTCGTCTCGGCGATGCCGAATGGCTTGATGGCGCCTTCAGCGCGGGCGACCTGCTGATGGTGTCGGTGCTGCTCAGGCTGAAGCCATCGGGCATTCTGAACGAATTTCCGAACCTGGCCGCCTACGTCGCCCGCGGCGAAGCGCGGCCCGCGTACAAGCGGGCTTTCGACGCTCAACTGGCCGTCAACACCGGCAAGCCGCCGGCCGGCTGATCGAGGCGGTCGAAGCAGCGGGGCGGCCGCGTTGCGCACGCACTGAGCAAGGCCACCTTCATTGACATGCCAAACGGGATTTTGCCAAAGTCGCTGGCAAGTCGCGGAGGACGCCATGAAGACTTATCAGCTTTTCATCAACGGCCAGTATGTCGACCCCGCCAATGGCGAGTGGTTCGATTCGATCGATCCCTATCGTGGCCAGCCCTGGGCGAAGGTTCCGCGCGGGAGCGCTGCCGACGCCGACAAGGCCGTGAAGGCCGCCAACGAGGCGATGTGGCGCGGTCCGTGGTCGAAGATGACGGCGTCGGCGCGCGGCAAGATGATGCGCAAGCTCGGCGATCTCGTCGCGGCGAACGCGGAGCGCCTCGCCGAGATCGAGGTGCGCGACAACGGCAAGCTGATGGCGGAGATGCTGGGCCAGCTTCGCTACCATCCGGAGTGGTGGTGGTATTTCGGCGGCCTCGTCGACAAGCTGGAAGGCGGTCTCGTGCCGATCGACAAGGCAGACACCTTCGCCTACACGACCCATGAGCCGGTGGGCGTCGTCGCCGCGCTGACCGCCTGGAATTCGCCGCTTCTGTTCGTTGCCTGGAAATGCGCGGCGGCGCTCGCGGCCGGCTGCGCCGTCGTCGTCAAGCCCTCGGAATTTACATCCGCCAGCACGCTGGAATTTGCGGCGCTGACCAAAGAAGCCGGAATTCCTGACGGCATATTCAACGTAGTTACCGGCTTCGGACCTGAGATCGGCAGTGAGCTGATCTCGCACCCGGGCGTTGGCAAGATCACCTTCACCGGTTCGGATACGACAGGCGCGAAAGTTTACGAAACCGCTGCCCGAAGCCTGAAGCGGGTGTCGCTTGAACTCGGAGGAAAATCTCCCAACATCGTCTTCGAGGATGCCGATCTCAGCGCTGCCGCGGCCGGCACCATCTCCGGCATCTTCGCTGCGACCGGCCAGACGTGTATCGCGGGATCGCGCCTACTGGTGCAGAACTCCATCAAGAACGAGTTCGTCGAGCGCCTGCTAAACCTGGCGCGCTCGGCGAAGATCGGCGATCCCATGCAATCGGACACCAATATCGGTCCGATCACGACACCAGCGCAGTACAAGAAGGTGCTCGACTATATCGACGTCGCGAAGTCGGAAGGCGCCCGGTGCCTGCTCGGAGGCAGGCCGGCCTCAGGCGACGGCATCACTGGCGGCCAGTTCGTCGAACCGACCATCTTTACCGATGTCGACAACAACATGCGGATCGCGCGCGAGGAGGTGTTCGGCCCGGTTCTCTCGGTCATCGGCTTCGATACCGAGGAAGACGCGGTGCGTATCGCCAACGACACCATCTATGGCCTGGCGGCAGGCATCTGGACACGCGACCTTGCGCGCGCTGTGCGCGTGCCGAAGCTGTTGCGCGCCGGAACCGTATGGGTGAACACCTATCGCGCCATCAGCTACATGATGCCATTCGGCGGCATGAAGCACTCGGGCGTCGGACGCGAAAGCGGCATCGACGCCGTCCACGAGTATCTGGAAACAAAGAGCGTCTGGATCTCTACCGCACAGGACGTTCCTGCCAATCCATTCGTCATGCGCTGAACGTCAAGGACTGGGCGTCTCCCTAACCGTTGTCGCGCCTGGCCGTCCTGATCGCGAGCCAGATCCGTTCCGGCGTTGCGGGCATGTCGAGATGCCGCACGCCGAACGGCGCCAGCGCGTTCATCACCGCGTTCATAATGGTAGCGGGAGCGGCGATGGCGCCGGCCTGGCCGCTTCCCTTGACGCCGAGGCGATTGGCCTTGCTCGGAAAATCCTGGGCCAGGTCGCCCTCGAAATCAGGCAGATCGTCCGCCCGCGGCAGCGCGTAATCCATCAGCGAGCCGGACAGGATCTGCCCCGTTTCCGGATCGAACAACGCCTGCTCGAACAGCGCCTGCCCGATGCCCTGCGCGACGCCGCCATGGACCTGCCCCAGCGTCAGGCGCGGATCGAGCAGCCGGCCGTAATCGTCGAAGATGACGTAACGGTCGAGTTTCACCGCGCCGGTGTCGGGATCGATCTCGACTTCGGCGAGGTGGCAGCCGTTCGGGAAGGTGTAGCGGTCGCAGAGATGGGTCGCCTCATGCGCAAGGCCCGGTGCGACGTCATCCCCCGGCGCCTGGTACGAGGCCCGCGCCACCTCGTCGAGGCTGATCTCCTGCCCGGTCGCGGCCACCCGCAGCATGCCGGCCTCATACTGGACCGCGTCCACGCTGGCCTGCAGCAGGCGCGCGGCCAGCCGCCGCGCGTTCTCGATCACGCCCTCGGCCGCCATCAGCAACGCGGTGCCGCCCTGATGCATCGAGCGTGCGCCACCATGGCCGCCGCCGGAATCGAGATCGTCGGTATCGCCCTGGTGGAAACGGAAGCGCTGTAGCGGCAGGCCGAACGCATCGGCCGCGATCTGGGCATAGGTGGTCTCATGGCCCTGGCCGTTGGAATGGGTGCCGACCTTCAGCGCGATCAGGCCGTCCTCGCCGACGCGCACCTCCGCCACCTCGTTCGGCGTGCCGCGCGCCGTCTCGAGAAAGCAGGCAAAGCCGAGACCGCGCAGCCGGCCCCGCGCGCGCGAGCTTTTCTGCCGCGCCTTGTATCCTTCCGCCGCAGCTACGGCGTGATCGATCGCATGCCTGAAGCGGCCCTGCTCGACCGAAAGCCCCATCGCGCTGGCGTGGGGAAACCGGCGAAAGATGTTCCTGCGGCGCAGCTTCAGCGCATCCATCCCGAACTCAAGCGCTGCGATGTCGATGCAGCGCTCGATCAGATAGTTCGCCTCGGGCTTGCCGGCGCCGCGATAGGCGTCGACCGGCGTGGTGTTGGTGAACACGCCCCTGGCCTCGAACGCGATCAGCGGGATGTCGTAGACGCCACCCATCGCGCTCGCCATCGCCATGGTCGGCACGACCGGCGCCACCGTCGAGACATAGGCGCCGAGATTGGCGAACACTTTTGCGTCGAGCGCCAGGAAACGGCCGTCGCGATCGAGCGCGAGGCGGGCTCGCACCAGGCTGTCGCGGCCATGCGCGGAGCCGGTGAAATCCTCGTTGCGGTCGCCGATCCATCTGACCGGACGGCCGAGCCGGCGCGCCGCCCACAGCACCAGCACCCATTCGGGATAAAGCACGTTCTTCATCCCGAAGCCGCCGCCGACATCGGGAATGCTGACGCGAAGCCTGTCCCTGCCGACGTGGAAGACATCGTCGGCAAGCGGGTTGCGGATGCCGTGCGCGCCGGCGGCCGAGGCAGTCAGGTGCAGGCGGCCGCTGGCGGCGTCGAACTCGCCCAGCGCACCGCGGGTCTCCAGCGGCGCGGCGACGACGCGGTTGTTGACCAGTTCGCATTCCACGACATAAGCGGCATCGCGGATCGCGGCCTCCACCGGGCCGAGTTCGCCGCGGTTGAACTGGAACGCGAAATTGCCACTCGCCTGCGGCCAGACCGACGGGGCATTCGGCCGTATCGCCTCCGCAATGGTGACCGTCGGCGGCAGCGGATCGTAGTCGACCGCGATGGCCTCGGCGGCATCGCGGGCGGCCTCCATGCTTTTCGCAACCACGAAGGCGACGGGTTCGCCGACGTAACGCACGATATCGCAGGCCAGCGCCTGGCACGGCGGCACCACCAGCGGTGTCGTCATCGGGATCTGCATCACCGCGCATGGCAGCGGGCCGATATTGTCGGCGGCCAGATCGCTCCCCGTCAGCACGGCAAGAACGCCCGGCATCTTGCTCGCCACGTACGTCCCGATGGCGGTGATGCGCGCATGGGCGTGCGGCGAGCGGACGACGATGCCGCAAAGGGCGTCTGGCGCCGCGAGGTCAGCAATATAGCGCCCGCGTCCGCGCACGAAGCGCTCGTCCTCGACGCGGTTGATGCTGCGCCCCAGCAACGGCTCGGTCATGCAAGTTTGTATGGAATCGAGCGCCGCCAAACGCAATAGCCCGCCGCCTAGACGGCATACGCGATTTCACGCGGCGAGCCACCGCACCGGCCAATCGTTTGATGCTCTCTAAATCCTGGCGAAGTCGCCGTGTCGGCCAAGGCCGGCCTTGAAGCGTGCGGCGCCCGACACGCCGTCTTTGATCAGGGCTTCACGTCCATTATACCATTCCTGGATGAGCGCATCGCGCACGCTCAGACCGTGGCTCTTTAGGGCCGAGCGTCGGTCGGCGCGCACGCAGACTTGTGGAAAGCGAGCGATCTCCCGTGCGATTTCCTCAGCTTTGTTGCGAGCGTCTCCCTTGGGAACGACATGCTCACACAAACCGATATTCAGGCATTCTTCCGCCGGAACTCTGCGTCCCGTGAGAATGATCTCAAGCGCGCGACCTTGACCGACGATACGAGGCAACCGCACGGTTCCGCCGTCGATCAGCGGCACACCCCAACGCCGGCAGTAGACGCCAAAGTACGATTCTCTGGCCATCACTCGAAAGTCGCACCAAAGCCCAAGCTCCATCCCGCCGGCAACCGCAGGACCTTCGATGGCCGCGATGACCGGTTTGTCCAACTCCAGTCGAGATGGTCCAAGCGGTCCGCGCGGTATTTCGCCGCCGTTACCGCGTGGTCCGGCCATGGGGATATCAAGTTCGCCGAGTGGATAGTCGGCATCAAGCGTGCTGACATATTTCAAATCCCAGCCCGCGCAAAACGCGCCGCCGGCGCCATGGAATACCGCAACGGCGGCTTCCTTGTCGGCATCGAATTCGAGGAACGCCGACGTTAACGCATCTGCGCTTTCCGGGTCCATTGCGTTGCGGGCCTCGGGGCGGTCGTGAACGATTATCCAAACCGCTCCGGCTTTCTCGATACGGACTGCCATGACATCCTCCCATATGCATATCGATAATTTTAACAGTGTTCAAATTCTAACACTGTTTAATATTCCGTCAAGTGTGCTATTAAACGGACATGGCACAGGAACAAAGAATCGGCCGTCGAAAGGCTGTCGCTGAACTGAAGCGCGGACTGATTCTGGACGCTGCGCGGAAAGTTTTTGAAGCCGATGGTCTGGACGGCGCTTCGCTGCGATCGATAGCCGCCGCAGCCGGCTACACACCAGCGGCACTCTATTTTCACTTCGAGTCCAAGGAAGCCATCTATGCGGAGGTTCTCCGCGTCTCGTTGGCCAATCTTCAGGAGGCCGTTAGCCGTGCGGTTTTGCGCTCGAGGTCACCCGCCGATCGGCTTCGGTCGGCCGCGATGGCGTTCTTCCGCTACTACTCTGATAATCCGAGAGACCTTGATCTCGGCTTTTACCTGTTTCGCGGCGGCATGAAACCTCACGGCCTTGGTAAGGAGCGTGATGAAATTCTCAATGCCGCCCTGGAATCGGCCCTGCACCCGATCGCCGAGGCCGCCGAGGCACTTGGCGCGGGACGTGAGGAAGCGAAATTGCTGACGGCGGATATCTTCGCTCATGCAGCGGGGCTGCTCCTGTTGGCCCACACCGGCCGCATCCGCATGTTTGGAACCTCGGCATCGAATCTTATGGAACGTTTCGTGCAGGGTACGATCGTTGTCTTGAGCGAGAAAAAGGACGTCGTTGCAAGGAGGCCATGATCCATGACACCTTTGCCCTCATCTCCCCGCATCAACGTTGATCGATTCAACGCGATCCTGTCAGAAACGACGCCGGCCGCCGCGTACCTTGGCATCAAAGCCGAGCGCATCGGGGTTGGAGAGGCTGTGTTGCGCATCGCTTTCGCCTCGGCCGCTTTGCGATCAGGGGGCACCTACAGTGGCCCCGCGTTGATGGCGCTGGTCGACGCATGCATGTACGCAGCCGTGCTCGGTGTCAGAGGTGATGACCCACGCCCGGTGACCACCAATCTCGCGATCACCTTTCTACGCCGGGCATCTGCGCGCGACTTGATAGCCCAGTGCAGACTTTTGAGCTGCGATTCTGATTTTGCCGTGGGTTCGATTGTCGTGCATCCCTTCGGAATCGAAGAGGAAACCGTATGCACTTCGACGTGCACATACGCGCTGCCGCCCCGCACGAGTAATGACGGCTAGATGTCCTCCGGAATCCGAGGACCTGCCGCCGGGCGTTCGCTTCTCAGCCGTTTCGGCAGCTTGGGCGAATGAGCGAAACTTTCTTTCCGACGAGGATACGTAGCGCTTTCCGACCAATTAGGAACAACCAGTTCTCGCCTCGATTGGGGGCCCTGTGGTCAGCAAAACCGGATGATCCGTTTTGCAAACGAGGAGGCCCCCATGAAAGCCCGAATGATCGGTCTTGCTCTGTTGACGGGAATTGGCCTGGGTGTCGCAGTTGGTGAGGTGGCCCATAGCCAGACCAAGCCGGTTGCCTATTTGATTGGTCAGATCGAAGTTCGCGATCCGGAAGGTTACTCGAAGGAATATCTTCCGAAGGCAAGGGAAATCATCAAATCGCACGGCGGACGGCTGGTCGCAGCAGCGGGTGCAGCCGCGACGGGGTCGCAGGTAGTTGCCATCGACGGAGACGCCCCTAAGCGCGTGGTTCTCTATGTTTATCCGAGCATGGAGGCGTTACTGGCATGGCGAAAAGACCCGGCCTACGTTCAAGTCCGGTCGGTCGGCGAAAAATATGCCAAATATCATACCTTCGCAGTCGAGGGCGCTGCTCCGCAGTGAACCGATGTTGCGCGCGACCACCAATCCAGTCAGCCGCGCGGCGGCTGCAGGCCCGGCGAGTTGAGCCACTCGCTCATATGCGAGGCCGCCTCGTCCTGCCGCGCTTTCTGCAGCAGGCCTTCGCGCCGCGGCCCCGGCGGCAGCAATTTGGCTTCAGCGCGCAACTGCCGCGCCGCTTCGGCAAGGCGCGCTTCGAGAGTGGTCGTCTGCTTGAAACGATGCCGCTTCTGCATGGTCGGCTCCATAAGGCCTGGAAGGCGGCGGCAAGCGCAATCGGGCGCCTCATCACCGACGCATCCTTGGGACAACGGCATTGAAGCGCGAAGGGTCCGCTCGATCTGTTCGGTACTGGACTTAGTGAAGAAGCTTTAATGGTGAGGGCAACTTCCCGAATAAATCGAACGTTCCGTAGTTGGCCCGTCTTGCGGGAACATGATTCGTCTGGCGTCAGTGGGCGCGGTACTTCAGGAGCGGACCATGCTCACCACTATTCTCGTGATGTCGATCGTAGCTCTCCTCGCCTGCGCGGCGGTGATCGCACTTTTCGAACATTTCTCCCGGGCCCGCCACCCGCAAGTCGGTCCGCCACCGCGGCGTCGGGCATTTTGAATCCGCTGACAGTGCAGCGAAGCGCGGAAATCTCCCGCGCAACGCCGTGAAATGAACGGATAGCCTCAGGCGGTGGCCGAGTGCTCGGCGCCCTGCATCTTGCGTTTGCGCCACAGCGATCCCGCGACCAGCACCACGATGATGCCGGCGATGCCGAGGAGCACCTCGCCGCCGTGTCCGTTATTGGCGAATTGCGGCGCGAGGCCGAGCGACCTGAGGACGCCATCGAGACCGGTCCCGACCGGGCCGTTGAAGAACGCGTGCAGATGCGGTTGCAGCGCCGGATCGGTCGCCATCACCTCGCCCGCGATCCAGCCGAGCAGGCCCGCGCCGGCCCAGACCAGCGCCGGAAGCCGCGTCAGCAGCGCCATGATCAGCGCGGCTCCCGCGACGATCAGGGGAACAGAGATGGCGAGGCCGATGACCAGCAGCGGAATGCTGCCATTGGCGGCGGCGGCGACCGCGATGACGTTGTCGAGGCTCATCACGATGTCGGCGATCGCCACGATCTGCACGGCGGCCCACAGATGCGCGGCCGCCTCGGTGTCGCTCTCGTCCTCATGCTCGGGCACCAGCAGCTTTGCCGCGATCACGAGCAGCGCCAGTCCGCCGACCAGCTTGAGGTACGGCAGTGCCATCAACGTCACGACGATGCCGGTGAAGATGATGCGCAGGAAGACGGCGACGCCGGCGCCCAGCACCATGCCCCAGAAGCGCTGGCGCGGCGGCAAGCCGCGGCAAGCCATCGCGATGACGAGCGCGTTGTCGCCCGACAGCAGGATGTTGATCCACATGATCTTGCCGAGCGCGACCCAGAACGCGGGTTGCTGCATCTCCGCCTGGAACTGACCGAAGAACGCCGCGATCGTCGCCGGATTAAGAATGTGCAGCAGCCAGTCCACAGCGTTTCTCCCCCACGGCCCTGCGGCCGTTGCGCGCGGCTATCCTGCCGCGCTTCCAATCGATCAGCCGACGATTTCGTTACCCGAGAAGAACTGCGCGATTTCGATCGCGGCGGTCTCCGGCGCATCCGAGCCGTGGACCGAGTTCTCGCCGATCGACTTCGCATGAAGCTTGCGGATCGTGCCTTCCGCCGCCTTCGAGGGGTCGGTCGCGCCCATCACGTCGCGATATCTGGCGATCGCGCCTTCGCCTTCGAGCACCTGCACCACGACCGGACCCGAGGTCATGAAATCAACCAGTTCGCCGAAGAACGGACGCGCCTTGTGGACGGCGTAGAAGGTTCCCGCCTGGTCGAGCGTCATGCGAATCCGCTTCTGGGCGACGATCCGCAGGCCGGCCTTCTCGATCAGGGCGTTGACGGCGCCGGTCAGATTGCGCTCGGTCGCGTCCGGCTTGATGATCGAAAAAGTGCGTTCAATCGCCATTGCTTATGTCCTTACAAAACGCTGATTGGAGAGTTGCGGGGCTTATATCGGCGCGATCTGTCGACGGCAAGCGACCCGGTGACGCGCCCGCCCACCCCTTTTCGGCGTGCTTTCGGGGCGCCACACGCCCGCGTGGGTGAAAGATTACCGCAATTTCACGGTGGTGAACCCATTCTGTAACCTTCGTCACGCCCCCATTCAGCATCGCCGCCATAGACTTTTCCACGGTCGGACACCGGGCCTGCATCCGCGGCCCGGGGCGTTAAGGGGAGCGATCTCAACCGATGGCGCGGATGGTCGCGCCGAAACCTTGAGGAGACGATCATGTTACGCAAATTCTCGCTTGTTGCAGCGGCCGCCGTTGCGCTCGGTGCGGCTGCCTTGGCGCCGACATCGGCCTCGGCCTGGGGCCACGGCTGGCACGGCGGCGGCTGGCATGGCGGCTGGCATCACCACCATCTCGGCTGGGGTCCCCGCGTGTTCGTCGGCGGCCCGGCCTATTACGGCGGCGGCTATGGCGGTTGCTATGTCCGCCGTCTGGTTCCAACCCCCTGGGGTCCGCGCTGGCGCCTCGTCAACCGCTGCTACTGACCTGACCCTTCCTCCCGGACTGATGCCCCGGCCTCGCGCCGGGGTTTTTTTGCGCAACCATTCGCGCCGTGCGGATTGGGTGCCGCTGCAGATCGGACGCATGCGCCCTGCGCGCGAAACCAATTTCAACGCTGTGACTTGACTTATCAATTGTCACTCAAGCCTTGCGCGTGCTGCGAGGTGGAAACTCGCGATGAGACCAGCCATGGATGCCCGAATCACCAATGGTTCAGAACAAATCGATCACAGGACATGCGTCTCGATCTGCGACGCGATCGGCGATCGGCTCAAGCAAAGCATGCGCCCCGAGCCCGAAATGTCGCCGCATTTGCGCCAGCTGATCGAGGAGCTGCGCCGGCGCGACAACGAGATGCAGGCGCGCCCGGCGCGCTGATTTGACCGACATAGAGGTTGCGTTTGGCGGCGCGTCCGGTGACAACGCCGCATGCTTTCCATGTCAGATATCTCGATCCGGGTTGCCGGACGGCTCCTGATCGACGACAGCACGGTTCAGATCGTGCCCGGCGCGCGCGTCGGCTTCGTCGGCCGCAACGGCGTCGGCAAATCGACGCTGTTCCATGCGATCAGGGGCGACTTGCCGGTCGAATCCGGCAGCATTGCGCTACCGCCGCGCTGGCGCATCGGCAGCCTGGCACAGGAAGCGCCTGACGGTCCGGAGAGCCTCATCAATGTCGTGCTGGAGGCCGATCTGGAGCGCGACGCGCTGCTGCGCGAAGCCGATACCGCCACCGATCCGCACAGAATTGCCGAGATCCAGACCCGGCTGGTCGATATCGACGCGCATTCCGCGCCGGCCCGCGCGGCGGCGATCCTGTCCGGCCTCGGATTTTCCACCGCCGACCAGGCGCGGCCCTGCTCGGAATTCTCCGGCGGCTGGCGCATGCGCGTGGCTCTGGCGGCGACCCTGTTCTCGGCGCCCGATCTCCTGCTCCTGGACGAGCCGACCAACTATCTCGACCTCGAAGGCACGCTGTGGCTGGAAGACCACCTCGCCAACTATCCGCGCACCGTCATCGTCATCAGCCATGACCGCGACCTGCTCGACACCTCGGTCGACCAGATCCTGCACCTCGATCGCGGCAAGCTGACGCTCTACAAGGGCACCTATTCCTCGTTCGAGGAACAGCGCGCCATGCGCGAGATGCTCGACGCCAAGCACGCCAGGCGCCAGGCCGACGAGCGCAAGCGACTGCAGGCCTTCGTCGACCGCTTCAAGGCCAAGGCCTCGAAAGCCCGCCAGGCGCAGTCGCGCGTCAAGATGCTGGAGCGGATGAAGCCGGTCACCGCGCTGGTGACGCAGGACGTCCATGAAATCAGCTTCCCGCAGCCGGAAAAATTGCTGTCGCCGCCGATCATCGCGGTGGACGATGTCTCGGTCGGCTATGAGCCGGCAAAGCCGGTGCTCAACCGCGTCACGCTGCGCGTCGATACCGACGACCGCATCGCCCTGCTCGGCTCCAACGGCAACGGCAAGTCGACGCTGGTCAAGCTGCTGGCGAACAAGCTGCAGCCGTTCTCGGGCAGGATCACGCGGGCGGAAAAGCTTTCGGTCGGCTATTTCGCACAGCATCAGGTCGACGAGCTCAATCTCGATGGGTCGCCCTATGACCATGTCCGCCGGCTGATGCCGGAGGCGCCGGAATCCAGGGTGCGCGCGCGCGTCGGCGCGATCGGCTTTTCCGGCAAGGCCGGCGACACCCTGGTCAGGAGCCTGTCGGGCGGCGAGAAGGCGCGGCTGCTGCTCGGGCTCGCCACCTTCTTCGGCCCGAACATGATCATTCTCGACGAGCCGACCAACCATCTCGACATCGACAGCCGCGCGGCGCTGGCGGAAGCCATCAACGATTTTCCCGGCGCCATCATCATGGTCTCGCACGACCGCTATCTGATCGAAGCCTGCGCCGATCAATTATGGGTCGTCGCCAACAAGACGGTGACGACCTACGATGGCGACCTCGACGATTACAGGCGGATGGTGCTGTCGCTCGGCGACACGCGCGGTTCCTCCCGGGAAAAGCCGAAGGAGGCCGCAAAACCGGATCGCGCAAGAAGCGAGCGGCGAACGCCGCTGAAGCAGCGGATCGCCGAGGCCGAGGCCGAGATCGAGCGCATCAACGGCATCATCGCCAAGATCGACACCGCGCTGGCGTTGCCTGACCTGTTCACACGCGATCCCAAGCAGGCCGCGCAGCTCGGCAAGGCGCGCGCCGGCGCCGAAAATGCGCTGCGGCAGGCCGAGGAAGACTGGCTCGAGGCCAGCGCCGAACTCGACGCGGCGGCAAGCTGAAAAACGCTTGTTTTGGTATGACTTACGCCGGCTTCTTCTTCGGCTTGGCGCCCCTCGCCGGTGCCACCGGCTCCGGCCCGCGCTCGACCGAGGTCAGGCGTCCCGCGGTGAAGGTGTAGAGGCCGGCGCGCGCGCCGTGCGAATAGGTGATGACAGCGACGCGATCACCGCGCGGGTTGTTGGAGAGGCTGACGTTGTCGGGCGCGCCGATGCCGCGCACCACGTCGCATTCGGTATGGCCCAGCGCAACGGTCCCCGTCGTCGAGGGCGGCGGGCTTCCAGCGGCGCCATCGGCCAGTGCCGTGGCGCCGGGCGCGCCCATGCCGGGACAGGCGCCATCCGCCGCGACGAGTTCATCCGGCGCCACCGCCTTGGTCGGCGTCAGCGGCGGGGTTTCGATCGACACGTTGCGGATGAACACGCGCCCTGAGCGCGAAAACCAGTCCGCATCCTTGGACAAAAGGTCAGACCCACCCGCACAGCCCGCAAGCGCAGGCCCGAGAATCAGGAGCGTCAGCAGTGGTTTTCGATTGATCGTTCCGCGTCGCACGCTAGGCCCAGGCTCCGCCTTCTACTGTAAGCACTTGTCCGACCATCACTTTGCGGCACGACCATGGCTGCCCTCAAGGTCCGGTGCAGAAACTCAGGGATTATCATTAATTCCAGGGGATTCGAACAGGGGTAGCTCATTCCAAGTCATCGCTATTGCCGCCGCTGCCAGCGGCCCCGCTCGTCGGCCTGCCAATAGGTCACGTCGAACCCCCGCGCCTTGCAATCGGCCCAGGCGCCGCGCGCCGCCGAGAGCGCCTCGTCATCGTCGCCGTTGAAGACCAGCACCACCCGCTCGTAGCTGTCGCAGTCGGCCGGCAGCGCGGCGTTGTCGATCAGGAACCTGACATTGGCCCGGTTCGGATTGCCGTCCTCGACCGAGAGAATGATCGGCTGGTCCTGCGCGTCGCCGACGCGCCACGTCGCATGCGGCAGGAACGAATCGTCGCTGTAGGTCCACAGATGCGCATCGAGCGCCTCGGTGCGTTCCGGCGAGGTCGATTGCACGACCACGCGCCAGCCGCGCTCCAGCGACTTTTCCAGCAGCGGCGGCAATACGCTTTCGAGCGACATGCCCTGCAAATGATAGAACAGAACTTCCGTCATTCACCCACCTGCAACCGAACTACTTGGTGGCTTCGTAATATTCCGCGACCAGCCGGTCCAGCAGCCGCACGCCGTAACCCGAACCCCAGGAATGGTTGATATCGGTCTTCGGCGCGCCCATCGCGGTCCCCGCGACGTCGAGATGCGCCCACGGCGTGCCGTCGACGAAACGCTGCAGGAACTGCGCGGCGGTGATCGAACCGCCATGCCGCCCGCCGGTGTTCTTCATGTCGGCGAACTGCGAATCGATCTGCTTGTCGTATTCGGCACCGAGCGGCATGCGCCAGACCCGCTCGCCGGTCTCATTGCCGATCTTGCTCAGGCGGTCCGCCAGTTCGTCGTTGTTGGAGAACATGCCGGCATATTCGGTGCCGAGCGCGACCATGATCGCGCCGGTCAG
>NZ_DAINNI010000069.1:0-23905 GCF_036735945.1 Bradyrhizobium sp. | reverse complement strand
CGCCAGCGTCCCTTCAAAAGTCGACGTATCACTCAGCTATGATTCCGGGTACTAGGCGCCGCCGCAGGTCAGACGCAAGTCATCCGCCCGCGCCACGGGCCAGCCGCATTGACCTGCGCGATGCGCCGTCCCACATAGAGCTTGCTGCTACTTGCGAGCGATGATGGCCGGCGAACCAACCAAACCGAAATCGGCAGGCGACGTTGCTTCGGCGAAGGCCGAGGCGCGCGGAGATGGCTTGCTGCCCGACGCCAGGTCGTCGACGTCGGACGACATCGCCGCCTTCGTGGCCAGGGCGCGCGCGATGTCGCCGCACGCAACGGGCGCGCGGGGACGGCTGGTGTTCGCGCTCGACGCCACCATGAGCCGGCAGCCGACCTGGGACATGGCCTGCGCGCTGCAGGCCGACATGTTTCGCGAGGCCGCCTCGATCGGCAGTCTCGATATCAGGCTGGTCTATTATCGCGGCTTCAATGAATGCCGCGCCACCGGCTGGATCTCCGATTCCTCGCATCTGGCGAAACTGATGGGCAAGATCGACTGTCAGGGCGGCAACACCCAGATCGGCAAGGTGCTGTCGGAGTCGCGCCGCGAAGCGGTGGCATCGGGCGTGCGCGCGGTGGTGTTCGTCGGTGACGCCATGGAAGAGTCGGTCGATGATCTCTGCGCCAAGGCCGGTGAACTCGGCCTGCTCAAGGTCCCCGTCTTCATGTTTCAGGAAGGCCACGATCCGCTCGCCGAACGGACCTTCCGCGAGATTGCGCGGCTCACGGGCGGCGCATGGTGCAGGTTCGACCCCGGCGCCGCGGCGCAGTTGCGCGAACTCCTGCGCGCCGCCGCAGCCTATGTCGCCGGCGGGCGTGAAGCGCTGCTGCGGCTGGCGAAAACCACTGCTGGTGCGGCCGCGCTGATCGGCCAGATGAAGTGATTACGACTTTGGTTGCCGCAGCGCCGGACACCATGCTTTTCAGCGCCGGTGCCGCTATACTGGAGCCATGCCAACCCTGATCGCCGGCGTCGTCGCCGTTGTCGTCCTGTACCTGCTGCTGCAGATGTTTCGTGCGGCCAACCCGGTCGTGCTCGCGCGCGTGATCAAGATCGTGGGCGGCGTGGTGGCGCTGGCGGTTGCGGCCTTCACCGGTTTGCGCGGCGAACTCGCGGTCGCGATCCCGCTCGGCATTTTCGGCGCAGGCCTGCTCGGCTGGTCGCCGTTCGGGCCGGGCGGTTTCAGCAGTATCGGCGGGATGTTCGGTGGCAGCGCGCAGCGCTCCGCGGGACAGGCCTCGCGCGTCCGCTCGCAGTTCATCGAGATGACGCTGGATCACGATAGCGGAGCAATGTCCGGACGGATCGTCGATGGGCCGAACGCCGGCCGCTCGCTCGACGAATTCGATCTGCCGCAACTGATCGCGATGGCGACGGCGTTCGATGCCGAGAGCGTTGCCTTACTTGAAAGCTATCTTGACCGCCGGTTTCCCGCTTGGCGTCAGAACGCGCAGGGCGACACGGCAGGGGGGCAGCGCCGCACGGCGGCGAGCGGAAAAATGACGGACGAGGAGGCCTATCAGATCCTTGGCCTGCAGCCGGGCGCGGGGCGCGACGACATCACCCGGGCGCACCGCGCCCTGATGAAGAAACTGCATCCCGACCAGGGGGGCTCGACGTACCTCGCTGCCCGCGTAAACGAGGCCAAGGATACCCTTCTTCGCACGCATCTCTAGCAAACTCCGGCTCACGCCACTGACGCCACAAAGCGCGAGTTGCCTGCCTGCCGTTCTCCGATTGACGCCCCGCATCGCCCGCCGTTGGCCGGCGTGGTCGATCCTTCATGGCAAGGAAACTAGCCGCAAATTCTTGACGATAAGTTTGCGCGCACCGCCTTCGACGCGATCATGCGAGAGGCGCGGCGACTGTGCCCGGAAAACAACAAAGCCGGCGCTTGGGGCGCCGGCCTTGCGAAGTTCAACTGAACGTCAGGATCAGTTCTTGATGGTGATGCAGGAGATGTCGGCGCGCTTCAGCGTACGGCACACCGCCTCGGCCTGATCGCGCTCGAGGCCCGCGAAGCGGGCGCGGTAGAGCGTGCGATCCTTGGAGACGACCGGCTCGGTGAACGGATCGGCCTTGTTGAGCGCGGCACTGGCCTTGTTGCGGCAAAGATCGATCCGCTGCCTGGCTTCGCTTTCGCTTTCGAGCGCGCCGACCTGGATGATCCAGCCGGTGCGGACGACCGGCGTGGCCGGCTTGGCGGCGGCATTCGGCTGCAGCACGGCTTGCGCCTGCGCACGCGGCGACGGATCGGCAAAGGCGAGCGCCTGCGTGTGCTGGGAGTGCGTAGCGGCCTGGGCCAGGCTGGAAGCCGGCAACACGCCGAGCACGCCGTTTCCGGTGCCGTGGTTGGCCGGTTGCGGCGGCATGGCAAGCCTGGCAGCCTCGGGCTCTGCGGCCTTGGCGACGATGGCGCTGGAGGTTTCAGCCACTTCGGGACGCGCAGGGATCGCGTTGGTGACCGGCGGAGCGACCGGCTGCGACGCGCCTGCGGCTGCCAGTTTCATCGGTCCGGCCTTGACCTGAACGGTCTTGACCTTGACCGGCTTCATCGGCTCGGCCGAACCCGGGATCGCCAGGATCGCCTGGGCCTGGATGACGCCGCTGGTCAGCGGTGCCGGCTCAGGCTTGGCTTGCGCCTCGACCTTGGCGGGCGGTGCGGGCAGGGCCGCGGCAGCGGCCGCCATCAGCGACGGCTTTGGCGGTGCGATCGAGCGGGTTGCGGGCATCGCGGCGAGCCCCGGCTCGGCAGCGACGACGCCAGACTGGGGCGCCTCGGCTTCAGCCATCTCGACGGCGCCGTCGGATGGATTGCGTTCGGTGATCGCGGCGGCGGTACGCTTGTTCGAAGCCTTGTCCAGGTTCTCGGCAAGCAGGTTCCGCATGATGGAGTCGCGGGAGCCGCCGCTGCGGCCGCCCAGCACAACGCCGACGAGGTGGCGGTTGCCACGGCGCATCGAACTCACGAGGTTGAAGCCGGAGGCGCGGGTGTAGCCGGTCTTGATGCCGTCGACGCCTTCGACATTGCCGAGCAGGCGATTGTGGTTGCGGATCGACTGTCCCCGATAGTTGAACACCGAGGTGGCGAAGTAACGGTAGTAGCGCGGGAAGCGATCCTGGATGGCGCGGCCGAGGGTGGCCTGATCGCGCGCCGTGGTCAGTTGTTCGTCGTTGGGCAGGCCGGAGGCGTTGCGATAGGTGGTCTTGCTCATGCCGAGCGCGCGCGCCTTGCGCGTCATCAGCCTGGCGAATTCGGTTTCATCGCCGGCGATGGCTTCGGCGATCACGACGGCGGCGTCGTTGGCGGAACGCGTCACCAGACCCTTGATGGCGTCTTCGACCTTCAGCGTCTGACCGGGGCGCAGGCCGAGCTTGGTGGGCGCCTGTTCGGAAGCGTGCTCCGAGACATCCATCTCGGTATCGATCTTCATCTTGCCGGAGTCGAGGCGCTCGAACAGCAGATAGAGCGTCATGATCTTGGTCAGCGACGCCGGGCGCCGGATACCGTCGGGATTGTTGGAAGACAGCACCGCGCCGGTGTTGGCGTCGACCATGATCGAGGAGAATTGCGGGCTATAGCTCTCGCGCACGACGTGGTGGTGACGGCGATGCTTGTAGCGGCGCGCTTCGGCGCTCTCGCTCGAGATCACGATCGTCGTGGTGAAGGTCAGGAGTCCGAGGGCGCACACTCGCAACGCGCGCGAGGAAGCCAAGGTTGTACGAAGCATTTACTTCCCCGTCCCAATTTCTGTCTTGATCACCGGCTCGTGAGGCGAAATTGTGCCCACCAGCCGCTGATGTTTCGCTGCTCGGAACGTCGATCCGGCCACTTTGCGCGGCCCGGCAGGCCGTTCAGGTCGCTGTTCTAGCTAAGTTCCTGCTCCCAAACAGCTTTTCGGCTGCCTGTCGGATGGCGAGCAGGTCCAGGAATCAGGTTAGGCGGAGCGGGTTTCTAAAAGATTAATTAAGCGTTGCGCAACAGCCCGACTACTCCGCTAAGTAGCCATATTTGTGCGTCGCACAATATTTCTTGACTACGTTGTGCACTGCACATATATATGGCGTGTCAGGGAGCCGGGACCTCCCGGCAATCATTGCACCTGCAAGTCTGGGAAAGGACTCCATTGATGGTCAAGGTTGAAGACATTCAGAACTACGGCAAAGAGCATCTCGATACGGTTGCCGCCTCCGCGGGCAACCTGCAGAGCGGCGTTCAGGCGATCGCCACCGCCTATGGCGACTACGCCAAGAAGTCGTTCGAAGACACCAAGTCGTTCGTTGAGAAGCTCTCCGGCGTGAAGTCGCTGGACAAGGCGCTCGAGGCTCAGACCGAATTCGCGCGCTCTTCCTACGAGACCTTCGTCGCGGAATCGCAGAAGATCGCCGGCCTCTACACCGATCTCGCCAAGCAGACCTTCAAGCCCTATGAGGGCCTGGTGGCGAAGTTCAACCCGGCTTCGCACTAAGCATTCGCGATTTCATATTCGCCAACTAAAAAGCCCGGCCGTTGCGGCCGGGCTTTTTCTTTGATGCCTTCGCGCAGGCGCTTACCTGTAGACGCGCAGCTTGGCGAGCGACTGGCCGATCGAATTGAACACCGACAGGGTCTGGTTCGGGTCGGTGATGTGGAAGTACTTGTCGGTACCGCTGGCGCATCCCTTCAGCACGGCCGACTCGCCATCCCCGCCGGTATCGACCTGGACGGTATATATGACGAGGTTGGCCGCCTTGGCGTTTGAGCACAGGATCTGCTGGCGAGCATCGATCGACGAGGCGCTGGAGTACCAACGATTCTGCGTATTCAGACCGTCGGACAGCAGAACGATGGCTTCCTTGTAGGTATAGTTTGCCGTGTCCTTGGTGGGGGCGCTGAAGGGCTCGCCGAGGCCGAGCGTCATCCAGCCCCAGGCGAGTCCGATGCCCTGGTTGGTATTGCCGGTCGAATCGAGGTTGCCGATCGCCGTCTTGAGCCCGGCCCAGTCGGAGCTGAGCGGCACGACGGGCTGCACGTAGGAGGAACTGCCGACCTTGCAGTAGTTCGTGGACCCGGAGGTATACTCTTCGGCCGGAACCATGGTCGGCGCATTGCTCGAGCTCGGCACCGTGTTCTTGGTGTCTTCGTTCTGGGCGCGGTCGGTGACGCAACCGTTCCATTTGGAGCGGTCCGGCGTCCAGGTCTTGTTGGCGTTCTTGCAACTCGATCTGGTGGTATAGGACGAGTTGCTGCAGGTGCCCCAGCTGTTGGTGGCGGACTGAGTGTCCCAGATCGACCAGTCGATCCAGCTTGAATTGTAGAAGGCGCGGCCGATGTTGACGTCCTTGGCGAACGGGACCAGCGAGATGTAGATGTCTCCGGGATTCTTCTGCAGCGCGCTCAACTGGTCGACCAGTGATTTGGCGGCCGTTTGCATCGCCGGCATTTTGCCGCTCTGGGCCATCGATCCCGTCACGTCGAGCACCATCGCGACGCGCATGCGTACGTTGCCCCAGGCCGAGGTGGAGCTGCTCTTGAAGTCCATGGTCGGAAAGCCGACGACCCGCATGAAACCGGTCTCGATGTTGCCCGAGCCGTTGACCAGGATGGTCGAGCCATTGCCGGAGTTCTGGGTATAGGTCGCGGTGATCGCGATACCCTTGGTTTCGTTATTGGCGAAGAGCGCCTTGAAATAGGCGTCCGCCTTGACGGCGATCTGCGAGGTGTCGATGGTGCCCTCGGTCAGGTCCTTGGCCAGCATCAGGGCCGTCGAGTCGAGCGCGGACTGCATCGCGGAGCGGGCGTTGTTGGCGCGGGTATAGTCGACCGCTGCGCCGACGAAGCTGATGATCGGGATCACAGCGATTCCAAACAGGATCGCGATATTGCCCTCATTGGCGCCACCGAACCGGCGGGCGGCCGCCCAAATGCGACGGAAAACGACTGTATCGAGCATGGTTCTCACCGCAGAAATGATTTCTACGGGCATTTCGGCTTGGACGGCTAAACAGGCGGTAAACCGGTTCCGCTAATTACGGGTCAAACCCGCTGCATCGCCGGCAGCCCGGCGAAAAGCGGCTGCTATCCTCAACGGCGGCTTACCGGGCGGATACGGTCCTTTGTCAAATCCGGCAGAAACGATTAACCTTGAGCTGGATAGCCGAGCCGGGAATCGGGCCGGCCGAGGGATGCGCAGGGGCGATATCGGGCGCTTGCGGCGATCAGGAGGCAGACCCATATTCCAGGTGCCGATCCGGCCACGGGTCGGACCGGGGAGCGGCGATCTGGAAATGGCGTTGCTGGAAACTCGGCGGTTGCTCACGCCTGAGCCGATCGCGGGTTGGCCACAATGCGCCTCCGGTCACTCCTTTGGATTCTCGAACGCCTGAGCCATGTTGCAGTCAACCTTCAAAGCTTGTTCGTCCGTGCCCGCATCGTCATCGGCTTTTGCGCCCCGAATGGGCAATGACGAGAACCGCAACACCGGAACCAACGGGCCGTCGACGTCGGTCATCACCAAGGTCAAGCCGAAGACCAAGCGGCCCAACCTCTATCGTGTCCTCATCCTGAACGATGACTACACGCCGATGGAGTTTGTCGTTCACGTGCTGGAGAAGTTTTTCCAGAAGGACGTGGAGGCGGCCACCAAGATCATGCTCCACGTCCATCACCACGGGATCGGCGAGTGCGGCGTGTTCACCTACGAGATCGCCGAGACCAAGGTGACGCAGGTGATGGATTTCGCGCGCAAGCACCAACACCCGCTGCAATGCGTGATGGAAAAGAAATAGCGGCGCGCGGCGCGCGACCCGGCCTATGGAAAAGGAACGGGTCTTGCATTGATTGGCGATGGCGGAAGCCGATCCTATTCCCAGTAGTTTTTCGGGGGAGGGCGCGCGTGCGGCCCGATGCGGCCGGCGAATTTAGAGGAAAACCATGCTTGCGGAACCGGCCTTTCGCCACGATCGTATGTAACTATATGACACTATGTGACAGGGGACGATGAAGGTTGTTGTTGCCTGACCGGGTAATGGCGATCATGATGATCGGGGGCCATAGAGGACGCGAATGCCAACTTTTTCCCAAAGCCTTGAACAATCCCTGCATCGTGCACTGGCGATTGCAAACGAGCGTCATCATCAATACGCGACGCTCGAACACCTTCTGCTGTCGCTGATCGATGACTCGGATGCGGCGGCGGTGATGCGAGCCTGCAGCGTCGATCTCGACAAGCTGCGCACGAGCCTCGTCAACTATCTCGAGACCGAATTCGAAAATCTGGTAACTGACGGCGCCGACGACGCCAAGCCGACGGCCGGCTTCCAGCGCGTGATCCAGCGCGCGGTGATTCACGTCCAGTCCTCCGGCCGCGAAGAAGTGACCGGCGCCAACGTGCTGATCGCGATCTTCGCGGAGCGCGAGAGTCATGCCGCGTACTTCCTGCAGGAGCAGGACATGACGCGCTACGACGCAGTCAATTACATCAGCCACGGCATTGCCAAGCGGCCGGGCGTCTCCGAAGCGCGTCCGGTGCGCGGCGTCGACGAGGAGACCGAGACCAAGGGCAACGAGGACGCCAAGAAGAAGGGCGAGGCGCTCGAGACCTATTGCGTCAACCTCAACAAGAAGGCGCGCGACGGCAAGATCGATCCGGTGATCGGACGCAATTCCGAGATCAACCGCGCGATCCAGGTGCTGTGCCGCCGGCAGAAGAACAATCCGCTGTTCGTGGGCGAGGCCGGCGTCGGCAAGACCGCGATCGCCGAAGGCCTTGCCAAGCGCATCGTCGATTCCGAAGTGCCGGAAGTGCTGGCGGCCGCCACCGTGTTCTCGCTCGACATGGGCACGCTGCTTGCCGGCACCCGTTACCGCGGCGATTTCGAAGAGCGTCTGAAGCAGGTCCTGAAGGAGCTGGAGGCGCATCCGAACGCTATCCTGTTCATCGACGAAATCCATACCGTGATCGGGGCGGGCGCCACCTCGGGCGGCGCGATGGACGCCTCCAACCTGCTCAAGCCGGCGCTGGCGTCCGGCACGATCCGCTGCATGGGCTCGACGACCTACAAGGAATATCGTCAGCACTTCGAGAAGGACCGCGCGCTGGTGCGGCGCTTCCAGAAGATCGACGTCAACGAGCCGACGGTGGAAGACGCGATCGCGATCCTCAAGGGACTGAAGCCCTACTTCGAGGACTATCATCGCCTGAAGTACACCAACGAGGCGATCGAGGCGGCGGTGCAATTGTCCTCGCGCTACATCCATGACCGCAAGCTGCCGGACAAGGCGATCGACGTGATCGACGAGTCGGGTGCGGCGCAGATGCTGGTCGCCGAGAACAAGCGCAAGAAGACCATCGGCATCAAGGAAATCGAGACCACGATCGCGACCATGGCGCGGATTCCGCCCAAGAGCGTGTCGAAGGATGACGCCGAGGTGCTGAAGCATCTCGAGCAGACCTTGAAGCGGGTGGTGTTCGGTCAGGACAAGGCGATCGAGTCGCTGTCGGCGTCGATCAAGCTGGCGCGAGCCGGCCTGCGCGAGCCGGAGAAGCCGATCGGTTCCTACCTGTTCTCCGGGCCGACCGGCGTCGGCAAGACCGAAGTGGCAAAGCAGCTTGCGGCCTCGCTTGGCGTCGAGCTGCTGCGCTTCGACATGTCCGAATATATGGAGCGGCACACGGTGTCGCGCCTGATCGGCGCGCCTCCCGGCTATGTCGGCTTCGACCAGGGCGGCCTGCTGACCGACGGCGTCGACCAGCATCCGCATTGCGTGGTGCTGCTCGACGAAATCGAGAAGGCGCATCCGGATCTCTACAACGTGCTGCTGCAGATCATGGATCATGGCCGGCTGACCGACCACAACGGCAAGCAGGTCAACTTCCGCAACGTGATCCTGATCATGACCACGAATGCGGGCGCCGCCGACCTCGCGCGCCAGGCCTTCGGCTTCACGCGCAACAAGCGGGAAGGCGACGACCACGAGGCGATCAACCGCCAGTTCGCGCCGGAATTCCGCAACCGGCTGGATGCGATCGTCTCCTTCGCCCATCTCAATGCCGACGTCATCGGCATGGTGGTGGAGAAGTTCGTGCTGCAGCTCGAGGCGCAGCTCGCCGACCGCGACGTCACCATCGAGCTGTCGGAGCCCGCCAAGGCCTGGCTGATCGAGCATGGCTATGACGAGCAGATGGGTGCGCGGCCGATGGCCCGCGTGATCCAGGAGCACATCAAGAAGCCGCTGGCCGACGAAGTGCTGTTCGGTCAGCTCAAGGGTGGCGGCCATGTCCGCGTCGTGCTGGTCAAGGACGCCGAGGACAAGGACAAGATCGGCTTCGAGTTCGTCGAGGGCCCGGTCACGCCGAAGCCCGAGAAGCTGCCGGTGGCGCGCAAGCGCAAGCCGAAATCGGGTGGTCCGAACAATGGCGGCGGCGGTGGCGGCTCCAAGGGCCCGGTCTCGAAGGGCCCGCTGGTCAAGGTCTGATCGGCTTCGCGCAAGATCAGGCAAGAATGCAAAAAGGCCGGCTCGACAGCCGGCCTTTTTCTGTGGTGCGTAGCTGGCTTCAGCGCTCGTTGAGCAGGTCGTCGATCTTGCGCTGCAGCTGCCGCTTCTTGATCTCGCTCTTGCGCAGCCGCTCCGCCAGATCGGAGACCGGCTCGGCCGGGCTTTCGCCCCGGAACGCGACGCCGACGAAATTGTCGCGCCACCAGACCACCTTGGCGAGGAACGAGCGGCCCTTGCGCGCGACGCGCAGCGATAGCTGCTCCCTCGGCAACTGGAAATCGTTGCTGAACTCGATGCTGGCGCCACGATCGGAAATATTGCGGACGATGCATTCGCGCGTCGTGCCGCGTTCGCCGATCTCGGCGACGCCGCCATACATCACCTTGTCGCGCACGCTCTCACGCCGGTCCTGCATTGGAAGTCTCCCAACAAATCGGGGAACTTGTACCGCGCTTTGTCGGCCGCAAAAATCCGGCCAGCGCAAAATGCGGCATTAACGTAAACTAACGGCGGCCCGGCTCACGCCGATTTTGGAGCAATTGCAGCGCAAAAATGGCAGTGTGTCGCGGAAAAAGGTGGATCCAGCCGCAAGCGTTAATCGTTGACCGACGTTTTGACCGTCACGCGCTCCCGGATTGCAAATTGCCATGCAAAGAGGTCGGCTTCTTCGCGCCCTGTGCTGCACGGTCTGGCTCTCGTCCGCCTTGACGAACGCCTTCGCCGAGGATGCGGGCGAGGCGACGCGGTCGAGCGCTGCGGGGATCCGGAAAGCGGACCCGTCCGCGCGCGAGAGCGAGGCGCGTGAGGCGATGTGCCTGATGATCGAATCGGCGGCGCGGGAATCGAGCCTGCCGCTGGAATTCTTCGCGCGCGTGATCTGGCAGGAGAGCCGCTTTCAGCCCGGTGCGGTGGGGCCGGTGACGCGCAGCGGCGCGCGGGCGCAGGGCATCGCGCAGTTCATGCCCGGAACGGCGAACGAGCGCGGGCTGCTCGATCCCTTCAATCCCGTGCAGGCGCTGCCGAAGTCGGCGGAGTTTTTGGCCGAGCTGCGCGCTCAGTTCGGCAATCTCGGGCTGGCGGCCGCCGCCTATAACGCCGGCCCGCGCCGGGTGCAGGAATGGCTGGCCGGCACCGGGCCGATGCCGCAGGAGACGCGCAACTATGTCGCGGCCATTACCGGATCGACGGTGGAGGATTGGGCGAAGGCGGGGAAGGGCGGCAAGGCGCCCGAACCTCGCCGGACAGCGAGCTGCCGCGAACTGATGGTGCTCCTCAAACAGGCGCCCAATCCTTTCGTCGCCGGGCTCGAGCAGCGCGTGACGCTCGCCGCCGCCAGGCAATGGGGCGTGCAGCTCGCCGCCGGCTTTTCCCGCGACAAGGCGCTGGCGATGTACGGCCGCGCGGTCTCGCGCCTTTCCAGCGTGATCGGCAACCGCGACCCCTCGATCCTCGTCTCGCGCCTGCGCAGCCGCGGCGCGGCGACGTTCTACCAGGTGCGCTTCGGCGCCGACACCCGCGACGAGGCCGACGGCCTCTGCAACAGCATCCGCAAGGCAGGCGGGGCGTGCTTTGTGTTGAGGAACAGGGGCGTGCCGGGTTGAGGGATTCGGAAGCAGCCCTGCATAACTGCTCTGAATCCCGTGTTGCTTGACGCAGCTCGCTTTCGTTAGCCTTATCCGCCTGAGCCTCAATACGATCTCGGTCACCCTTGGCGCTGCCTCCGCTCGACTCCCCCCAATGGAAAAGCCCCATTCGCGCTTTCGCGTGGGGGGTGAGCTCGGTTGCGTCGACCGTGCTGGCGCTGGTGCTGTTCGCGACCTATCTCGGTATCGGCGCGCTGGCCCATGACAGCCATTTCAGCCTGGGCTGGGTGCTCGGCTCCACGGTCCTGGTCTGGGCGGGGCCGGCGCAGATCATCCTGATCTCGACGCTCGGCTCAGGCGCAACCGCGGTGCAGGCGGCGATCGCGGTGACGGTGAGCGCCATCAGGCTGTTTCCGATGGTGGTGTCGGTGCTGCCTCTGCTGAAGACGCCCGGCACAAGGCGCCGCCATCTCGTGCTGGTGACGCATTTCATCGCGGTCACGCTGTGGGTCGAGTGCTACCGGCTGCTGCCGAAAGTGCCGCGCGAGCGGCGCATCGCGTTCACGCATGGGCTCGGCTGCGGCCTCCTCATCGTCTGCATGGTCGCGACCACGCTCGGCTATGGGCTGGCCGCCAACCTGCCGCCGCTGTTTGCGGCCGCTATCCTCCTGCTGACGCCGCTGGCGTTCCTGCTGTCGACCGCGCGCAACTGCAAGCAACTCTCGGACGTGCTGGCGCTGGTGCTGGGGCTTGCGCTGTTTCCGTTGATCTCGATGCTGCACACCGGCGTCGACATCCTGATCAGCGGCATGACCGCCGGCACCATCGCCTATGGCGTGCATTGGTGGCGGGAGAGGGAGGCGGCATGAGCGAGTTCTTCGGCAGCCCGAATGCTCTGCTGGTCCTGGTTCTCGCGGGCTTCCTGCCCAACGAGATCTGGCGCATGGCCGGGCTCTGGTTCGGCGCCGGCGTCGATGAGGGCTCCGAGCTTCTGATCTGGGTGAGGGCGGTCGCGACCGCGATCCTCGCCGGCGTCATCGCGCAAATTCTCGTGCAGCCGCCGGGCGCGCTGGCAGGCGTGCCGGACTGGCTGCGCTACGGCGCAGTCGCCGCCGGCTTTGCCGTATTCATGCTGGCGCGGCGCTCGATCTTCGCCGGCGTGGTCGCCGGCGAGGTGATGCTCGTGGCCGGGAAATGGTGGCTCGGTTGATTGCAGGCAGCCGATAATCGGCTACTGTCGGACGCACAAGAAACGTCCGGGGAAACGCAAATGAACTGGCTCAAACTGCCGGCGCTGGCCTGTGCGCTGATCTGCGCGATGCCGCAAGCCCATGCAGCGGAATATCCGGCGCGTCCGATCAAGCTGATCGTGCCCTATGCCGCCGGCGGCCCGACCGATGTGCTGGGACGCATGGTCGGCGATTATCTGGCCCGCGACCTGAAGCAGGCGGTGGTGGTCGAGAACAAGGCCGGCGCCCAGGGCGCGATCGGCGCGGAAGCCGCGGCGCGATCCGAGCCCGACGGCTACACGCTGTTCTTCACGGCGGCGTCGATCTTCGTGCTCAACCCGCTGCTCTACAAGAAGCTGCCTTATGACCCGCAGAAGGACCTTCGCCTGCTGACTGTCGTCACCGACCTGCCTGTCGTGATGGAGGTGCATCCCTCCGTGCCGGCCAAGACGGTCGCCGAGTTCGTCGCCTACGCCAAACAGAATTCCGGAAAACTCAATTTCGGATCGGCCGGCACCGGCGGCACCATTCATCTGGCCGGGGAGATGTTCAAGCAGATGGCCGGCGTCGACATGGTCCACGTCGCCTACAAGGGCGCGGGTCCGGCGCTGACTGACCTCTTGTCGGGCAACATCCATCTGATGTTCGATACGCTCGGCACCGCGCTGCCGCCGATCAAGGGCGGGTTGCTGCGGCCGCTGGCGGTCTCTTCGGCGAAACGCATTCCCGACCTGCCTGATGTGCCGACCATGGCCGAAGCCGGTTATCCCGATTATGGCGTCAGCGTCTGGTACGGCGTGTCGGCGCCGGCCAAGCTGCCTGACGATGTCGCGCAGAAGCTCGTAGCCAGTCTCGACAAGGCGCTCAACGACGATGCCTTCCGTGCCTCGCTCGACAAGGTCGGCTTCCCGCCGCTGCGGCCGCAGAGCCAGGCCGAGATCGACAAATTCGTCGCAACCGATCGCGCGCGCTGGGCGGGCGTGATAAAAGCGCTCAACATTTCACTGGACTAAGAGAATGGTTCGAGAAAGCGAAGTACGCGAGGGCGAAATCACCGTCGACATGCCGCCGGCCCGCGACGCCGGGCTGGTCTTCGTCGGCCGCATCCGCACGCCCTGGAAGTCGCGGCTGGAGACGCCGCGGCAGGGCCGTCTCGACGGCCCGGTCTGCCGGCTCGAGATTTTCGAGCCGTGGGTGCCCGCGATCAAGGGCGTCGACTTCTACGAAAATCTCGAAGTGATCTACTGGCTGCACCAGTCGCGCCGCGACCTCGTGCTGCAAAGCCCGAAGAACAACCAGAAGACCCGCGGCACGTTCTCGCTGCGCTCGCCGGTGCGGCCCAACCCGATCGGAACCTCGATCGTGAAGTTCGTGAAGATCGAGGGCAACGTCATTTTCGTGCGCGGCCTCGACTGCCTCGACGAGACGCCGCTCCTGGACATCAAGCCCGACCGCTGCGAGTTCACCCCGCTGGCGCCGCCGCAGCCCGGCGATTTCCAGACGGAGTAGGCGGCCCGTCTACCCCAGCGCCGCGGCCAGCCTGGTCGCATTGTCTTCCAACACCTTGACATCTTCCTTCCGGCTCGCGGGTGGCAATAGCGCTACGCCGTCGTGACGCGGCATCACATGCATATGCAGGTGAAACACGACCTGGCCACCGGCGGGTTCGTTGAACTGCTGCACGGTGATGCCATCGGCCTTGAACGCCTTCATCGCCGCGGCGGCGATCTTGTGGGCGGCGCGGGCGACGTGGGCGTAATCGTCAGGCGTGATGTCGAGGATGTTGCGGGCGGGGGCCTTCGGGATGACAAGCGTGTGGCCCGGCGAGCGCGGCATGATGTCGAGGAACGCCAGCACGTGGTCGTCCTCGTAGACCTTGTGGCAGGGAAACTCGCCGCGCAGGATTTTTGCGAAGGGGTTGTTGCTGTCGTAGGCGGGCATGGCTTGTTCCCTCGAAGTTTGGTGCAATCTCGTCTCGGCCGCAGGCGCGGTCAAGCTTCGTCGGCGGCCTTGCGGAACGGGCCGGCGTCGGTCAACTCGCGTCCGACTTCCGCGACATAGGCGCGCTCGCGCTTCAGGTAATCCGCAATCGCGCGGCGCAGATCGGGATCGGCGACGAAGTGCGCGGAATAGGTGGTTTGCGGCAGGTAGCCGCGCGCCAGCTTGTGCTCGCCCTGCGCGCCGGCCTCGACGACCTTGAGGCCGCGCTGGATCGCGAAATCGATCGCCTGATAATAGCAGACCTCGAAATGCAGGAAGGGATGATGCTCGATCGCGCCCCAGTTGCGGCCGAACAGCGTATCCGAGCCGATGAAATTGATGGCGCCGGCGATCCAGCGGCCGTTGCGCTTGGCCATCACCAGCAGCACATCGCGGCTCATGCTCTCGCCGATCAGCGAGAAGAATTTGCGGGTGAGATAAGGCCGGCCCCATTTGCGCGAACCCGTCTCCATGTAGAAGGCGAAGAATGCGTCCCAGGCCTCCTCGGTGATATCAGCTCCGGTCAGGTGATGGATCGTGATCCCGGCGGCGACGGCCTCGCGCCGTTCGCGCCTGATCGCCTTGCGATGGCGCGAGTTCAGCGAGGTCAGGAAATCCTCAAACGTCCCGTAGCCTTCATTGTGCCAGTGAAACTGCTGGTCGTTCCGCAGCAGGAAGCCGTGTTGCCCCAAAAACTTCGCTTCGCCCTCGCGGGCAAACGTCACATGCGCGGAGGAGGCGCCGGTCGCGTTGCACAGCGCCATCATCCCGCTCGCGAGCGCCGAGCCGATGCGGTCGCGATCGACGCCGTCGCGGATCAACAGCCGTGGCCCCGTCGCGGGCGTGAAGGGGACCGAGGCCTGCAGCTTCGGATAATAGCGTCCGCCCGCGCGCTCATAGGCATCGGCCCAGCCGCGGTCGAAGACATATTCGCCCTGCGAATGCGATTTCAGATAGCAGGGCACGATCCCGACAATGTCGTCGCCAAGCCGCGCCAGAAGGTGCCGCGCAGCCCAGCCGGTGCGCGGGCTGGCCGAGCCGGAGGCTTCGGCGGCGGCAAAAAACGCGTGCGAAACGAAGGGGTTATAGGCTGGTTTTGAAACCGCGCAGGAACCCTCGGATGAGGCCAGCGTGTCGAGATTTTCGAGGCTGTTCGGATCGCCGGCCGGATTGGCGCAGGCATCCCAATCCGCGGCCTCGATGTCGGCGGCGGCGGGAACGGCTTCGAGGGTGATTTCGGATGACGCCATCTAGAAATTCAAACCGGTCCCATCTGCGATCAGCCATCGCCCGAGGTGACCAACGCCCTTGCAAAGATCGTGCATCGCGGGCGCGAGTTCAAGGTGGGCGGGCGCGTATCAGGTTCCCGGCAGGAACCCCTCGAAGATCATCTGGTCGGCATGGCGCGCAGCCCGCGCGCGCTGCTCCGGCGTACGCACGGTCCAGGCGAGCAGCGGCAGGCCGAAGATGTTGCGGGCGATCCAGGGGGCGGCGGCGGGCAATTCGTTCACCCAATAGGCCACGAAGTGCGGCCGGCTGCGGAACGCGTGGCGCAGATGCGTCATGCCGTGGCGCTGCTCCGGTGAGGCTTCCGGCCATTCCTCGGCGGTATATTCGCGCTCGGCCACGATGCCGCGCGCGCGGGTGGGGATCAGTTCGCGCAATGCCACCACCTGATCCGGATCGAAGGACATGCCGACTGCAGGCCCATCATAGGAAGCCAGCACCTCCGCCATCCGCTTCACCAGCCGGCGGTCGCCGTCGAAATGGCTCTTGACCTCGATCACCAGCGGGACGCGGCTGGCGACGAGGGCGCAGAGATCGCCGAGCGTCATCATCCGCTCCGGCGTATTTTTGAACGTGACCGCTTTCAGTTCGGCCGCGGTCTTGCCGAGCAGCGCGCCGGCGCCGTCGGTGAGGCGGCCCAGCGCATTGTCATGATGCACCATCGCCTCGCCGTCGGACGAGAGCTGGATGTCGCATTCGATGGCGAAATTGCCGCCGATGGCGGCTTGCGCGGCGGCCGGCATGTTCTCGACGATCCCGCGCGAAATGTCGTGCAGGCCGCGGTGAGCGACCGGCCGAGCCGTCAGCCAGTCCGGCGCGCGCATCAGAGGTGTCCCGCTCAGGCCACTTCGAAGATGGCGTCCACCTCGACTGCGGCATCCGAGGGCAGCGAGGCGACGCCGACGGTGGTGCGGGCGTGCCGGCCCTTGTCGCCGAAGGCTGCGACCATCAGGTCGGAGGCGCCATTGAGCACCTTGGGTCCGTCGAGGAAATCGGGCGCGGAATTGATGAAGCCGCCGAGCCGGACCACGCGCACGACCTTGTCGAGGTCGCCGAGCGCGGCCTTGACCTGGGCCAGCAGGTTGACGCCACAGCCTTCGGCGGCGGCATAGCCCTGTTCGATGGTGACGCCGGCCCCGAGCTTGCCCTTGGCGATCAGCTTGCCCTCGGCATTGGCACAGACCTGGCCGGAGACGAACAGCAGATTGCCGCTGCGGACAAAGCCGACATAGTTCGCCATCGGGGTACGCGGCTCGTTCAGCACGATGCCTTTTTCCGCCAGCTTCTGTTCGACCGTACCCGCCATGTGTTGCCCCCACTCGAGATGTGACTGTTCTGACCCGCGATCGGGCGGCACTGTTTCGCGCATCGCGCCGCATGTTGCAAGCGAGGTAGCATTTGACGGCGCGTCGCGAAGCCGTTGGCGTTCGTCCCCCGTAGAAATGCCGAAAAACAACGTTCCCGCCGTCAAATTCCCGCGGTTCCGGAGCGGTGCCCTAGTTGCGACGCAATGGGGCCATCACTAATGTAACGAATCTCCATCGAGGAAAAGACAGGACATGGCTCGCTCGTTTCCGGTTCCGGTTCGTGCTTTGGTGTTCTCGGCTGCGGCCGTTTTGCTCTCAAATTTCGCAAACGAACCGGCGGTGGCCGGTGCCGGCGGGCCGTTTCTCGCCCACCAGGCGCTCTATGAATTGAAGCTGGTCAAGTCGCGCGGGACCAACGCGATCAGTGGGGCGCGGGGACGCATCCTCTACAATTTCTCCGGCAGTGCCTGCGAGGGCTACACGTCCGAATTCCGCCAGGTATCGGAGCTCGACAGCGGCGAGGGCAAGCTGACGCTGAGCGACCTGCGCTCGCATTCCTGGGAGGACGCCGACGGCAAGAGCTACCGCTTCAAGATCGACTCGCGGATGAACGACAGCGCCTCCACGCCGGTCGACGGCATGGCAGAGCGGGTCGGCGACCATATCAAGGTCAAGCTGAAGCAGCCGGTGGCCAAGACGTTCGAACTCGACGGCAAGACCGTGTTTCCGACCGAGCAGATCCAGCACATCATCGCCGCCGCCCGCGAGGGCAAGTCGGTGCTGGAGCTGATGGTCTATGACGGCTCCGACAATGGCGAGAGGGTCTACAACACGCTGGCGGTGATCGGGCAGCCTATCCCTGGCAGTCGCAGCATCGCGTCCCCCGACCCGTCGACCGACAACGACCAGATGAAGACGCTTACCCGCTGGCCGGTGACCGTGAGCTATTACGACCGCGACGCCAAGACGAAGGAAGGCGAGCAGACGCCGGTTTACGCGATGTCGTTCGAGCTGTTCGAGAACGGCGTCTCCCGCGCGCTGATGCTCGACTACAACGATTTCGTGATCGCAGGCGCGATGGGCCGCTTCGACGTCAGGGATTCCAAGCCGTGTAAGTGAAGTCCGCGGACTTCAGTTCGAACGCCCGCGGGCCCGCTTCACCGGGAAGCGCCGCCGACCGCCAATCCCGGGGATATTGAGATCCGACGAGAAGACCCCATATCATTGCGATAAGGGAGTCTTTGCTGTGCGGAGCGTACAGGCGGCTCTTGTCGTTGCGGCCGCTGCGGTCGCAGCTCTTTTTGTCTCTCCCCTTGCCGTCTCGGCGGGCGAGAACAACAGCAAGCTTGCGCTGACCATTTCGGTAGACGGAGCGATCGGCCCGGCAACGGCCCGTTACGTGAAGGATGCGCTGACCAAGGCAAGCGAACGACATGCCGAGGTGGTCGTTCTGCGCATGAATACGCCAGGCGGTCTCTCAACCAGCATGCGCGAGATTATCGCAGACGTGCTGGCGTCGCGCGTTCCCGTCGTCGGCTATGTTGCGCCCTCCGGAGCCCATGCGGCCAGCGCCGGAACCTACATCCTCTACGCCACGCATATCGCGGCCATGGCGCCGGGCACCAATCTCGGCGCCGCGACGCCGGTGCAGATTGGCGGCCCGCTGCCGGGGCTGCCTGAAGCCACCCCCGACAAGAGCAAGAAGGACGGCGGCGACCAGAAGCCGGGGACGAAGGATGCCATGGCGGCGAAGGCGACCAACGACGCCGTTGCCTTGATCCGCAGTCTTGCCGAGATGCGCGGCCGCAATGCGGATTGGGCGGAGAAGGCGGTGCGGGAGGCCGCCAGTCTTTCCGCCAAAGCCGCATTGCAGGAGAACGTCATCGACCTCATCGCACGCGACCAGGCCGAACTGCTCAGACAAATCGATGGTCGCGCGGTCGAGATGGCAGGTGGCGACATACGGCATCTGGCGACCAAGGATGCCGCGCGTGAAGCGATCGATCCCGGATGGATCTCGCAATTTCTGAGGGTCATCACCGATCCCAACATTGCCTTCATTCTCATGCTGGTCGGCATTTACGGGCTGATTTTCGAATTTTCCTCGCCCGGAACAGTCGCGCCCGGGGTGATCGGCACGATCTGTCTGCTGCTGGGCCTCTATGCGCTCAATATGCTGCCGGTCAACTATGCGGGTCTCGGCCTGATCCTGCTGGGGATCACGCTCCTTGTGATCGAAGTCTACAACCCGACCGTGGTTCTCGGTCTCGGCGGGATCATCGCATTCGTGCTCGGAGCGGCGATGCTGTTCGAGATCGAAGCGCCCGGATTCCGGCTGTCCTGGCCGGTGATCGGCATCGCGACAGCGATCTTCGTAAGCCTGCTTCTGGTTATCCTCAACTTGCTTCGACGGGCCCGCAAAGGTCCTGTGCGGCTCGGCGCGCAAGCCATGCGCGGCCTGCCCGCCGAAATCCTCGACTGGTCCGAGAGCGAAGGTCATGTCTTCGCCCATGGAGAGCGCTGGCAGGCGCGCGGCACTGAAGACTTCAGGCCCGGAGAGGTGGTCGAGATCGCCAACATCGTGGATTTGACGCTGGTGGTACGGCGCCTGCCGGTGCTGACCGCTCGCGAAGGAGGTACGTGATGATGCTTGATTATTTGACTTATGCGGCGCTCGCGGTGCTCGTTGTCCTGTTTCTGTCCTCGGCCATTCGCATCCTGCGGGAATACGAGCGAGGCGTCGTGTTCACGCTCGGCCGCTTCACCGGTGTGAAAGGCCCGGGATTGATTATCCTGATTCCGGTCGTGCAGCAGATGGTGAAGGTCGATCTCCGGGTGATGGTACAGGTCGTGCCGCCGCAGGACGTGATTTCGCGCGACAACGTTTCGGTCAAGGTCAATGCCGTTCTCTACTTCCGCATCATCGATCCCGAACGTGCGATCATCAAGGTCAGCGATTACATGGCTGCGACCAGCCAATTGGCGCAGACCACGCTGCGCTCGGTGCTCGGCAAGCACGAACTGGACGAGATGCTGGCCGAACGGGACCGGCTCAATGCCGATGTCCAGGAGATTCTCGACCAGCAGACCGACATCTGGGGCATCAAGGTCACCACCGTCGAGATCAAGGATATCGACATCAACGAAACCATGGTGCGCGCGATTGCCAAGCAGGCCGAGGCGGAGCGGTTGCGGCGCGCGAAGGTGATCAATGCGATGGGCGAGCAGCAAGCCGCCGAGAAGCTCGTCGAGGCCGGACGAACGCTGGCGCAGGAACCGCAGGCGATGCAATTGCGCTATTTTGCGGCACTGCACGACATTGCCGGCGAGCGGTCGTCGACCGTGGTGTTTCCGCTGCCGATGGATTTGCTCGGCCACCTGACGGGGCGGCGGAGCGAAGCGACGTGACTGTGGTTGTTTGCCGGCAACAAGCCGATCGCGTAATGCCGCCGATGGGCCGGGAACGCTGATCTATCGGTGCAGCCGGACAATTCGGCCGGCTGACACCGACAACCAGGGAGAGCGACGATGGTTACTTATGTCGTGCTTGGCAACTTCACCGACCAGGGAATCCGCAACGCCAAGGAGTCACCGAAGCGGGCAGAGGCTTTCAAGAAGATGGCCGAGACGTTCGGGGTCACTGTTAAGGAACTGTTCTGGACGCAGGGACGGTATGATGTTGTGACGATCCTCGATGCGCCGGATGAATCTTCCGCGATGACGCTAAGTTTGACTCTCGGCGCGCTCGGCAATGTTCGCACCGAGTCGTTGCGGGCCTTCTCGGCGGCGGACATGACCAAGGTCGTCGAGAAGATGCTCTGACTGCCGCCGCGCAGCCGGACCATTCCTCCAGCCGAGGCGGCCCTCCGAGGCCTTCGAGACCTGCTCTGGCCGAGAGCGCCGGACCCGGATACGCTGTGGCCAACCACGCATATCAGGGAGGCGTAACCATGAGCAAGATCGAGAAGCTTCGGCCAAGCGGACTGCACCACAATCCGGCCTATTCCCATGTCGTCACGGCTTCCGGCGCGCGCACGATCTATCTCTCCGGACAGGTCTCCACCGACGAGGAGGGACGGGTGGTCGGCGAGGGCGACATTGGCGCGCAGACCACGCAGGTGATGACCAATATCGGCCTGGCGCTGAAATCCGCCGGCGCGACCTATGCCGATATCGTCAAGATCACCACCTTCGTCGTCGGCTACAAGCCGGAGCTCCGCCCCACCATCGGCAAGGCGCGCTCGGTCTTCTTTGAGGGTATTGAACCGCCGGCGAGCACGCTCGTGGGCGTCTCGGCGCTGGCGGCCCCTGAATGGCTGATCGAGATCGAGGCCGTGGCGGTGGTGGATTGACGTCGCAATGGCGGGGAGGGAGCTGTTTACTCCTCTTCCTCCTCGTCTTCCTTCGCCGGTCCCTTGTACGCGATGCCGCGGATCACGGCGGCGTTGCCGAACTTCTTCCGCAAATCATCCATCGCGCGCTCGGCGTGGGCCGAGCGGCGGTCGAGCATGTCGCTGTCGTCGCCGCGCGAGTCCTCGCGCAGCGCACTGACGCCGGTGCCCATCAGGCGAAACGCCGTGCCGTCGATCTCCTTGGCCAGCATCTCGCGCGACACCGCAAAAATCTTGGCGGCGAGCTGGGTCGGCGCCTGGATCGATTGCGAGCGGGTGCGCTGGCGGAAGTCGGCGGTCTTCAGCTTCAGCGTGATGGTGCAGCCTGCGAGATTGCCGTTCTTCAACCGCGACGATACTTTCTCCGACAGGCGCCACAACAGCCGTTCCAGCGTGGCGAAGTCTCGGATGTCGGTCTCGAACGTGGTCTCGCTCGAGATCGTCTTGGCGCCGCGGTCCGGCACCACGCTGCGGTCGTCGATGCCGCGCGCCAGCCGCCACAGGCGGCGGCCTTCGCCGCCGAACTGCTTCATCAATTCGACCTCGTCGGCGCGCTGCAGGTCGGCAATGCTGCGAAACCCCCGCTGCAGCAGCTTTTCCTGGGTGGCGGGGCCGACGCCGTAGATGAAGCCGACCGGCTTGTCCGCCAGCATCTCCCTGGCCTCGTCCTGGTCGAGCGTGGCGAAGCCGCGGGGTTTGTCGAGATCGGAGGCGATCTTGGCCAGGAACTTGTTGCAGGACAGGCCGACCGACACCGTGATGCCGATGTCGCGCTCGACGTCGCGGGCGAAGCGCGCCAGCACTTTGGCGGGGATCATGCCGTGGACGCGCTGGGTGCCGGCGAGGTCGAGAAACGCTTCATCGATCGACAGCGGTTCCACCAGCGGCGTCAGCGTCTGCATGGCCTGCCGTACCTCGCGGCCGACGCGGACATATTTGGCGATGTCCGGCGGGATCACGATCGCCTGGGGGCATAGGTCCAGCGCCTTGAACATCGGCATCGCCGAACGCACGCCATAGGTGCGCGAAACGTAGCAGGCGGCCGACACGACGCCGCGCTTGCCGCCGCCGATGATGACAGGCTTGTCGGCGATATCAGGGTTGTCGCGCTTCTCCACCGTGGCGTAGAAGGCGTCGCAATCGATGTGCGCAAGCGTCAGCGAGGGAAGGGCGTGGTGGCGGACGAGACGCGGGGAACCGCATGTGCCGCACCGTCTGGCCTTGATGTCGAGGTCGCCGAGACAATCCCGGCAGAAGGCGCGTGGCCCGTCCAGGAGTGGCGCCGGGGCGCTCACGGCACGTCGCGCTCCCAATGCGGGTCGCCGAGCACTTCGCGGGCGGCGGCAATGTTGGTCGGGTGGAGTTGCGAGGCGCCCGCAAATGCCTTGACGGTTGCGTCGTCGCGCAGCACGAAATCGAGCACCGAGGCCAAAAATTGTGGGTCGGCCGCCGCGGTCCGCAATGTCTCCGGGCCGATGCCGCTTTCGGCCAGGAAAAGGCCCAGCCGCTCGGGCTCGCCGGCGATGAAGCTGAGCGCCTGAACTGCAACGATTTCAGCCACTTCGCGAGGGTTGTGAACAGGCTTTTTCAAAAGTTTTGTTTGCCTTTCCGTTAACTTGTGGTCTCTAATTTGGGAACCATCATGCCCGAGTCTGCGGAGTTTGTTCAACAATCAGAAACCGCTTCGTAAAAGTTGGTGCATCGGTTTAACGGCTTTCGAGCGAATCTGACGTTAGTTTGAATTCACTTTTCGGCAAGGGGCGGCGGCGGTAGCGACGTGCTGAAGAGCCGGACTTGTTTCCTGAAGAAGAGGGGAGGGACGGGATGGCAAAAACCGTCCTGATCGTGGAGGACAACGAGCTTAACATGAAGCTCTTTCGCGATCTGTTGGAAGCGCACGGCTATCAGACCTCGGGGACCAGCAACGGTTTCGAGGCGCTCGATCTTGTCCGCAAGATGCGCCCCGACCTGATCCTCATGGACATTCAGCTTCCGCAGGTGTCGGGCCTCGAAGTGACGCGCTGGATCAAGGACGATCCGGAGTTGCGCGCCATTCCGGTGGTCGCCGTCACCGCCTTTGCGATGAAGGGCGACGAAGAGCGCATCCGCGAGGGTGGCTGCGAAGCCTATCTGTCCAAGCCGATTTCGGTCGGCAAGTTCATTGAAACGGTGCGGCGCTTTATCGGGTAGGAGTGAGTTTCAATGTCTGCGCGTATCCTTGTCGTCGATGACGTTCCCGCGAACGTCAAGCTGCTGGAAGCCCGGCTGTCGGCCGAATATTTCGACGTGCTGACGGCTTGTAACGGCACCGAGGCGCTCGACATCTGTTCGCGTTCGGAATGCGACATCATCCTGCTCGACGTCATGATGCCCGACATGGACGGTTTCGAGGTCTGCCGCCGGCTCAAGTCCAACCCGGCCACCCATTTCATTCCGGTCGTGATCGTCACCGCACTCGACAGCCCGTCCGATCGCGTTCGCGGCCTCGAAGCCGGCGCCGATGATTTCCTCACCAAGCCGGTCTCCGACGTCGTCCTGATTGCGCGCGTCCGCTCGCTGACGCGGCTGAAGATGATGACCGACGAGCTGCGCATGCGCGCCATCA
>NZ_DAINNI010000068.1:0-24758 GCF_036735945.1 Bradyrhizobium sp. | reverse complement strand
ACTGGTCGTTGATGAAGGCGCGGGTGCGGCCGTCGGCAAGCTGCACGCGGCGCAGAATCATCTCGCCGGTGTCGTCGAGGCCGTTCCCGGCAAGGATTTTTGTCGCGGGGTGGCCCTTGGGAACGTCGAAGGTCGCCGTCACCTGGCCCTGCTCCGCGCCATGGCGCACGAGGCCCGCATCGCCGCGGCCGCCGAGCGCCAGCGCGAAGGCATCGAGCAAAATGGATTTGCCCGCGCCGGTTTCGCCGGTCAGCACCGCGAGGCCACGGGAGAATTCGATATCGAGCCGTTCGATCAGGACGATGTCGCGGATCGACAGACGCGCCAGCATGCGAGGTAAATTCCTAGTGGTCCGGTTCTGACATCCGCTCCCCACCCGGGAGCCGCATTTGCGAATGTTAGAATCAAAAGGACCACTAGCAAATATCAGGCTGCAAGTGGAGCCTTGTAGTGGGGCCCTGGGAATATTGGAGCCTTGGCAACGTGACATTCGCCTTGCGGGGTCGCGAGTGCACCGGGCGCGAGCGCCAGACCCGCCCGGCTATCCGAGACCCATCTTCTTGAAGGCCCTTGAGATATAGGAACCCTTGTTCTCGTTCGGCTCGAGACCGCCCGACTTCACGAGATTATAGGCGTCCTTGTACCAGCGGCTGTCAGGAAAATTGTGACCGAGGACGGCCGCCGCGGTCTGCGCCTCGCCGACGATGCCGATCGACATATAGGCTTCGGTCAGTCGCGCCAGCGCCTCCTCGACATGCCGCGTGGTCTGGTAGCGGGTGACGACGGTCTTGAAGCGGTTGATCGCGGCGGTGTAGTCGCGCCGCTCCATGTAATAGCGGCCGACGTCCATTTCCTTACCGGCGAGTTGGTCGCGCGCGCCTTCGAGCTTGGCCTTGGCGGAGTTGGCGTATTCCGAGGTCGGATATTTGCGAATCACCTCTTCCAGCGCCGCGATCGCCTTTTCGGTGCGGCCCTGGTCGCGGGAGATGTCCGGGATCTGGTCGTAATGCGAGGCCGCGATCAGGTACTGGGCGTAGGCCGCGTCAGGGCTGCCGGGATGCAGCGTGACGTAACGGGTCGCCGCGCCGATGCAGCTGTCATAATCGCCCACATTGTAGAAGGAATAGGCCGACATCAGCAGCGACTTGCGCGCCCAGTCCGAATAGGGATGCTGGCGGTCGACTTCCTCGAATTTCTTCGAGGCCGCCTTGTTATCCTTGCGCTGGTTCATCAGGTACAAGCCCTCATTATAGAGCTTGTCCGCGGGCTCCTCGACGAAGGTGTCGTCCTTGGCGGTGAACTTGTCCCACAGCGCGCCCGTGCCGCAGCCGCTCAAGGGAATCGCGAGCGCGATCAGAGCCGCGGCCAGCCGCAGCGACCGTCCGAGTGAATTGCGTGGTTCAAGCGTCAAACGCTGTGCCGACATGGAATCTGTGACCTGACGCCCCGTGATGCGACTGATGACTGAGCCCGCCCGTCCGTGAACCGTCGTCCTGGACGTCATATACCCCGTGCCCAATGCGTTGGTGCCCAATTCTTCAAGGCCCGTGGTGCCCTGTGGTGCAACCGCAGGCTTCTGTAGCCGAAAAATGGTCCTCGACCAACCGAATACGCAGCCAATTCGCCCGGATTAAGGCGGCTGGACGGCGGGCTTACCGATTGTGGTTACTACGGAAAATGCGCTCAAGTAGCGCAAGACTGCTCAAAACTGAGGAAAAATACCAGGGCGAACCTCAGGAAACGTCCGGGCCATAGGCCGGGGCGATCAGCCCGCCCGCCAGGCCCACGCCGGCCTCGACATGGCCGCGCGAACGGCGTGCGGTTTCGGCTTCGACCACCCGCCAGGCGCTGCGATCGGCCAGCAGCGCCGTCAGCACGGCGTGGTTCAGCTTGTGACCGGGGCGGACGGAGCGGTAGGCACCGAGCAGCGGCAGGCCAGCCAGCGTAAGGTCGCCGATGGCATCGAGCACCTTGTGGCGGACGCATTCATCGCTGTAGCGCAGGCCTTCCGGATTGAGCAGGCGGTCCTCGTCGAACACCACCGAATTCTCGAACGACGCACCGAGCGCAAAGCCCGCGCCCCACAGACGCGCGGTATCGCTCATGAAGCCGAAGGTGCGTGCGCGCGAAACCTCGCGGCGGAAGCTTTCGGGGCTGAGGTCGAGGCAGTAGCTCTGGCGGCCAATCGCCGATGTCGTGAAGTCGATTTCGACCTCGACGCGGAACCCGCCGGCATGCGGGCGCAGTTCGCCAAAACTGTCGCCAAGCGCGACCTGCACCGGCTTGAGGATCTGGATGAAGCGGCGCGAAGCTGACTGGGTGACGATGCCGGCCTGGTCGATCGCCGCGACGAACGCTGCGGCACTGCCGTCCATGATCGGAACTTCGGGGCCGTCGACCTCGATGGTGGCGTTGTCGACCCCCATGCCGCGCAGGGCGGCGAGGATATGTTCGGAAGTGGAGACCAGCGGACCTTCGCGGTCGCCAAGAACGGTCTGGAAATCGGTGGCAGTGACGGAGGCGGCGACGGCAGGAACTTCACGGTCGGCCTCATCAAGGCCGGTGCGGACAAAAATAAAACCTGCATTCGCGGGTGCAGGTCCGATGGTCAGGCTGACAGGTAAACCGGAATGAACGCCAACGCCCGTTACAGTGGCTTGCGAGCGAAGCGTGGTCTGGCGACTGAATTTCATCGATAACTGCCCACTACCCGACTTAACCCAGTGTCGGAACCGCGCGTGAGCGCGATTCGCGTTCTAGGCATCCCCAAGTCACGGCAGACCATAGTCACTGCCCCAAAGCGCGCCAACTCACGCTTGTTTACCGATTGTTACCCGATCTCTGCCGCAATCGCGCCAGGGGTTAACCAAATTCCGGCACGGCGAGCGGCGCTTCCAAACGCGCCATCCAATCACATAAACAATAATTACTCGTTTAAAATCAATTTGTTGAATGAACATCCGGAGCCGGTGACCACCCCCAAGACAAGGGCCCCGGCTGATCCGGCCGGGGCCCCTTTGGCCGCCTTGATTGTTACAAAACCTCAGTTGGCCTGCCGCCGGAGGAAGGCCGGGATATCAAGATGGTCGTCACCCTGTGGCGCCGGCGCAACAGGCGCCGGGCGGCCATGGATGTCCAGACCCTGCGGCGCCGGACGCTTTGCGTATTCCGATACCGGCTCCTGATTCGCGACCGGGCGCTGCGGCTTGCGTTCCGGATGCGGCGGCAGCGGCGCCATCGCCGGGCCGGAGGCACGCGCCGCGATCGGCGGCTCGCTCTCCTCGTCGCGGCGGCCGAGGCCGACATTGGCCAGCCGCTGCAACAGCGACAGCTTGGACTTCTGCGGATGCTCCTCTTCCGGCTCGACACGAGCCGCCTGCCGGATCTCGTTCTGGGCGGGCATCGGGAGGTCCTCGAACTTCGGCATCCGCGGCGCGCGCATCGGACGTTCCGCCGCCTGCGGGATGAAGTTTTCGGGCATCGGAGGCGCTTCGGGCTCGGGCCGGACGGTATCCTTGTCCGGGAACAGCGTCGGCTTCTGCGCGATCGGGCGGACGGTCACGTCGCCATAGGACGCCGGCTGGATCGGCGCGGCCGCAGGCGGTTCGACCGCCGCGGCGATCGCGGCCAGCGCCGCGCGCTCGACATTGTGCGGCGAGCGCTGTGCCGTGGCTGCAGCCGGCGCGGGCGCCGGAGCGATGGCATGCGGCACAGTTGCGGGGTCGAGCTTCTGGACCCGCTCGGCGAGGCGTGCATTGTCGGCGCGCAGGCGGGCGGTCAGTTCAGCCAGGCGCGAGTCGGGCGAGGCCGACGGCGCGGCGACCGCGGGCGTCGGGGTGGCGATGGACTGCGTCGTCTGGTTGCGCGCGATCTGCGACTGGTCGATGCCGGTGGCGACGACGGAGACGCGGATGATGCCGTCAAGCGATTCGTCGAAGGTGGCGCCGACGATGATGTTGGCGTCCTGGTCGACTTCCTCGCGGATGCGGGTCGCGGCCTCGTCGACCTCGAACAGCGTCAGATCCTTGCCGCCCGTGATCGAGATCAGGAGGCCCTTGGCGCCCTTCATCGAGCTATCGTCGATCAGCGGGTTGGCGATCGCGGCTTCCGCCGCGGTCAGCGCGCGCTTGTCGCCGGTCGCCTCGCCGGTGCCCATCATCGCCTTGCCCATTTCCCTCATCACCGCCCTTACGTCGGCGAAGTCGAGGTTGATCAGGCCTTCCTTGACCATCAGATCGGTGATGCAGGCAACGCCCGAATAGAGCACCTGGTCGGCCATCGCGAAGGCGTCGGCGAAGGTGGTCTTTTCGTTGGCGACCCGGAACAGGTTCTGGTTCGGGATGATCAGCAGCGTGTCGACGACCTTGTGCAGCTCGGCAATGCCCGCCTCCGCGGTGCGCATCCGGCGCGCACCTTCGAAGTGGAACGGCTTGGTCACGACGCCGACGGTGAGGATGCCCATGTCGCGCGCGGTCTTGGCAATCACCGGGGCTGCGCCGGTGCCGGTGCCGCCGCCCATGCCGGCGGTGACGAACACCATGTTGGCACCCGTGAGGTGATCGCGCAGCTCGTCGATGACTTCCTGCGCCGCCGCCGCGCCGACATCAGGCTGGGACCCCGCGCCGAGACCCTGCGTCACCGCCGTTCCCATCTGCACGATGCGCTGCGCCTTCGACATCGTCAGCGCCTGCGCATCGGTATTGGCGACGACGAAGTCTACTCCCTGCAACCCGGCAGTGATCATGTTGTTGACGGCGTTGCCGCCCGCTCCACCGACGCCGAATACGGTAATCCGCGGCTTCAGCTCGCTGATGTCAGGGGGTGTCAGATTGAGTGCCATGGGTGCCTCTCGATTACGACGCGCGCGTTGGTTCGCCCGGGCCGGCGGCCACGGGATTTGGTGAAAGTCGTTTGGTGATAAGGATGATCATCAGAAGCCTTCGCGAAGCCATCGTCCGACCCTTCCAAAATAGCCGTCAGTCCCTGTCTTGAGCTGCCGCGTATGCCGCGGTTCGACATGTTCAAGGTGAGCGTATTGCGGGTAGACCAGCAGGCCGGTCGGCACCGCGAACGAAGCGCTCTTGGCTTCGCTGGGCAGCCGGCCGAAACCGAGCGGACGGCCGATCCGGACCGGCCGGTTGAGAATGCGGGTGGCGAGCTCGACGGTTCCGGTGAGCTGGGATGCTCCGCCGCTCAAGACGACCCGCGCCCGCGGCTCTGCCGCAAACGGGGAATCCGCGAGCCGGTCCCGGACCATTTCAAAAATCTCCTCGGCACGATGCCGGACGATGTTGGCAATCGTGGCGCGCGAGACAATCTGCGGGGCATCGTGTTCCTCGCCCGCAGTCGGTACAGACATCAGTTCGCGCGCGTCGGACCCGCCGGTCAGCACGGTGCCATATAACGTCTTGATTCGCTCTGCATCAGCAATGCACGCGCCGACGCCACGGGCAAGGTCCATCGTCACGTGCTGGCCGCCGAGCGCAAATCCGCTCGCATGCACGAAACGGCCGCCCGAATAGGTCGCGATCGTGGTCGACCCCGCCCCCATTTCGACCACGGCGGCACCAAGATCGGCCTCGTCGTCGGTCAGCACGGACAGGCCTGCGACATAAGGACTCGCCGCCATGGCCTCGACGTTGAGATGGCAGCGCTCGACCACCAGCATCAGGTTGCGGGCGACGGTCGCGTCCGCCGTCACCACCTGCATGTCGACGCCGAACTGCCGCGCAATCATGCCGCGGGGATCGCGGATGCCCTTGACGCCATCGAGCGCGTAGCCGACGGGCAGCGCGTGCAGCACCGTGCGGCCCTCGCCGGTGGCGTGGCGCATGCCGGTGGAGGTCACGCGGGTGACGTCATCGGCGGTGACCGATCCGCCCCTGATATCGGCGGCGGCCTCGACGAGCGCACCCTGCAGCCGGCCGCCGGAGACCGACAGCAAAATGGATTCAACGCGGACCTTGGCCATGCGCTCGGCCAGCGCCACCGCCTGGCGCACCGCCTGCTCGCATTCGGCCATATCGACCACGGCGCCGGCCTTGACGCCGCGCGACTGGATCTGGCTGTAGCCGATCAATTCCACGGCATGGGTGCGGCCGCGCAGCGCCTCGCTCGGCGGCGACGGCTTCAGCCGCGCGATCATGCAGGCGATCTTGCTGGTGCCGATATCGAGCGAGGCGACCATCGCCGTACGCTTGTGGTCGACGGGCCGCGTCTTCGGAGTCTGGTTGCGATCGAGCCCGCTCATGCCGAGTCACCCGGCTTCTTCCTGGGTTTCTTGTCCTTGAACAGTTCGTCGCGGGCCTTGGCCGCCTCTTCCGACAATTGCACGGTGAGGCGGTCCGGCAGGCGCAGGTCGACGGCCGTGATGTCGCGCGAGAACAGCCGCTCCTCCTTGTCGAGCTTGCTCAGCATCGAAAGCGCATTGCCGACGTCGTTCTCCGGCAGGCGGATATCGAGGCCGTCCTTCAGCCGCAAATTCCAGCGCCGTTCGCCGACCAGGATCGCCGCCCTGGTCACGGAGCGGACCTGCGGATAGCGGTCGAGCAGGGCAAGGAAATCGCGCGCCTTGGCGTCGGCGCCCTTCCCCACCACGAGCGGCAGCGAAACGAATCGTCGCGCCACGAACGGCTCCAGCACGGCGCCATCCTCGGCGATCACGGCGAGACGGCCATCCTGCTGCCACAGTGCGAACGCGGTGCGCTCGACGATGTCGATCTGCAGCCGGCCGGGATAGAGCTTCAGGATGGTCGCATCCGCGATCCAGGGGTTTCCCTTCAGCTTGTCGCGCAGGATGGTGGCATCGAGAAACAGCAGCGAGGAGCGGCCGTTGACGCCGCCGATCGCAAGCACTTCGTCCTGGCTCAACTGCCTGCGGCCGTTGATGGCCACCTCGGTGATGCGGAAGCCGGCCGAATTGGCCAGCGCGTTGCGGGCATCGCTCAGCCCGACCATGAATTCGTCGACGTGTCCGCCCTTGACGATGCCGAGCCCGGTGCTGCCGAGCAGCATCAGCACGGTCAGCGCGACGCCGAGGCGATTCGGCAGATAGCGTTCGACCAGCCGGACCACCCGATTCGACGGCGCGCGGTCGATCATGGGGCGCTTCCGGACGGGGGCACGACGGCCCAGCCGCTCGCGCAGCAGCACCGCCGCTCCAATAGCGGCGGCTTTCAGGTCAGCCTGGGGCCCCTGCGATCTCATCGACCGCGCGGGACGTCCTGCACCATCCATTGCACGAGCCTGTCCAAGTGTTGTTCCCGCAAGCGTTTTTTGCGAGTCCCGGCTCAGATGACGACTCGGCTCGGCCGGACCTACGTGCTGAAAACGCACACCCCGGCAGCCAAGCGCCACATGCGCCGCCAGCGTTAACCTTCGGACTTACTGGTAAACAAAGTGTAAAACCGCTGCCCCGGCGGAAAGATTTGATACGTATTTTGAGTGGTTTGCCGGTCAACCGTCAGGATTTGGAAACAATTTTGAGGGCCGACCCGGGTTCCCCGGTTAACGATCCGGGCAACGGGTCAGAGCCGGGCCCGGGCCTGCCGCTCCGCCAGCACGATCTGGTCGCGCAGAAAATCCGGGAATTCGATGCCCTGCGCCTTCAGCGCCTTGGGATAGAGCGAAGCCGCCGTCAGGCCCGGCAGTGTATTGGTTTCCAGATAGACCAGCCCCTTCGCCGAGACGATGAAATCGGTCCGGGAATAGCCGGTGCAGGATAGCGCCTTGTGGGCGCGCAGCGCCTGATCCTGCAGTTGCGCGGTTACATCAGGAGAAAAACGGCCCGGGCAGATCTCCTGAGTCGATTTGAGCAGGTATTTGGCCGTGTAGTCGAAGGTGCCCTCGCCGGGCACGATCTCGATCGGCGGCAGCGACATCAACGTGCCGTCCGATTGCTCCAGCACGCCGCAGGTGGCTTCGACACCAGCGATGAACGGCTCGATCAGATATTCTTCGGTTCTGGCCGCGTTGCGGACGGCGACGAGGTCCTGCTGCGCGTTGACGAAGATCAGGCCATAGCTCGAACCGTCCCGCGCCGGCTTTGCGATCAGTCGGCCGTGCTCGGCAAACGCCGCGTCGAGATTCGCCAGATCAATGTCGGCCGGCGCCGCGACGCCCGCAATCGCCGCAAACCGTTTCGCTGCGGTCTTGTCGAAGGCAAGATTCGACGATGCCGAGCCGGATCCGGTGAAGGGAATGCCGCGCAGCTCGCACATCGCCTGCAACTCACCATTCTCGGCGCGTCCGCCATGGAGACCCAGCACGAGCACGCGATCCTCGGCCTTCGCCTGGTCGAGCGCCGCCTCCAGCGCAACGCCGGCGCTGCCCGGCTTGAACTCATCCTCGAACGGACGCTTGTGCTCGAGCAGCGCCTTGGAGCCGACCTCGTGGACCGTGTCCCCCACCGACCAGAACCAGAGGTCGGCCTCCGGCAGGGCCCGATACAGCGCCTGCGCGCTCGCCACCGAAACCAGGCGCTCCTTGTTGGAGCCGCCGAACAGAATGGTCGTTCGCATCCGCCTCTACCTATCCATCATTCCGAAGCTCTCCGAAAGCATCGAACCCGGGATGACAATTACGTCGGAATTCCGATCCGCCTGATTTCCCAATGCAGCTCTATGCCAGAATTCGCTTTAACCCGCTCGCGCACGGTTTCGCCCAGCGTTTCAATATCATGGCCGGTGGCGTTACCGGTGTTGATGAGGAAATTGCAGTGCATTTCCGACACCTGCGCGCCACCGACGCGAAGCCCGCGGCAGCCGGCGGCGTCGATCAGTTTCCAGGCGCTGTTGCCGGGCGGATTCTTGAAGGTCGAACCGCCGGTCTTTTCGCGAATCGGCTGAGCGATTTCGCGGTGGTTCTGCACCTCGTTCATCCGCGCGCGAATGGTCTCGGCGTCGGTGGCGGCGCCGCGAAGCCGCGCCGACGTGAAGATAACGGAGGGATCGACGCCGCTGTTGCGGTAGGCGAACTTCATCTCGGCATTGCCAAAGACATGCCTGGTGCCGTCGCGGCCGATGCCTGTGGCCTCAATCAGGACGTCCCTGGTCTCCCCGCCATTGGCGCCGGCATTCATCCGCAGCGCGCCGCCGATGGTGCCGGGAATCCCGAAGAAGAATTCCAGGCCGCCGATGCCGGCCGCGGCCGCCGTCTCCGCCACCCGCTTGTCGAGCGCGGCCGCGCCGGCGCTGACGACATCCCCTGAAGCCGTGGTCTCGCCGAACGCCCGCGGAGCAAGGCGGATCACCACGCCCGGCATGCCGCCATCGCGCACGATCAGGTTGGAGCCGACGCCGACGACATAGACCGGCAGCTCCTTCGGAAGGTGCTTCAAGAAGTACGCGAGATCGTCCTCATCCGCCGGCGTGAACAGCACCTGCGCCGGTCCGCCGACGCGAAACCACGTCAGTTCGGCCAGCGACTGGTTCGCGAGCAGCCGTCCGCGCAATTCCGGCATCGCGGCCTTCAGATCGGAGGTGAGGTCGGGGAAAGCCACCGCTAATCCAATGCCTTCAGTTCGCCCGGCAACGCATAGGCCCATTGCGTGATGTTGCCGGCGCCGAGGCAGACGACGAGGTCGCCGGAGCCGGCAATGCCGCGAACGATGCTGGCGAGTTCAGCCGAGCCCGGCAGCGGGATCACTTCGCGATGGCCGTGCGCGCGCAGGCCGGTAACGAAATGGTCGCGGTCGATGCCTTCGATCGGCGCCTCGCCGGCTGGATAGACCTCGGCGACAACGACCGCGTCGGCGTCATTGAAGCAGGTGCAGAATTCCTCGAACAGCGATTGCAGGCGGGTGAAGCGGTGCGGCTGCACCACGGCGATGACCTTGCCGTTGGTGGATTCACGCGCCGCCTTAAGAACAGCCGCGATCTCGACCGGGTGGTGACCGTAGTCGTCGATCACGGTGACCCCGTTCCATTCGCCGGTCCGGGTGAAGCGCCGCTTGACGCCGCCGAAGCCCGCGATGGCCGTCCGGATCGCATCGTCGGACATGCCGAGTTCATGCGCCACCGCAATCGCCGCCGTCGCGTTCGACGCATTATGCCGTCCGGGCATCGGCAGCACGATGTCAGATATCTCGTGCGTGGCGTCGGTCTTGCGGTTGCGAAACACGACCTTGAATTTCGACCCGCCGCCCATCGGCGTCAGGTCGACGAGCCGCGCATCGGCCTGCGGATTTTCGCCATAGGTGACGATGCGCCGGTCCTCGATCTTGCCGACCAGCGTCTGCACCACGGGATGATCGGTGCACATCACGGCAAAGCCATAGAATGGCACGTTCTCGACGAAGTTGCGGAAGGCGTCCTGGATCGCCTCGAAGGTCTTGAAGTGATCGAGATGCTCGGGATCGATGTTGGTCACGATCACCACATCGGACGGCAGCTTCAAAAACGTGCCGTCGCTCTCGTCGGCTTCCACCACCATCCAGTCGCCGGCGCCCAATCGGGCATTGGAGCCGTAGGCATTGATGATGCCGCCATTGATCACGGTTGGATCGAGCCCGCCCGCATCGAGCAGCGTCGCCACCATCGTCGTGGTCGTGGTCTTGCCGTGGGTGCCGGCGATCGCGACGCAGCTTTTCAGCCGCATCAGCTCGGCCAGCATTTCGGCGCGGCGCACCACCGGGATGCGCTGCGCGCGGGCCGCCATCAGTTCCGGATTGTCGCGCTTGATCGCGGTGGAGACCACGACGACGTCGGCGCCGTCGACATTCTCGGCCTTGTGGCCGACCGAGACCTTGACGCCCTTCTCGCGCAGCCGCGTGACGTTGCCGCCTTCGGAGGCGTCCGAGCCCTGCACGGTGTAGCCGAGATTGACCAGCACCTCGGCGATGCCGCTCATGCCGATGCCGCCGATCCCGACAAAATGAATGGGTCCGATCTCGCGCGGCAGTCTCATGCAGCATTCCCTATCGTCATCATCCGCGAAAGCGGATGATCCAGTATTCCGCGAAGCCGAGGCTCAAATCAGGCGCCGCGGCATACTGGATGCCCCGCTTTCGCGGGGCATGACAAGCGCTTTTTCAGCCGCCATGAGCGTCAAATTCCGGCCGTTTTCATCACCAGATCGGCCAGCCGCTCGGCGGCGTCGAGCCGGCCGACCTGGCGGGCGGCCGCAGCCATGGCGGTCAGCCGCGCCGGTTCGGCGGCGAAGGTTGAGATTTCCGCCGCCAGCCGGTCCGGCGTGAACTCGGCCTGCGGGATGCGCAAGGCGCCGTCTACCTTGGCCAGCACGCCGGCATTGGCGAACTGGTCCTGGTCGATCGCGCCGGGCAGCGGCACCAGGATCGAGGGCCGGCCGATCGCGGCGAGTTCCGCCACCGTGCCGGCGCCGGAGCGCGAGACCACGAGATGGCTGGACGCGAGCCGCACCGGCAGGTTGGCGAAGAACGGCGCGAGTTCGGCCTTGATCCTGAGCCGGTCATAGATCGCGCGGACACGCGCCATGTCTTCCTCGCGCACCTGCTGCGTCAGGACGAGACGGCTCCACAGCACCGGCTCGAGCCGCTCGATCGCCGGCGGCACGATGTCGCTCATCACCCGCGCGCCCTGACTGCCGCCGACCACCAGCAGACGCAGCGGCCCGTTCGGTTCGGGCGAGGCAAACGGCACCGCGGCTGCATCGAGGATCGCAGGGCGCATCGGCGTGCCGACGGTCGTCGCCTTTCCCGCAAGCGCCGGATCGCGATCGAGCACGCCCGGCAGCGAGGTTGCAATCGCGTTGACGCGGCCGGAGAGAAAACGGTTGGCGCGGCCGAGCACGGCATTGGCATCGTGAATGATGCCGGGCACGCCGAGCAGTCGCGCCGCCAGCAAGGGCGGTAGCGTCGGATAGCCGCCGAAACCGACCACGGCCGCGGGCTTCAGCCGCCGCACGAGGCTGATTGCGACACCCGTTCCATAGCCGAGCGTCATCACGGTCCGCGCCAGCGATATCGGATTGCGCCCGCGCACAGTCTCGCTCGGCACCACGTCGGTGTTTTCCCTGGTGAACAGCCCGCTGTAGCGCAATGCGCGGGCGTCGGTCGCCAGCCGCACGCGCAGGCCGCGCTTGATGAGCTCGACGCCGAGCGCTTCGGCGGGAAACAAATGGCCGCCGGTGCCGCCGGCGGCCAGCAGAATGAGAGGTGCCGTGTTCATGGAGCCTTGATAGCCGACGCTGGGCTATCCGTCACCAGCGCCAGCTCAGATCTCGAGGCGATGTCCGCGTCAAGGGCTTTTCGGTTTCTTGCGTCCGATCGACGACAGGCCCCACGGCGGACCAAATTTCCGGTAATATCCGGCATCTGAGGCACAGGATCGGCCGTGTCAGAGCATGCCGAATTCAATCGCCGGCTGGTGGCAGTCTTCGCGGCTGACGTGGAAGGCTACAGCCGCCTCATGGGCGCGGATGAGGTAGGGACGCTCAAGGGGCTGACCGAGCGGCGCGCGATCCTCGACAGGACCATTGCCGAGCACAGAGGCCGCATCGCGAATACGGCAGGCGATAGTGTCCTTGCCGAGTTCGGCAGCGCTGTGGACGCCGTGCAGTGTGCCGTGGACGCGCAGGCGGCCCTCACTGAGGCAAACTCCCGCCTGTCACCGGACAAGCGCATCAACTTCCGCATCGGCATCCACATCGGCGACGTGATGGTCCGCGCCGGCGATCTGTTTGGCGATGGCGTGAATATCGCCGCGCGTTTGCAAGCTTTGGCACGACCCGGGAGCGTTTGCGTATCAGGCGCGACGTATGAGCAGGTCAGGAAGCTTCTGCCCCTCGCGTTTACCGACCTCGGTGCTCAGCAGGTCAAGAACATTGAGGAACCGATCAGGGCTTACGCCACTGGCGGGTCTGATGCCCCAAGTGCGACAGCCGTCGTAGATACTTCCGGGTCGCCGTCGCTGCCAAACAAACCATCGATCGCCGTGTTGCCATTCCAGAACATGAGCGGTGACCCGGAACAGGAATATTTCGCCGACGGTATCGCTGAAGACGTGTTGACCACATTGTCAAAGCTTCAGGAAATGCTGGTCATAGCGCGCAACTCCAGCTTTGTGTTCAGGGGACAGGCGCGGGACATCCGCGAAATCGGGCGCATGCTCGGCGCTCGCTATGTGCTGGAAGGAAGCGTTCGCAAGGCCGGCAATCGCGTGAGATTGGCGGCGCAGTTGATCGACAGCCTGAACGGTGGCCATGTCTGGGCGGACCGTTTCGAGGGTGACCTTGACGACGTGTTCGAGCTTCAGGACCGCATAACGCAGGAAATCGTCGCCGCGCTCGAGGTTCGGCTGACGATTGGCGAAGAAGCGCGGGTGTGGCGCAAACGTTCCGGCAGCCCGTTGGGCTACGAGCATTTCCTCAAAGGTCGAGCCCTGTATGTCAACTTTGCCAGGCACACCCATGCGCAAGCGCGAAGCGAGTTCGAACGGGCCCTGGCGATCAACCCGGATCATACGCCGGCGCTCAGCCTGCTGGGGTTCACGCTGACCGACCAGGTTCGCTTTGGTTGGGAAAGTGACCGGGCGACAACCTATGAAGCAGCATTGGAATGCGCAATGAAGGCTCTGGCGGTCGACCCGGACAGCGATGTGGGACACGTAGCGCTCGGCTATACGCGCCTGTTTCAACGTCGCCACGACGATGCCGTGGCTGCAGGCGAGAAGGCGATTGCTGCCGGCCCCAGCGGCGCGGGCAACTATCATATGGCGGGCATGTTTCATGGCTATGCCGGCAATTTCCGCAAGGCCGCTGAATATGAAGAGCAAGCGCAACGGCTCAGTCCGCTTAGCCGCCATGAATCGACAGTCGACGAGGCGCGGGCGAGGTTCCACCTCGGCGATCTCATCGCAGCACGCGACATCGCCGCACGCGTTCTGATGGAGAAGCCACGCTGGCTGACCGCGCAAACGACACTTGTCGCGGCCCTCTGGAACCTCGGCAGTGAGGATGAGGCACGCGCGCACGTCAGGAAGATACTGGCCAGTCATCCCCACCTGACGGCAAGTAGCTGGGCACAAGGATTGCCTTACCGATACCAGGCAGACCTCGACGCGCTGGTTGAGCCGTTGCGCCTCGCCGGATTGCCCGAATGAACGCGCCGCGCTTTACGCGTAACCGCGCGCCACGCCAGCGGCATTCATCGATTCCACCTCGGTGCGCGGACGTTGCCGCGTCAGCGCCAGCATCATGCCGACGCCATAGGCCAGCGAGATGATCGACGAGCCACCATAGGAAATGAACGGCAGCGTCATGCCCTTGGCGGGGATCAGTTGCAGGTTGACCGCCATGTTGATCGCGGCCTGCACGCCGAACAGGATGGCAAGCCCGGACGCCGCGAAGCGGGCGAACATGTCTTCGCTGGCATAGGCGCGCGTCAGCGTGCGCAGCACGATGAAGGCGAACAGCGCGACCAGCGCCAGGCACAGGATGATGCCGAATTCTTCCGCCGCCACCGCGAAGACGAAATCCGTGTGGCTGTCCGGCAGGCTGCGCTTTGCAATTCCTTCCCCGGGTCCGAGGCCGAACCAGCCGCCGTTCCAGAATGCTTCCATCGCCATGTCGACCTGAAAGGTGTCGCCGGAGGCAGGGTTCATGAAGCGCTTGATACGGCCTGCGACATGCGGAACGAACAGATAGGCGCTGAAAAGCCCGGCCGCCGCGGCGCCGGCAAGGCCGGCGACCCAGATCATCCGCATGCCCGCGATGAAGAACAGCGCGCCCCACACCATCAGGATCAGCATGGTCTGGCCGAAATCCGGTTCCATGACCAGCAGCGACACCAGCATCAACAGCAGCGTCAGCGCCATCGAGGTCGCCGGCATCTCCGGCCGCTTGGTCGATTCCGCAAACAGCCACGCCGCGATCACGACGAAGGCGGGCTTGGCGGATTCGGAGGCCTGGATGTTGACGCCGAGCAGCGTGATCCAGCGCCGCGAGCCCTTGACCTCCGCGCCGAACGCCAGCGTCATCACGATCAGGATGATGCTGACCACGAACACCAGCAGCGCGAGGCGGCGGATCTGCCTGGGCGACAGGAATGATACGCCGAGCAGCACGAGGAGAGACGGCAGCAGGAACAGCATGTGCCGGCTGAAGAAGTGGAACGGATCGAGTCCGATCCTTGTGGCCACCGGCGGGCTCGCCGCCAGCGACAGGATGACCCCGCCCAGCATCAGCACCATGATCGCGCCAAGCAGCAGCTTGTCCACGGTCCACCACCAGTCCGAAAACGGCGTGCGTTGGTCACGGTGGAGCATGGGCGTCCCCAAATGGCGGAGGTAGCGCCCATTGGTGGCGCAGGATGGTTTCCAAGCGGTTAATGAAGCCGGTAACTATTGAGGTAGAACTCGGTCGCGCCTGACAAAAAGTCGTCGCCCCCCGTCCAACTCGAATGACGCCTCCAAGCCGACGATAGTGTGCACGTTGGCCACGAGCGCAGGACAACCCCCGCCGCCACAAGGCCGAAGAAATGATGAACGGCAAGCGCGATCGATCCGGCCAATTGCCTGCAGTCGGCAGGCATTCATTTTATTCTTGTCTCGGCCGCGATCAGTTCCTTGCCTTCCACGGTCCTGATCGTCAGCCGGACCTGATCACCGCCGCCGGAAGGAATCGTCGCGGAGATGCGATTTCCGTTTTTAGGATCGGCTGTCACGGCCTCGCTGAACAATATCGCGTCGCCGTGTGTCAGCGTTACTCGCAACGGCGCGGCCGGCTCGATACTGAAGAACTGGAGATTCACGCCGGCAGCCCCGGCCGAGAGATTGACCAGAATATTCTCGTTCGCGTGCGTCACGTTGCTCATGCCGACGGTCGGGCTGTAGGTTTCCGCAACGGATACTTCGCCCCTCACCGGAAGCCTGGCGCGGTGGAAGAACTGGTCCGACACCCCCGCCCATAATTCAATATAAGGCCGCACCTCGTTCGGCTCCTTGCGCGCGTCGGTTTCGTTCGTGAACGACGGAAATCCCCACGTCCACATCTTCAGGCCCCGCGTGACCTTATTATCCGCGATGCGGATGATCCCCTCTTCATTGTCGTGATTGATCACGCCCCAGAAGTTTGCGCCCTGCATGTCGGGCGCGGCGTACGCGATGCCCATCGTCGGCCAGTTCCTGAAATGGCGCAGCTTTTCGAACCGATGCCTGCCCTGCCCCAGGCCCTTGTCGCTCTCAGACAAATTGGCCGACCATGCGGGCGTGGTGTAGGCCTCGATCGGCGCGATGATTTCCGCGCCGCCGGTCGTTCTCGGATTTTTCGGGTCCGATCCCGGCGCCAGCGTCGTGCAGGTCCAGTACTCGTAGTCGACGCTTTTGTCCTGCGGGTTTTTCAGGACCACGCGCGTGTCGAGTGCGGCGCGGTCGGCTTTCAGCGTGACGAAGTAAGTCGCTTCGATGCCCGTCGATCCCCTGAGAAACTGCGCTGGCGCGGCTGAATACGCCAAATCGTCCCTGAGCGACATCGACACCGTCACTTCTTCCGCACTCTCTTTCACGACCTTGAAATCCCACGGCCTCGGCCACGCCCTGCCGTGCTCGGCATCCGGAAAGGTCGGAAAGATGCCGCCATACACCATCAGCCAGTCGTAATAGAAATTGCCGGCCATCATGCCGTAGGGCACGCCGACTTCCGTGCGATAGAGCTGTTCGTGGCCGGTCGGTTTGTAGACGATGGAAAGGATGCGTCCGCCAAATTCGGGGACGAGCGTTGCCTTCAGATATCGGTTCTCGAGCACGCGGGTTCGGAATGTGCGATCGATGATGGTGCTCTTGTCGAGCGATCCGTCGATGAAACCGTTGTCGGCAGAGGTCGCATATTTGACTGTGCTCCAGGTGACCGTCGACTCTGTGAGAGTTACTTTGTCAGACGCTGCAGCATTACCAGGCGCAATGAACGACAGAGTCACCGAGAGGATACCGACAACGAAACGATGATAGGCGCGTGAGGGGGCGTGAGTTGCCATTTGCGACGCCCTCGAAGCAGGCAGCGATGGGTTTCGCTGCGCTGCCCGGCCCACGCAATGCGCATCATCGCTAATGGGGAAGCAATCCCTTTGAGAGTCGCACCTCGGGTACGACGTTAACTCGATCCCTGGCCGCGCGGAGCAAATCCTGATCGGCCTTGGCGAGAGATGGCAGATCTCCGTCCTTGAAAAATCCCAAGGCCTTGAGGGGTAGCGCAGGATCTCTTCGATAGTTCGCCGAGAACGCCCCCAACGCGTTCTCCAGTGAAACCCCGGCTGCGAGCAGTGCAGAGATGTCGCGATAATCCTTGGCTTCCGCACGATCGAGAATCGCCTTGAGCTTGGTGGCGAGCAGGTCTTCAGGTGAGGCAACTATCAGCACCTGATCCTTCGTGCGAAGCGGGTCGTTGATCCTGTTTAACGCCAATCCACCAAAGAACGAGACCTTGACCGGTCCGGACGGCATCGGCACCGCCATGACAAGGGTGTTTTCGTCTTCCTGAAGAGTCCGCGCGTTCCGAACGAACTGGAAGCTTGTTTCGATGAGCGCCTTGTCCAACGGCTCGGCCTTGAAGAAATCAAAATCGATCGAAACACGATGGCCCAAGTGCAGCGCGACCGCGGTGCCGCCATACAACACAAAACGCAGGTCGGGTGCCGGAGCCAGGTGACGCCAGATCTCCTTCTGGGCCGACGGAAGGATCTCTATTCGGGGATCAAACTGATCCGGCATCGAGCGTCCTCACGGGAGCTGCATCAGGTATCGAACGGCCAGTGGCCCGCATCAAGCGGCCACGCCAGAACTCCCAGGATCGTTCGTCAATCCACCCCGGCCCCGCCTGCAGCATGACATTGGCGAGAAGATCGCAACCAAGCGATTGTTCCAGGCGACGCACCTCATCGAACCCGGCCATGCTCATCGCCTGGGCAAGAATTCTGGCATCCGAACGGGGCTGTGAACCGAAAGGCTCCTCCCACCAGAAGAACTTTCGTTCCAGTTCGGACAACAAGTCCTTGGGCAGATTACGTATCGACGATGTCGTCATGCAGCCAACATAGCACGACCGGCAAAGCCAAACCAGCCGTGGACGCTGGCAGCGGGGACCTGACGGCCCCTACACCACCGGCTTCACGCCTGGAATCGCGGTCACGAGATCGCGGAACGCGGCGCCGCGGATTTCGAAATTGCGGTACTGGTCGAACGAGGCGCAGGCGGGCGACAGCAGCACCACGGGATCGACCAGACCCGACGCCTCCGCATCGCGCGCGGCGTTGGCGACCGCGACATCGAGCGTTTCTGAAATCTCGTGCGGCACGCGCTCGCCGAGCGTGCCGGAAAACTCCTGCGCGGCCTCGCCGATCAGATAGGCTTTGCGGATGCGCGGGAAATATTCGGCGAGGCCGGTGATGCCGCCCTGCTTCGGCTTGCCGCCGGCGATCCAGAAGATGTCGGCGAAGGACGACAGCGCATGGGCGGCGGCGTCGGCATTGGTGCCCTTGGAGTCGTTGACGAACAGCACGTTGCCGCGGCGGCCGACCTGCTCCATGCGGTGCGCAAGCCCGGGAAAGCTGCGGAGGCCGTTCTGCAGAACATCGGTGGAAATGCCCATCGCCAGTGCGCAGGCCGCTGCGCAGGCCGCGTTCTGCGCGTTATGCAGGCCGCGCAGCGAGCCGATGCCACCCAGCCTTGCGATCTCGCGGCGCGCGCCACCGGAGGCCTGCACGATGGTCTCGCGTTCGACATAGACCCCGTCGGGCAGCGGGTTCTTCACGGATATCCGCACCACGCGTTTCCCCGCCTGATCGATCCGGTCGGCGATGTTGCGGCACCAGCCGTCATCGACGCCGACGATCGAGGTGCCCTGCGGCTGCACGCCGGCGACCAGCCGTGCCTTTACGGCGGCGTAGTTCTCCAGCGTGCCGTGACGATCGATATGATCCTCGCTGACATTGAGCAGAATGCCGACGGATGGATCGAGCGAGGGCGCAAGGTCGATCTGGTAGGATGACATTTCCACCACATGCACGCGCCCCATCCGCGGCGGCTCCAGCGACAGGATCGCGGTGCCGATATTGCCGCCCATCTGGGTATCGTAGCCGGCAACCTTCGTCAGATGCGCGATCAGTGCCGTGGTGGTCGACTTGCCGTTGGTGCCGGTGATGGCGACGAACGGCGCATCCGGCGCGTGGCGGCGGCGCTCGCGGCAGAACAGTTCGATATCGCCGATCACCTCACAGCCAGCCTGGCGCGCCATCAGCACCGACCAATGCGGCGCCGGATGCGTCAGCGGCGCGCCGGGGGTCAGGATCAGCGCAGCGAAATTCGCCCATGACACGGTGCGCAGATCGGCTGTGGTGAAGCCGGCCTGCGCTGCCGTGGCGACATTGTCTGCGTTGTCGTCCGCCGCGATCACTTCCGCCCCGCCCGCCTTCAGCGCGTGACAGCTCGCAAGGCCCGACCCGCCGAGCCCGAATACGGCGACCGTTTTTCCCGCGAATGACGTGACGGGGATCATCGCACGGAACTCACCGCAGCTTGAGCGTGGAGAGGCCGGCGAGCGCCAGCATCACCGAGATGATCCAGAACCGGATCACGATCTGCGGCTCGGTCCAGCCCTTCTGCTCGAAATGATGATGCAGCGGCGCCATCCGGAACACGCGCTTGCCGGTCAGCTTGAACGAGGTCACCTGCACGATCACGGAGACGGCTTCCAGCACGAACAGGCCGCCGATCACCGCCAGCACGATCTCGTGCTTCACGGCTACCGCGGTCGCGCCAAGCATGCCGCCGAGCGCGAGCGAGCCGGTATCGCCCATGAAGATCGAGGCCGGCGGCGCGTTGAACCAGAGAAAACCCAGTCCGGCGCCGAGCACCGCGCCGCAGAGCACCGCGAGTTCGCCGGTGCCGGCGACATATCGAATCTGCAGGTAGTCGGAGAACACAGCGTTGCCGGTCAGGTACGAGATCATGCCGAAGCTGGCGGCGGCGATCATGACCGGCACGATGGCGAGGCCGTCGAGACCGTCGGTCAGGTTCACCGCATTGCCGGCGCCGACGATGACGAAGGCGCCGAAGATCACGAAGAACCAGCCGAAATTGATCACGACGTCCTTCAGGAATGGAACGGCCAGCGACGTCGATGTCACGTCGCGGCCAAGGCGCACCAGCGCGTAGCAGGCCGCGAGCGCGATGATGCCTTCGATCAGCAGCCGCAACTTGCCGGCGAAGCCGCTGTGGCTTTGCTTGGTCACCTTCAGATAGTCGTCATAAAATCCGACGAAGCCGAAGCCGAGCGTCACCGCCAGCACGATCCAGACATAGGGGTTGAGCGGGTTCGCCCACAGCAGCGTCGAGACCACGAGGCCGGAAAGGATCATCAGCCCGCCCATCGTCGGCGTGCCTTTCTTGGAGATCAGATGCGATGCCGGGCCGTCGGTGCGAATCGGCTGGCCCTTGCCTTGCCGCAGCCGCAGATGATCGATGATCCAGGGGCCGAACAGGAACACGAACAGCGCGCCGGTCACCATCGCCCCGCCGGTGCGGAAGGTGATGTAGCGAAACACGTTGAAGGCGCCGCGGAAGATGCCAAAACCGGGAACGGTGTTGGAAAGTTCGATCAGCCAGTAAAACATCCAGAAGGCCCTATCACGCGGCTTGGTTGCGCCGTCTTTGGCGGAAAGCGCTTTGAGAACGCCTTGATAATCGTTTTCATCCTCAAACCAAGCAAATCTTGGTCATGCCTGGGGTATTGACGAATCCTGGGGGCATTGACGAATCACGCCTGGCGGAAGGGACGCCGGGGGTGGAGCCCAGTCTACGCCTTTGCCTGCAGGGCGGCCAGCAGGCGGGGCACAAACTTGTTCACCCAAAACATCTTTTTGCTGCCCTTGACCACCACCACGTCCCCGTCCCTGAGCAATGCGGCGATTCGTTGGGGATCGAGCGTCGCCGGGTCGTCATGCCAGCCGAGCGCCCGCTCCGCGGGAACGAGATCATATAAATGCCGCATCAGCGGGCCGACGCAGTAGATGCCGTCGATGCCGGGCAAGTCTTTCGCGAGCTTCTCGTGATAGGCCGGTGCGTCATCGCCCAATTCCAGCATGTCGCCGAGGATGGCGATGCGCCGGCCCGATTGCAGCGGCCGCGCCTTCAGGCTGCCGAGCGCCGCAACCATGCTGGCCGGATTGCCGTTGAAGCTGTCGTCGATCACGGTGACGCCGCCCGCCGCCTGCTCGACGCCGCGCCCGGTCATGATGCCGACATGGTTGAGCTCTTTGGCCAGCGCCGCCGGATCGAGCCCGGCGGCATGGATCGACGCCAGCGCGGCCAGCGCATTCTGCAGCCGATGCGGCGCACCGGGCGTCAGGCCGAATTCGATCCGGCTGCCGTCGAGCTGCACGGCGACGTTCCAGCCCTCGCCTTCAGCCGCATGCTTAAGTTCGCGCACCTCTGACGATTCGCCGAAGCGAACGACCTTGCCGTTCCATTCCGGCGCCGCGACATCGTCAGGCAGCACCAGTACGCCATCCTTTGGCAGGCCCTGCGCGATGCTGACCTTCTCGCGCCGGATCGCTTCCAGGCTGCCGAGTTTTTCCAGATGCACCGGCTGCACGTTCACGACGAGCGCAACCGTCGGCTTCGTCAGTTCGCTGAGCCGCGCGATCTCGTCGGCCTGGTTCATGCCCATCTCGACGACCCACACGCTGGCCTTCGGGCTGGCGTTGCACAGCGTCAGCGGCACGCCCCAGAAATTGTTGAAGCTGCTCGGGCTCGCATAGGCATTCGGATACGCGGCGAGGAATTCCTTGGTGCTGGTCTTGCCCGCGCTGCCGGTGAGCCCGATCACCTGGCCGCTGAACCGCGCCCGCGCGGCGCGCGCGAGGCCCCACAGGCCATCGATCAGCGTGTCCTTTACCACCAATTGCGGAACGCTGACGCCGGCAACCTGATGCGGAACGATCATCGCCACCGCGCCGGACGCTTCGGCCTTGTCGGCAAATTCCCAGCCGTCGCGCGCACTGGCGAAACTGGAAATGAAGCCGCCGCTCGGCGTCCCGCTCAGCGCCACGAACAGGCTTCCCGGCTTCACCAGCCGGCTGTCCTGCGTGACGAAATCGATCGGCGTATCAGGGAATTCGCCCGACAGCCCCAGCGCGCGCGCAACCTCGGCAATCGTCCACAATGAAGTCGCGCTCATTGAACCCTCGCTGCCAGCGCGGCCGCCACCGCCTCGTGATCGCTGAACGGCAACACCTTGTCGCCGACGATCTGTCCGGTTTCGTGCCCCTTGCCGGCGATCAACAGCGCATCGCCGGGCTGCAGCGCTGCGATCCCCTGCCTGATCGCCTCGGCGCGATCGCCGATATTGGTTGCGCCCTTTGCCGCGGCCAGGATGGCGGCGCGGATCATTACAGGATTTTCGCTGCGCGGATTGTCGTCGGTGACGATGACATGATCGGCATTCTCGGCCGCGATCGCGCCCATGATCGGACGCTTGCCGGCGTCGCGGTCACCGCCGGCGCCGAAGATGACGACGAGCTTGCGCTTCGCATAGGGCCGCAGCGCCTGCAGCGCCTTCGCCAGCGCATCCGGCTTGTGCGCATAGTCGACGAAAACAGGCGCGCCATTATATTCGCCGACCCGCTCCAGCCGCCCCTTGGCGCCCTCGAGATGTTCGAGCGCGGCAAACACCGCATCAGGCTCGCTGCCGGTGCCGATCGCAAGGCCCGCGGCAACCAATGCGTTCTCGATCTGGAATTCGCCGACCAGCGGCAGCCTGATCGTATAATTGCGCCCGCGAGATTCCAGCGCGAGGTTTTGCGCAAATCCTTCCACCGAGGCGCCGACCAGACGAATGCCCTCGCCGTCACCATCGGCATTGCGGCCAACGGCAATGATCTGCAAGTCGCGCGACCGCGCAGCTTCAATCACTTGCACCGAGCACGCATGATCGGCCGAGATCACCGCCGCGCCGCCGGGCGGAACGAGATCGCGGAACAGCCGCAGCTTGGCCGCGAGGTAGTGGGCCTCGTCGGGATGATAGTCCATGTGGTCGCGCGAGAGGTTGGTGAAGCCGCCGGCGGCGATGCGCACGCCGTCGAGGCGGAACTGATCGAGCCCGTGCGAGGATGCTTCGAAGGCAAGATGCGTGACGCCGTCGCCCGCGATCTCATCGAGTTGCCGATGCAGCGCGATCGGGTCCGGCGTCGTCAGCGAGCCATAGATTGTGCGCTTCGGCGAAACGAGGCCGATGGTGCCGATGCTGGCGGATACATGACCCAACCGTTCCCAGATCTGGCGCGTGAACGCAGCTACTGATGTCTTGCCGCTGGTCCCGGTCACCGCCGCGATGGTCGTGGGCTGGCGCGGATAGAATCGCGCCGCCGCCAGCGCCAGCGCACGGCGCGGATTCGGCGTGATCACGAACGGCACGCGATGGCCCGGCGATGCCCGGTCGCCCGCTACCGCGACGGCGCCTGCCGCAACGGCGGCATCGATAAAGCGGGAACCATCCGTCCTGGAGCCGGCGAGCGCGAAAAACATGTCGCCTGGCTTCACCGCGCGGCTGTCGACGCTGAGGCCTTTCACGTCGAGTGCCGCCGCCTGCGGCTCGATCACAGCATCATCGCTGAAGAGATCGCGAAGTTTCATCGTGCTCCAGTCCGGCCCGGCGCGCCGTTCGGCGCGGGCGTGACATACGCCTTACTGGGTTGTCCTCGATGCCGCAAGAATAAGGCGGTCGGACGGCGGCAGGTCGAAGCGCGGCTCAAGGCCGAGCAGCGGCCCGATGCGGGCAATCACCTTGCCGCCGGTCGGCACCGCGTTCCAGCCCGAGGTGATGAAGCCATGGGTTTCCGGCAGCGCCTTCGGCTCGTCCAGCATGACCAGCAGCTGGTATTGCGGATTGTCGGCCGGGATGATCGCGGTGAAGGAGTTGAGCACCTGCTTCTTGGAATAGCGGCCGTTGACGACCTTTTCCGAGGTGCCGGTCTTGCCGCCGATATAGTAGCCCTTCACGTCGGCCTTCTTGGCGGTTCCGATCTCGGCATTCAACCGCATCAGATAGCGCATCTTGTCCGACGTTTCGGTGCGCAGCACCTTCTTCGCGATCTCCCGCGCCTCTTCCTCCGATCGCTTGAGGAAGGTCGGCGGGATCAGGTAGCCGCCATTGATGCAGGCGTTGATGCCCATCACCGCCTGCAGCGGCGCCACCGCGATGCCGTGGCCAAAGGACGCGGTGATGGTGTTGAGCTCGGTCCAGCGCTTCGGCACGATCGGCGACGCGCTTTCGGGCAGTTCGGTGCGCAACCGGTCCATCTGTCCCAGCTTCTTCAGGAACGCCTTGTGCGCCTCCACGCCCTGCGCCAGCGCGATCTTGGCCGCGCCGACGTTGGAGGAGAAGGTGAATACTTCCGCCAGCGTGATCGGGCGGCCGACCGGATGGGTGTCGTGAATGGTGAACTTGCCGAACTTCAGCGCCCCGCGCCCGTCATAGAGCGAGTTGAGGTTGGCCTTGCCGGAATCCAGCGCCATCGCCAGCGTCAGCGCCTTGAAGGTCGAGCCCATTTCGAACACGCCCGTGGTCAGGCGGTTGATGCGGTCGGGATCGTGCGCTTCCTTCGGGTTGTTGGGATCGAAATCCGGCAGCGACACCATCGCGACGATCTCGCCGGTGCGGACGTTGGAGACGAGGCCGGAAGCCGCCTTGGCCTTGTACTTCTCCTTCGCCTTCAACAATTCATCGCGCAGCGCGTGCTCGACGCGCAGATCGATCGACAGTTCCACCGGCTTCTGCAGCCGGTCGGTGGC
>NZ_DAINNI010000067.1:0-24994 GCF_036735945.1 Bradyrhizobium sp. | reverse complement strand
AAGATCGAGGCTTCCTGCGGCAGATAGCCGATGCCGAGCCGCGCGCGCTGGTACATCGGCAGCCTGGTGACGTCGTGGCCGTCGAGCTCGATCGCGCCGCGATCCGCCTTGATCAGGCCGGTGATCATGTAGAACACCGTCGTCTTGCCGGCGCCGTTCGGACCGAGCAGGCCAACCGCCTCGCCGCGGCGGACATAGATGCTGACGCCGCGCACGACCTGGCGCGTGCCAAAGCTCTTCTCGACGCTGTGCACGGCGAGGAAGCCGGGCCGCTTGATCAGTTGCGGCGCACCGCCGCCATTGGCCCTGGGGTTGGGATTGGGGTTGGGGCGCGGCCCCTGCGTGCGCGGACGCGGTTGGCGCGGCGGCTCGGCGTCCCCTTGCGGCTCGGGCAATTCCAGCCCGGGCAGAGCCGCGGAACGCGCCATCGGCGGCGCGTCGCGTACCGGGCTTGCCAGCATGTCGCCGAAGGAATCGCCGAGCGCGGTGATGTCCTCGCGCGACCGCGCAAAGCCCGCAGCGCCGCGCTTCGCGGGGCGTCGACGAAACATGCCGAGAAAATCCACCATCCCGCTTCGCTTCAGCCTTTCACGGTGACACCGCGACGCGCCCACCGGCGAATCGCTTCGCTGGCGAACCATGCATGAATGGATGTCCGTGCCCGGCGAAACACCCCTCCGCCCCCCGCTGCAGTAGATACAGGTTCATGCCGCCAGCTTCAACCGCACGGCGTCCAATTAATCTTTAAGCCGCTGATTCGCCTTATTTTTTACCAGGGATCAGCGACGGTATCTGGACCGGAGGCTGCTTTGCCCCACCCGAACCCGACCCGCAATTCTCGCCCTGGATGAACATGCCCTGCACCTTGCCGCTGTCGGATTCGACGCGCGAGACGCCGGTCGTCATGTCGACCTTGAGGCGGTCGCCCTTGAGCACGTTCTTGCACTGGGTGAGCACGACCCCACCGGCCATGGTGATCAGATTGGCGCGCGGATCGAAGATCGCGGTCTCGCCGGTCACGACCTGGTCCTTCTGCGTCACCACGACGGAGCCTCTGGCTTCCAGCCTTTTGATCGAAGAACTGCCGCCCGGCCCGGGCGTTGCGGACTGCATCGTTGCGGATTTTGCTCCCTTCGGCGCGGCGGGCTGCGGCGAGGCCGGCGCGGCGCCGGAATCGTAGAACACCACCAGCGATTTCGAGGTCATGGTGGTGTCGCCCTGCACAACCTTCACATTGCCTGAGAAGGTCGCCTCCTTTTTCTTGTCGCGCATTTCGAGCGAGGCCGCCTCGATCTGGATCGGCTGGTCGCGATTCTGCGAAAATCCCTGCAGCGCGTTCGGCACGCCCGACATGGCGCCCTGGGCGTGGACGTCACCGGACGCGAACAGCGCGAACGCAAGCACGGTGGGCGCAAGACTGCGCGAGACAAACTGCATCATTGATGTCACTTCGCGTTGACGGACTTGCCGGTGGCGGACCGCGTCTTCGGCGGTGGCGGCGGCTCGGGCTCCGGCTCCGGCGCCGCTGGACTTTCCATGACGAGATTCATCACGACGTTGCCGTCGAAGCGCACGACCTCGCCGCTGTCGATGATCTTGAGCCGGTCGGCGCTCAGCGTTCCGTTGAGCAGCTTGACGTCGACATGCTCGTCCGACGTCACCGTTCCCTTGTTGATGTCCACATAGGCCTGCGAGAGCCTGGCTTCGTAGCCGGTGGAGGATTGCAGGAAGATGTCCTTGCGCAGGTCCAGCATCTGCTGCTTGCTGTCGAAGACCCCCGTGCGCGCATCCATCGTCACCGTGCTCTTGTCCTCCATCATGACCTTGGCGCGCAGCGTCTGGAGCTCGACCTGATCGGGATTGGTCAGATCCTGGACCGCCGCCTTGGCCCATAATTCGTAGGGACGCTGGTCGGTGGAGAAACCGGCCATGTGCGGCGTCTCCATGGTGATCTTCGATCCCGACACGACGAGATTGCCGATGTCGATCGGCAGCTTCGCGATCTCCGCGATTCGAAACGGGTTGACGGCAGCGATGAAGATGATGGCAGCCATCGCCAGCGCCACAGCCACCGGAACCGCGACCCGCAGCATCCGCACCATCCGGCTGTGGCGGGCGGCCGCGGCGAAGCGGACCTGCAGTCCGGGGTCGTAGGCTGGGTTCTGTACCGAGTTCACCGGGGCTCCAAAGACGCCAGGAAAGCATCATTCTACCCGCAATCGCGGGATTATGCAGCCCGGACACTCGCGATCAGTATGTCGGAAACGGGGCGGAGGCGGCCGGTGGGAACCGCTTCGAATGGTCCCGCATCACGAATGCGCGAAGATGTCCTCGGCCTCCCAGCCGCCGAGATCGAGCTTGGCCCGGGTCGGCAGGAAGTCGAAACAGGCCTGCGCCATGGCGAGGCGATCCTCGCGCGCCAGCATGGTATTGAGGCGCTCGCGCAACGCATGAAGGTGCAGCACATCGGACGCGGCATAGGCGAGCTGCGCCTCGCTGAGGGTAGCAGCGCCCCAATCGCTCGACTGCTGCTGCTTGGAGAGATCGATGTTGAGCACTTCGCGCACCAGGTCCTTCAGGCCGTGGCGGTCGGTATAGGTACGCGTCAGGCGCGAGGCGATCTTGGTGCAATAGACCGGCTGCGGCATCACGCCGAACGTGTTGTAAAGCGTCGCGACGTCGAATCGCGCAAAGTGAAAGATCTTCGTGACGGCAGGATTGCCCAGCAGCGCCTTCAGATTCGGCGAGTCGGTATGACCTTTCGGAATCTGGATGACGTCGGCGCTGCCGTCGCCGTTCGACATCTGTACCACGCAGAGCCGGTCGCGGTGCGGGTTGAGCCCCATGGTCTCGGTATCGATCGCCACCGAATCCTTGTAGCGGGACAAGTCGGGCAGGTCGCCGCGATGCAGGCGGATGGTCATGTAGGGAGGCCTCTGTCTCAGTGGATTCGACGGAAACACTAGCGCCCGAAGCCGCGGGAGGCGAGCGGCCGCCCACGGCTTATAGGCCGGGAAATGACAACTCTGAGGAGATTTTTGTCCGCTTCATCAGGCCGTCGCCGGCGTCGCGGCCACGGAGCCAGCCGGGGTACTGGCGCGGCTCGAACACCCAGCGGCCGTTCCGCCGATTTTCCCATCCGCTGGCGGCGGCTGAAGCTCCGGGCTCTCGCCACCCAGAATTAAGTACAACGCATTATTTTCATTGATATATTTATCCAACTTCGCGCCAGACGGCGAATGCCGGCGGGGCGCGGTCCGGACGGGCACAGGACCGCATCTGATCCGGAATAACCGGGATATCGTTTCCGTCAGTGCTGGATTCGGTACAGCACGGCAAACGGCGCGGCATATACCGGCGTCAAGCCTTGGGGCGAGGGCGGCAACAGCGCCGGCGGATCGACCAGCAGCACGGCATCGAAATCGGCGCGCCAACGCTTGAGGTACGGCGCCTCCTTCAGCCTGGCGGCAGACAGGTTCGCATCGGACAGCCAGGTGAAATCCACCAGGCCGCCGGGAGACTGCGACAGCGGCCTGAACGCCGCGGTCAGTTCCATCGGCTGCTGCGCCGGATTGGCGAACAGAAGCGGCCAGAACGCGCGCCGTTCGATCACCATCAACGCGGTCAACGCGCTATCGAGCCTGGAGATGCCCGGCAGGGCCATTTCCGGTTGCTTGACCTGGGTGCCGGTCGCGCGCGGGCCGTGGGCGATCATCACGCGCGAACCGGGCGCAATCTGCGCCATCGCACCGCGCAGTTCCGCCAACGTCTGCCGATGGTCGATCCAGGTCGCGCCGATGTAGATCGTGCGGGCGCCGATCAGGGACGCGAATATCGTGCCGGCGACCACGGCCTCGCGCGGGCCGAGCGCCGGCCTGAATCCGGCGAACAGCAGCAATCCGGCGATCATGCCGACGCGAATGTCGACGAAGGTGCCACCCTTGATCTCGGAAGGCGCCACCGGATAGACCACCGCCAGAATGCCAAGCGCGATCCAGACCGCAGGGCTGACGCTTGTTCGCCGCCAGGAAATGGCGAGAAAGCCGATGACAATTGTCGCCGTCCACAGCGTCAGCCAGACATTCGTGGCCATGAACGGTGTCAGCAGCGTCCACAATTTGTAGCCCACGCCGGCAGCCGGCGCCGGCGCCGCCGCGCCTGCCGCCAGGGGCGTCGCGAGATAAAGCACCACCGCCGGGCTGATCGCAATCGCGAGCAAGACCGCCGTCCGCAGCATTTCGGCCGCCGTCAACTTTCCGCCGTGGCGCAAGGCCCGCAGGCGCGCGATCTCTTCGGCACCGATCAGCAATGAGAACACGAGCACGCCGAACAGATGGCAGAAGAACAAAATTGGCGTCGCCAATGTGGCGTAGGCGACCGCAGTCAATGTTTGGCCGCGCCGTCGCAGGACGATCCAGCCGGTCGCGAGCGCGAAGGCCAGTCCCAGCCCCAGCAGAAAGTTCATGAAGCCGAGATGGAAGATGCCGTTGAACGCGACGGTGCCCGACGCCAGCGGCCAGGTTGAAAATTCGCCGAACACACCGCGGCTGTAGACGATCACGCCCACCACCGGCGCGAAGAGACTGAGGGCCAGCAGAATCCTCCACCCGTGTGAACGTCGGTCAGCTTCAGCAGTCCGGCGCCAAGCACGTCCATGCCCAGATTTGGCATCAACCCCCAACGCGGCCGGTACATCTGCGACAGCTCCGGATCGTCCGGATGCGCCAGCACGAAGTAACGCGCCAGATGGTTCGGATAGTCGAGGATGGGAGGCACATCGACGAGGAAGAAGGGAATCGCAAGCACGATCGCAAGCGCCAGCGCTGTCACCAGCCAGAGCGCGCCCGGTACCTGCCGCGCGTCGGCCGACTGCCCGGACGCGGCAAGCTGACAGGAAAGATCAGCGCCGACGTCACCCGCCGAGGCGAGAGCGGGGAACCGACGATTTGCGGCCGCGCGATCGTGCATGTGTTTGCCGGCGAGACTTGACGTTGCTCTCGCCGTGGCTACCTGACCGTCAGGAAACAAATTGCTAATGAAGTTGAATACAACCTGCTTTGCACCCTTCAATTGTCCAATTCAGGAAGAGATGGCACTTCTCGCGGGAAGATGTAGCAGCAGCGCCCTCTGTCAGCCGCATGAGGGGCTCGCCGTCGGTCGCCGAGCGGGCCGTCTAGAACCGGTAGGTCGCTGTTCCCAGGACCGCCCGCCCCAAGCCGTAATAGCAGTCGCCCCGCGCGTAGCACGCCGCCACGTAGCGTTCGTCCGTGATGTTGTTGACGTTGATCTGCAGCCTGAATGGGCCGGGATCGTAGGCGATCATCATGTCGAACAGGGTGTAGGACGGGATGGTGTAGGTGTTGGTCTCTTCGTAGGACTTGCCGATGTAGCGCACGCCGGCGCCGACGGTGATGTCTCGTTGTCCGAGTGCGGTCAGGCGGTACTTGCCCCAGAGCGAAGCCTGGTTGGCGGGAACGCCCTCGACGGTCTTGCCGATATTGTCGCCGCTTTCGACCTTGGCATTGATGTAGGAGTAGCTGGCGATCACGTCGAAATCCGGCGTGACCTTGCCGATGACTTCGATTTCCGCGCCGCGGATTCGGACCTGGCCGATCTGGCTCGATGCGAATGGATTGGACGGATCGTTCGACGCGGCCAACCGGTTCCTTTCGACCGTGTCATAGATCGCGCCGTTGATCGCAAGGCCCTGCATCGGCGCGTATTTGAAGCCGACCTCGTAGATCTCGCCGCGCTGGTCCTTGCAAGGGCCGCTGACGCAGGTGCTGCCGCCATAGGTCGGACTGAAATACACCGGATTGAACGACTGCGCCCAGACCACGTAGGGATTGAAACCGACCGGCGTTTCGTACATCAGGCTCGCGCGACCTGTCGTCGCCGACCTGTCGCTGTCAGCCCCGGCAAAGCGCGTGGCGGCAGAATCCTGCCGGACGCCAACCGTGGCGAGCCAGGGACCGAGGCGCATCTGGTCCTGCGCATAGAGGCCGGTCTGGGTCTGCTTCGCGTCCGAAAGCCGCGCCAGATCAGGCAGCGGGAGGCTGGTGTAAACCGGCGCATAGAGATCGAACGGTGTCGGATCGAAGCCGCCGCCGACCGATGATCGCGCATAGAGGCCGCGATAGTCCACGCCGAACAACACCTTGTGCTCGAGCGCACCGGTGAGCGCCTTGACCTGGATATTGTTGTCCATGGTGAAGTTATCGTTCGATACCGCCTGGTTGGCGATGTAGCGGTTGACCGTGCGCCTCGAAGCGTCAAGGAACGGGTCGGCCGAGAACACATTCGCATAGACGCTGCGATAGATGCCGTCGACGTGGGCGTAGCGCATGTTCTGGGTGAATTTCACCGCGTCGTTGAAATTGTGCTCGAACAGGCTGCTGATGGCGCCGGTTTCGGTTTGATAGCGGTCGGTAGTGGGGTCGCCGACGAAACGGCTACGCGGGATGTAACCGTTGATGCCAGGCAACAGCGTGCCTTCGCGCGGCAGAAAGCCGTTGGTCGTGCCGGTCCGATCCTTCTGATAGACTCCGAGCACGGTCCAGCTCGTATTCGTCGTGGGGCGCCAGGTGAGCGAGGGCGCCAGCAGGGTGCGATTGTCAGGGACGAAATCGACCTGGGTACCGCTGTCACGAAACAGGCCGACGAAGCGATAGAGCCATTCGCCATCCTTCGTCACCTTGCCGGTCGAGTCCATCTGGACTTGCTTGCGACCGAAATTGTCGAAAGACACGCCCACTTCATTGTAGGCCTCCGCGCGCGGACGCTTGGAAATCAGGTTGACGAGACCCGCGGTTGACGTATCGCCATAGAGCACCGATGCAGGTCCACGAAACACCTCGATGCGTTCGAGCATATAGGGATCGACGCGCCACTCGTTGAAATTATTGCGGTTGTTGACCCGCGTGCCGTCGAGATAAAGGTTCGGATCCTGGCCGCGAACCTTGAAATAGTCGTTGCGTGAATCGACGCCGCCCGGCTCGGCGAATACGCCGGGCACGTAGCGCAGGGTTTCCTGGATGCTGCTGACACCCTGATCCCGCACGCGCTCCGCGCTGACAACCGAGATCGACTGTGCCGTCTGGCTCAGCGGCGTGTCGGTCTTGGTCCCGGTGCCGCTCTGCGTCGCGAGATAGCCTTGCACCGGACCCGTGGCGCTCTCCCGCGCCGGGGCAGCCGCGTTGCTGACCGGAGCGGACGGAGCATTGCCGCCACGATTCGCATTGCCTCGCGTAGCGGAGCGCGCCGATTGAGTGCGCTGTGGACGAACTGCAGGTCGCGGCTTCGCTTGCTCGACAACGACCGGGGGCAACTGACTGGCTGACTGCCCCGACGCAGAGACGTCGAATGCCAATGTCGCGAGCGCGATGGTCGAAGCCCCAAGAAAATATTTTGCGTTCATTCCAACACGCGCCCCATCCTTACCTGTGCAGAAGCGCAGCAGTAGCGACGGTGCCGAGTTGCAGAAAGCGACTTCAGGTTTTTACGAAGGTTGTATCGTAAGAAGCTATCTTAGAAGCGCTCTTGGAAAGTCTCTTGGAAGCTCTCTACGAAACAGCAGCGCCCGGTGCGTGCGATGCATTATTCCGCAGCAAGCGCCTGCGCGCCGGAATAGGCCGACGCTTCAATCGGTCGTAAACGAACAGCCCTTGAGTTGTCGCGCCTTGGCGTTCAACAAATCCGAAGGGCGATGCCGGCGGTCGGCGCATTGGCCGAACAAGCTGGCCAGCAAATGTTGCGCCCCGTCATGACGCGGGTTAGGCCAAGGCGCCATTCTGAGGGGACCAACTTCTTGGGGGCTAACCTGCCGGGATAGTCAAATATCCAGCAATGGGTGGTGCCCAGGAAAGGACTCGAACCTTCACGGCCGTGAAGCCACTGGCACCTGAAGCCAGCGCGTCTACCAATTCCGCCACCTGGGCACGTGGCGCGCTTAGTAAGGATCGGTCACGCGCTTGTCAAATCGCTTCAATGCCGGCCGAATAGGCTGTACAGGGAAGGCGGGTTGGCGTATCGCGATTCCGCGGAATTTCACTGAAATCTCTTGAATTCGACCGGCAGGAATTGACCATGGCATCGAACCTGGAAACGCTCGTCACGGTATTTGGCGGATCGGGCTTTCTGGGACGAAACGTGGTCCGTGCGCTGGCCAAGCGCGAATACCGGATCAGGGTGGCGGTGCGGCGGCCCGAGCTCGCCGGGCACCTGCAGCCGCTCGGCCGGGTCGGCCAGGTCCATGCCGTGCAGGCCAATGTGCGCTATCCGGCGTCCGTCGAGGCGGCGATGCGTGATTCGGCCGTCGTCATCAACCTGGTCGGCACGCTGACCGAAAGCGGCGCGCAGACTTTCGATTCGGTGCAGAGCAAGGGCGCCGGAACGATCGCAAGAGCGGCCGCGGCCGCCGGCGCGCGGATGGTGCATGTATCGGCGATCGGCGCCGACGAGAACGCGCTCTCGGCCTATGGCCGCTCCAAGGCGGCCGGCGAGCAGGCCGTGCTGGCGGCCGTGCCCTCGGCGACCATCCTGCGGCCATCGCTGCTGTTCGGGCCCGAGGACCAGTTCACCAACCGCTTTGCGGCGCTGGCCCGAATATCGCCGTTCCTGCCGCTGATCGGCGGCGGCGTGAACCGGGTGCAGCCGGCCTATGTCGGCGACGTCGCAGCCGCCGTCGCCGATGCCGTCGACGGCAAGACCGCTGATGGAAGCATCTACGAACTCGGCGGGCCGGAAGTGCTGACCATGCGCGAGATCATGGAAATCATTCTGGAGATCACCGACCGCAAGCGCATGCTGCTGTCGCTGCCGTTCGGGCTGGCCCGGTTCCAGGCGCTGTTCCTGCAATTCGCGCCCGGCATGTTGAAGCTGACGCCGGACCAGGTCGCGATGCTGCAGTCGGACAATGTGGTGTCTGATGCGGCGAAGGCCGCCCGCCTGACGCTGGAAGGGCTCGGCATCACGCCCGAATCGATCGAGGCGATCGCCCCGCAATATCTCTGGCGCTTCCGTGCCGCCGGCCAGTTTCAGCGCAAGAGCGCGTAAGCGCCAGATTACATCCCCAGCGCCAGCGCGACCAGGCCGAGCGTGCCGACGATGACGCGCCACCACGCGAAGAACGTAAATCCGTGGCGGGTGACATAGGTGAGGAACGTCTTCACCACGATCATCGCGGTGATGAACGAGACCACGAAGCCGATCGCGAGGATGCCGACGTGATCGACCGTCATCTCGGCGCGATTCTTGTAGAAATCATAGGCGAACGCCCCGATCATGGTCGGGATCGCGAGAAAGAACGAGAATTCGGCGGCCGAGCGCTTGTCGCCGCCGAGCAGCATCGCCGCCACGATGCTGGCGCCGGAGCGCGACACGCCGGGGATCATCGCCACGCATTGCGCGATGCCGATGTACAGATACATCATCAGCGGATAGCGGGTGGCGTCATCGTGGCGCGGCTTGAGCTCGAGCTGATCGACCCAGAGCAGGATGGCGCCACCGACGATCAGCGTGAAGCACACTACCCACGGATTGAACAACAGCTCCTTGATGTACTTGCCGACCGCGAGGCCGACCACCACCGCCGGCAGGAACGCGATCAGCAGGCCGATCACGAAACGGCGGTCGTCAGGATTGGTGAACATGCCGAGTGCGACGCGCCACAGCTTGCCGAAATACAGCACGACGATGGCGAGGATCGCGCCGAGCTGAATCAGGATCACGAAACTCTGCCAGAAGGCGCCCTCGCCGAGGCCGAAGAAGCGCTGCGCCAGCAGCATGTGACCGGTGGAGGAAACGGGGAGAAATTCCGTGATACCCTCGATGATGCCGAGAATCACCGCTTTCACTGCTTCCGACATCATGATGTGGTCCATTTCGACGAGAAAGGCCGCGCCCTTCTCGCCTATTCGTTTCCCTGTCGCAATCGCAAAAAAACGCCAAAACACAGGTTGCCACAAACGTCTGCTTGGCTAGTGTCCCGATTCGCTTGACGCGGTTTTTGAGGGTTCCTCGGTCGCCGCGAATTTACCTATGGGATTTTATGTACACGCTTTATCACCACCCGTTCTGTCCGCATTCGCGCTTCGTTCGCCTGGTGCTTGGCGAACACGGCCTCGACCTGCGCCTGGTGGAAGAGCGGGCGTGGGAGCGCCGCGAGGGGTTTCTGCTGCTCAATCCCGCGGCGAACACGCCGGTATTGATGGCTGACGGCTTTCCGCCGATCCCGGGCGCCGGCGTGATCGCCGAATATCTCGACGAGACCCACGGCCTGGAGGCGGGCGACCGACGGCTATTGCCGGCCGCGATGGGCGAGCGTGTCGAGGTGCGCCGCCTGATGGCGTGGTTCAACGACAAGTTCTTCGAGGAAGTCTCCAATCCGCTGGTGACCGAGCGCATCTACAAGCGCTTCATGAGCGAGGAGAATGGCGGCGGGGCGCCGTCGACCGACGTGATCCGCGCGGCCAAGGTCAATGTGCGCTATCATCTGGCCTATATCGGCTGGCTGGCGCAGACCCGGAACTTCCTTGCCGGCGACCGGCTGACCTACGCGGATCTCGCCGCCGCGGCGCATCTTTCGGCGATCGACTATCTGGGCGACGTGCCATGGAGCGAGGACGAGGCGGCAAAGGCGTGGTACGCGCGGGTGAAGTCCCGCCCGTCGTTCCGTCCGCTGCTGAGCGAGTGGCTGGCGGGCGTGCCGGCGTCGCGCACCTACGTGGACCTCGACTTCTGAACGAGACCAGGCTCGCCGCTGCCGAATTGAAGGCCGCGCTCGGACGCGAAGCTGCGACGCTCGGTTTCGACTGCATCGGCGTGACCGATCCCGAGGCCATCGGCCGCGCGGCAGGATATTTCCGCGAATTCCTCGATGCCGGCGCGCATGGCGACATGGACTGGCTCGCGGCGCAACCGGAACGTCGCATGGACCCGCGCGTGCTGTGGCCCGGCGTGCGCTCGATCATCATGCTCGGCGTCAACTATGGACCGACGGAAGATCCGCTCGCGCTGCTCGAAGAGCGCACGCGCGGCGCGATCTCGGTCTATGCGCAGGGCGACGATTATCACGACGTCATCAAGAAGCGCCTGAAGACGCTGGCGCGCTGGCTGTTCGCAACCTCCGGCGAAGACGTGAAGGTGTTCATCGATACCGCGGCCGTGATGGAAAAGCCGCTGGCGCAGGCGGCCGGCCTCGGCTGGCAGGGCAAGCACACCAACCTCGTCTCGCGCGATCTCGGCTCATGGCTGTTTCTCGGCGCGATCTTCTCGGCATCCGACCTGCCGCGCGACGAGGCCGGTACTGATCGTTGCGGCTCCTGCAATGCCTGCCAGGAGATCTGCCCGACGGCGGCGTTTCCGGCGCCCTACAAGCTCGATGCGCGGCGCTGCATTTCATACCTGACGATCGAGAACAAGGGCCCGATCCCGCACGAATTCCGCAAGAGCATCGGCAACCGCATCTATGGCTGCGACGATTGCCTTGCGGTGTGCCCGTGGAACAAGTTCGCGCAAGCGGGACGCGAAGCAAAGCTCGCCGCCCGCGACGAACTGCGCGCGCCCGCGCTTTCCGACCTCGCGCGGCTGAATGACGCCGCGTTTCGCGCGCTGTTTTCGAAATCGCCGGTCAAGCGCGTCGGGCGCGATCGCTTCATCCGCAACGTGCTGATCGCGATCGGCAATGCGGAGGATACGTCGCTGGCGGTCGAGGCAGAGCGCCTGCTCGACGATGCCAGCCCGCTGGTGCGCGGCGCGGCGGTATGGGCGCTGTCGCAGCTGGTGGGGCGCGAAAGATTTGACGCGCTGGCCGCGACGGCGCTCGGCGCCGAAGCGGATGAAGGCGTGCGGGCGGAGTGGCGCAGCACCACCGTTGCCTGACCCTCACCCTGAGGAGCGCGTAGCGCGTCTCGAAGGGCGAGGCCACAGTTGGGCCTGCATAGTTCGAGACGGCGCTTCGCGCCTCCTCACCATGACGGTCGTAGTGCTCTTGATTTCCCGCGACGAAATCCGTCATGTTTCCGAACCATGAAAAATGAGCCCTTCTTCACCAAACGCGGCGACGCCTTCATCCCCTATCCGGTCGCCAACGGTCCGTGGGACCCGAACTCGATGCACGGTCGCGTCGTGATCGGTCTCCTGGCCCACGCGATCGAGGAGCGTCACGGCTCCGACGAATTCGTCCCGGCGCGGCTGACGGTCGACATGTTTCGGCTGCCGAACATCCAGACGCCGGTGGAAATCACAACGGGGCTGGTCCGCGACGGCAAGCGGATCAAGGTGGTGGAGGCCGAGTTCTTTTCCGGCGGCACCAGCATGGCACGCGCCTCCTGCCAGCTATTGCGTCGGACCGAAAATGCGCCCGGCAACGTCTGGTCGCCGGCGAACTGGGACGCGCCATTGCCCGACACGATCCCGGCGCCGACCGATCGTCGGCTGGGCATGAATGGCAAATGGACGACGCGGCCGATTGTCGGCGCGATGGGATCGCTCGGCCCCCGGCGGCTATGGATGAGCGAGGTCCGCGAACTGGTCGAGGGCACGCCGATGTCGCCGTTCGTCCATGTCGCAACCGGCGCCGATTTCGCCAGCCCGTTCGCCAATGCCGGCGACCAGGGGCTCGGCTACATCAACAGCGACGTCACGCTGTACCTGCACCGCCTGCCCGTGACGCGATGGATCGGATTCGACGTGGTGAACCACCACGCCAGCGACGGCATCGCGATCGGCGAGTGCTGGCTCTATGATGAGAAAGGGCCGATCGGCACCTCGACCGTCGCGGCGCTGGCCCAGCGCAAGCCGATGACGAATGTGCCGCCGCCGTAGGGGCACCGTCATTCCGGGGCGATGCGAAGCATCGAACCCGGAAGCTCGAGATTCCGGGTTCATCGCTGCAGCGATGCCCCGGAATGACGACGGCACTTTCACTCAAACCAGATGCCGCTTCATCTCCGGCCGCGCTTTCAGCGCCGCACCCTGCTTCGCGACGATCTTCGTGATCCGCTCCGGCGCGAACTGCAGATCGACGAAGGCCGGCGCGGTGTTGGCGACCTCGTGATATTCCGCGATCTTGCCGTCGCGCAGGCGCATGATCGCGACGCCCTCGAACATCGCGCGTGCGCCTTTTGCTTCCGGCAGTGTCGAGCGGTAGCTGAAGGTGTAGCGCACGTAGAGGGTCTCGCCGTTGCTGACGGGATCATGCATGTCCCAGCGAAAATCGTTTGCCGTGCGGTAGAACCAGTCGTCGATCAGGCCGGCGATCTTCGCGCGGCCTTCGAACGCGCCGTAGAAGACGTCGTGATAGACGCCGTCCTCGGTGAAGAGATCCGCGAACGCTTTGCCGTTGCGCTGCTCGACGGCGTCGCAGAAGGCGCGGAGCATGGTGGATGGGTTCATGTTCATGGCATCGACTCTCTCGATCGTCATTTCCCGCCTTGTGCGCCATTGCGCACTGGGGCGGGGAATCCAGTATTCCAGAGACGGCGCCGTTAATCGATAGGCCGCGGCGTACTGAATCGTCCGCTTTCGCGGACGATGACACCGCGGTTGCAGAAGCTCACCCCATCTCCGCTACCGCCGCCATGATGCGCGCGATGTCCTGCGGGCGCGACAGGCGATGGTCGCCGTCCTGGATCATGGTCAGAACCACGTCTTCCGCCGGCAGCCGGTGCGCCAGCGCAAAGGCGTGCTGCCAGGGCACGTCGGGATCCTTCGCGCCCTGCAGGATGCGCACCGGGCATCCGACCTCGATCGCGCTGCCGAGCAAGAGGTGATTGCGCCCCTCCTCGATCAGGGCGCGGGTGATCGGATAGGGCGTGCCGTCACCATACTCGGAGGGCCGCATCCACACGCCCCTGGTCCTGATCTCCTCGCGAATCTCGTCGGAGAAGCCGTTCCACATCAATTGCTCGGTGAAATCGGGCGCCGGCGCGATCAGCACGAGCCCGGCGAGCGACGCGGCCATCTGGCGTTTGGCGATTTCCCGCGCCAGCAGCAGCGCCATCCAGCCGCCCATCGACGAGCCGATCACGACCTGCGGCCCCCGGCAAAACTGCTCGAATACCGCAACCGCCTCCTCCAGCCAGCGGCCAATGGTGCCGTCGATGAAGGTGCCGCCTGATTCGCCATGCCCGGAATAGTCGAACCTGACGCAGGCGCGGCCCTGCTCGGCGGCGAAGACATCCAGCGCCAGCGCTTTGGTGCCGCGCATGTCGGAATTGAAGCCGCCGAGCCAGAACAGCCCCGGCGAGCCGCCGGTCCGGGCGCGGACCGCGATCCGGCGCCGCCCGTCACCCTCACCCACCTCGATAAAGGCCGGTTCCTGGTCTGATGTCGCGGAATTGGTCATGGATCGGTCACCCTTAACAGCCGCTTTGTCGGCGAGCCGGCCCCACCGGTCAAGCGCGACCTCCCGGCGCTTGCGGATCACGCGGCTCCGCTATATTTGCCAGACGTGACCGAAATGCCTCGCATTTGACGGTTTTGGCGCCCAGAGATCGCGAGTTCGCTTGCTGTTGTCAGCGTATTGCTTCAAACTACGCGCCTTCCCTTTCATAACTTTGGAGAACTACCCATTCGCCGTCCCAACAGAGCCCCGCCCGCCGCAACCAAAGACGGGCCGCGCACCAATGACGATATCCGCAACGCGCAGATCCAGCTGATCGATCAGAACGGCACCAACCACGGAACGGTTGAGACCATGATCGCCATCAAGATGGCCCTCGAAGTGGGCATGGATCTTGTCGAGATTTCGCCGAACAACGTTCCTCCCGTTTGCAAGATCATGGACTACGGGAAGTTCAAGTATTCGGCACAGAAGAAGGCCGCCGAGGCCCGCAAGAAGCAGAAAGTCGTCGAGATCAAGGAGATCAAGCTGCGGCCGATGATCGACGATCACGACTACGACGTGAAGATGCGGGCGATGCAGCGGTTCTTCGAGGAAGGCGACAAGGTCAAGATCACCTTGCGCTACCGTGGCCGCGAGATGGCGCATCAGGAGATCGGCACCAAGCTGTTGGACAAGGTGAAGGCCGACGTCGCCGAATTCGCCAAGGTCGAGCAGGACGCCAGGTTCGAGGGACGCCAGGTCGTGATGGTGCTGGCGCCGCGCTAGGCTGAATCGGTTGGTTGGATATGCGGCCCGTCAGGTGATCTGGCGGGCCGTTTTTTGTAGCCCCGGCTAGCTCCGCGTCGCCTGCCAGGTGCCGCTGCAGCGGTCGCCGGTGATGATGCCGCGCCAGACCCCGGCGCCGCTGGCGCTGTTGAGCCGGCCGCCGCCGTTGGCATGGGACGCGCCGACGGATACGTAGACCGCGACCGCGCCACGCCGGCTGACCGAGCCGGAAACCCGGCCACCGCCGGCCGACGAGACCCGGCTGCCGGCGACCGTGAACGGCACGCGGTAGCCCGAACTGCAATTGCCCCTGGTGGTCGCGAACACCACGTTCCAGACCCCGTCATAGGCCCCGCCCCGCACGCGGCGGGCCGCTTCGGCGCTGCCTGGCCCGGCCATGGCGGCGAGCACGGCAAGCGCGGGGAGCCAGCGCCACGCGCGCAGGCGGGAGGACCCACCCATGCCGGGTGTCGAGCGGTGAAAACAGGCGAGAAAATCGGTCATGGTTCCAGCTCCCGACCAGGAGATTAATGACCTCTCGGGTAGGTAGCCGGACCGGCCCTGCCGGTTCATCATTGCCAATTGGCGCTTCCTCTGCCATAAGCCCGACCTTCATCGCCCGGCTGATCAAGGGCTGCCGTGTCGATGTCCGTGCGGGTTTCCCTGATTTTTGGAAAAACCTGAGCACTATCAACGCTCTAACGAGCAATTTAGCCGACAGAAGCGCCCCTCGGGCGCGTTTTTCTGTGGCCACAGGAGAGCCAAATGCCCAAGCTGAAGACCAAGTCAGGCGCCAAAAAGCGCTTCAAGGTGACTGCCACCGGCAAAGTGATGCACGCCCAGCGCGGCAAGCGCCACGGCATGATCAAGCGGACGAAGAAGCAGATTCGTCAGCTCCGCGGCACCCGCGTGCTGTTCAAGACCGACGGCGACAACGTCAAGAAGTACTTCTTGCCGAACGCGTAAAGCGCGCGTTCCCGTCCATCACAGCCGAGCCGCGTCCGCGCGGCAATCCCGTCACCTCATTTCTGATCAAGGATACCAGTCATGTCTCGCGTCAAACGCGGTGTGACCGCCCACGCCAAGCACAAGAAAGTCTACAAGGCCGCCAAGGGCTATTACGGCCGCCGCAAGAATACGATCCGCGTCGCCAAGCAGGCCGTCGAGAAGGCCGGCCAGTACGCCTTCCGCGACCGCAAGCGCAAGAAGCGCACCTTCCGCGCGCTCTGGATCCAGCGCCTGAACGCGGCCGTGCGTCCGTTCGGGATGACCTACAGCGTGTTCATCAACGGCCTGTCGAAGTCGGGCATCACGGTGGACCGCAAGGTGCTGTCGGATCTCGCCATCAACGAGCCGGCGGCGTTCCAGGCGATCGCCGAGAAGGCCAAGGCCGCGCTCGCGGCGTAAGTTCTGATCGCTACGGCGTCTTGCAACTCCGGTGTCATGTCCCGCCTTGTGCGCAATTGCGCACTCGGGCGGGGCAGCCAGTAACCACCGATCGACATTCCTGATACCCCGGGGGTTACTGGATCATCCGCATTCGCGGATGATGACAGCCCCGTTGGACTGCGAGCGCGTTCCCCAAGAGGCACCCGTCTCCATGTCCGATCTCGTTCAACTCGAATCCCAGATCCTCACCGATATCGCAGCCTCCGGCGACGAAGCCGCGCTTGAAGCCGTACGCGTCGCGGCGCTCGGCAGGAGAGGCTCGATCTCCGCGCTGCTTGGGACGCTCGGCAAGATGTCGCCCGACGAGCGCAAGACGCAGGGGGCGGCGATCAACCTCGCCAAGGACAAGGTGACCCAGGCGCTCGCCGCGCGCCGCGACATCCTGAAGTCTGCCGCGCTCGATGCGCGGCTTGCCTCGGAAACCATCGACGTCACGCTGCCCTTGCGTGAGAACGCCGCCGAACAGGGTCGCATCCATCCGCTGAGCCAGGTCTTTGAGGAGGTCAACACGATCTTCGCCGACATGGGATTTGCCATCGCCGAAGGTCCAGACATCGAGACCGACGATTACAACTTCACCAGGCTGAATTTCCCGGAAGGGCATCCGGCGCGGGAGATGCACGACACCTTCTTCTTCAATCCGAAGCAAGACGGCTCGCGCATGCTGCTGCGCACGCACACCTCGCCGGTGCAGGTGCGCACGATGCTGTCGCAGAAGCCGCCGATCCGCGTGGTCTGCCCGGGCCGCACCTATCGCATCGATTCGGATGCGACCCATACGCCGCAATTCCACCAGGTCGAGGGCCTCGTCATCGACAAGGGCTCGCATCTCGGCCACCTCAAATGGATCCTGCACGAGTTCTGCAAGGCGTTCTTCGAGGTCGACCACATCAACATGCGCTTCCGCCCGTCGTTCTTTCCGTTCACCGAGCCCTCGCTCGAGGTCGACATCCAGTGCCGGCGCGACAAGGGCGAGATCCGTTTCGGCGAAGGCGAGGACTGGCTCGAGATTCTCGGCTGCGGCATGGTCCATCCGAACGTGCTGCGCGCCTGCGACATCGATCCCGACGTCTACCAGGGTTTTGCCTGGGGCATGGGCCTCGACCGCATCGCGATGCTGAAATACGGCATCGCCGATCTTCGCCAGTTGTTCGAGAACGATGTGCGCTGGCTCAATCACTACGGCTTCAAGCCGCTCGACGTCCCGACGCTCGCCGGGGGATTGAGCACGTGATTGCAGTCCCTGAGAAATATCAGGGTTTGCGTTGCTTCGCGTTCGGCGACGGCCCCGATCTGGCTGACGAACTGCTCGACCTCGTGATCGGGGGACGCAAGACCGCGACCTGCTCCACCGAGGACGAGCCGAACACCTCGACGCCGGGCGAGCGATGGATCGTGCGCGACGGGCGCGGCACGCCGCGCTGCGTGATCGAGACTATCGAGGTCACCTATCGCCGCTTCCCCGAAGTGGATGCCGCCTTTGCCTATGAAGAAGGCGAAGGCGACCGCAGCCTCGACTACTGGCGCCAGGCGCACCGCACTTATTTTGGCCGGCAAGGCAAGTTTCGCGAAGACATGATGCTGATGTGCGAACGCTTTCGCTTGGTCGAGGTGTTTGCGCAGGCGGAGACGCCATGAGCGGGATTGGGGTGCTATCGGTCTCTGTCGTGCCTTCTCTCACCGCTGCCTTCGCGGAGAGAGCCCCCACCCTGACCCTCCCCCGCAAGCGGGAGAGGGAATGGACAGCGTTCGCCGCGAGCGCTGAAGCACACGATAAGCCGGCCAGATTTCGCCGGGACGTTTCCCCAAGACGGCTCGGACTCCCTCTCCCGCTTGCGGGGGAGGGCTGGGGTGGGGGTGTCTCCGCAACGGAGGTGTCGATGGTTGATCCTGAGCATCCCGACTGGAAAGTCTCGGCCAGACTACGCTCCAATGCACAGGCGCTCCGCGAGAACTCGACTGACGTTGAACGAATCCTTTGGTCAGCGCTTCGCAACCATCGTCTGAATGGCGCCAGCTTCCGTCGCCAGGTGCCCATCAAGAACTTCATTGCCGACTTCGTCTGTCACGCCGCCAAACTGGTGATCGAGATCGATGGCGGCCAACATTTTTCCGATGAGGCCGAGCGACGAGACGCCGCCCGGTCGGCTGTAATTGAAGCGCAAGGCTTCAAGGTTCTTCGCTTCAGCAACCACGACGTGATGACGAACCGCGCCGGCGTGCTCGAAACGATTGCCGCTGCCGTTGCGGAGAGAGCCCCCACCCTGACCCTCCCCCGCAAGCGGGAGAGGGGACAAGAGAAGCAAACCCCATGAAATTCACGCTCTCCTGGCTGAAGGAACATCTCGACACTGACGAGCCGCTGGAAAAGCTTGCCGACAAGCTGACCATGATCGGGCTCGAGGTCGAGAACATCGAGGACAAGGCAAGGCAGCTTGCGCCGTTTTCGATCGCGCGGGTGATTTCCGCCGAGCAGCATCCGAACGCGGATCGCCTGCGTGTCTGCATGGTCGATACCGGCGACGGCGCGGCGCCGGTGCAGGTGGTCTGCGGCGCGCCGAATGCGCGCGCCGACCTGATCAGTGTGTTCTCGCCGCCCGGCACCTTCATCCCGGGCAAGAACATCACGCTGGGCGTCGGCACCATCAGGGGCGTCGAAAGCCGGGGCATGCTGTGCTCGGCGGCCGAACTGCAGATTTCCGACGACCATGACGGCATCATGGAACTGCCGGCCGATGCGCCTGTCGGCAAGGGCTATGCCGAATGGGCGGCTCTTGGCGATCCCGTCATCGAAATCAATCTGACGCCGAACCGCCAGGACTGCACCGGCGTGCACGGCATCGCGCGCGATCTCTCCGCCGCCGACATGGGCAAGTTCATCGATCCCGGCATCAAGCCGATCAAGGGCGAATTCCCCTGCCCCGTGACAGTGACGGTGGAAGACGCGACGCTGTGCCCGGGCTTCGCGCTGCGGCTGGTGCGCGGCGTCAGGAACGGCCCCTCCCCGGAATGGCTGCAGAAGCGGCTGGCCTCGATCGGGCTGCGGCCGATCAATGCGCTGGTCGACATCACGAACTTCATGACCTACGACCGCGCCCGTCCCCTGCACGTGTTCGATGCGAAGAAGGTGACGGGAAATCTCACCGTGCGGCGCGCGAAGGACGGCGAGAGCCTGCTGGCGCTCGACGGCCGCACCTACACGCTCGATCCCGCGATCTGCGTCATATCAGACGAGCACGGCGTCGAATCGCTCGCCGGCATCATGGGCGGCGAGACCTCGGGCTGCGACGAGAACACGACCGACGTGCTGATCGAATCGGCGCTGTGGAACGAGATCAACATCGCGCAGACCGGGCGCAAGCTCGGCATCAATTCGGATGCGCGCTACCGCTTCGAGCGCGGCGTCGATCCGGCCTTCATGGTGCCGGGCCTGGAGCTTGCGACCAGGATGGTGATGGAACTCTGCGGCGGCGCGCCGTCGGAGACCGTCGTCGTCGGCAAGGCTTTTGGCGACGACCGCATCATCGATTTCCCGCTGAGCGAGGTCAAACGGCTCGCCGGCATCGAGGTGCCGCTGGTCGAGATGAAGCGCATCCTCGGCCATCTCGGCTTCATGGTCGCCGGCAACGGACCGGTGCTGAAGGTCGCCGTTCCCTCCTGGCGCACCGACGTGCACGGCAAGGCTGACATCGTCGAGGAAGTCGTGCGCATCGTCGGCGTCGACAAGGTGCCGATGACGCCGTTCGAGCGTGGCGACGACGCCCGCAAGCCGGTGCTGACCGCGATGCAGAACCGCACCCGCCGCGCCAAGCGCGCGCTGGCGGCGCGCGGCATGGTCGAGGCCGTGACCTGGTCGTTCATCTCCAGGCCTCATGCCGAACTGTTCGGCGGCGGAAAGGGCGAGCTTGCGCTTGCCAACCCGATCGCCTCCGACCTCTCTGACATGCGGCCGAGCCTGCTGCCTGGTCTCGTCGCCGCCGCGCAGGCCAACGCCAACCGCGGCTTCTCCGATGTCGCGCTGTTCGAGGTCGGCCAGATCTTCCGGGGCGACAGGCCCGGGGACCAGTTCGTCGCCGCCGCGGGCGTGCGCCACGGCTACGCGTCCGCCACGGGCATCGGCCGGCACTGGTCGGGCTCCGCCATGACGGATGCGCTCGACGCCAAGGCCGATGCCTTCGCGGTGCTCGCGGCCGCGGGCGCGCCGATGCAGGCGCTGCAGATCGTGCCCGGTGGCGCGAGCTGGCTGCATCCGGGACGCTCCGGCACCATCCAGATCGGCCCGCAGAATGTGCTGGGATATTTCGGCGAACTGCATCCGCGCGCGTTGGAGGCGCTCGGCGCCGACGGCCCGCTTGTCGCGTTCGAGGTGATCCTCGACCGCATTCCCGATGCCAAGAAGAAGCCGACCCGCGCCAGGCCGCTGCTCGAACTCTCGGCGTTCCAGCCGGTGTCGCGCGACTTCGCCTTCATCGTCGATCGCAGCGTGAAAGCCGGCGACATCGTCCGCGCGGCGCAAGGCGTCGACAAGAAGCTGATCACTGACGTCTCCGTGTTCGACATCTATGAAGGCAAGGGTATCGACCCCGACAAGAAGTCGATCGCCATTGCGGTGACGATCCAGCCGCGCGAGAAAACCCTGACAGACCAGGAGATCGACGCGGTCGCCGCGAAGATCGTGGCCGAGGTGACGAAGAAGACCGGCGGCACGCTGCGGGGATGACGCCGCTCGTTCCGGCGGACATCAGTTTCAACGCGGCGGTTGCAATCGGCGCCGTCGCCTTCGTCTCGGGGACCGCGCGCGGATTTTCCGGATTCGGCTCGGCGCTGATCTTCATGCCGCTGGCGAGCTCGATCGCCGATCCGCGGCTGGTCGCCGCGCTGCTGCTGCTCGTCGATTTCGTCGCCGCCGCGCCGCTGCTGCCGAATGCGTGGCAGAAGGCCGACCGCAAGGCTACCGCGGTCATGGTGGCGGGCGCGCTGGTCGGCGTACCCATCGGCACCTACTTCCTCAGCCGCCTCGAGCCGGTGACGACCCGCTGGATCATTTCCGCCTTCGTGTTCGCGCTGCTGCTGCTTCTGCTCTCGGGCTGGCGCTATCGCGGCAAGGAGCATCCGTCGATCGCGGTCGGCATCGGCGGTCTCTCAGGCTTTTGCAGCGGCCTTGCGCAGACCGGCGGCCCGCCGATCGTCGCCTACTGGCTCGGCCGTCCGCTGCCTCCGGTGATTGCCCGCGCCAATATCGTATTGTTTTTCGGCGCATCGGATTTCTTCTCCGCCGTCAGCTATGCCGCGACCGGCCTGATCACGATGGATGCGATCAAGTTCGCGCTGGTGGTCGGTCCTGTCTACGGCGTCGGCGTCTGGTTCGGCGCGTCGCTGTTCGGCAAGGCCAGCGAAACGGTGTTCCGCGCGATCTGCTACGCGCTGATCGCCGCCGCCGTGATCTTCGGCCTGCCGGCGCTGGATGGCGTGCTGCGCTGACGGCGCGCAAGCGCTATTCCATCACCAGATCGCAATACGCATAGCCATCGCGCTCGACGCGTTCGCCTGTCGCGACCGTCAGCCGCCGCGAAAACATCGGTCCCGCGACCACGCAGGTATGAAACTCGCCGTTCTCGCCGCAAGCGTCGACGCCATCGGGCAGATCGGCCAGCAACGCCGCATCGAATCTGCGTCCTGCAAATTCCGCCGGCATCTTCTTCAGATCGACCGTCGCGAGAACCGCTTCCAGCCCGCTGGCGATCATCGCCCGCGCCAATGCGTCGGTCGGCCGCTCCCACAGGGGAAACACCGCCGTGATGCCGGTGCCGGCCAGCTTCTGTTCGCGATAGGCGCGGATATCGGCGAGAAAGAGATCGCCGAAGATCATATGCGTGACGCCGTCAGCGACAGCCTTTGCAACCGCCTCGCCCATCCGCGCCTCGTAGATTTCGTTCGGGCAGGGATAGGGAATCGGCACGATCCGCTGCGGCAGGCCGGCAGCTTCGCACTGCGCCTGCAATATTTCCTGCCGCACGCCGTGGATCGAGACGCGACCGAACGTCTCCGTCACCGTGGTCAGCGCGCCGATGATATCGAATTCGCCGGCGCGCATCATCTCATTCAGCGCGTAGGCCGAGTCCTTGCCGCTCGACCAGGAGATCAGGGCTTTCGGGCGGGCCATCAGTTGATCCGAGATCCCGCCCCGCGCCGCCGCTGCTTTGCCGGACGCGCTTCCGGCTCAGCATCCCGCAGCGCGCCGATCCGCCGCAGTGCCGCCTCCGCCGCCCGCTCGCCGCTGTCCCAGGCGCCGTCGATCGTTCCCCACAGCGTTTCATGGGTCGCTTCGCCGGCGAGATAGATGCAGCCGAATGGTTCGCCCAGGACCTTGCGCGAGGATTGCGCGCCGGGACCAGCCGCCGACATCGCGCCGAGCGCGAACGGCGCCGCGTTCCAGCGCGTCGCGCTCGATTTCTTGACGGCGGCGGCCGCCTCGCTGCCGAACAGTTTTGTCAGCCATTCGACCGCAAACGCCACCATCGCCTTCTCGCCCTGCGCGGAGAGATCGCGGCCGAACGAGCCGCCGACGTCGACCGTGCAGAGCGCCGATCCGCCCATGTTGGCGAATATCAGCCCGGTCTTCATCGAATCGCTCTTCTCGATGATGAGGTCGTCGCGCGAAAGCCCGAGCGGATTGCCCGGCATCTGCAGCGCGATCCGGTCGTAGCTGCCGAGGCTCAGCCTGGAAGCCGCTTCCAGCGCGCGCTTCGGAATGTCGGGCGCGAACTTGATGTTGCCTGCCGCCAGCACGTTGGTCGAGACGGTGACGACGGCGGCGCGCGCTGCGATCTTGCCTGCCGGTGTTTCCACGCTGACATCGCGGTTGCTCCAGACGATGCGGTTGGCCGGCGTCGACAGCGACAGCGGCACCTGCTCGCCGAGCTTTGCGATCAGCGTGCCCAATCCCTGACGACAGCCGATCGCGGTGTTGCGGTCCTGCGCGCGCGACTTGTCGCCGACGGAGAGGTCCTTGAGATCCTTGCCGGCGAAACTGGCGCCGAGCACGAACTCCGCGGTGCCCGCCCAGTCGCCGAGATCCTTCGGCAGCACGGAAGCGCAGGAGACGTCGAGCCGCCGCGCAGCCTCGTCGATCGCGCGGTTGGCGCGCACCACGGCCGCCAGGAACTCCTCGGTCTCGCCGGCGCGGGCGTTGCGACGGCCGATGCGGATCTTCTGGCCGGCGGGCGCGGTGATGATCTCGAGTCCCGCCGCGCGCGCGAGCCTGATCATCGGATTGGTCTCGGGATTGTGCATCCAGCGCGCGCCGCGATCGAACGGCACGTCGAAGGTCGAGCTGTCGGTCAGGCAGCGGCCGCCGATCTCGCTTGTGGCTTCGACCACAATCACCTTGCGATTCGCCGCCATGACGCGCCGCGCCGCAGCAATGCCGGCGGCGCCCGCGCCGATCACGACGATGTCAGCCTCGCGCGGCAACGGCGCCGCGCCGGCAAATTGACGTGAAAAAACCGGCGTTATCGCAAGGCCCGCGGACGCCGACAGAAAAGTGCGGCGGGTCAAAGTCATGTCATGGTTTCCACGGCCTGAACAAGCGGAGAACAGCCCGCGAACTGTGCCGCATCTCACGCCGTGCAGCAACACTCATGGTAAATCAATCATGATTGATCCCGCTTTCGCATGAACTAAATTGAAACGGCTTGCGACCATGATAAGGAAACAAAAAAAGCGGAAGAAAAGCCGGTTCAGGGGAGTTTCATGGGCGTAATGCTCGACACGATCGGTCAGTTGATCGCCGGCTACCTGCAAAAGGAAGTGCCGGGCTACGAGCCGTTTACGCCCAGCGATCCCGAGCATCTGCGCGGCGTCATCGCCGCCGGCGACGTGCTGCTGGTTGAAGGCAACAACCGCATTTCCGGCATCATCAAGTATCTCACGCAATCCACCTGGTCGCATGCCGCGCTCTATGTCGGCCCGATCGACGGCGCCAGCGAGCCCGACGGCGAACCGCACGTGCTGATCGAGGCCAATATCGGCGAAGGCGTCACCTCGGCGCCGCTATCGAAATATTTTCCCTATCACACCCGCCTCTGCCGCCCGATCGGCCTGTCCTATGAGGACCGCACCACGGTGTGCCGCTATGCCATCAACCGCATCGGCTTCGGCTACGACACCAAGAACATCGTCGACCTGATGCGCTTTTTAGTTCCGCTGCCGGTACCGCAGCGCTGGCGTCGGCGCATGATCGCGTTCGGTTCCGGCGATCCCACCAAGATGATCTGCTCGGCGCTGATCGCGCAGGCGTTCGACGCCGTGCGCTACCCGATCCTGCCCAAGATCACCCGCGCCGCCTCACGAACGGCCCGGCGCGAGATCCTGCATATCCGCGACTCCTCGCTCTACATGCCGCGCGATTTCGACATCTCGCCCTATTTCGAA
>NZ_DAINNI010000066.1:0-25464 GCF_036735945.1 Bradyrhizobium sp. | reverse complement strand
ATCTCCTCATAGCCGGTCATCGCGGTGTTGAAGCAGACCTCGCCGACGGCGTGGCCTTCCGCGCCGAGGCCAAAACCCTCCAGCACGGTACCGTCGGCAAGCACGAGGAGCGCGGTCGGTTTGTGGTCCGGCCAGGCTGAAGCGTTTTCAGATGTTGTCATGAGCGCACTTCATAGTCGCAAGCGCCCCCGCGCGTCAAAGCCGGAAGGCCAGAAAACGGGGTGATTCACATGCGTTTACCGCATATTTGACCGCCGGTTCCGCCAATCCCCGCCATTTGGGCCGAATCCGCGGGAATCCGGCGTTTCGGTCCACCAATTCGTACCCGGCCCGCCCGTTCCCGCGCCGTCGCTCGGCAACTGCCCCGATGACGGTGGCGCGGCGGCCGGGCCCCCTATATAGACGCGGCATCTTCCGATAGACCAAGCCCTTCCGGCGGCACCATTTCAGCGAGGCGAGCAATGCTGCGCGACGACATCAACAACGCGGTCAAGGAGGCCATGAAGGCCAAGGAGGAGCGCAAGCTCTCCACGCTGCGCATGGTCAACTCGACCCTCAAGAATGCCGACATCGAGGCGCGCGGGCAGGGCAAGCCGCCGCTGTCCGATGCCGACGTGCTCGGCGTGCTGCAGAAGATGATCAAGCAGCGCCAGGAATCGGTCGAACTCTACGACAAGGGCGGCCGCGCCGAACTCGCCGCGCAGGAGCGCGAGGAAATCGCGATCATCTCCGCCTATCTGCCGAAGCAGATGTCCGACGACGAGGTGAAGGCGGCGATATCGGCCGCGATCGCCGAGACCGGCGCCGCCGGCATGAAGGACATGGGCAAGGTGATCGGCGTGCTGCGCGCGAAATTCGCCGGGCAGATGGATTTCGGCAAGGCGAGCGGCCTGGTGAAGGCGGCGCTGTCAGGATAGTTTTGCCGAGGCATGTGCTCAGGAATGGCCGGATGAGGGTTCGCTTCCGGGGAGCGCAGCAGACCAATCGTGCTCAACGCGACAACGGGCAAATCGCCGAACCCTCGTCCTTCGCTTCTGCTCGCGAAACGACCGATCGATCGAGATTCATGGCACTCGTGGCGTCATCGGTGTGTCGTTTCCAGGGGCAACCAGTGGAAGCGTCATACTGATCGAAGTACCCTTTCCCTCCGCCGAGACCAGCCCGATACGGCCTCCCAGTTGCACGGTCACCAGGTTATGGACGATGTAGAGACCTAGCCCCGTACAGCCCTTCGCGCGGCGCGTAGTGAAGAAGGGATCAAACACATGGCGCTGGGCGTCCTCGGAAATCCCGGCTCCGTCGTCGGAAAAAACGACTTCTACGGCGTGGTTGCCGACGCGAGTTGCCTCGAGCAACATGTTGCCGCCGGCCTGGTCACCAAAGCCATGGGTAACGGCGTTGAAGATCAGGTTTGTCAACACTTGCCCGTATGCGCCAGGGTAGCTGTTCATGATGACGTCGGAGGGAATATCGAGCGCCAGGGGATTGCGTGGCTTGGGTAGACCGGGAAGCACGCTGGCTACGATTTGCTCGGTGGCAACCCTGAGATCAAAGTTGCGACGATCTGCAAGACTGCGATCGACAGCAACCTGCTTGAACGCCTGAATCAGATCGCCAGCACGTTCCAGATTGGCAACCAATTGGTTGGCGGCGTCGCGATTGCTGCCTACGAACTCGGAAAAGGACGAACGGCGCACAGGACCGGACGATATCTGACTGGCGAACTTCGAGCAGCGCTGCGAAAGCGTAGAGGCGACCGTCAAGCTGATGCCAACAGGGCTGTTGAGTTCATGTGCGACGCCTGCGACGAGGCGTCCCAGCGCGGCCAGTTTCTCGGTCTCGATAAGATAGCGCCGGGTTTCGCTGGCGTGCAGTGCTGCTTCCGTGGTCTTCCGTTTTTCCCTGATTTCCGCAAACAACGCCGCCAGAAGCAATGCGCCGATGGTCACAAGCAGAATGCTGACCTGCGCCGAAGCTATGCGCTCGTCGATCGAAAGAGCGGGGTTGCCAAAATAGCCTATGCCAAAGGTCGTTGTCCAAACGATTGAAAGACTTACAGTGAAAGTCGCAGCGGCGGCAAAAACCGGCCGGCATCGCGCTGCGAGCCAAAGCAGCGGTGCGAAAAGGACCGCGACGGGTCCGACGTTAGCCAGGAGATCCGAGCGCAGAAAGATCGCAAGTACGCTCACAACAGCCAGTATGGCGACGGTCAGAACGCCCTCGAGAAGCTCGGCCATCGGTGGTCGGTCCCGCGCTGCCGAGGCGAACTCGATCAGTAACGGCGCAACTACTATGATGCCCAGTGCGTCAGATGCGAACCAATGCTGCCAGGTAACCCATATCGGCGTGGTCGCGCTGTGAAAGAACTTGAATGTAATGGCGCCGCCGATGCCCGATATGACGGTCCCAATGGTTGCTGCTCCGAGGAGCGCCATCACGTTATTTGGCTTGGCCATCGAAAAGCCGGGACCATGGTAGCGATCGATCAGCCAGGCGGTGAGCGCAGCCTCGAAAGCATTGCAACAGCCGAAGAGGATGGCACCCCAGAGATTTCGATCACCAAGCAGGTTCGCCAAAATGGTAGCGGCCACCGTGCCGAAGATGACCGGCCATCTCGCGCGGGTGCCCAGGACGATCAGGGCGCCCGCCGACACGCCTGCCGCAGGCCAAAAGACCGCTACCCCCTCTGGCTTGGTTAGCAATTCGAGGCTGAGCCGTGCAGCGATAAAATACGCAATGGCGACGGCAATTGTGAGCGTGACCGCACCCGCCCACTTCGTCAGATCGAAGGCGACGGGAACTTTTTCGGTAACTTTTGCCGAGAGGTCGGACATAGGTGGGTCTACCGAAGGTCCCAAGCATAGTGACGGAACCATCACCGGGCCTCAAGTGGCTTGAATATGACAAGGTCCGAACCGCCACCCCGAATTGGCCCGTAGCGGATGTCTCGGCATGTCTGCTTCCGGGCGCAACCGGGGCGGACATCAAGCGTCATCATGACGTTGTGGAACCGCGGGGCGTCGGCGTCATTATCAAGGCGTCCCACTTCGGAGGAAGAGATGGCCGATCAGCAATCGCCTCCCGCCGGTCCCGATCTGTCAAAGGGCGTAGGCCTGTCCGAATTCATCGGCCAGACGTTGCTCGGCCATGTCGGCGACGAAGAAGTCCTGCTGGTGCGTTCGGGATCGGAGATTTTTGCGATCGGCGCATATTGCAGCCATTATCATGGGCCCCTCGCCGAAGGCCTCGTGACGGGCGAGAGCATTCGCTGTCCCTGGCATCACGCCTGCTTCGATTTGCGCACCGGCGAGGCCACCCGGGCGCCGGCGCTTGCGCCGGTTGCGATCTGGAAGGTCGAACTGCAGGCGACCGTGTTTTCGTTCTTGAGAAGCGTGAACAGCCCAGGCCGCGGATCGACGCGCAGCCGCCTGTCGACATGCCCGGCCGAATCGTGATCGGCGGCGGCGGCGCGGCGGGCTTTGCCGCCGCCGAGATGCTGCGGCGTCAGGACTATCGCGGCAGCATCGTCATGTTGAGCAACGATGCCGCGGCGCCGGTGGACCGGCCGAATCTCTCAAAGGATTATCTCGCCGGCAGCGCGCCGGAGGATTGGCTGCCGTTGCGGCCGGATGATTTCTACGCCGAGGCGAAGATCGACCTCCGCCTTAACACCGAGGTCAGGGTGGCGAACCACCGCCTGGTGCGTTGATGAATACAAACCAAACGAAGAAAACAGTGACGAGAATGATCCACAAAGCAACCGACACAAACCAAGAGCGAGGCTTTGTCATTCCAGTCACGGTAGTTTCCCCCTGGGTTGATATGAGGGTAAGAAATCCATCATTGGTTGACACTTCCATGCCTCGCATATCCAGCCGTCGCAACGTGGTTAGCCGTTCCTTTGCGAGATGCCCGAGCCGTCATGAAGAGTTCGGTCCACGTGCACGCTCCCTGTTTCCTCGGGAACCTTTCCACGGATGCCGCATCCAACGGGTTCATTCCCGTTACGGCCATACGTCGTGGAAAGGCATCTCGATGAATCCGAACGTACATGCGCTGGATCGCGCAAGAGCGTCACTGTCCGATAGCCAAAAGCCTGGCCGGGCCGAGGTCGAACAGGCCGTACGCACCATCATCCGTTGGACCGGCGAAAATCCTGACCGTGACGGCCTGCGCGAGACGCCGGCGCGGGTGACGCGTGCGTTCGAGGAGTTCTTCGCTGGCTATGGTCAGGACCCCGTCGAAATCCTGAGAAAGACCTTCGAGGAGATCGAAGGCTATGACGAGATGATCGTGCTGCGCGGCATCCGCTTCGAGAGCCATTGCGAGCACCATATGGCGCCGATCGTCGGCCAGGCCTGGGTGGCCTACATTCCAAACGGCCGCGTGGTCGGCATCAGCAAGCTGGCGCGGGTCGTCGACGTCTATGCCAGGCGCCTGCAGATTCAGGAGAAAATGACCGCGCAGATCGCCAATACCATCAATGATGTTCTGGAACCGCAGGGCGTCGGCGTCATTATCAAGGCGTCGCACCACTGCATGACGACGCGCGGCGTGCACAAGCCGGACACCGATCTCGTCACCAGCCGCATGCTCGGCTGCTTTCGCAACAATGCCTTGACCCGTCAGGAATTTCTGGGAATGGCGACCTAGCGTAGCAAGAGCCGCGAAGAACATCGGAGGAAGCTATGGCCGATCAGCAAGCGCCACCCGCCGGTCCCGACCTGTCAAAGGGCATCAACCTGTCCGAACTCACCGGCCAGACGCTGCCCGGTCACGTCGGCGAGGATGAAGTCCTGCTGGTGCGTTCGGGATCGGAGATTTTTGCGATCGGCGCGCATTGCAGCCACTATCATGGGCCCCTCGCCGAAGGCCTCGTGACCGGCGAGAGCATTCGTTGCCCCTGGCATCATGCCTGTTTTGATTTGCGCACCGGCGAAGCCACCCGGGCGCCCGCGCTCGCTCCGGTCGCGGTCTGGAAGGTCGAACTGCAAGGTGACCGCGTCTTCGTTCGTGAGAAGCTCGAACAGCCCGGGCCGCGGATCAAGCCGCAGCCGGTTGCCGACATGCCCGCCCGAATCGTGATCGTCGGCGGCGGCGCGGCGGGCTTTGCCGCCGCCGAGATGCTGCGGCGTCAGGACTATCGCGGCAGCATCGTCATGTTGAGCAACGATGCCGCGGCGCCGGTGGACCGGCCGAATCTCTCAAAGGATTATCTCGCCGGCAGCGCGCCGGAGGATTGGCTGCCGTTGCGGCCGGATGATTTCTACGCTGAGGCGAAGATCGACCTCCGCCTCAACACCGAGGTCACCTCGATCGACACCAGGGCGCGCCATGTCCTGACATCGGGCGGCGAGACCATCCCTTACGATCGCTTGCTGCTGGCGACCGGCGCGGAGCCGGTGCGCCTGCCGACCCCTGGCATGGATCAGCCCCACGTCCACGTGCTGCGCTCGCTGGCCGATTCCCGCGCCATCATCGCGCTGGCCGAGGGCGCGCGGCGCGCGGTCGTGATCGGCGCCAGCTTCATCGGGCTGGAGGCCGCAGCATCGCTGCGTGCCCGAAATATCGAGGTTCACGTCGTAGGCCTCGAGCAGCGGCCGATGGAGCGCGTGCTCGGCCCCGAGATGGGCGACTTCGTCCGTGCCTTGCATGAAGAGCACGGCGTCATCTTTCATCTCGGCGACACCGTAACCGCCATCGACGGCAAGCGCGCGACGCTCAAGAGTGGTGGCGTGATCGAGGCCGATATCGTCGTGGTCGGCGTCGGCGTACGCCCCCGTCTTGGCCTGGCCGAGAAGGCGGGGCTTGCGATCGATCGCGGCGTCATTGTCGATATCTATCTGGAAACCAGCGTCTCCGGCGTCTACGCCGCAGGCGATATCGCGCGCTGGCCCGATCCGCATTCCGGCGAAAAAATCCGCGTCGAGCATTGGGTGGTGGCCGAGCGTCAGGGCCAGACCGCGGCGCGAAACATGCTCGGGCAGCGGCAACGCTTCGACGCCGTGCCGTTCTTCTGGAGCCAGCACTACGACGTGCCGATCAACTATGTCGGTCACGCCGAGAAATGGGACGAAATTACCGTTGACGGCGATATCGCCGGCAGGGATTGCCTGCTCCGGTACAAGCAGAAGGGACGCGTGCTCGCCGTCGCCTCGATCTATCGCGACGTCGCAAGCCTCGAGGCCGAGCTTGCGATGGAGGCGGAACCGTCGTTCTAGGTTAGGCGCGCCGGGCGCGGCTACAAAATCTCTCTCCTTCGTCATGCCCGGGCTTGTCCCGGGCATCCACGTCTTTAAACTCTCGGCCAAGCAAACAAGAACGTGGATGGCCGGAACAAGTCCGGCCATGACGAGAAGACGAGGACGACCAGGGCCGATGCTGACCGAAGCCGCAACCTACGACGAGCTGTACCGCAATTTTCGCTGGGATATCCCTGCGCGCTTCAACATCGCCACCGCATGCTGCGACCGGTATGCCGACGGCTCCGGCCGTCTGGCGCTGATCTATGTCGACGAGAGCGGGGCCACCACGCGCACCTCGTTCGACGAGGTCGCGGAGGCCTCGCGCCGCTTTGCCAATGTGCTGAACGCCGATGGCCTGGTGCGCGGCGACCGCGTCGCGGTGTTTCTGTCGCAATCGCTGGAACTGCCGATCGCGCATTTTGCGGCGTTCCGCTCGGCGATGATCTCGATCCCGCTGTTTGCGCTGTTCGGCGAGGACGCGCTGGAATTCCGCCTGTCGAATTCCGAAGCCAAGGCCGTCGTCACCGATGAAAGCGGCTGGGAGAAGCTCAGGAAGATCCGCGACCGGCTTCCGGCGCTGAAGAATATCTACGTGATCGGCGACACGGCGCCGGCCGGGGCAAAATCATTCTGGTCGGAAATCGAGGCGGCCTCGCCGGATTTTTCGACCGTCGATACCTCATGCGACGATCCGGCGCTGATCATCTACACATCAGGCACCACGGGAAACCCGAAAGGCGCGCTGCATGCGCACCGCGTCGTGCTCGGCCATTTGCCGAATGTCGAGATGTGCCACAATTTCCTGCCCAGGCCCGGCGACCTGATGTGGACGCCGGCGGACTGGGCCTGGATCGGCGGGCTGATCAACTGCCTGCTTGCGTTCTGGTATCACGGCATCCCGATGGTCGGGCATCGCGCCCGCAAATTCGAGCCGCAGGCGGCGATGACGATGATGGCCGAATTGGGCATCCGCAACGTCTTCCTGCCGCCGACCGCGCTGAAGCTGATGCGGCAGGCGGACGTGAAGAATCCCGGGTTGAAACTGCGCAGCATCTTCACCGGCGGCGAGTCGCTCGGCGGCGAATTGCACGGCTGGGTCCGCGAGACCTTCGGGATCGACGCGCATGAAGTGTTCGGCCAGACCGAATGCAATCTCGTGGTCGGCAGCAATTCGAACCTGTTTCCGATCCGCCCCGGCGCGATGGGCAAGGCGACCCCCGGCTTCGACGTTCGCGTCGTCAACGACAGAGGCGAGGAATTGCCGCGGGGTGAGCGCGGCATCATCGGCGTGCGCCAGCCGTGCCCCTGCACCATGATCGAGTACTGGAAGAATCCGAAAGCGACCGCGAAGAAATATGCCGGCGAATTCCTTTTGACCGGCGATCTCGGCGTGCAGGATGCGGACGGCTATTTCTGGTACGTCAGCCGCGAGGACGATGTCATCACCACGGCGGGCTACCGCGTCGGGCCGGCCGAGATCGAGCATACGCTGATGAAGCATCCGGCGGTGGCGATGTCGGCGGTGGTCGGCATTCCCGATCCGATCCGCACCGAGTCCATCAAGGCCTGGATCGTGCTGCGCCCCGGCTTTGCCGCGAGCGACGAACTGGCGCGCGAGATCCAGGAATTCGTCAAGGTGCAGCTCGCCGCGCATGAGTATCCGCGCTTCGTGCAGTTCGCCGAGACGCTGCCGATGACGGCGACGGGAAAGGTATTGCGCCGCGAGTTGCGGGTGCTGGGGTAGAACGTGATGTCGTCCCTGCGTTCGCACTGCCTTCGCAGGGACGACGGCAAGGGAGATCGTCACCGCTCAAATGTTGACCGAGATCAACACGTCTTCCACGCCGCCGGCCTCAATGCTCTCCAACTCGAACGGAGGTATCCCATGGCATCGGTGTCCGGCAAGGCCGATCCGGTGGTGCGGCGCATTGCGGCGGCTGACATCGCGGAGGCGCTGGGGCAGGGCTTGCGGGATTTCCAGGCCGTGCCGCTGTTCGGGCTCGCCTTCGGCGCCTTCTATGCCGCCGGCGGCATCGCGATCGTGCTCTGCCTGACCGCCTTCGGCATGGTCTATCTGGCCTATCCGCTCGCCGCCGGCTTTGCGTTGATCGGCCCGTTCGTCGCGATCGGGCTCTACGAGGTCAGCCGTCGCCGCGAGGCGGGACAGTTGATTTCGGTCGGCGCGATCTGGGCCACCGTGCGGACGCGCAGCGAGATCGGCTGGATGGCCTTCGTCACGCTGTTCGTGTTCGTGATCTGGATGTACCAGGTGCGCCTGCTGATCGCGCTGCTGCTCGGCCTCAATGCCTCGTTTTCCAGCCTGCGCGAGTTCATCACCGTCGTGCTGACGACCAATGAGGGGCTGCTGTTTCTCGCGATCGGCAATGCCGTCGGCGCCGCGCTGTCGCTGATCCTGTTCTCGCTCACGGTCGTGTCGTTTCCGCTGTTGCTCGACCGCGACGTCGATTTCGTCACCGCGATGATCACGAGCGTCCGCGCGGTGGTGACGAGCCCGTTGCCGATGATCGGCTGGGCGGCGCTGATCGTGGTCCTGCTCGCGGTGTCGGCGGTGCCTTACTTCCTCGGCCTCGTCGTGACGCTGCCGGTGCTCGGCCACGCCACCTGGCATCTCTACCGGCGCATCATCGCCCCGGTGAAGGAATAGGCGGCTCAATCCGCGTTCAAGGCCGAACGCAGCATCGATGCCAGATCCTGCCGGCGGTAGGGCTTGCTGAGGATCGGCACCACACCGCCAGGCGCGTCGACGGGATGTTCGGTATGGCCTGACGTCAGCAGGATCTTCAGCCCCGGCCGCAGGCGCGCGGCTTCGTCGGCGAGTTCGGTGCCGAACATGCCGCCGGGCATCACCACATCCGTGAACAGGAGCTGGATGTTCTCAGGTCCCCGCAACACGTCGAGCGCCGCGGGGGCGTTGCGCGTGACGATGACGCGATAGCCGAGCGCCTTCAACTCGCCTTCGACATAGGCGCGCACCATGTCGTCGTCCTCGACCACGAGAATGGTTTCGCTGCCGGTCGGGGTCATCGGCGGCGCGGCGGATGGTGCCGCGCCCGTCTGCGGCGTGCTCACGCAAGGGAAGAACAGCCTGATCGCCGTGCCATGCCCCGGCTCGGATCGCATCTGCATCGATCCGCCGGATTGCCTGGCGAATCCATAGACCATGCTGAGGCCAAGGCCGGTGCCTTTTCCCACGTCCTTGGTGGTGAAGAACGGCTCGAAGGCGCGGCTCGCGACCTCGGCGGTCATGCCGGTTCCGGTATCCGATACGGCGACCATGACGTATTCGCCGGGGCGCGCCTCGCCGCTGACGTCGACATCGCCTTCACCAAGCGTCGTGTTCTTTACCTCGACCGTCAGCTTGCCGCCTGTCGGCATGGCGTCGCGCGCATTGAGCACGAGGTTGAGCAATGCCGAGGTCAGTTGTCCCGGATCGACGCTGGCTTGCCACAGCCCCTGATCGAGGTGGAATTCGCATTCGATATGCTCGCCGAGCGTCCGGCGCAGCAACGGTTCCATGCCGACGATCCTCTCACCGATGTCGATGTCCTTCGGCATCAATGGCTGCTTGCGGGCAAACGCGAGCAGGCTGCGCGTGAGATCCGCTCCGCGCTCGGCGGCGGTCGCGATGCTCTCCGCGATGGTGCTGAGCTCCTTGTGAGGGGCCAGCCGTTCGGCAAGGTGCTCGGCATTGCCGAGGATCACGGTCAGGAGATTGTTGAAATCATGCGCCACGCCGCCGGTGAGTTGCCCCATCGCCTCCATCTTCTGCGATTGGGTAAGCTTCTGGTTGAGTTCGTCGATGGCGGTGCGCTGATGCTGCAGCGATTCCGCGGTGCGGTTGAGCAGCGTCATCAGCCCGCCGAGTTCGCCGGTCGGATGGGGCGGGGCAATCCGCGCGCCGAGGTCGCCAAGCCCGAGCTTGGTCGCCATCGCCGCCAGACGTCCGACCTGACGGCCGATGCTCATGGTCGCGAGAAGCCATACGCCCGCCAGCAGCAGCAGCGAAGCCACCGCGAGGATCGCGAGGTCCTCGTAAAGCCGGCGGTTGGCCGCGGCCACCAGGCTGGCCTTGGGCCGCCCGACCATGATGTAAAGTCCGGCGTCGCGTACCGTGGGCGAGCGCGCGACAGCCCAGACGTGCGCGTTGCCGTCGTGCCCGGTCACTTCATGGAACGGCTCGCGGTTCGGGGAGGCCGCAAACTTGAACAGTTCCGAGCCGGCAATCAATGCGCCGGTCGGCTCGGTCCAGCCCTTGCCGTCGGGCGCGACGAGAACCACGCCTTTCCTGTCGAGCAGCAGAATCTCGCTGTCATCCGACAGGCGTTTGCTATGGTCCTCGGCGAATTTCTTCAGGTTGAACGAGGCGAGCAGAATGAATTTGAGTTCGCCGCCTTCGGAACGCACGGGATAGGCGATCTGCAGCACGGAGATTCCCGTCAACCGGCCGAACACCGGCTCGATCGTGACGATGCCGTGTGCTCTCAGTGCCTGCTGGAAATAGGTACGGTCTCTCAGATCCAGCGTCCGGTCGGTTCGCAGCGAGTCGCAGAACAGGCTGCCATCGGGATTGATGGTCAATATGCCGGTGAAGCGGGTGTATTCCTCGCGCACGGCGGACAGAAAGTCGGAACACGCCGCCTTGTCGCGCGTGTCGAGATCGCGGGCGCGGGCGAGGCCGTAATGAAGCTGGGCCGTGCCCTGAATTTTCTCGTCGAGATCGGCCAGGATGTCGTTGGCGCTGGCCGACAGGCTGGCCAGCGCGGCGTCGATGTCGCTGGTGCGGTTCTGCACGAAGCGCAGTCCCACCAGCACGGCCGGCACCAGCATCGCGGCGATAACCAGGATCAGTAGCCGGGTGCGCAGGCTCATCGGTGCGTGGTTCCGCGCTCGCATCAGCGGTTCTTGGCGCGACAAGCCGGCGTTCGCAGCGTGCGGGGAGCCGGCTTATCTACTGATGCTGGAATATCCCCTGGGCGGGCCCAAGTCCACACGCGGTGTCCACTCGCGGCGGGCGGCTAGCGAACGTTCCATCAGCTTGGCGCGCATCCGTACGGCCGGTGATCGAGGCGAGGTCATGTAATGAGGCTGCGGATTACATCCGCCAGCCGGCGTTCATCGCCATCGAAGCTGGCGATCATGGCTGCCAGCATTTCGTCGGGATTGAGCTTCTCGATTTTGAGCGGGTAACCGGCATGGTCGGCAAGCAGGGCGAAAAAGCTGAGCTGTGACCGACCATTTCCTTCGCGAAAGGCATGGATGGCATTCAGCTCTGCCAGAAAATGCGCCGCTCGATCCGTGAATGTCTGCGCATCGAGATTCCGGAGGCAGTCCGTTTGCGCGTAAGTCGTCGAACAGCCTGCGCGCTTGCCCTTCGATATGTTCGGGAAAGCAGAACGGATTGCCACCCTTCGCAATTCTGACCGTACGAACTGGTCCCGCCCAGTGATACACATCCTGAAACAGGTGATGATGGATCGCTTTGTAGTGTTCGAAGTCCATCGTTCCGTCCGGCAGCGGTTCTTCTGCCCGGGCGCTGGAAATTTCGGCTTCAAAAGCGTCAAGCTCGGCCTGATCACGCAGGTCGAGCTTGTTCATCAGCACGGTTGAGTTCTTGTAGGTATAGGGGTCTTCGATCGCATCGTACATGCGTTCGGTCAGCCCTTTCGATGGCTGCTGATTATGGTCCGGCGGCGCTCCTCGGCCGTGAGGCCTTTGCTCCGCGCATCGCTGGCGCGCCTTTTCATGGCCGGCGTGAGCTTGATGCCCTCGACTTCGCTGATCTTGGCAAAACGGTCGCTTCCGAGCACGAACCGGTCGGACTTCGCACCTTTCGTTGGGCCGCTTTTCTGCTTGGTCATAGCTGGAACATACCACGAGTCGCCGATCATGGCACGCCCGGCATTTGCCACTACGGCCGCCGGGATGCCCGAAAAACGGACGCCGCTACATCGGCACCCCGATTCCCATCTTCTTCAGCGCCGCCAGCATCCGTTCCGGCGGCTGCATCTTGATCGCCAGCGCGTGGCCGGTTTCCAAAAGGCTCTTCAGGCTCGACAGGATCGCGGGCCAGCCGGCGCGGCCGCCGGACAGGATGTCGTCGCTGATGTCGCGGTCGTGCGATTGCAGCATCGTCAGCCTGACGACGTCGCCGGCCTCCTCGATCTCGTAGCTGACGAGCGTCGGTCCGAGCTTCTCCACCAGTGCCGGCCAGTTCACGTTCCAGGTCACCGTCAACCGCTTGTTCGGATCGCATTCGATCACCTCGCCGGAGATATGCTCGGAGCCATCGGGTGCGCGGGCGACGAAGGCGCCGCCGACCCTGAGGTCGGCCTCGATCGCAAAGCCGGAAAAATAATTGCGGCTGAACTCGGCCGTCGTCAGCGCCTTCCAGACCTGTTCTGGCGTGGCGGCGATATAGATCGTGTAGACGATCGCCGGCTTGAAGTTCTTGACGTCAATTCCGCTACCCTTACTCATCACGCTTCTCCAACTGCCGTTTCAACTCGCTGAGCGCGACGAGCCTGCCGCGCTCGAATTTCCTGATCCAGCGTTCGCCGATCTGATGGATCGGCACCGGATTGATGTAGTGCAGCTTCTCGCGGCCATGCCGGAGCGTGGAGACGAGGCTTGCCGATTCGAGAATGCCAAGGTGCTTGGTGACGGCCTGCCGCGTCATCGCGAGGCCGTCGCAGAGTTCGTTTAGCGTCTGTCCGTTTCTGGCGTGAAGCCGGTCCAGCAGCGCGCGCCGTGACGTGTCCGCCAGCGCTTTGAAGACTTCATCCATGACGGCGGATAATAGGCAACCAAATGGTTGCATGTCAAGAGAGGAATGGGTGGAGTGCCGACGGGGAGAGGGGCAGAGGCAAATCGTGAATCCGGAGGCTCCGCTTCCATCTTCATCCCTCACGCTGCATAATATTCCCATCTCTCTCTCCCACGCCGAGTTTCCCTCATGTCCCTTCAGGTCTATCTCGCCTTCGTCGCCGCCTGCGTTGCGCTGGCGCTGTTGCCCGGTCCGGTCGTGACGCTTCTCATTGCCAACGGCCTGCGGCACGGCACCCGCGCCGCGCTGATCAATTGCGCGGGCGCGCAGACCGGGCTTGCGATCGTGATCTGCACCGTCGCGGTCGGCCTGACTTCGCTGATGGCGACCATGGGCTACTGGTTCGACTGGGTGCGCTTTGCCGGCGCCGCCTACCTGATCTGGGTCGGCATCAAGCTGATCCGCGAGCCGGTCGAGGGCGTCAGCGGTGACGAACCGCCACCGCCGCCGCGCGGCGGCTTTTTCCTGCAGGGCTTTGTGGTGCTGCTGTCGAACCCGAAGATACTGGTGTTCTTCGGCGCGTTCATCCCGCAGTTCATGGACATGCAGAAGCCGCATCTGCCGCAGGTGGCGCTGCTCGGCGTCACCTTCATGGTGATCGCGGCGACGACGGACGCGATCTACGCGGTGCTCGCCGGCCGGGCGCGGCGGTTCTTCTCCAAGCAGCGGACGCGGCTGGTGTCGCGCGTCTCCGGCGGCTTCATGATCGGCGGCGGCATCTGGCTGGCGCTGACGCGGGCGCGCTGAGGCCGCGCGCGTTGAACCCGGCGAGACGGCCGCGCGTCTAATCGCCAGCCGCCTTTCGGGGGAATAGCCGTGCTGCCTGACCTGCCGTGGTTCGCCTATCTGATCCTGCTCGGCCCGCTGCTGTTGCTGCTCGGCGCGGCCGTCTACAAGACGCTGGAGGTGCGCGCCGCGCGCGACTGGCCGTCCACCGCCGGCAAGGTAGTGGTGTCGTCCGGCGAGGTGCGCGACGTCAAGATCATCGATAGCGACCGCGCGGGCGGCTTCCGGATCGAGCCGCGCAACTTTGCCAACGTCATTTACGAATATTCCGTCGCCGGCAAGAAACTCCGCAACAACCGCGTCGGCATCGGCGAGGACCGCGGCAATTTCCAGGTTGCCGAGACCATCGCAAAATATCCGGTCGGCACCATCGTCACGGTCTACTACAACCCGCGGCATCCGGGCCAGGCGGTGCTGGAGCGCGACCTGCCCAAGGGCCTGTGGGGCTGCCTCGGCATCGGTACAATTATCGTGCTCACGATCGTGTTCGGCTCGGCGATCGGCCTGCACAGGATCACCGAAGTTGTCTCGACGCAGATTCCATCCTCCGGCAATCCGGCGGCCGCCGTCGCCTTCGCCGCGTTCGGCACTGTGATTGCGCTGTTCGCGTTGGTCCTGCAGCGCCAAGCCTCGCTGGCGCGTAAATGGCCCGTTGTAACCGGTACGATCAAGCTCGCCGATATCGAGCAGTACCGCGCCGCGCCGACGGACGGACACACGCGCGGCCAGACCATGTATCAGCGGCGGGTGTCCTATACCTACACATACAACAATCTCACCTACACCAACACGCACGCCACGCTCGCGAGCAGCGTGGCATCGACCTCGAGCTGGCTGGTGAGGAAATCGACGACCGGCTACCAGAACGGCGCCAGCGTGAAGGTCTGGGTCAATCCCGACAATCCGTCGCAAGCTACCCTCGAGCCGCGCGCGGCCTTCGTGTGGGTGCTATGGATCGCCGCCGCGGCGATCTGGGCCGTCGCATATTACGCCGCGGTGCATGGCTGACATCGCCACGACTAAGTAGGAGGGAGCAACCTGATGGAATACGCCGGCGGCGATGAGTTTGTTCAGCGGCGAGCGTGCGGCAGTTTCACCTTTTGCTGAATCAGGCGCGTTGTTAACCAGCCGGGTTGTGCTACGCTGCCACAGGCCCATTCATCGAAAACCCGTGCCGGTGAACGACGATGAAAACAAGCGCCGCGACCATCGTCCTGTTGATCTGGCTTTGTTTCCCGGCGGCAGCGCAGCAGACCGGTGCGGCCAGCTATGCCCAGCGCTGCGCCCAGTGTCACGACAGCAGCAACATGGATATTCGTGCGCCGAGCCGCGCGGCGCTGAAGTCAAAGTCGTTCGATGAGGCTCTCCGCGCGATCACCACGGGCACGATGGCATCCTTCGCCCAAGGGCTGACCAATGACGAACGGACGGCGATTGCCTCGTTCGTCACCGGAAAGGTCGCGGAAGGCCCGCCTGCTGCGGCCGACAAGGATGGGCAATGCGTGCAAAACCAGGCCGGCTTTCCGAGTACGATCGACGGGCCGCGGTGGAACGGCTGGGGCGCGGATCTCAACAACAGCCGGTTTCAATCGGCCGCGATGGCCGGCATGGCCCCGGACCAGGTCCCGCGGTTGCGTCTGAAATGGGCGTTCGGATTTCCCGGCACGACCAACGCCAACGCTCAGCCGACCGTCGTCGGCGGCTTGGTGTTTGTTGGTGGCGGCGACAGCAAGGTGCGTGCCCTTGACGCAAGAAGCGGATGCGTCAGATGGACGTTTCCGACCGAAGCGCCGGTCCGGACCGCCATCAGTTTTGCTGCGCTGGATAACGATCAGTTTGCCATCTTCTTTGGCGATGTGCGCGCCAACGTCTACGCCGTCAATGCGAGTACCGGCTCGCTGATCTGGAAGATCAAGGTCGACGATCATCCGGCGGCCCGGGTCACCGGAGCACCCACCGTCAATTCCGGCGTGGTCTATGTCGGGATTTCGTCGATCGAGGAGGTCACGGGGTCCCGTCCTACCTACCAATGCTGTACGTTTCGCGGCAGCGTGGTCGCGCTGAAGATGGAGACCGGCGCGCAGATCTGGAAGGCCTACACCATCCCGGAGGCGCCGCATCCCACAAAGTCGAACGCTGTCGGAACCCAGCTCTTCGGTCCGGCCGGCGCGTCGGTCTGGTCCGCACCGACGATCGACGTTCAGCGCCAGGCGCTCTATGTCGCGACATCGAACAGCTATTCCGACCCGGCAACTGACACCAGCGATGCCATCCTGGCGTTCGACCTTGCGACCGGCCGGATGCTTTGGCATCAGCAGGCGACCCCCAAGGACAGCTTCGTCGTCGCCTGTTTCGGCGCCGACCAGACCAACTGCCCGGAAGACCGCGGTCCCGACCACGATTTTGGCCAATCGCCTATCCTGGTGAGTTTGCACAACGGACAACGCGTGCTGGTGATCGGCCAGAAATCCGGCGTGGTCCATGCGCTGGATCCTGACCAGGAGGGCAAGATCCTGTGGCAGACGCGGATCGGGAAGGGGGGCCCTTTGGGAGGGTCCGAGTGGGGCTCGGCCGCGGACCAGGACCGGGTCTACGTTGCGAATTCGGATGTGCGGTTTCTTCGCGACGGCACGCGGCGTCTCAATCCGAACGAGGGCGGAGGCCTGTTCGCTTTGGATCTTGCGACCGGAAAAATCGCGATGCAGGTGGCGCCGGTTGGGTGCGGAGAGCGCAGCCAGTGCAGCCCCGCCCTCTCCGCAGCGGTCACCCTTATTCCCGGGGTCGTCTTCTCGGGCGGGGTCAGCGGCTACTTGCGCGCCTATGCGACTGATGATGCGCGGCTGCTTTGGGAAATCGACACCGCGCGCGAATATACAACGGTCAACGGCATCCCTGCAAATGGCGGTGCCATGGACGGACCCGGGCCGATCGTCGTCGATGGCATGCTGTACGTCAATTCCGGCTACGCGCAATGGGGCGGACTGCCCGGCAACGTTCTGCTGGCCTTCGAGATCGGCAGTCCCTGACATCAGCGGTCTCGGCATGAGCGCCGGTGATCGTGTTGCTGCGTCCATGTCGCCGCTTGGGCCAAAGCGCACATGGCGGCTGGGTGTTGCCGACTGCCGCTTCCACCTTCCTGAGGCCCGCCTTGATGACGGAGATCCACCTGGTGCGCGGCAAAGCCTTTTCCTAAACATTCAGGGAGCAAAGCGATGAAGACTGCCGTCTCAAGCACTCCTGCCGCTCTGGATTACCCTGGTCGTCCACGCGCGCCAGTCTTTGCTGCCATTGGCCTCGGCTTGGCCCTGGTGTTCGGCTTCGCCCAAGGGGCCGTCGCGCAACAAAATCCCGTGACGGCGATCGACATCGCGCTCGAACCCGACGCGACGATGCTTCAGCACGCGAAGGACGCCAACGCTCGTCTGCTCCAGTCCTTCCCGAAGGGCTTTACTCTGGATGGCACGCATCATCCGCACGTCACCATGTTGCAGCAATTCGTGCGCACGGCCGACCTCGATAAGGTATTTGCCGCGGCGAATGCGGTTCTGGCCAAGGAAAAGCCTACGACATGGACGCTGAAGGCCTTCAAATATTACTACATCCCGTCTCCGCCGGTCGGCCTCGCGGGGATCGTAGTCGAGCCGACCAAAGACCTGCATCGGCTGCAAGATGAACTCATCAAGGCCGTTAAGCCCTACACCGTGAAGACCGGGACCACGGCGGCGTTCTTCAGCGAAGATGGCGGACGCGACATTCAAAAGTCCCTGATCGAGTATGTATCCAACTTCGTTACGATAGCGGCGGGCAAGCGTTTCAATCCGCATGTGACGATCGGCGTTGCAACGGAAACTTATTTGAACAGGATGTTGGCGGAGCCTTTCGACGCTTTCGCGTTCTCGGCGACTGGCGCATCGGTCTATCAGCTTGGCACTTTTGGCACAGCTCGGAAGGAACTGAAGGCGTTGCCGCTGACGCCCTGAAGCGGGTCACGAAGGCCGAGTGGAGCGCGCTCTTTGTCGTCGAAGACGCGCGATGTCGCCGGGTGCCCCCACAGCCAACGTCCACACGTGGACCCTGGCAGTGCGCTGGTGTAAACCGATACAATCCCCCGAAAGGTTGAGCGGAGACCGATCAGATGAGCATTGCCGATCCCAACAAGACGATCCTCACAGGCGAGAACCCGTTTATCCGCTTGAGCCTGAAGGACGGCGATCCGAACTCGACAGATGCGAGCTACTGGCGGATTATCTTTTCGCCGGCTGGGCCCGGCCACGTCCTCTACCTGAAGAGCGAACTGACGGAAGGGCGCTGGCGCATCTATTCCGACAACATCGCGATGGCGCGCTGGCTGCAGACGACTGTACAAGGCATGCTCAACGCCGAACTTTCCGACACGACGATCCCCTGCGCGGAGGCGACGTTTTCCAGGGCCGGAGACCCCCGCTACTTCTGGACCGAGTCCGTCAAGGCTTACGGCGAAGACATCTCGCTCACCTGGTTCGATATCGGTGAGCCGCTGCTGATCCACTCGCAGCCGAACCAGCTCCCCAACCGGCGCTATGGCGTATGCACCGTATTGATACCGGCGCTCGGCACGCGCCTCGTCCGCAACGGTGTTGAGGCCAAGGGGAAATCCTGGCCGCGCGAGCGCGAGGGGCGGCCTTTCTCGACATCGGCGTTGGCATTCTCGGAAAGCTGGACGGACGCGGTCTGAGGTGGACCAGCAAGGAGTTGATTGGTCGAGGCTATCTTGATCTATATCAACGGACCGGAGCGTACATGACGGCGCATTGCTGCAGTACCGGTCGTTTCGGACGCGCATTGCGCGTGTCAATGAGGACGTCAAATTCGAGCGGACTCGCTGTACAGGTTGTCGTCGGAGAACCATCGAACGGTCCGGTCGGGTGCCGAGATAAACAGGAGTGCAACATGCCGCTCTCAATTTCCATGATCGCGTTGAGTTCGCAGCTCGTTGTCGGGGTAGCCGATCGGGTGCCGTCATTCGATATCGCCCGTAGCTGCAAACTCGACGTAGCCGCCGCGACTGGCCTGTCTGTTGACCAGTCCATGAAATCCTGCGTGAACGATGAGAACAGGGCGCGACAACAGCTCACCAGCCAATGGTCCAAGTTGCCTGCCGCCGGCAAGGCTGGCTGCGTCCCGCAGGAGAGCATCGGCGGCACGCCAAGTTACGTCAGCCTGCTGACATGCCTGCAGATGGGGCAATGGATTCGTTAGTCCAAGGTGCCAAGGGAGACTGATACTTCTCTCGCACGAATTTCGCCTACAGTCTTTTGGCCCGGGTCGATCCGACGCTGATCCGCAGATGGCCGCGCGGCGCCTGCTTCAGCGTCGCCTTGTTCCCAAGGACGGTCGTTCTTGAGCCGGAATTCGGTCAGCAGCCGGCAGCATTGCACACCGGGACGATATTGCTCGAGGTGAAGCGCGCGCCATTGAATGTCTGGCCGAACGTGCCCGTGCAACTCTGGCTGTCATAGCCGTGCACCACCGAATTGACCCAGTTGTTGGTACGGTAGTCGCGGACCCAGGGTCCGCCGCTCGACCCGAATGTCATTGAACAGCCGGTGTTCAGTACACCGTTTCCGCCGCAATTGCTTGCCGGGCTGAAACTCTCCGACGTGCAGGCCTGCATGACTTGACCGTTGCCGAGATTACCCGGATAGCCGATCGCGTGGTGATCCTGAATGCTGCCGAAATTCCACGACCGGCCGAGCCAGCCGGTGTAATAGGTCACCGGCCTGCCCGCGCTGTTGTTGCCTAATTTGATGGTGCAGACATCCGAGGCGACATCGCCGTTGTTGATCCAGCTGTTGAGCACGGTGGCGCTGACCCAGGGGAAAGTACCGTAAGGCGTGGCGCCGCTGTTGTATGCCGGTGCGAACGACCAGCCGCCGATCCAGTCGTTGGTGCTACGATTCCAGCAGCAGTGCGCCGCAGTGACGATAACGTTATTGCCGCTGATCACGGATGCGCTGCACGTTCCGGCATTGGTAAAGAGCTTGCCAATTGCCTTGTCCCCTGCCGTGCTCACCGGAGCGTCGCCATACTGGGTGAAGACGTCGGGCGAGCCGGTCAATTGGATATGGCTTTGCTCCGAAGGTAACAAGTCCAGGAAGCTGCGCTTGCCGGATTTCGGTGCGGGCTGCCATTCCTTCGGAAACTGACGGCGGGCGTCGGCATCGGCTTTCGGATCTGCCGTACCGCCTTTTGCGGTACCGGACGGTGCCTGCCGTGCAGTATCATCTTGGGTTTGTGCCGGCGCATTGGGCTTGCCGATCGTCGAGTTCCAGTCCAGCGGCTTCGCCTGCAACCGCTGCTCACGTGAATTATATTTTGGTACGGCTTGATCGGCCATTGGCGCCGACCGGCGTTCGATGGTTTTGGTTTCGCCTGTCTGGGCGGGGGCCTGGCCTGCGGCCAAAGTGGTCAATGCAGCGATGACGAGAGGCGATGCACCGCGCATGCGGGTCTGAGAGTTGGTGGCTCTGATATGATGCAACATCTCAATACTCCTGTTTGTAGATGGTGCCTGTCTGCCTACCCTTCTGTAAGGTCGCTGATGCGACGCGATTTAGTCTGCGCGCTCTTCGCACCAGTTACAATCGCAACTTGTTTTGAATGCATCCCAAAGGTGTGATGAAGATGTGTGAAGCATTTCATAACGAACGCGTCGCTTCCGCGGAACGCGGCGGGCACACGCAACCAGGCAATTGTCAAACCAGCCCCTGCGCCCGCAGCGTCACTTCGATTTCGCCGAGGAGCCGCGCCAGCCGTTCCGCCCAGGCCTTCTCGCCGACGGGATCTGAGATCAGGTCCTGGCGGATTTCGATGCCGGTGTTCATCAGGCCGCGCGCCTCGCCGTGCACGGGGATGGTGTAGTCGGTCTCGTCGCTGACCGCATAGGGCTCGTTGTCGCCGACCACGAGATCGCCCTCGGCGCGCAGCAGTTTCAGCAGCAGCGGCGGCAGATGGGTGTCGCGGTGATAGAGCGTGCCGATGTGCCACGGCCGCGCGATGCCCGCGTAAACCGGCGTGAAGCTGTGCAGCGACACCAGCACTGTAGGCCCGCCGGCGTCGCGGCGGTGGTCGATGATCTCGTCGATGCGCCGGTGGTAGGGATCGAAGATCTGCGCGCGGCGGATCGCGGCGGCCTCGCGGGAGAGCCCCTCATTGCCCGGTATGGTCGTCGCCTCGCTGATGCGCGGGATCGAGCTTGCGACATGGGGCGGGCGGTTGCAGTCAATGACGAGCCGCGAATAGCGCTGCACGATCAGATGGGCGTCGAGATGCCTTGAAAGCGCCTCCGCGACGCCGGCAATCCCGATGTCCCAGCCGATGTGGCGCTTGAGTTCGCTCTCGGGCAGGCCGAGATCGCCGAGCATGCGCGGGATCAGCCGTCCGTAATGGTCGCAGGTCAGGAGATACGGCGAGCGCCCCTCGACGTTGAATTCCTGGACCGGGGGAACATCTTCCGCGCTGAGGAGTAGTGCTGTGCTGCCGGCGTCGTTCAACGGTATTTCCTTGGAAACATTGCCTATTCAAGCGGCAGATGGATTTGGAATTGGGCAGGGTTCGGACTGGATCATGCGTACCAGAATCGATGATTATTTGACGATGCCGCTCCTAACGATCCATCACAAGACCGTTTATCGCTATACACGGCCGGTCGCCTTCGGCGAACACCGCATCATGCTGCGTCCGTTGCCGGGCCATGATTTGCAGATATGCACAAGCCAGCTCGAGATCGAGCCGAAGCCGATGCAGTTGCGCTGGATCCACGACGTGTTCGGCAACAGCGTTGCGATCGCGACCTTCGACGAGCGCGCCGAGGAATTGTCGTTCACCGCGACGGCGACGGTCGAACACAATCCGGCGGAAGAGTTTGCGCTGACGCCGGACAATCCCGCCTATTTCTACCCGTTCCGCTATGACGACGAGGAATACTCCGACCTTCTGCAATACGTCACGCCGCAATATGGCGACCCCAACGGGGAATTGTCGGCGTGGGCGCGGCAGTTTCTCGACGCCGAGGCGCCGACGCCGACCTTCAACATCCTGAGCGGCATGACCCATGGCATCCGTAAGGCCTTCACCTACCGCAAGCGCCATGAGCAGGGTACCCAGCATCCGCTCGACACGTTGCAGACCGGCTCGGGCACCTGCCGCGACTTTGCGCTGTTCATGATCGAGGCGCTGCGCCGGCTCGGCATCGCCGCGCGATTCGTTTCCGGTTACATCGTCATTCCCGGCGACGGCGCGCATGGCTATGTCGGCGGCGGCTCCACCCATGCATGGGTGCAGGTCTATCTGCCGAGCGCGGGGTGGATTGAGTTCGATCCGACCAACGACATCGTCGGCACGCGCGATCTCATCCGCGTTGCGGTGGCGCGCGATCCGCGCCAGGCGATCCCGCTGCACGGCACCTATCTCGGTTCGCCGGACGCATTCGCGGGGATGGAAATCGACATCAGCGTCGTCGCGATCGGCGAGGAGAATGCCGAAGCTTTGCAAGTGGCGGAGGTTTGAGCGATGGAAATCAAGGTTGGCTTCGAGATTTCCTACGCCGCCGTGCAGCCCACGCCGATGGTGATCATGCTCTCGATCCATCCGTCGCGCTTTGCCGACATCGTCGGCACCGAGCGCATCGTGGCGGAGCCCAACGTGCCGATCGGCTTCTATCGCGACGGTTTTGGCAATGTCTGCGGCCGCCTCGTCGCGCCCGCCGGTGGCGTGACGCTGCGCGGCGATGCGCTGGTGCGCGATTCCGGCCTGCCTGATGCAGTGGTGCCATCAGCGCAGCAGGTGCCGATCGACCAGTTGCCCGACGATGTCCTGCTCTATCTGATGCCGAGCCGCTATTGCGAGACCGACAAGCTCACCGACATCGCCTGGTCGCTGTTTTCAAATACGCCGCCAGGCTGGACGCGCGTGCAGGCGATCGTCGATTTCGTCCACAATCACGTCACCTTCGGTTACCAGCACGCCCATCACATGAAGTCCGCGCACGATGTCTACGAGCAGCGCGCCGGCGTCTGCCGCGACTTTGCCCATCTGGCGCTGACCTTCTGCCGCTGCATGAATATCCCGGCGCGCTACTGCACCGGCTATCTCGGCGATATCGGCGTGCCCCGCGATCCCGCGCCGATGGATTTTTCGGGCTGGTTCCAGGTCTATCTGTCCGGCCAGTGGCACACCTTCGACGCCCGCCACAATGTCCCCCGCATCGGCCGCATCCTGATGGGCACCGGCCGCGATGCCGCCGACGTCGCGCTCACCACGAGTTTCGGGCGGATGGATCTGGTGAAGTTTCTCGTGATCAGCGACGAGGTGGTTGCAGCCTGACGGTTTTCTCCGTCATTGCGTCACTGCGCTCGCAATGACATAGAGACGGAATGATCTCAGACCAACTGTTCGTCTACGGCACGCTGATGCGCGGCTTCGAGCACCCGATGGCGCAACTGCTGTCGCGCAGCGCGGATTTTCTCGGCGCGGCCACCTACCGCGGCCGGCTCTATCTCATCAAGCATTATCCGGGCCTGGTGCTGTCGGGCGATCCGGCCGGGATCGTGCACGGCGAACTCTATCGCCTGCGCGAGCGCGATGCGCTGCTGGACGAGTTCGACATGTATGAGGCCTGCGGCGCCGGTTTTCCGGAGCCGACCGAGTACATCCGCCGCATGCTCGGCGTGACGCGGGAGGACGGCACGGCGGGCGAGGCGTGGACCTATGTCTATAACTGGCCCGTCACCGGCCTGCCGCAGATCGCATCCGGAAAATTTCTGGAGGGATGACTTTCAATGCCCGAGTCACGCCCGGGCATGACGAGAACCAGCTATTCGTCGGGCGTCAGCCGCTCGCGCTCCAGCCGGATGTCCACCTCGCGCTCGACATATTTCCATTCCTCGCCGGCGCGCAGCGTACGGACCAGCTCTTCGAACGCGTCTGCCTGTGCGGGTTCGAACTCGAACCAGGTCAGGAAGTCGAAGGGCTCGCCGAGATCGCGGGAATGATAGAGCTGGCGAGCAATCGCCGGCAGGTATTTCAGGCTGTTTTCGATGTGGTGCGACTTGTCCTCGAAAATCCCGCGCCGCTCTTCCTGCGTCAGAGCCCACCACGCCGCCGATTTCTTGATCGGGATCAGCGCGGCGCACGTCGCCTCAGGCCGGCCGATCGCGGCGGGCCGGGCATCGAGCTCGGTCTTCTCGGTGCGCTCGGTATAGCGCAGGTGGCTCGTGACGCCGGCCAGCCGCCAGGAGGTCAGCGAAGGCAATATCGGCAGCGCGATCGACAGCGAATGCACGACCGACAGCGACGGCGTCTGCGCAAGCGATGCGCCCTTCACCGACGCAAGCCGCGTAACCCGCCACGCCCCGCTCCTGCCACCCCGGAAAACCGTAAACATGAGGGGCATGGAAGCGTGGAACCCACAGGGATTCAAGTTGTCCGCGCAGCCAACGGGCCGCTACACCTTTTTATGTGGGCGGCCATGACAAAAGAGAGACATTACCGCCTGCCATCCTGTGAATAGCGGCAAGAAATCCGGCTGATTTCGCCTTTCAACGGCCCGACCCTATATCCATGCTCGGTTGGCAATCGCCTCGCGAATCAAAACGGATACATGCGCTTCACGCCCCAATTCCTCGAAGAACTGCGTGCCCGGCTTCCGGTCTCGGAAGTCGTGGGCCGCCGCGTCAAGCTGAAGCGGGCGGGGAGGGAATTCAAGGGACTGTCGCCGTTCCAGCAGGAGAAGACGCCGTCGTTCACGGTCAACGACCAGAAGCAATTTTACCACGACTTCTCGACCGGCAAGCACGGCAACATCTTCGACTTCGTCATGGAAACGGAGGGCGTCTCGTTTCCGGAGGCGGTCGAGCGGCTGGCGTCGATGGCCGGCCTGCCGCTGCCGGCGGCGAGCCCCGACGCCGCGCGGCACGAGCAGCGGCGCAAGACGCTGCACGACGTGATGGAACTGGCGGCAAAATTCTTTGCCGACACGCTGGCCTCGCGCAACGGCGCCAAGGCGCGCGGCTATCTCGCCGACCGCGCGATCACGCCGGCGACGCAATTGCAGTTTCGCCTGGGCTATGCCTCGCCCGATCGCTTTGCGCTGAAGGAGCATCTCGGCGCACAGGGCGTTTCGACCGAGGACATGGTGGAAGCCGGACTGCTCGTCGGCGGCGACGACATCCCGGTGCCTTACGACCGCTTCCGCGACCGCGTGATGTTTCCGATCACCGATGCCCGTGGCCGCGTCATCGCCTTCGGCGGCCGCGCGCTGGAAAAGGACGTTGCCGCCAAGTATCTGAACTCGCCGGAAACGCCGCTCTTCCACAAGGGCGACAATCTCTACAACCTCGCCACCGCGCGACAGGCCGCGCATAACGGCTCGCCGCTTATCGTGGTGGAAGGCTATGTCGACGTCATCGCCATGGTCACCACGGGTTTTGCCGGCGCGGTGGCGCCGCTCGGCACCGCGCTGACCGAAAACCAGCTCGCGCTGCTGTGGCGGATGGCGGACGAGCCGATCCTCTGCTTCGACGGCGACCGCGCCGGACAGAAGGCGGCGTA
>NZ_DAINNI010000065.1:0-26527 GCF_036735945.1 Bradyrhizobium sp. | reverse complement strand
CTCGGCGCCATGATCGCCAACGTCCACGACATCGTGTTGACGATCGGCTTCATGTCGATCTCGCAGGTCGATTTCGATCTCACCAGCATCGCGGCGCTTTTGACCATTCTCGGCTACTCGCTGAACGATACGGTCGTGATCTATGACCGCATCCGGGAAATGCTGCGGCGCTACAAGAAGATGCCGATGCCGCAGCTTCTGAACGAATCCATCAATTCGACGCTTTCGCGCTCGATCATCACCCACGTCACGGTGACGCTGGCGTTGCTCGCGCTGCTTTTGTTCGGCGGCCACGCGATCCACAGCTTCACGGCGGTGATGATGTTCGGCGTGGTGCTGGTCGGCACCTACACCTCGATCTTCATCGCCGCGCCGATCCTGATCTATCTTGGCGTCGGCGAGCACCGCGACGCGCCGGATACGCCTGCGAAGAAGTAATTCATCATGGCCAGCTCCTCGGACGCCCCGCATCTTCCGAGGTCGGCGCCGATCGAAGCCTACGGCAAGGGCGGCTTCGCCTTCGCCGACATGTCGCACCGCGGCTCGCTGCTGTGCCTGCCTGACGGCATCTGGGCCTGGCCGGTGGCGAAGCCGGTCGAGATCGACGAATATTCCCTGGCGCAGGTGTTCAAGGCGGCCAACGCCATCGATACGCTGATCGTCGGCACCGGCACCGAAGTCTGGGTGCCGCCGCGGCAGCTTCGCGAGGCGTTGCGCGCTGTCCGCGTGGTGCTCGATGCGATGCAGACCGGGCCTGCGATCCGCACCTACAACATCATGCTGGGCGAGCGCCGGCGCGTTGCGGCGGCTTTGATCGCGGTGCCATGACCGGCGCGGCGACGAAGGATGCCGCCGCGTTCTGCGCCGATCTGGTGCGCAGCCATGACTTTGTCCGCTATGCCTCGACGCTGTTCCTGCCGGCGGCGCAGCGTCGCGCGCTGCTGTCGGTCTATGCCTTCAACGTCGAGATCTCGCGGGTGCGCGATCAGGTCAGCCAGCCGCTGCCCGGTGAGATGCGGCTGCAATGGTGGACCGACATGCTTGATGGCGCCGGACATGGCGGCGTCGAGGGCAATCCGGTCGCGGCCGAATTGTCGCAGACCATCGGCGAATTCCGCCTGCCGGTGGCGACGCTGTCGCGGTTGATCGAGGAGCATCAGTTCGACCTCTACAACGATCCGATGCCGTCGATGGCGGCATTGGAAGGTTATGCCACCGACACATCAGTGGCGCTGTTCTTGCTCGGCTCACGGATCGCAACGCCACCCACGGCCGCGATCGACCATCTCGCCCGCCATGCCGGCCTCGCCCAGGGCATTGCGCAGGTGATCGCCGCGTTGCCGCTGGACGCCGCACGGCGCCAGTTGTTCCTGCCGCTGCAATTGCTGCAGCAGCACGGCAGCGGGGTCGAGCAGGTCTATTCAGGCAAGCAGACGCCGCAGGCGCGCGCCGCGATCGACCAACTGGCCGGGGAGGCCCGCAACCATCTGCGCACGGCCTTCGAACTGCTCACGCATGTGCCGCCACAGGTGCGGCCGTTCTTCCTGCCGCTGGCGATGACCTACCGCGATCTGAAGCGCATGTCGCGCGCGGACTTCGATCCATTCGTTCCGCACGCGGCGTCGCGCCTGCGGATCTTGTGGACGCTGTGGCGCGCATCGCGGACGCGGGAGTTCGGCGGGTAGAAGCCGCAATGACGGTGGAAGACCTACCGCGAATTCAATTCGCTGCTTTCGAAATTGAACCGATCCCGGAGATTCTTGCGGCTCTCCAGAATGTCCTTCATGAAGGCACGATCGGCGTCGCTCGTGAGCAGCGGTTCGATCAGGTCGAGCTGGTTCATCGCGACGAGCTGCAGGATCTCGGTGCGCGGCTTGCCGGCGGCGTCGCGCGGCAGGGCGTGGACGACCTGGATATGCTCAGGCGGGCGGACCCCCCTGGTCGATGAGAGCTCGTTGCGGAGCTGCTTTTCCAGCGCGACGTTGTCAGCCTCGACGAAGGCGTACAGGCCAACCCCGGTTCGGCGATCGGCAAAAGCCACGATCGCGGTATCGCGCACCTCGGGATTCTTCCTGATCACCTCGAGCAGAACAGGCGCGTCGTTGACGAGGCGGCGGCCGCCACCTTCGCGATCGGTGAAGTTGAACAGGCCGCGGGTGATGGCCTGATAGACCTTCTTGCCGGTCTTCAGCCAGAGGCTGGCAACGAAGGATTTGCGTGCCAGGATCTTGCGTTCCATCGGCGTCAGCGCCGCCGGCGCATAGCTGCGCTTGTGCTTCAACAGATGCCGCAGGTCCTCATAGGCCGCGATCCGGAACAGCCGGCTCCTGCTCTTGAAGCAGACCGCCAGTTGAAAGTCGGTCACATAGGCGTGCCCGTCGCGGCCGACCAGCCAGTTCTGCTCCTTGGCGAGATCGTTGTGGCAGATGCCGGCGCGGTGCAGCCTGCGAAGCGCTGCCTTGGCGGAGCGGAAATAGGCGAGGTCGCCGTGCGGCTTTGCCAGATGCAGCGCGACGCCATCGACGAAGCCGCGCACCAGCGCCTTTCGTCCGGCCCACAGCAGTTTGGGGCCGGCGTCGAGATCGCGCGCCAGCGTCAGCGCGTGACGTTCGCGGGCAAACAGATGGCGTGCGAGCGGATAGGACCAGACCGGCACCTGATCGAGCCGGCGCAGCACCGCATCGACCTCGCTATCATCCGCGCGGAAGCGGCCGCGCTCGACGGTCGAGAACACGTCGCGCTTCAGCAGCACGCCTTCGGTCCAGCGCGCCGCCAGAATCGCGGCGTCGTCTTTCGGCAAACCCATGGGATTACGCCGCCGCCGCGACGCGCAGATGATCCGCGATCCAGCGATCGAGATCCGAAAGCGCGCGCGCGCTGAGCGCCTGCTTCTTGGCAACGGTCTTCTCGTTGCCGCGCAGCCGCGTGCCGTCGGCCTTCTTGGTCGGGACGCTGGCAAGCGGCGGGAACAGGCCGAAATTGACGTTCATCGGCTGGAACGAGCGCGTTCCGGCCTCTGACGTCTCGATATGGCCGCCGGTGATGTGGCCGAGCAGCGAGCCCAGAGCGGTGGTCGCGGGCGGCGGCTCGAGCGACTGCGCCCGCGCATTCGCCGCGGCGTAGAGACCGGCGATCAGGCCGATGCTGGCGGATTCCACATAACCCTCGCAGCCGGTCATCTGCCCGGCAAAGCGCAGCCGCGGCTGCGCGCGCAACCGTAGCTGGCCATCCAGAAGTTTTGGCGAGTTCAGGAAGGTGTTGCGATGCAGGCCGCCGAGCCGGGCGAACTCGGCGTTCTCGAGGCCCGGAATGGTGCGGAAGACGCGCTGCTGCGCGCCGTAATTCAGCTTGGTCTGGAAGCCGACGATGTTGTAGAGCGTGCCGAGCTTGTTGTCCTGCCGCAGCTGGACGATGGCGTAGGGCTTGACAGCAGGGTTGTGCGCATTGGTCAGCCCGACCGGCTTCATCGGTCCGTGCCGCAGCGTCTCGTGGCCGCGCTCGGCCATCACCTCGACCGGCAGGCAGCCGTCGAAATAGGGGGTATTGGTCTCCCACTCCTTGAAATCGACCTTCTCGCCGGCCAAGAGCGCGGCAACGAAGGCGTCATACTGCTCCTTCGTCATCGGGCAGTTGATGTAGTCGGCGCCGGTGCCGCCGGGCCCGACCTTGTCGTAGCGCGACTGAAACCACGCCACCGACATGTCGATGGAATCCTTGTGGACGATCGGCGCAATCGCATCGAAGAAGGCGAGCGCGCTCTCGTCCGTCAGCGCGCGGATGGCATCCGCCAGCGGCGCCGAGGTGAGGGGGCCGGTCGCAACGATCACATTGCCCCATTCGGCCGGCGGCAGGCCGGCGATCTCGCGCCGGTCGATTTCGATCAGGGGATGCTCGCCGAGCGCCCTGGTGACGGCCGCCGAAAACCCGTCGCGGTCGACCGCCAGCGCCCCGCCGGCGGGCACCTGGTTGGCATCGGCGGAGCGCATGATCAGCGACCCCAGCCGGCGCATTTCGGCGTGCAGCAGGCCGACGGCGTTGTTGGCGGCATCGTCGGAGCGGAAGGAGTTGGAGCAGACGAGCTCGGCGAGCCCCTCGGTGCGATGGGCCTCGGTCATCCGGAGCGGGCGCATTTCGTGCAGGACGACGCGAACGCCCGCATTGGCGACCTGCCAGGCGGCTTCCGAGCCGGCAAGGCCGCCGCCGATCACATGGACGGAGTCACTTTGGGAAGATGAGGAAATCATGCGCGCAGCGTGTAGCGCGTTTTGGTGCCAAGCGCACCATGGCGTTTTCAAGCGAGGTGGATCCCGGCTCGCGTGAGGAAAACGCCTCAAAATCAATGCTGAAACGACAACGCCCGCAGCAGGGCGGGCGCTATCCGTTGTTCAGGCGGCTGGTAGGTTCAGCTCGTAAAGGTTCCGGCAGCAACGCGCGGAATGTCGGCACGATCGAGGCCGATGTCGGCGAGTTCGCGATCGCTGAGCTGGGACAGTTCGCTGACATTGCGCTGATAATCCCGGAATGCCTGGATCATGCGGATGAGCGAGAGTAACATGGTAGTCTCCTTGCAATTACGATTCAGGCTTTGATGGCGGCTTCATCGTTGGAATGAATATAGCTCAGATTTTGCAGTGCAGAAGTTCCTATGTTGCGATGCAGCTAAGCCAAGAATGCATGGCGGTGATAAGGGCTGCTTAACCTTTTGACTGCGCCGTTCGATCGGGCAACAAGTGACGACTTCGCGACATCGTTGAAGTTGAAATACTGTCGTAAAATTATTGCCTTACCGTGACAGTCGAGTTAACTTTGGTGAACTTTGATGCTGGGGTTCAGCCAGGCAGGCTAGGGGCCCCGACCGGTATAAAATGTCCAGAAAAGGCCGACATATTGGAACTATCTTATGCACGAATCGCATGTGCTGAATGATCGGAAAATGAATTTATATTCATTATTTAAGACGAAACGGTAGTTGGATTTCCGAGTAGGCAGACGGGAACCGAAAGGCGCCGGGCTCACGCGTCGATACAAGCGGTGCTTGGCCCAGGCATCTCGGTTGATGGTTCAGCGGCGGTTAGCCGCGAACGGTATGACGGGATGCGCCGATCGCGCTTCGCAGCCTATGGAAGCGAGCGTGCGCCAATCCGTGGTGTCGCGGCGCTTCTTCCTAACACGGCTGTAATGAAAAAGCGTGATTTCGCATGAGGCCGCACTGTTGAACGGCAAGGCCGGCGCCTGCGCGATGCATCCGAGCAAGGCGATGCAGGCAGGCAGCGCGAAGTGACATCTGGCAGAGGGCCGGTCGCAGTGGCCGGCCCTTTGCATTGCAGCCTGTTTGCGTTGTGGCCTTAGGGGGCTTTCGAAAGCTGCGTGGCGAAATGGGCGATCGTCCTGGCGTAGACGTCGCTCTTGTTCCATTCCTTGATGGCAGCGAAATTGGCGCTGCCGGGATCCCATTCCTTGCCGCGCTGCCAGCCGTGATTGGCGAGGAAGTTGGCGGTTGAAGCAAGCACGTCGGGCGGGCTGCGCAGCAGATCGCGGCGGCCGTTACCGTCGAAATCGACCGCGAATTTGACGTAGGACGACGGCATGAACTGGGTCTGGCCGATCTCGCCGGCCCATGCACCGCGCAGATCCTGTGGCGCGATATCGCCGCGCTCGACGATGCGCAGCGCGTCCATCAACTCCGCCTTGAACATATCGGCGCGGCGGCAGTCATAGGCGAGCGTTGCCAGCGCGCGCAGCGTCGGGAATTTTCCGATGTTGACGCCGAAATCGGTTTCCAGACCCCAGATCGCCACCAGCACCTCTCCTGGCACGCCATAGGTCTGTTCGATGCGGCTGAGCACCGAACCGTATTGCTTGAGCATATTGGAGGCGCGCGTCATCCGCGGCGGCACCATGCGGCCCGAGAATTCCTCAAAACTCTGGCTGAATACCTTTTGCGATTGATCGCGGGCCAGGACGCTCTTGTCGAGCGTGACGCCGGAGAGGCCGGTCTGGATGGCGGACGTCGAGATGCCCTTGGCGGCAGCTTCCTTCTTGAAATCGTCCAGCCAATTTTCGAACGGTCCCGTGCCGCAGGGCGCTGCGAGCGCAGGCGCCGCCGAGGCCAGCAACAGGACTCCCAGAGTCAGAGCGTGCAGGGATAGGCGAGAGATCATCGTGCCGTTCACTCCACGATCGATAGGTGCCGACATTGGTGTTCACCCGATCGCCGTATGTTCGAAGCAACAGCGGCCAAAACAAGGCTTATGCCGTAGCCCCCAATGGCATTCCCTCGAACTTGCTCAATTCATTGTTTGCATGCAGTGAACGGACAAGCCGCCGGTCGGGATACGACCGGCGGCTTGGGCAGTCAGGGTTCCATGTGACTACGCGCTATCCTTCTGCCGCCACGGGAACAGATTGGCCGGGAAATCGGCGGCGGGCTTGCGCTCGCGGTGGGCGCGGGGCGGCAGCGGCTGCGGATTGAGTTCCGGCTCGATCGTTTCCCGGTAGAGATGCCAGGTGGCATGGCCGAGCAGGGGGATGACGACGGCAAGGCCGAGGAAGAACGGCAGCGTTCCCGCGGCCAGCAGCAACGCGACGATCAGGCCCCAGGCTGCCATCGGTACAGGATTGCGAGCCACTGCGCGGAGCGAAGTGACCATCGCTTCACCGGCGGTCGCATGGCGGTCGAGCATCAGCGGGAAGGACACCACGCTGATGCAAAGCGCGACGAGTGCGAACAGGAAGCCGACGCCGCATCCAACGATGATCAGCCACCAGCCCTGCGACGTGGTCAGCACGCGTGTCGCGAAGTCGGAAATGCCGCTGGCGCCCTCATAGCCGAACGCGGCGATATAGAGCGCCTGCGCGGTGGCCACCCAGGTCACGAACAGCGCCAGCAGCAGCACACCCAGCCCGAGCATCCCTCCGAATGACGGCGAGCGCACCACCTCGATCGCATCCCAGGCAGTTGCCTCTTCGCCACGCTCGCGGCGCCGGCTCATCTCGTAGAGGCCGAGCGCGGCAAACGGGCCGATCAGGGCGAATCCTGCGGCCAGCGGAAACAGCAGCGGTATGACGGAATAGCCATGCACGGCGCGCGCCAGCATCAGTCCGAGCACGGGATAGATGATGCACAGGATGATGGCATGCGTTGGTACGGCCTTGAAATCTTCCCAGCCGCGTTGCAGCGCCCGATGAAGTTCTGACAGGCCGATTTTGCGAATGACCGGCGCATCGGCGGTAGGTCCGCCCTGCGCCATCGATGTGACATTGCCGTGATAGGTGGCCATGGTCGCTGTCTCCCTCGCGGCCACACTTCACGCCTGCAGAAAGACGCAGAATGCGGCCTTTCATAAAACGATCACGATCGGGCCAGACGCGAAGACAGGATAGCGGAACTGGCCATGTCGCGAACTGTACGAACAGGGTACTCCCAAACAGCGGCAAACGCACTCACGCTTCGGTGAATGTTCCATTGGCAAGTTTCGTGCGGCTGGCTACACTTGCTGGCGATCCTGCCCCGGTGCTGCGCTTCAAACAGTCCAGCACTCAAACCCCTTCTCAAGTTATTGGGAGTGAATGATGAGCATTTTCGGAAAAATCATGAGCGCGATCTTCGGCAGCAAGGCGGATGCTGCACCGGCAGGCGGTGGCGCGGCGGCGGGAAGCGCAGGGGGCACATCTTCGACGTCATCGGGCGGCGGGGCCGCTGCGGCGCCGGCTGCCGCGACCGTCGACGTCGCGCCGATCCTGGACAAGGCGGTTGCGGACAAGGGCGAGAAGCTGGCGTGGCGCACCTCGATCGTCGACCTGATGAAGGCGCTCGACATCGATTCCAGCCTCGGCGCGCGCAAGGAACTCGCGAAGGAGCTCGGCTATACCGGCGACACCAATGATTCCGCGAGCATGAACATCTGGCTGCACAAGCAGGTCATGACCAAGCTCGCCGCCAATGGCGGCAAGCTGCCGCCCGACATCAAGCACTGACATCAACTGCTTTCACGTCCGAAGGCCCGCAGCGATGCGGGCCTGCTTTTTTGTGTGGCAGTGCGCCTCACCCTGCAACGCAACAACGCGCAAACCCTATCCCCTTCGGCCTGAAAAGGCGGTAGACACGGCGCCAGACAAGAAGACACATGATTTCGGAGGAACCCAATGAGCAATGTCGATCGCAGGACCGTTCTGGCAACCGGTGCGCTGGCGCTGGCGGGCACCGCGGTGCAGGGCGGCACGGCCGATGCGCAGGCCGGACCCAAATCGATCTTCCCGGTCGGCACGACGACCATCCCGATCGTGGGCGAGAGCGACGTGTTTCCGGTGCGGCGGATCTATTGCATCGGGAGGAACTACGCGGCCCATGCCCGTGAAATGGGTTCGGACCCCAACCGCGAGCCGCCGTTCTTCTTCCAGAAGCCGACGGACGCGATCCAGAATGTCGCGATCGGCACCGTCGCCGATCATCCCTATCCCTCGCTGACCAAGAACTATCACTACGAGGTCGAGCTGGTGGCGGCGCTGAAATCGGGCGGCACCAACATCTCGCCGGAGCAGGCGCTCGATCACGTCTATGGCTACACGCTCGGCCTCGACATGACACGGCGCGATCTGCAGCGGGCGATGGGCGACGAGAAGAAGCCATGGGAGATCGGCAAGAGTTTTGACCGCTCCGCCGTGCTCGGGCCTATCCACCCGGCAGGCAAGACCGGGCATTTCACCAAGGGGGCGATCTCGCTGGCGGTGAACGGCACGGTGAAGCAGAACTCCAACCTGCAGAACATGATCTGGAGCGTGGCCGAACAGATCGCCAAGCTTTCGGAAGCGTTCGAACTCAAGGCGGGCGACATCATCTATTCAGGCACGCCGGAGAATGTCGGGCCGGTCGTGAAGGGCGATGTGCTCCTGTGCAAGATCGAAGGCCTGCCGGATATGTCGATCCGGATCACGTGAGCTTGTCCTTCGGGCGCCCGCGTTACGCCGTCAGATCGGCAAACTCCGGGTTCCTGCGAAGATAGTCCACGACGAAACCGCAGCCGGCGATGACCTTGCGTCCGTCGGCGCGGATCAGTTCGAGCGCACCCCGGATCAGTTCGGAAGCGATGCCGCGGCCGCGCAGCGCGTGAGGTGTCTCGGTATGGGTAATGATGATCGCCGAAGGCGTGATGCGATAATTCGCAAACGCCACGGTGCCCTCGACATCCAGTTCGAAGCGGTTTTGAGCCTTGTTGTCGCGAACGGCGGCCATGCAGGGATTCCCGGGTGATTCTCCCTGTCATTTAGGGACATGCACCGGGCGATGCAAACCGGCGGCGATTGATGCCGGGGGACCCGCAATCTCTTGGCGGCGGGCCTTGCAACAGGGGGCAGGGTGCCTACGTCCTTGGGACGACATACGCCGCGGTGGCGGCCTGGTCTGGCTCGATATCGGAAATGCTGTGATCGCGGCCGCCGACGTATGCCTCTTGTTTCAAGGGGAGGTTTACAATGTCCGGCTTCAACTTTTTTACCAAACATCGCACGTGGGAAGACTGGTTCGGCATGCTGCTCGGCGTGCTGATCGTGGTGTCGCCGTGGTTTCCGTTCTCCAGCCATGACGTCATGGACGCTGAACGCAGCACCATGATCCTCAACACCTTCGTGGTTGGCATGCTGGTGTTCGGTCTGGCGCAGCTCGAATATGTCGCATTGCAACGCTGGGAAGAGGTGGGAGAGATCGGGCTCGGCCTCTGGCTGATGGCTTCGCCGTTCATCCTTGGCTATGCCGAGGACGGCATGCTGCAGGCCTGGCATGTCGCGCTCGGCGGGATCGTCGCCCTTCTGGGCGCGCTTCAGCTCTGGCAGGACTGGCGCCTGAGCGATCAGGATCTTGCCAACCATCCGCAGTAGGTTCGGGGGCAGGCTGCCGGCCGTGTAGCCTAGTGTTTGAGTGAATCGACGAGCAGCGCGCGGACCGACCACGGGCTGCCGTCAACGGCACCCTTGATGTCGTCGATCTTCCATTGGCCGGCTTCGAATACGAAGTCGTAGCGGATGGTCTTGTCGGCCGCTTTGCTGCGCGCGTCGCTTTGGTGCGCTTCGATCGTGACGGCCATGGTCGCCCTGTCGGCACCCGGCTTCTCGGCCCCGATCCGGAACGACTTCACGTCCGGGTCCTGCGAGTTGGTCACGGGATCGAAGTCGACTGGCCCGGTGTCCCCCTTGCGGGTGCGGGCATCCGCCTTGGCCCACAGCGTGGCCAGCGAATTCGAGAGGTAGTTTGCGCGCGCCGCCCTGGTCTGGATCACGAAGGCGCCGCCACCATCGCCCTTGCCCGTGGTCACACGGCTATAGATCGCGGTCAGGATGGCGGTGGGGTCGTCGGCCGCCCGGAGGTCGTGCGGCAGCATCGCGGCCAGCGCCGTGACAGTGCCCGATAGGATCAATTTTCGACGGACGATCATGGGCTTCCTTCAGATTTGAGCAGACGCGGCGCTTTCTGCTATCGTTGTTCGATGTCTGTTTTCCCAAGCTAGCGGTTGGCTCCTGTGACTGAAACCATAACGATTCCCGTCCCGCGCGGCGGCCTGGCGCGGATGTCGCGCCGGGTAATGAACCTGGCGCATCTGTTGACCCAGAATGCCCGCCGCCATGGCGACCGCGCCGGCTTCATCTGGGGCGACAAATCCTGGACCTGGCGCGAGATCGATTCGGCCGTGTCGGCGCTGGCCGCCGGCCTTGCGGCGCGAGGGGTGGTCAAGGGCGACCGCATCCTGGTTCATTCGAAGAACTGCGACGAGATGTTCTGGTCGATGTTCGCGGCCTTCCGCCTCGGCGCGGTGTGGGTGCCGACCAATTTCCGCCTGATGCCGGACGAGGTCGCCTATCTCGCCAGCGCCTCCGGCGCCAAGGCATTCCTGTGCCATGGCGACTTCCCCGACCACGCCAAGGCGGCGGCCAATCCGGCGCTCGAGTTCACCTGGCGGATCGGCGAAGGCAGTTTCGGCGAGCGCGCGGTGAGCGACGTGATCGCGGCGCAGGCCGGCGCGAGGATCGAGAACGCCGCGGTCGACTATGATGATCCCTGCTGGTTCTTCTTCACCTCCGGCACCACCGGGCGGTCCAAGGCCGCGGTGCTGACCCACGGCCAGATGGCCTTCGTCGTCACCAACCATCTCGCGGACCTGATGCCGGGCACGACCGAGACCGATGCCTCGCTGGTGGTGGCGCCGCTGTCGCATGGCGCAGGTGTGCATCAGCTCGTGCAGGCCGCGCGTGGCGTGCCGACGATTCTGCTGCCGACCGAGAAGTTCGACATCGCGGAGGCCTTTCGCCTGATCGAGGCGCACCGCGTCAGCAACATCTTCACCGTGCCGACCATCCTGAAGATGATGGTCGAGCATCCCGCGGTCGACAAGTATGACCACTCCTCGCTGCGCTTCGTGATCTATGCCGGCGCGCCGATGTACCGCGAGGACCAGAAGGCGGCGCTGAACCGGCTCGGCAAGGTGCTGGTGCAGTATTTCGGGCTCGGCGAGGTCACCGGCAACATCACGGTCATGCCGGCCATCCTGCACGATACCGAGGACGGCCCGCAGGCGCGCATCGGCACCTGCGGCTTCGAGCGCACCGGCATGCAGGTCTCGATCCAGGGCGATGACGGGCGCGAGCTGAAAGCCTTCGAGACCGGCGAGATCTGCGTGATCGGCCCGGCGGTGTTTGCCGGCTATTACGATAACCCCGAGGCCAATGCGAAGGCGTTCCGCGACGGCTGGTTCAGGACGGGCGATCTCGGCCATATGGACGAGGAGGGCTTTGTCTACATCACCGGCCGCGCCTCCGACATGTACATCTCCGGCGGCTCCAACATCTATCCGCGCGAGGTCGAGGAGAAGATTCTCACCCATCCGGCGATCGGCGAGGTCGCCGTGCTCGGCGTGCCCGACCCGTTCTGGGGCGAGGTCGGTGTCGCCGTCTGCGTCGCGCGCGAGGGCGCCGATACGGTGAGCGAGGCGGAACTGGCGGCGTTCCTGGCGCCGAAGGTGCCGCGCTACAAGATGCCGAAGCGCTTCTTCTTCTGGGAGGCGCTGCCGAAGTCCGGCTACGGCAAGATTCCGAAGCGGCTGGTTCGCGATGAACTGGAAGCGCGAGGGCAGCTTGAGCTTATCTCAAAGGCGGGTGGCTGAGCCGATGCGCAGCATCGCGCAGCCGGGCACGCCCGTGCCCGAGCGCATCCAATGGGTCGAGGCGCGCGGGCGCGCGTTCTCATTCACGCTGCCGGCCGGCCTGCCGCTGCTGGAAGCCGCGCGCCGCGGCTTTGCCGAAGCCGGGTTTTCCGGCGGCGTGCTCGGCATGCGGGGAGGGACGCTCGGCCCGTTCGCCTATGTGATGCCGGCGCTGTCGAAGACCGGCGCCAACGCGGCGTTCTACAGCGACACCTTTCGCCCGGCAGGCGCGGCGCGGCTGAAATGCGGGGCGATGACACTCGGTGAACGCGACGGCGCACCTTTCTTCCACTGCCATGGTCTCTGGACCGAGACCGACGGGCATCTACACGGTGGCCACATTCTACCCGAGGAGAGCATCATCGCCGAATCGTTTGCGGTGGAGGCGTTCGGCATCGACGGCGCGATGTTCGCCGCGGAGGCGGATCCCGAGACCAATTTCAGATTGTTTGGGCCAGTCGCGCGCGCCCGCACCGATGCGAAGGCCGGGAGCCGCGCCTTCGCGCTTCGGCTGCGACCGAACCAGGATTTTGCGGCGGCGCTGGAGACGTTCTGCCGGCAGCACGGAGTCCTGCGCGCGCGCGTTCATGGCGGCGTCGGCTCCACCATCGGCGCGCATTTCACGGATGGCCGAACCGTCGTGCCGTTTGCCACCGAGCTTGCGATCAAGGCCGGCAGCATCGCACCCGGCGCCGACGGCACGCTGCAGGCGGAACTCGACATCGCGCTGGTCGATTACCTCGGCGGCATCGCCGAGGGACGGCTGGTGCGCGGCGACAATCCGGTGCTGATGACGGTGGAGCTGGTGCTGGAGGTGTTGTGAATCCGAGCTGGGCAAGGCGCAACGCGCCTTACCCATCCTACAGCTCCACGCTTCTCTGCTACCTGAAATGATAGTTCACGCCGACCTTGATGGTGTGGAAGTCGATCGTGCCGGAGTCCAACCGATCGCCACCGAAATTATAGATCTCGCTGCCGAGGCTGGTGTACATGTATTCGCCCTTGGCCGACCAGTTCGGCGCGAACATGTATTCGAGGCCGCCACCGATCGTAAAGCCCGTGTGAGTCTGGCTGTCCGAGAGCGACATGCCGTTGGCCGAGAAGGACGTCTTCGCATTGCCAAAGGCCCAGCCGCCCTTGGCGTAGATGAGGGCGGCGTCGAGCGCCAGGCCGACGCGGCCGGTCACGCTGCCGAACGAATTGATCTTGTCCTGCTGCGTGATCAGGTTGCCGGCGCCGTCGTCAAAGGTGGAGCTGTTGCTGATGCCGGCGCCCGCGGCGTCGACTTCGACACCGAAGACGAACTGGCTGCCCGGAAACTGCCAGTTGTAACCGACTGTGCCGCCGCCGAAGCCGCCGCTGCCGGCTCCGCTCTCCCAGCCATAGCCGCCCATCGCGCCGACGTAGAAGCCGGACCAGTTGTACAACGCAACCACCGCCGCCGGAGGAGGGGCCTTGGCATAGGGCCGCGCCTGCATGTCGGCAGCAGAAGCCGCGGTCGCGACCGAAATGGCCACACCAGCCAGAAGTAGTTGTTTCATCATTTGTCCCCTGTAGTTGAACACGTGTATAACCCCCTGCAGGTCCCATCACGGACCGATTGCACCGGCATGGTGACGTAACGTTCTTGGAAGCGGGCGCGAACGCGCCCAAAAAACTCGTCTGCAAGCGACGCCTACGCGGATGTGAGAACGCCGCTCGCAAGATTAACTGTACGACATCCATGCCGGCAGAAATTCGACCGAAGCGCGTCCGCCCATTGGCGCGGACAGGTTGCTATTTCGACGGCGAAGCGGCGGCGCGCAGCGCAGAATGCGTTCTCGATATGCGCGAGAGATGGGATGATTGTGTTTTCCTGATCGGCATTGTTTGCGTTCGTGCATGCAGATGTTTTTCGCGTTCGCCCGAGGTTTGCTGTGGCGGAAAATGCTGCGCCTGCTTTGTGAACCGCGCCACATGCGGAGGCGCCTTTCGGACGCACTATCGCGCAGGGCGCAAGGACGGTGCGGCTATATTGCCGGTTGTTGGCTTGCGTGGGCGCGACTAGAGTCGCGCGTTGCGTGCGGTTATTTCTGTCTGCCTGTCGCATGTCGGCAGGATCGATTTTCAAACATTCACTTTCATGGAGATTTTCGATGGCCCGGAAAGCACGGAAGTCCAGATCGACCAGATCAACCAGCGCGGCCAGAAGCAAGGCCGGCTTCGCGTCAACCGCGACGACCGATGCCGACATTCCCGATTATGTCGTCGTCGAGCTTCGCTACGAAGCGCCGGTTGCCTTCAGCGCCAGGCGTTTTGCCGCGCTGGCTGCCGCCGAGCCGCAGGCAGATTCCCTCAACGAGGCGCTTTCGAAGTTCGATATCAAGTCCGTGCGCTCGCAATTCGACTTGCCGGCGGCGACGATCAGGGAGCGCGTCGAGATCGCCGCGAGCTTGCCGTCCGAGCCGGAGCCAACACGATTTGCAAAGAAGGGCATGGACACCGATTTCATCCAGAGCGGATTCGTGCAGGTCGTGCCGAAATCGGGCGCGGATGCGAAGAAGATCGCGACCGCGCTGAAGCGGCAGAAGGCGGTGTGGGATGCCTATGTGGCGCCGCGCCCCGTGCCGGCGATGCCCGCGGGGTCCGCTGCCGGCAGCCGCAACTTCGAACCGTCGCAAGGCTACCTCTATGATGCGCCCGACGGCATCGGCGCCGAGCAGGTGTGGAGTCTTGCGGGCGCCAAGGGCAGCGGCATCACGATCTGCGATATCGAAGGCAACTGGAACAGGACGCACGAGGATCTGCCGGGTGGCATTCCGCTATTGGGCGGCACCTTGATCAGCACTCCCGGCTGGCGCGACCACGGAACGGCCGTGCTCGGCGAGATGGTCTCGATCCCGGACGCGAGGGGCTGCGTCGGCATCAGCCACCAGGCCAAGGCGGCGGTTCACTCCGCTGTCATCAATGGCGTGTTCAACGCGGCGGGCGCGATCAGCAATGCGGCGGCGCAGCTCAAGGCCGGCGACGTCATCCTGATCGAACTGCATGCGCCCGGGCCGAACGGCAAGTACGTCGCGATGCAGTACTGGTCCGATATCTTCACCGCGATCAAGGCGGCGGTCGAGAAGGGGATCACCGTCGTCGAGGCGGCCGGCAACGGCGACGAGAATTTCGATGCTGCGGTGTTCAACAACACCGGCCTGCAGAAGGACAGCGGCGCGATCGTCGTCGGCGCCGGCGTGCCGCCGACCAACCATCTCGACTTCGACGGCTTCGGCACGGGGATGCCGGCCTATAGTTCACTCGGAGTTCCGCGCTCGCGCATCTTCTTTTCCAACTACGGCAAGATCGTCAATGTGCAGGGCTGGGGCTGGCATGTGACGAGCCTGGGCTACGGCGATGCCCAGGGCGGCGCCTCCGAAAACACCTGGTACACGCTGCGCTTCTCCGGAACGTCGAGTGCCTCTCCTATCGTCACCGGCGCTGTCGCATGCCTGCAGGGACGCGCGAAGGCCAAGAACGGCGCGCCGATGACGCCGAAGAAGGTGCGCGACATCCTGATGGCGACGGGAACACCACAGCAGGCGGGGCCCGGCGTTCCCCTGGCGCAGCGCATCGGCCCGTTGCCGAACCTGGTTGATGCCATGAAGAGGGTGTAATAATCTCGGGCCATGATAGCAGCCGTGCCGGCGCCGAAGAATGCTGGGATCAGCATTCCGGTCGAACTGAAGCTCAAGCGCAATTACAGCTACGACTCGCGCAGGCGCGTGTTCGAGTCAGGCTCCGGCACGCGCTTCGATCCTTTCAAGGACCTGCCGAAAGATACCCGCATCGTCTACAAGGTGCCGGCCCTGGCCGCGGCCGACGAGGCCAAGCTGTCGAAGGCGGAGCGGGAGCTGCGGCGCTACATGCAGGTGATCCTGCCACCCGGCGTCTCGGCGCAGGACTACGTCGAGGCCGTCAGGGCATGGCCTGGTGTGGAAGAGGCGTCGGTCGGCCCGGACGTCAGCCTGCCAGGCGCGCGGTGACCACCGCTTCCAGACATGAGCGATGATATCGGGCTCGGCTTCGCCGGCGCCATCTAGGATTGTGCGGTATTCCCTGTATAACCAGAGCGAACGGCTTTATTTCCCCGAGATTTGAATCCAATGGCTTTCAAACGTAATCGCCCGATCAACCTGCCTGCGCCGTATCTCAAGCGCATCTGGCTCGAGCCTTCGCGCATCACCGACCGCGAGGCCTATCCGTTCTGCCTGCCGCTGCTGCACGACGATTTCCAGCTGGGCTTCGATCGCGCCATCACCATCATCGTCGGCGAGAACGGCACCGGCAAATCGACGCTGCTGGAAGGCATCGCCGCGCTGGCCGGCTATGACGAGGCCGGCGGCGGCAAGGGCTACATGCCGGTCGACCATTCCTGGGCGATGGAGAAAATGGGAGGCCAGTTGTCCAGCGCGTTGCGGGCGAGCTGGCTGCCCAAGATCACCAATGGCTGGTTTTTCCGCGCCGAAAGCTTTTTCTCGGTCGCCCGCTATCTGGACCAGATGGCCCAACAATATCCGTTGGGAGGAGGCCCGCCACCCGATTTCCTCTCCCATTCCCACGGCGAAGGCTTCTTGCGCTTCTTCGAGGAGCGCTGCCAGCGCCAGGGCATCTTCATCTTCGATGAACCGGAATCCGCGCTGTCGCCCTCGCGGCAGATCGAGTTCCTGAAGCTGATGCGGCGGATGGAGGATATCGGCCACTGCCAGATTATCATGGCCACGCACGCGCCGATGCTGATGGCGTACCCGAACGCCACGCTGCTGCGGCTGACGAAATACGGGCTGGAGCCCGTGAGCGTGAAGGACACTGACCACTACAGGGTCATGCGCGAGTTTTGCGACGACCCGAAGGGGTTTGTGGACGCGGCGATCGCAGAGTGAGGCCCAGATGCCGTCACCTTTGCCCGGCGGATTTTGTCGCACGTTGAATGACCCCATGCCGGGTCAGGTTGTGTTATGATATCGACCGGACAAAGGAAGCAGGGAGGTCGCCATGCCGCATACCCTGGTGCCCAGTGATCGCGTCGAGCATGTCAGCGTCTACGGGCGCGACGGCACGAGGCTCGGCTCGATCGAACGCCTGATGCTCGACAAGCTGAGCGGAACGGTGGCCTACGCCGTCATCAAGACCGGAGGGCCGCTTGGCAGCCATCATCATTGCCCGATCCGGTGGGACGCCCTCCGCTTCGATCCCGCGCGTCAGGCCTACCAGACCGACGTGACAGTGGATGATCTGCTCGCAGGTCCGTCCGAACTCGACGAAGAAGCCTTCGACTGGGGCGACCGCTCACGCCCGCATCCGCATTACTGGACGGTGTAGGGGAGCCGACGAGTTTGACCGGAGTAGAAAGCTTGGACATTCGATCGACATTGACGGAGCTATGTGAGGCCTTCAACGCGCACGATCTTGATCGCATCATGGCATTGTTTGCTGACGATTGTGTCCTGGAGATGCCAAGGGGAAACAGGCCTTGGGGCGCTCGTTTCGAGGGCAAGCGGAGCGTGCGAGAAGCGCTGGCGACACGCTTCGAAGGCTTGCCTGATGTCCACTACGGCAACGATGAACACTTTGTGGATTCGGCTGCCGATACCGGCATCTCAAAATGGACCCTCACCGGCACCACCCGGGAGGGAGCGAGAAAAGAGGTTCAGGGCTGCGACTTCTATACGTTTCGCAACGGCAAGGTGATCCGCAAGGACTCGTATTGGAAGATCGTGGAGTGACAGAACCGTAGGATGGGTTTCGCGGGGAGCGAAACCCATCCTACGTGTCTTGGCTACTCGGCCGCCTCGCTCGCCGCACCGCTTTTCCTCGGTTTCCCATCCGCCTTCTTCAGCACCGGCGCCAGGAATTTCCCCGTGTAGCTCCGCGGCGCCTTGACGATGTCTTCCGGCGGACCCCAGGCGACGATTTCGCCGCCGCCGTCGCCGCCTTCGGGGCCGAGGTCGATGACCCAGTCGGCGGTCTTGATGACTTCGAGATTGTGCTCGATCACGACGACCGTATTGCCCTGGGCGACCAGCTCGTGCAGCACTTCGAGCAGTTTGGCGACGTCGTGAAAGTGCAGGCCCGTGGTCGGCTCGTCCAGGATGTAGAGCGTGCGGCCGGTGGCGCGCTTCGACAGTTCCTTGGCGAGCTTGACGCGCTGGGCTTCGCCGCCCGAGAGCGTCGTCGCCTGCTGGCCGACATGGATGTAGTCGAGGCCGACGCGGTGCAGCGTCTTGAAGGTTTCGCGGACGCGCGGGACCGCCTTGAAGAAGTCGGCGGCCTCTTCCACCGTCATGTCGAGCACGTCGGAGATCGACTTGCCCTTGAACAGGACTTCCAGCGTCTCGCGGTTGTAGCGCTTGCCCTTGCAGGTATCGCAGGTGACATAGACGTCGGGCAAAAAGTGCATCTCGATCTTGATGACGCCGTCGCCCTGGCAGGCCTCGCAGCGGCCGCCCTTGACGTTGAAGGAGAACCGGCCGGGCTCGTAGCCGCGCGCCTTGGCTTCGGGAAGCCCGGCGAACCATTCGCGGATCGGCGTGAACGCGCCGGTATAGGTCGCGGGATTCGAGCGCGGGGTGCGGCCGATCGGCGACTGGTCGATGTCGATGATCTTGTCGATGTGCTCGAGACCCTCGATGCGGTCGTGCGGGGCTGCGCCCTCGCTGGCGTTGTTGAGCTTGCGCGCGATGGCACGATAGAGCGTATCAATGAGCAGCGTCGACTTGCCGCCGCCGGAGACGCCGGTGACGCAGGTGAACAGCCCGAGCGGAATTTCCGCCGAGACGTTCTTCAGATTGTTGCCGCGGGCGTTGACGACCTTGATGGTTCGCCTGTGGTTCGGCGGCCGGCGCTCGGGGATCGGCACCGACAATTCGCCCGTGAGGTATTTGCCGGTCAGCGATTTCGGGTTCTTCATGACATCGGCGGGCGTGCCCTGCGCGATGATGTGGCCGCCATGCATGCCGGCGCCGGGGCCGATGTCGAGTACGTAATCCGCAAGACGAATCGCGTCCTCGTCATGCTCGACCACGATCACGGTGTTGCCGAGGTCGCGCAGCCGTTTCAGCGTCTCCAGAAGCCGCGCGTTGTCGCGCTGGTGCAGGCCGATCGAGGGCTCGTCCAGCACGTAGAGCACGCCGGTCAGCCCCGAGCCGATCTGCGAGGCCAGGCGGATGCGCTGGCTCTCGCCGCCAGAGAGGGTGCCGGAGGAACGCGACAGCGTGAGATAGTTCAGCCCGACGTCGAGCAGGAACGACAGCCGCTCGCGGATCTCCTTCAGCACGCGCCCGGCGATCTCGTTCTGCTGCGCATTCAGCGCCTTCGGCACGCTCTCGAACCATTCGCCGGCGCGCTTGACCGAGAGTTCGGAAATCTCGCCGATATGCTTGCCGCCGATCTTGACGCAGAGCGCCTCCGGCTTGAGCCGATGGCCGTTGCAGCCGGCGCAGGGGATGTCGGAGAAATACTTCGCCAGTTCCTCGCGGGCCCATTCGCTCTCGGTCTCGCGGTAGCGGCGCTCGAGATTGGTGATGACGCCCTCGAATGGCTTCCTGGTGTCGTAGGAGCGGACGCCATCCTCATAGGAGAACTTGATCTCGTCGTCGCCGGAGCCGTGCAGCAGCGCTCCTTGCGTCTTCTTCGGCAGGTCCTTCCACTTGGTGTCGAGCGTGAACTTGTAGAACTTGCCGAGCGCGGTAAGGGTCTGGACGTAATAGGGCGAGGATGATTTCGCCCAGGGCGCGATCGCGCCCTTGCGCAGGGTCAGCTCCTTGTCGGGGATGACGAGGTCCTCGTCGATGTGCTGCTCGACGCCGAGGCCGCCGCAGGCCGGGCAGGCGCCATAGGGGTTGTTGAACGAGAACAATCGCGGCTCGATCTCGGGGATCGTGAAGCCTGAAACGGGGCAGGCGAATTTCTCCGAGAACAGGATGCGCTCCGGCCCGCTCTTGTTGTGGATCTTGGCGGTCTTCTTGTCGGGCTTCTTCTCTTCCGCGGCGCCCGCAGGCGCATCGGCATATTCGATCACCGCGAGGCCCTCGGCGAGTTTCAGCGCGGTCTCAAAGCTTTCGGCAAGGCGCTGGCCGATATCGGCGCGGACCACGATACGGTCGACAACGACGTCGACGTCGTGCGGGAATTTCTTGTCGAGCGTAGGGGCCTCGGACAATTCATAGAAGGTGCCGTCGATCTTGACGCGCTGAAAGCCCTTCTTGAGCCACTCCGCGAGTTCCTTCTTGTATTCGCCCTTGCGGCCGCGCACGACCGGCGCCAGCAGATAGAGGCGGGTGCCCTCGGGCAGCGCCAGCACGCGATCGACCATCTGCGAGACGACCTGGCTCTCGATCGGCAGGCCGGTGGCTGGCGAATAGGGCACGCCGACGCGCGCCCACAAGAGGCGCATGTAGTCGTAGATTTCAGTAACCGTGCCGACGGTCGAGCGCGGATTCTTCGATGTCGTCTTCTGCTCGATCGAGATCGCGGGAGAGAGGCCGTCGATCTGGTCGACATCGGGCTTCTGCATCATCTCCAGGAACTGGCGCGCATAGGCCGAGAGCGACTCGACGTAACGGCGCTGTCCTTCGGCATAGATGGTGTCGAAGGCGAGCGAGGATTTGCCGGAGCCGGAGAGGCCGGTGAACACGACGAGCTTGTCGCGGGGAATCTCGAGATCGACATTCTTGAGATTGTGCTCGCGCGCACCGCGGATCGTGATCGCACGCGATGCGGAGCCGGCGTTCTGTTGGCGCTTCGCCCTTAGCACTTCATCCATATCGGTATTCCAGGCGCGCGAGGTGCGCGCCGTGTTGGGCGCGCATGGCCAGCGAGAAGCCGGGTCAGGCGCCGATGATCGAAAGCCGGAACGTAGGAAGAACGGAGGGCAATTTCCAGTGCCGCGCGCGAATCATCAACGGATTGTTTTGCACCGTCAGCGTTTTGGCAGCAGCCGTCAGCAGTTCCCAAACAAAAAGGCCGGCACAGGGCCGGCCTTTTCTCAAGCGTTGGGAACTCAGGTGGCGCGGAAATCAGTACCTTGCGACGGCCGGGCCGCCGAAGCGGTAGTTGATGCGGGCGGTGACGATGTCAGCGTCCTGCTTGATATCTTCATTGCGGGTGTTGACGCCAGCAAGCAAGCCGACGCCACTGAAGTTGGAGTTCTCGGTGCCCATGAACAGGTGGTTGTACTCGACGCCGAACGACCAGTTGGGAGCGAAGGCATATTCAACGCCGGCGCCGACCGCGCCACCCCAGCGGGTGTGCTCGGCGCGGTCGATCACGATGCTCGCGATCACCCCTTCGTGGCGGCTGTTGGTCACCGCGGCACCGCCCTTGACGTAGAACAGGACATTGTTGGCGGCGTAGCCAACCTGGCCGGTGAACAGACCGAATGCGTCGATCTTGGTGCGGTTTTCGGCGAACGGCACAACGATGTTCGAACCGTTGAAGTCGGCCCAGTTGCCCTGCGCTTCCACGCCGAACACCCAGTTGCCGGCCTGCCAGCGATAGCCAATCTGACCACCGACCGTGCCGCCATCTGCATCATGGCAACCTTCGCTCGTCGGTGTCACCGGAACGCCGAAGATCGCGGTGTTGGTCAGGCAGTTGTGGCTCGTACCCCAACCTCCGTTGGCGCCGATGTAGAATCCGCTCCAGTCGTACAGCGCAACCGCGACGGGCGCCTTGGTGTAGGGCCTCGCGGCAAGATCGGCGGCCGCTGCCGGGACAATCCCAAGCGCGATCAGACCGGTCGTCATCAGCAAGATCTTTTTCATGCTTCTCCCCTTACGGTATTCCCAACGCAACAGCGCGAGTCGTCAATTTGAGGTTGTTAGACTTTATAGCCCGAAGCGCGCCGGATTCCTGTCTCCTGAAAACCACATCCACGGTAAATGTAGGCACCATGCAACCTTAGAGAGTGGCGAAGGAATATCGATACAACCAAACAAAAAGGCCGCCGTGGCGCCGGCCCTTTCGTCTTCCCGAGGGCTGTCGCTGCGATCAGTGAGGTACTTTTAGTGGAACAAAGCTGGAACAGGCGCTGACGCGATGCTATATGTGGATAACCGCTGGCTCGCGACCGGATCGCGACATCGGCGGCGCCTGCGAGCGTATAGGGTCAGTCTGAAAGTCCGGAAGCGGACGCGGAAGTCAGGCAAGCGACAGGTAAAGAATTGCAGACGACCGGCACGGAAGCGGCCGGAGCAGCGGTTTTTGCCGGCGATATCGAGTGGAGAGCAGTGATGGCGGGAAGCGTGAACAAGGTGATTCTGGTCGGCAACCTCGGCAAGGATCCGGAAATCCGGCGGACGCAGGACGGGCGGCCGATCGCCAATCTGAGCATCGCCACCTCGGACACCTGGCGCGACAAGAACACTGGTGAGCGCAAGGAAAAGACCGAGTGGCATCGCGTCGTCATCTTCTCCGAACCGCTTTGCAAGGTTGTCGAGCAGTATCTGAAGAAGGGCTCCAAGGTTTACATCGAGGGCGCGCTGCAGACCCGCAAATGGACCGACCAGCAGGGCGTCGAGAAGTATTCGACCGAGGTCGTGCTGCAGGGCTTCAATTCGACGCTGACCATGCTCGATGGCCGCGGCGGTGGAGGCGGCAGCTTCGGCTCCGACGACGCCGGCGATTTCGGCTCCAGCGGCCCGGTCAGTTCCGCGCCGCGGCGCGCGGTGGCGGCGGGTGGCGGCCGCAACAACGACATGGACGACGACATCCCGTTCTAAAGTGTAGGTAACGCTAGGACGTAGCGCGCCCTCCGAACTCCGGAGTTCGTCTCGGTCACCGGAAGTCCATTGCGGGCTCGGACCCGGCGGCGATCAGGCTAGACGCTCCAAAGACGCCTTTGCCCGCCCGGCCAGCCGGTATAGCGTGGCTTATGCCATCGGGCCTGGAGGCGGACATCATGTCGGATCGTCCATCCGTTAGCCGGCGCCACGCCATCCTCGGAAGTGCGGGTCTGCTCGCGGCAACCGCGGCTCCCCGGCCGACCCTGGCGCAGGCGCTTCGGCCGGCCGCCGTCGATGGTTCGGCCATCCGGAATTCCCAGAGCCTGGCGCCGCTGATGGGCGCACCGGTCAAGCTCGGCAAGGCGGAGAACGGCGCGATCGTCAACCAGGCCGCGCTCGATGCCCACGCGAAGACGTTTCCGCCGCGCCGGGAGACGATCAAGGTCGCCGACAACATCTGGGTGATGCAGACCCCGAGCGTCGGATCCGCCTTCATCGTCGGCACCGACGGCGTGATCGTCTGGGAGACCGGCGACAATCTGGAAGACGGCAGGATCTACAGGGAGGAAATCCGCAAGGTCACCGACAAGCCGATCAAGGCCGTGCTGTACAGCCATTCGCACGAGGTGCTCGGCACGGCGCCCTTGCTCGAAGGCGAGAAGGACGTCCTCATCGTCGGCCATCCGAACCTGAACGCGAACCTGCAGACCTCAGGCGTCGGCGCCTATTTCCCGGAGACCGAGCCGCTGCAATGGGCGCGGGTCTACCAGTATTTCAACGCGTTCCTGCCGAACGAGGGCCCCGACGGCAAATGGGGCCTCACGGTCGAACTGGGCGCGCGCGGCTTCGTGCCGGTCAACCATCCGGTGAAGCATGGCGAGGAAATGACGATCGCCGGGATCCGCTTCCAGTTCTTCACGGAAGGCAGCACGGATTCCAGCGACACCATGCTGGTCTGGATGCCGGACCAGAAGGTGGCGATGAACAACGTGCTGTGGCCCTACGCGCCCAACATCTACACCCCGCGCGGCTCGCTGTGGCGCGATCCCCGCGCCTGGCGGGACGCGACGCGGGTGCTGCGCGACCTGCAGCCGGAAATGCTGATCGGCCAGCCGACGCTGACCCTGAAGGGCAAGGACGCGATCTTCGCCCACCTCAACAACTACCTCGACTTCAGCAATCTGATGCTGGATCAGACACTGCGCGGCATCCTTAAAGGCCTTGGGCCGGAAGACCTGATCGACTTCGTGCAGTTGCCGGACCATCTGCGCGACGACCCATATCTCGCCGAGATCTACGGCCTGTTCGCATGGTACCCGCCCTATATCGCCGAGTACGCCTTGGGCTGGTGGGACGGCGACGCGGCGACCCTGTTCAGATTGCCGCGAAAAGAGGTGGCGCTGCGATTAGTGCCCGCCCTCGGCGGCCGCGACAAGGTGATCGCGCTTGCCAGGGAGGCGCAGCAGAACAGCGAATACGCCTGGGCGCTGGAACTCGTCGGCTACCTCTGGCGGCTCGATCCGACCGATGCCGAACTGTGCCAGATCAAGGCCGACCTGCTCCGGACCGCCGCGCAGCACACCACTTCGATGATCGCGCGCCCGGTGTCGCTGACGGCCGCGCTCGCGCTGGAGGGCAAGGCCAAGGTCCCGCGGCTGGTGCCGCCGACGCTCGAGCAGGTCAAGTCGTTCGGACCGGGCGAATTCGTCGACCGGCACCGCGTCCGGATCGACCCGGTCAAGGCGAAAGACACCGATAGCATGATCCGGTTCGAGTTTACCGACGCCGACAACAAGGCGGTGGCGCTGCACGTCCGGCGCGGCGTCGTCGAGTATGTCGAAAACGCCGACCGCTACTATCGCAAGCCGGACTTCACGCTGGCGCTGACGCGCGAGGGGTGGACCAAACTCTACCTCAACCAGGCGACCGTCGCGCAGCTTGCGGGCGCCAACGAACTGAAGATTACTGGCGATGCGGCGGCGTGCGACCGCGTGCTCGACCTATTCGACAAGTTCGATCCGGAGAAGAACACGCTGGTCCCGCCCGGCCATGTCCGATGAACCCTGTGCGCGCGGAGAGGTGGCTCCGGAGCGTGCTGCACGCTATCGCGTAGCGCAGTTGACACCGCGTCGTCGACAACCGCGAAAAACTGCCTGAAATCAGTGACTAACACACATAGTTGACAGGTCTTCCTACACTTTACTGAAGCGAGCGTTCGGCCGGCTCATCCGCACCGGGCGGACAACCCTCTGCAGATGCATAGCGATCCTTAATTAACCGCGCGGCGGGACCGCACCGCCGCTGCGTGATCAATATTTGCGTGAGGCATTTCGCTTAAGCTGCTCCGAGTCTCAGGTTCAACCGGAGAGGGAGCACCATGCGATCCATATCCTGTCGATCTTCGTGCCGGTCATGCTGGTGCTCGCGGTGCTGCATGCGCGACGGCACAATGTCAGTGGCCACAGGAAGGCGATGACGTCGATCTTCTTCGGCGCGCTGATCATCGCCGGCGCGTTCACTTTCCTGCCGGGACGCATCATGCATGCGGTGGTTTTCCGCCACTGAAATCAGGTATAGAAATACCATTATTGGTTAATCTTTCCACCCCGAAAATGACCGCTTCGGCTACCGCCGAACGATCGCCTTGCAATGTCGTAAGTCCATGAAAAAACGAGCGGAAAAACAGCTCTGCCGGATCGCTGCGGGGTGGTGATCGGCCCCCCGATGCGCTATATGATTCCCCACTAGGAACTGACCGGATTCCCCCTTTGGCCGATAACGAAGACGACAAGCCCGGCGAGCCGCCGGAGCACTCCGACATCCGTCCCGTTTCCATCCTCGACGAGATGAAGCGCTCCTACCTCGATTACGCCATGAGCGTGATCGTGGCGCGTGCGTTGCCGGATGCGCGCGACGGCTTGAAGCCGGTGCATCGCCGCATTCTCTACGCGATGCATGAGAACGGCTTCGAGTACAACAAGCCGTATCGCAAGTCGGCGCGCACGGTCGGCGACGTCATCGGTAAGTACCATCCCCACGGCGACCAGTCGGTCTACGACGCGCTGGTGCGCATGGCGCAGGATTTCTCCATGCGCGTGCCGCTGATCGACGGCCAGGGCAATTTCGGCTCGGTCGACGGCGATATGCCGGCGGCGATGCGCTACACCGAATCCCGTCTGACCAAGGTCGCGCAGACGCTGCTCGACGACATCGACAAGGACACCGTCGACTTCCAGCCGAACTACGACAGTTCGGAGAAGGAGCCGTCGGTCCTGCCGGCGAAGTTCCCGAACCTTCTGGTCAACGGCGCCGGCGGCATCGCGGTCGGCATGGCGACCAACATCCCGCCGCACAATCTCGGCGAGGTGATCGACGCCTGCGTGGCGCTGATCGACAATCCCGCGCTTGGGATCGACGACCTCATCAACATCGTGCCGGGGCCGGATTTCCCGACCGGCGGCATCATCCTTGGACGTCAGGGCATCCGCTCGGCCTATCATCTCGGCCGCGGCTCGATCGTGATGCGCGGCAAGGTCACGATCGACACCATCCGCAAGGACCGCGAAGCGATCATCGTCACCGAGATTCCCT
>NZ_DAINNI010000064.1:0-26758 GCF_036735945.1 Bradyrhizobium sp. | reverse complement strand
GCATCGCGGCCGTGGCAAATGCTCGTTGCCGAAAGATTCTCACACTCTGAGGAGGAGATTCGATATGCGTAGAGCGATTCTGGCGGTTCTGACGGTGACCGGACTGGCTGCCATCGGCACCGCCCCCGCCGAAGCGGTCGGCACCCGATACCCGTTCTGCCTCCAGGGCGATGAGTATCCGGGGCTGAGCTACTGCACGTTCACCAGTTACGAACAGTGTCAGGCAACCGCCTCGGGACGTCAGCTCCAGTGCATCGCCAATCCCTATTTTATCGGCGAGAGCGAGCCGCCGCCGTCGGCATATCGTCCGCTGCCCGGCCGCACGCTGCCGCCGGCTCCGAGCTACGGCAGGTACTGATCGGCCGCACCGCCCGGTGCCGGGACATTCCGCAATATAGCCTTCGCGACGCCCCGGGGCCGGTTTCGTCCTACTCCAGCTCGACGACCTGGCCGTCGACCAGCGACACGCGCCGGTCCATCCGGCCGGCGAGTTCCATGTTGTGCGTGGCGATCAGCATCGCCACCTGCGTCGCCTTGACGAGCTGCATCAGCGCCTTGAAGACGTGATCGGCGGTGTGCGGATCGAGGTTTCCGGTCGGCTCGTCGGCCAGTAGCGCCCGCGGTGCGTTGGCGACCGCGCGCGCAATCGCAACGCGCTGCTGTTCGCCGCCGGAGAGTTCGGCCGGCCGGTGCGAGGTGCGGTCGCCGAGCCCGAGATAACCCAGGATTTCTTCGGAGCGCTTGATCGTCTCGGAACGTTTGAGGCCGCGGATCATCTGCGGCAGCATGACGTTTTCGAGCGCGGTGAATTCCGGCAGCAGCCGGTGCGACTGGTAGACGAAACCGATGTCCGAGCGCCGGATCTGGGTGCGGTCGATATCGGACAGTTGCGAGGTCGGCGTCCCCGCGACATAGACCTCGCCCTCATCGGGACTTTCGAGCAGGCCGGCAATGTGCAGCAGCGTCGATTTGCCCGAGCCCGACGGCGCGACCAGCGCGACCGACTGTCCCGCCCACAGCGCCAGCTTGGCGCCGTTGAGAATGGTCAGCGTCGCCTCGCCCTGCCGGTACTCGCGTTTTATCTCGTGGAGATAGATAACCGGTACGTCTTCCGCCTCCTCGGCCATCTCGTCCTCACTCGTACCGCAGCGCGTCGACGGGATCGAGGCGCGCAGCGCGCCAGGACGGATAGAGCGTCGCCAGGAACGACAGCGTCAGCGCCATGATGACGACCGCGGTGGTCTCGCCGAAATCGATCTCGGCCGGCAGCTTGGACAGGAAATAGAGCTCCGGCGAGAACAGCTCGGTATTGGTCAACCAGGACAGGAACTGCCGGATGGATTCGATGTTCAGGCAGATCAGCATGCCGACGAAGAATCCGGTCAGCGTGCCGACCACGCCGATCGCCGCACCTGTGATCAGGAATATCCGCATGATCGAGCCCTGCGAGGCCCCCATGGTGCGCAGGATTGCGATGTCCTGGCCCTTGTCCTTCACCAGCATGATCAGGCCGGAGACGATGTTGAGCGCGGCAACCAGCACGATCATGGTCAGGATCAAAAACATCACATTGCGCTCGACCTGCAGCGCGTTGAAGAAGGTCGAGTTGCGCTGTCGCCAGTCGACCAGGAACACCGGACGCCCGGCCGCCTCCGTCACGCTCTTGCGGAACGCGTCGATTCGATCGGGATTGGTGGTGAATATCTCGATCGCGGTGACATCGTCCTTGCGGTTGAAATAAGCCTGCGATTCCGGCAGCGGCATGAAGACGAAGCTGGCGTCATATTCGGACATGCCGATCTCGAACACGGCCGCCACCTTGTAGGGCTTGATGCGCGGCGTGGTTCCCATCGGCGTCACCGCCCCTTTCGGCGCGACCAGCGTGATGGTGTCGCCGGCGTGCAGCGACAATTGATCGGCGAGCCGGCGTCCGATCACCACGCCCTGCCCCTCGTCAAAGCCCTCCATCGTGCCCTGCTTGATGTTCTTGGCGATGGAAGTGAGGTTGTTGAGATCAGCCGCGCGCATGCCGCGCACCAGCACGCCGGCGGCGTTGAACGCGGAGGACGCCAGCGCCTGGCCGTCCACGACCGGCGCGGCAAGGCGGATGCCGTCGACCCCGCTGATGCGCTCGGCAACGTCCTTCCAGTCGGTCAAGGGCGATTCCAGCGGCTGCACCAGCAGGTGACCGTTCAGCCCGAGGATCTTGTCCAGGAGTTCCTTGCGGAAGCCGTTCATGACCGCCATCACGATAATCAGCGTGGCGACGCCGAGCATGATGCCGAGGAAGGAAAAGCCGGCAATGACCGAAATGAAACCTTCCTTGCGACGCGCCCGCAGGTAACGCCCGGACAGCAGCCATTCGAATGGCGCGAAAGGCGGAGTTCGGACTGTCTCGTTCATGGTTTCATCCATTACTCGATAATCCCATGATTCGGGCCAAATGTGGCCTTATTGGCCAACATTACCACCTCGGTGGATATCTTATCCCGCGATCTTCGCCACCGCTTCCGCCGGGCTGAGATTCTCGCGCGAGCCGTCGCTGCGCCGCTTGATCTCGAGCTTGCCTTCGGCGAGGCCCTTCGGCCCGACCAGTATCTGCCAGGGGATGCCGATCAGGTCGGCGGCCGCGAACTTCGCGCCCGCGCGCTGGTCGGTATCGTCATAGAGCACGTCGACGCCCTTTTCCTGCAGTTCGCGATAGAGTTTTTCGCAGGCGCCGTCCACCGCGGCGTCGCCCTGCTTCAGGTTCAGGATCACAGCGGTGAATGGCGCGACCGCCTCCGGCCATTTGATGCCGGCGTCGTCATGGCAGGCTTCGATGATGGCGCCGACCAGGCGCGAGACGCCGACGCCATAGGAACCGCCATGGATCGGCACGTCGACGCCATCAGGGCCGGCGACCAGCGCCTTCATCGCATCGGAATATTTGGTGCCGAAATAGAAGATCTGGCCGACCTCGATGCCCCTCGTGTTGACGCGGCGGTCGGCGGGCACTTCGCTCTCATAGCGCGCGGCATCGTGGACATCCTCGGTCGCGGCATAGACCGACGTCCATTGCTTGATGATCGGGGTCAGATCGCCGTCATAATCGACATCGTCGGGCGGAATCGGCAGGTTCAGCACCGCGCTGTCGCAGAACACGCCGGACTCGCCGGTCTCCGCGAGCACGATGAATTCATGGCTGAGATCGCCGCCGATCGGGCCGGTCTCGGCGCGCATCGGGATCGCTTTCAATCCCATCCGCGCGAAGGTGCGCAAATAAGCGACGAACATCCTGTTGTAGGCGCGGCGTGCCGCCGCCTCGTCGATGTCGAAGGAATAGGCGTCCTTCATCAGGAATTCGCGGCCGCGCATCACGCCGAAGCGCGGACGCTGCTCGTCGCGGAACTTCCACTGGATGTGATAGAGGTTGAGCGGCAGGCTCCTATAGGACTTGATGTACGCGCGAAAAATCTCGGTGATCATTTCCTCGTTGGTCGGCCCGTACAGCAGTTCGCGCTTGTGACGGTCGGCGATACGCAGCATCTCCGGACCATAGGCGTCGTAGCGGCCGCTCTCGCGCCAGAGGTCGGCAAGCTGCAGCGTCGGCATCAACAGTTCCAGTGCGCCCGCGCGGTCCTGCTCCTCGCGAACGATCTGCTCGATCTTCTTCAGCACCCGAAAACCCAGCGGCAGCCAGGCGTAGATGCCGGCCGCTTCCTGCCGCATCATGCCTGCGCGCAGCATCAGGCGATGCGAGACGATCTCCGCCTCTTTCGGATTCTCTTTCAGGATGGGCAGGAAGAACCGCGACAATCGCATGGGTCAACTCGAGGAATCAGTGGGCTGGCCGGAAGAAGGTGCAGTGAAACCGGATCGGATGCGAAAATACAAGGCCGGGAAGTGTGAAAAAGCCAAAGGAAACGCGGATTTGAGGGCGTTTCGGCGGTGTTTTGCCGTTTGAGGCCGCGGGACGGGCGGGCCAACTCATCGCACCTGAAATTCATCCTGCAGCGTGATCTTCTGGAAGTCGCTGACCAGCGCATCGATCTGCATGCGCCAGCGGCCGGCGACGGGGAGCGCCACGCCGCGCACATGCCAATAGCCGTCCGGCCCGAGCGCCGCGCGGCGCTCCATTGGCTCGATGCCGCGCTCCGGCAGGCTCAGGATCAGCGTCGCCTCCCTGGCCGGCAGCAGCGCCGCATCGCCCGTCATCAACTGCAGCACGAAGTCGTTGGTCCCGACCTTGCCAGGCGACACCAGCACCTGAAACATCGCAGCATCGGTGTGGATGTGAACCGAGAGCGGTGTCACGACTGATGCGATCAAGCTGCGCGGCGGCGGCGTGAAGCGCCAGCCGGCGACGACGGCGAGGATGCCAATGACGAGCACGCCTTCGATCAGGATCGACCGCCAGAGCGGGCGGCTGTTCTCATGATCCGTCACAACCGCGGGCGTGAGGAAAAACCGGTTCAGCGCCGCAAGGCCAAGCAGCAGGACGACGAGCACGAGCTTGATCGAGAGAATGATGCCATAGGACGTCTCGATCAGCGCGCGAAGGCTGCCGAGTTGAACGATCGCAAGCGCGAGGCCGCTCAGCACCAGCAGGGCGACCAGCGGCATTGCAACGGCCGAGAACTGCTTGAGCGCACGCGGCAGGTCGCCGCTGCGGCGGCGCGCCATGGCCGCCAGCGGCGCCAGCGCGCCGATCCAGTAGGCGGCGGTGATGCCGTGCAGGAACAGCGAGGGCCGCGTCAGCCATTGCGGCGATGCCGTCGCCGCATGTCCACTCGTCGCCAGCGACAGCCCGACACCCACCATGGCGAGCGTGGTCAGGGCCCGGGAAATCAGGATGCCCGGGCTCTGCCACGCGAACCACGCCAACGCCATCACGACGATCGCCACCAGGAGCGAGGGCCCGAGCGACGTGCCGAGCGCACTCGTCCACGGCGCCGGCGTCACGAGGCTGCCAAGCGAGAGATTTTGGAGATCGAGCCCCTGCAGGCCGAGCGAAGTCACCGCATTGAACAGACCGATCGCAAGCGCGCCGCGGCTGACCACCGATCCGCCCGGCCCCTGCCCGATCCAGGCCGCGAAGAACGCGCCGCCGACGCCCGCGAACAGGCCGAGATAGGTCCCGACCCGCGCGAGCCAGATCAATACCGCCAGCGGCGCGGCCTTGGTCGGCGGGGCAGCCCCGGTCACGGCGCCGATCGAAAACACCATCGATCCAGCCACGGGGTGGCCGTCCTCCGAGACCACGCGATAGCTTATGATCTGCGTTCCCGGCGGCAGGTCATCGGGCAGAACGATCAGGACCGATTGACCGACCGCACGCAGGGCGACGTCGCGCGTCTTGCCGCCGGCGTCGATCAGGCCAACTACCGACGGCGAGATGCTCTCGTTGAAATTCAACTGCACCATCTTCGGCGGCTGCGCCAGCACGCTGCCGTCGGCCGGCTCCGAAGACAGCAGCGTCGCATGGGCCCATGCGGCGCTTGCGATGCAGAGCGCCGACAGCAGCGCGGCAAGGCCGGCGAGCACGCGCGCCATCGGGACAGCGTTACGGTTTTGCGGTCAGCTTGAGACCGGGTGCCGGCGTCTTGCTGTCATGCGAGCCCTGGCCAGCGGCGGGAACATCGATCCAGCGGCTGACGCCCTGCTCGCACTCCTGCACGACGGGGAAATACAGCGTCGTGTCCGGCTTCAGGCTGGGCGTGAGAAAGCTGGAGAAGATGAACTCATCGTAATTGTCGTCGGCAAGCTTGCCGCCGCTCCACACCACTTCCTTGACGCCCTCGGACAATTTGCTGCCGTGAAGCTCATACTCGGTGGCGTACTTGCCCTTGACGGTCTCGACGGTCCAGCCGGGCTTCGGCATCGGCTTGATGCCGATCACGCCTTCCGGAACCTGCACGCGGATCTTGACCGTCGGCGATCCCGCGCAGCCATGCGGCACAGCGAACACCGCCTTGAAGTACGAGCCGACCGGCGCCTGCCGCCGCTCGAGCGTGACATGCGCGGCAGCCGGAGCGGCCGACCACACGGCGAGAACAACGAGAGCAAGACCAACCTTCGACACCACAATCTCCCTACTTCTTCATGCCGGAATGGTCGCCGCCCGACTGCCCGCTGCCTCCGGGCGCCTGCGCGCCGACCGCCTGCACATCGAGCGACAGCGCAACCTTGCCCGCCTTTTCGAACTCGAGCGTGAGCGGCACCTTGTCGCCCTGCTTCAGCGGTCCCTTCAGGTCCATCAGCATGATATGGTAGCCGCCAGGCGCCAGTTTGACGGTCTTGCCAGGCTCGATGACGAGACCCTTGTCGAGTGGGCGCATGGTCATGACGCCGTTGTTCATTGCCATCTCGTGAATCTCGACTTTCCCGGCGATCTCGCCGGATCCGTTGACCAGCCGATCCGGCGCGGTCCCTTTGTTCTCGATCGTGAGATAGCCGCCGGCGATCTTGGCTCCGCCCGGCGTCGCCCGTGTCCATGCCTGCGTGACGACGAGGTCCCCGGCTTTGACCTCCTGGGCGTGCGCGGAGGCGGCGAGCATCAGGGTGGTGAGACAAGCAAGCGTGCGCGCAATGTTCTTCATGATCGACTTTTCCCGTTCAAATTCGCTGCAGTTGAGTTTCCACCGGATGGCGGCCTTCACCTTGAATGGCCGGCGTGGCCGGACGTTGCATCCATCGTCACCAGTCCTTCGAAGCGAGCGAACACCGCCACCCGTTCCGGAGCAAGACCGGATTCAGCGGATGCCAAAGCCTGCGCCAGATGTATGGCGTCCGGCTGTGGAACGCCAGCCGCCTTGAGCGCCTCGCTGGACTTGATGGCATCACCGGCGCAAAGCGTCACGGCCCAAGCCCCTTGCTTCCGGCGCAGCAGGGCCCGACCGCCCATCTCGCCCTGGGCCCAATCGGCTATGGCGTGATCACGGGAGACGACGACGGGACCGACCGATAGAGGTTCGCCGGGCTTGCCGAACAAGCCGCGCAACAACTGGCCAATCGATGCCGCGTCGGCGCCAGCGGGTTCCGCCAGCCCGACGGCGACGGATGCGATAAATGCAACGAAAGCGGCTATCGTCTTCCCGAACATTTGATCTTCCTGTCGTCCTCGAACACCTTAGTCGTTGCGGTGTCGCGCATAAACTTCCCGGGCGAATGGCGTTCGTGCCGGCGAAAAGGTAGCGACGATACGTAACATGCCTCCTCACCATCGGTACCTCATCCCGGCATAAACGGCCCTTCCGTTGCCAGGTTCAAACAGGGGCGAGGTCGACGTCGCGTAATTGAGAATGCTGGCGCTCGCGATGTAGGCCTTATTGAAAAGGTTGCGTCCCTCTACATAGGCCGTAATCGGGCCGCCATTGTCGAAGCCCATCTTCAATCCCAACAGCGCATAGGCCGACGTCCTCAGCGTGTTGGCGCTGTCGACATAGTAGGACTCAGGTACCCATTCGACGTTGGGACCGGCATAGAATCCAGTGGGGTGCTTGTAGAGCAACTCGGCGCGGAGATAGTGGCCCGGCGCGCCCGGCAGCAGGTTGTTGCCGAAGGTTGCATCGTTGTCGAAGCGGAAGTCGTTGTACGTGTATGCCAGGTTCAGCCAGATCTTGTCCGGCGCCGGACCGTCATTGAAGATGCCGCGGAAAATCGCGGCGCCCGCGCCCGCCTCGATGCCCTGGTGGACGGTGCGGTCGGCGTTGGTGACGTTGCAATTGCCGAACGCGCTATAGAGGCACTGCAGTTCATTGCGGATGTTGGCGCGATAGGCCGTCAATTCCCATGCATAATCGGGCCGTTTCATCCGCGTTCCGATCTCATAGGTGGTGGCGGTCTGCGGCAGGATGCTGGTGAACGGAATGAATGGGATCCCCGGCCCGTTCGAGCTTTCACCAAAACTTGGCACTTCCGCGCTTCGCGAGATATTTGCGAACACCTGCCATGTCGGGTCGACGTTCCACAGCAGCCCTGCCTTCGGCGACCACAAATTGAATTCGGTCGATCCTGATTGATTGCCGTCGGTCAGAAAGCGATCCTGCCGGTTCCGCGTCGCGTAGAGAAATTGCGTGCCGGCGATCGCCGCGACGTTCGGCAGGAAGTAGAAGCTGTCCTCGATATAGGCGGAGGTATTCTTCGAGCTGTCGATCGAGGATGACAGCAGCGCGCCCTTCTGTCCCCCGATATTGGCGAACTGCTGGTTATCGATGCTGCCGTTCAAAATGTTGACGCCAGCGACGAGGCGGTTGCGGAAGCCGCCGATGAAGCGGTCGTCGGTGACCTTGGCGAAGCCGCCATAATCCTTGTAGCTGTAATCGAGCCACTGGAAGATCGGGTGCATCAGATGGCGGTCGACGCCGAACATGCCGAACTCGATCTTGGTGTCGTCGAACCGGATCGTCGTCTTGTTCGCAAGCCGCACCGTGTCGATGTTGCGCTGCTGGTCGCTGGCGACATTGGCGGGATTGGCGGCTTCGGGAGTGGTCAGGGCCGATTGCTTGGTGACGGTGCCGGGGATGCGCTGGCGAATTTCATTGGCGTTGAAATAGAACCGCGTTTCGGCATCCGGCGAAAACTGATAGCCGACATTGCCGCTGATCCGGGTGGCGCTGCCGAAACTGTGGTCCCGGAAACCGTCGGAAGCCTGCGTCGAGGCCGTAACGAAGCCGTCCCATGGTCCATTCGCACCGCCGGCATTGGCCTGCAGCCGCTTGAATCCGAATGCGCCCATGTCGGCCGAGACACCGTTCGGAAACGGGTCCCGGCCGGTCGGGATCACGAAATTGATGGCGCCGCCTAGCGAGTTGGCGCCGTACTGCAGCGCGTTGGCGCCTTTCCAGACCTCGACATATTTGTAGGCGGTCGGATCGATCTCCTGAAAGTCGCCGTAGCCGTCCGCGGTGTTGATCGGAATTCCGTCCATGTAGAGCTGGACGCCACGCAGATGGAAATTGCGCGACAGGCTGGAACCGCGGATCGAAAGCCTTGTATCGTCGCCCCATTTCGGCTGGGCAAAGACGCCGGGCACGTAGTCCAGAATGTCCTTGATGGTGTTGGCGACCGTGGAATTCCTGTAGGCAGCCGCCGGCACCAGCGCGACGCCGCCGGGTGTGTTGTTGATCTCGGTGAGCGCCTGCTGCGCGCTCATCACCGCCAGCGCGCCGCGGGTGCCCTGCCCCTGATCGCTGGGAGCCTGGGGCGGCGCGGCGGGATTGCGTGCCTGCCTGGCGGCGCGCGGCGATTGCGCCGCGTTGCGCGGCGGACGCGCCCGGTTGGCACGCTGTTGTTCCGGCGCGGTGACGGTCACCGGCGGAAGACTTGTCCCTCCAGACTGGGCTTGCGCATCGAATGGCATGACGAGGAAGGCCGCCGATGCGAGCAGTGCACGACGCACGACCCCGACGGGTAACGAAAAGCGAAACATGGATAATTCCTGACGCCAGCTCTCTGGCCGGCTTGATTGACTGCACCAGTCAGCGCGGCTTGACCGCGCCGGTCGTTTCGGGTGTTCAGACGTCAGGAAATGGAGGGAGGTCCGCGCGCCTGCGCGTGCGAGCCGGCACGGGAGCCCAGCCGGTCAGCGCCAAATTCGGTCCAGACCACCCTGGCATGATCGCGATCGACCGAGAGAGCGACGGCGCCCTCCGGTACGTCGACCGGCGCGCCGGTCTGCAGCACGCTGCAAACCGAACAGCATCCGTCATGGGCGCGGTGGCCGGGCTGGTCGGTCTTGCCGGCGCCGGGCGCGCCGCTGCCGTGACAGATCACCGCCCCGGCGAGTGGATCGGACGCGGCAATGCTCGCCGCCCAGCATGCGCCGATCGGCGCAAAAATCTGCACCAACAGGGCGATCAGGACGATTGGCAGAAAATGCTTCAGCCGCGCGTGCATCGTGAATCCATCCGCTTCAGACCATAATCACCTCTGGAGTCCGAAGTCGAGACGAAGTTCCCGGAACTATGTCGCGGCTTCAAGGTGAGATACGGGCGAAAAGCGATGGCTTTTACGCCATTTGAGAGGCGCCCTACCTTGATACCAAGCCTCGGGCGAACCGCTGTTAAACCCACAACCATCAGTGGCAATTTCTCAATCATTTCGCAGAATGCTGGAATTTTGAACAATCGTTGCCGAAAATGGTGACAAGGCGAAAAAGATGGTCTACCAATCCAAGCTCAGGCTGGCCGAGAGGCAAAGCTTGGTGGTCCAAGTCTCGGGAGGAGCCCTGACGCGCACAAGCAGCGTCGCCTCGACAATCAAGATCAAATCTAAATTTTCGAGGAAACTAAGGGTCGACACAATTTTTGAGCAGGGCTTCGAGCCCTGCTCTTTTTTTTCGGGACGATTGCTTTTTCGGGGCGATTGCAAACGACAATGACCGCATCGGCAAATCCGATCGAGCGAAGTTTTGAACTCGCCGCCGAGCGCTGCGAGGACCTGACGCCCCTGGTCTATCGCCACCTCTTCGACACCCATCCCGAGACGCGGACGATGTTCCGCACCGAGGGCAGCGAACTCGTCAAGGGCTCGATGCTGGCGATGACGATCGACGCCATCCTCGACTTTGCCGGCCAGCGCACCGGCCACTTCCGCCTGATCACGTCGGAAGTTTCCTCGCACGACGCCTATGGCACGTCGCGCGAATTGTTCATCGCGTTCTTCGCCATCATTGCGCAGACGGTCCGGGAGGTTCTCGGAGCTGACTGGTCCGACGACATCGACGCGGCGTGGCGACAATTGCTTGGCGACATCGAAAGTCTCGTTGCAGCGCAGTGAAGCCGCCAGCGCCGGATTCTGCCGAAGCTCATTGATACTGGCGATCAAGTCGGCCGGTGGCGCGAACACGCCGAGTGTGAAACACTGCCTCGATCCGCGGTGCGTGCAATCGACGCCGACGGCATAACAATGACAAAGCGAGGGAGCAAACGATGTCCGGAACTGACAAATCCGTAACGACCAGGCGTGACCTTCTTCAGGTGGCGGGCGCGGCCGGCGCCGCGACCGCCTTGCTCGGGGGACTGGGCATAAATCCGGCGATGGCTGCCGTTGCACGGTCAGAGAAACCGCTGAAGGCCGCATTCTCCAACGCCGGCCTGCAGGCCACCTGGTGCGCCCAGGGCAAGCAGGCAGCGGAATGGTGGGGCAAGCTGTTCAACGTCGAGGTCACCTGGTTCGACGGCCAGCTCGATGCGGTCAAGCAGCGCGCCGCGATCGACAACATGGCCTCGCAGAAATGGGATTTCGTCGCCATCCAGGCGTTCGGCATCGGCACCTTGACCCAGCCCGTGCAGAAGATGATCGACGCCGGCATTCCCGTCATCGACATGGACACGCTGATCGCCCCACTCGACCAGATCAAGGTCCACTCGTTCCTGGCGCCCGACAATGAGTTCATGGGCGCGTCGGTGACGCAGGCGCTGTGCAACGCGATCGGCGGCAAGGGCAAGGTCATCATGACGCAAGGTGCGCTCGGCCACACCGGCGCCCAGGGCCGCGCCAAGGGGTTTGAGTCCGTGGTCAAGCAGTTCCCGAACATCGAGGTGCTCGACACCCAGCCGGCGGACTGGGACGTCTCCAAGGCCGCGCGGCTCTGGGAAACCTACCTGACCAAATACCCGCAGATCGACGCGGCGTTCTTCCACAATGACGACATGGCGCTGGCCGCCGCCAACATCATGAAGGCACGCAACCGCACCAACATCCTGATCGGCGGGGTCGACGCCATGCCGCCGGCGATCCAGGCGGTGAGCGAAGGCCGCATGTTCGCGACTGTCCGCAACCCGTCCTGCCGCATCCATGGCGGCGCCATCGTCGCCGGCGTCGCAGCCGTGACCGCGGGCGAGAAGAGCGGCCAGGGCATCCCGAAGCATGTCATCACCGACGGGCCGGTCGTGACCAAGGCCAACGCCGCCGGCATGCAATGGATGGAGGACCACTTCCTGATCTGATCCCCATGCCCTCGGGACATCAGCCCATCCTGGAACTCAACGACATCACGAAGGCCTTCGGCGGCGTCGAGGCGCTTCGTGGTGTCGACTTCGCGCTTTCTCCCGGCGAGATCCATGGTCTCGTCGGCGAGAACGGCGCCGGCAAAAGCACGCTGATGAAGATCATCGCCGGCGTGCACGCGGATTTTTCCGGCCGCTTCGTGCTCGACGGCCGGGAAACCCGCTTCCGGTCGGTGCGCGACGCCCACGCGGCCGGCATCGCCATGGTCCATCAGGAATTGAGCGTCGCGCCCGATCTGTCGGTCGCCGAGAATGTATTTCTGGGCAATCAGCCGACCAACGCCCTCGGCCTCGTGCAATGGCGGCGCATGGCGCGGGAGGCCGGCGAGCAGCTCAGGCGGTTCGGCATCGACGTCGATCCGATGTCGCGGCTCGGCGATCTGCCGATCGGCCTGCAGCAACTGATCGAAATCGCCCGCGTGCTGTTCTCGGGCGCCCGCATCATCATCCTGGACGAGCCGACCTCGGCGCTGTCGCCGCCGGAAGTCGAGCGCCTGTTTGCGACGCTGAAGCGGCTGCGGGACGAAGGCACCAGCATCGTCTTCATCTCCCATTTCATCGAGGACATCCTGCGCGTCTCCGACATCGTGACCGTGTTCCGCAACGGCAGGAAGGTCGCGGAGACCAGGGCCGCCGAGACCAGCAAGCCGGCGCTGATCGAGGCGATGATCGGCAAGGGCCGCGAGGCGCTGGAAGAGACCTATGCGCACGACATCATGCTGCCGCCGCCCGCTGCGCAACCGGTGGTGCTGAATGCCAGCGGGCTCTCGCTCGCCCGCAGCCTGCGCGATGTTTCCTTCGACGTCCGCGCCGGCGAGGTGCTCGGCATCTACGGCTTCATGGGCTGCGGCCAGCTCGAGCTGGCGCGCATTCTCTTTGGCAAGCTCCGGCCGGACCAGGGCACGCTGGCGGTCGCCGGCGACCCCAAGAACTTCCGCAGCACGGCCGACGCGCGCCGCGCCGGGATCGCCTTCGTGCCGGAGAGCCGGCGCGACATGCTGTTTCACCAGGAGCCGGTCTACAAGAACATCTCGATCAGCATCCTCGACCGCATCTCATCGCTGCTGCTCAAGCCGTCGCGCGAACGCGAGATTGCCACGCGCCAGGTCGATCAGTTGCGGATTCGCCCGGCGGCGGTCGAACTCGACCTCGGCATGCTCTCCGGCGGCAACCAGCAGAAGGTGGCGCTGGCGAAATGGCTGAGCTATCCGCCGCGGCTGCTCGTGCTGTGCGAGCCGACCCGCGGCATGGATGTCGGCGCCAAGAACGACGTCATCCACATCGTCAGGGATCTGCGCGCCAAGGGGCTCGCCATCATCGTGCTCTCCACCGAGCCGGAGACGGTGCTGTCGCTCGCCGACCGCGTCATCGTGCTCAAGCGCGGCGCGGTGGTGCGGGAATTCGCCAACGAACAGATCAGCAAGGACCGCCTGCTCGAAGCGGCGTGAGGAGACCGAGATGACCGGTGAAAGCGTGACAGTCCCTGCTGCGGATCGCAAACGCCCAAACCGGCTTGCCGCGATGCTGCGCTCCCAGATGCGCAACATCGCGCCATTCCTGACGCTGATCTGCCTGTTCGGATTCTTCGCCGTCGCCAGCCCCTCCTTTGCGACGCTCGACAATTTCGGCAATATCCTGACCCAAATCTCGGTCACCGGCATCATCGCCGTCGGCCTCACCTTCGTGATCCTCTGCGCCGAGATCGACCTCTCGATCGCCGCGATCGCCAATGTCACGGGCATTGCGGTCGCCTATTTCACGCTGCAGGAATCCTACGTCAACATCGCCAACGTGCCGATGCCCGGCTGGGCCGCGATCATCCTCGCGCTGGCACTGTGCGCCCTGCTCGGCCTCGTCAACGCCTTCGGCCTGACTGTCATCGGCATCCCTTCCTTCATCATGACGCTGGCGATGATGCAGATCGCGGCCGGCATCTCGGCGCTGTTGGTGCGCGGCCAGATCGCCTACAAGGTGCCGCCGCTGGTCTCGACGCTCGGGTCGACCTCGATCGGCGGGATACCCTGGATCGTGATCGTGGCGGCGCTGATGCTGCTCGGCGGCCATCTGGTGCTGACCTACACGCGCTTCGGCCGCTACGTCTACATGGTCGGCGGTAACCGCGAGGCCGCGGAATATTCCGGCCTCAACGTCAAGCTCATTCTCGGCAGCGTGATGGTGATCTCGGCGGTCTGCGCCGGCATCGGCGGCATGCTCGGCGTCGCTCATTTCGGCAGCGCGCAGCAGAACGAATTCGATACCTATTTGCTGGATTCCATTGCCGCCGTCGTGGTCGGCGGCACCAGCCTCTTTGGCGGCCGCGGCGGCATAGGGAACACCATCGTGGGCCTGTTCGTGCTCGGCGTCCTCAACAACGGCCTCGACCACGTCAACATCGACAGCTTCCTGAAGATCCTGATCCGCGGCCTGATCCTGCTGGCCGCGCTGATCATCAACGTCTATGCGCAGCGACTGCGGGAACGGGCTGTGGAGTAGTATCTCCGTGTCCCGGACGCATGGTTTCAGTGGTGGAACCGATCAGGACGGCCACCATTTATTACGTTATTACGCGTACCGGAACCACCTGGCCTGGGAGATCGAGCATGATATCGCACCTGTTCACCGCTCTGCTGCTGGCTGCCGTCGTTGCATTTTCCGGCCCCGCCTCGGCGGCGCCAAAACGCGTCGATCCGGTCAAGATGTTCGATACCGACAATGACGGCACCCTCGACTTGGCCGAGGTGAAGAAGGCGGCGGCCGCAATGTTTGCCAGGCTGGACCCGGACCGGGACGGCACGCTCGATGCGCGCGAGTTGCGCGGCAGGTTGAATGCCAAGGAACTGGCTGCGGCCGATCCCGACCATGACGGCACGCTGACACTCGACGAATATCTTGCTGTGGTCGAGCAGCGCTTCAACGCGGCCAACCCGGACAAGGATGGGACATTGGACGCCAGGGAATTGAGCTCACCGGCGGGACGAGCCCTGCTGAGGCTCATGAAATAAGCCAGCTTTGGGCAAGCCCACGCGAGGGGCGTATTAGGCGAAATCCGGCCGCCAATCGCGCACGTCGCGCGCCGCCTTCGTCACGGCGCCGATGCTGCCAAACGAAACCGCCTCCACCATCATCGCGCGCGCCAGCCGCAGGCTCCGTGCCTCGCACACGGCACGCCGTTTCGGATCCTCGATCAATTCAAAATCGATGTTGTGCGCGAGGCCGAGGATACGACGAACGATCTTCGCGGCGGCAAACCCCACGGTGTCCTCGAACAGCCCCGCCATATAGGCCTGCCGCTCGGTCTCCAGCCGCGCCGCACCGGCTTCGCCTTCGAACAGCGTCACCGGATACGCGTCGCCTTTGGCCTCGCTGCGCCACAGTTCCAGGAACTTGCGGGAGAATTCCGTCCAGACGCTCTCGACCGTCTCCAGCACCCACGCCTCGAAGGCGCGACGCTCGCCCGGCGAACGCTCGTGGCCGTCGGAGGCCAGATACGCCATCAGCAGATTGGCGATCACGGCGCCGATATCGAAGCCCATCGGGCCGTAGAAGGCGAATTCGGGATCGATCACCTTCGTCTCGCCTGCCGTCACCATGATCGATCCGGTGTGCAGGTCGCCATGGATCAGCGCTTCCGGCGCGTTCAGGAATTTCAGTTTCAGCCGCGAGATCGCAACATGAAGATCAAGATCCCCGCGGAATGCCGCGGCGGTGGCATCGAGCCAGGGTTCGGTCCAGCGGTTCTGCTCGGCGACGCGGTAGGGATCGGTGAAGATCAGGTCCTCGGTGATCTTGCAGAGCGCGTGGTTGCCAGCGAAGGCGGCGATCCCGTCCTTCTTTTCGGCCGCCGTTACTGCAAGGTCCGACGAGAAGAACAGGGTGCGCGCCAGGAAAGTCGTGACGTCCTCGTCGAAGCGCGGATAGGTGGTACCGCCAACCAGCCCCTTGCGCATGATGATGTGCGGCTCGAGCAGTTCCATGACGACGAGGGCGAGCCCCTCGTTGTGGTGCAGAACAACAGGCACCAGGCCGGGCGCCAGCCGCGCCTGATGCGTCAGCGCCAGATATTCGTAGTGCGAGCGCGACAGCGGCAGCGGCCAGCTCTCGCCGACCAGTCGCACATAAGGCAGCGCCTGCTTGACGGCGACGCCGCCGCCGGCGCCCTTGACGATGAAGACGAGGTTGAGGTTGCCGTCGCCGACCTCACTGATCGACCAGGAAGCCGGCGAGCCGCCGAGCCGCGCCGCGACCTCGGGAACTCCGGCGAGGTAGTCGCGCAGATCGGCCTCATGAAGAATTCGATAGTCGCTTTCCCGCGCATCAGCCGATGGTCGGCGCTGTGAACTCATGCCGGTCTCCCCCATCGCCGGCGCAGGAGGTGCGGTTCGCTCCCGCCCCCAAGTCGAGCCGGCCTGTACTTTTGTCAGATCATAGCCACAAGGCGCGGCCGGCGGCCAGCGTCTCACATGCGCTGCGCGAGCCAGATAGTATGGCCGCCGCAGTCGGGGTCTTCGACCACATGCGACACGACGCCAAACCCGTTCCGATCGAGCAATACGCGGTACTCGTCGGCAGCGAGGCTCGCGTGGTAGAGCGGCTCGCCCGCAAACTCCCCGATTGCCTCGCCATGCGCGGGGCCGCTGGTGAACAGCAGCGCAGCCCCTGGCGCAGCATGCGCGGCGAACAGCGGAAACATCAGGCGCTGGTCCTCCTGACAGAGGTGAAAGAAACCGTCCCAGCCGAGGATGCCGGAAAAGGTGCGCTTCAGGGCGAGCGTGCGCATGTCGCCGACGATCCATTCCTGTTCCGGAAACCGCATCCGGCAGGCGTCGATCATGGCTGGCGCCGAATCTACGCCGGTGACGGGATGGCCGAGGCCGATCAGGTAGGCGGCCATCGGCTCGGCGGAACCGCAGCCGAGATCGAGGATCGGGCCGGCCGGCGGCAGCAGCGCCCTGAAGCGATCAAGCCAGGGCCTCTCAAACCAGGGCTTTTCCAACGAGCCGGTGCGCGAGCGGCTCTCGATCCAGTCCGATGCCTTGCGCTGATAGAGATCGACGATGCGGGCGGCTTCTTCCGATGCCATTTCCGGAACTCGCGCGTGTTGTCAGCGCCTAGAATGTTTCCCGTTCCAGGAAGTTCGATCCGATATCGGCCTTCTTCTTGATCGGGTCGTAGTCGCAAAACACGCTGTCGGCGACCAGCGTGTAGCTCGGGATGATCGTGTCCTTGTTCAGCTTGACCGACGTCAGGCCGATCACGGCGGTGCGCTTGCCGTCGGCCCATTTGAACGGGGTCGTGCTCTGCGCCTTCTCGCAGGCGGCGACGGCGTCGGCGAAGACCGCGTTCTCGACAAAGGCCTTTACGGTCCGAAGCTGCCCGAGGGTTTTCCAGTTCGTGTAGAACGACCCGGCAAGCCCGGCGGCAAGCAGAACCATGAGCATCAATAAAATTCGCTGAAAATTCATCCATTTCCCCAAAGCCGGAACAGACCATAAGGAATAACTAACCGATCCCGCCGGATTTGTCAGAAGCGGAATGTTACCCAATGAACCCGCTGGTGGGCTATTGTCGCGACAACCCGGATGTGAGTAACGGTATGGTCCGGCCTCTAGATCGGATCAGGGACATCCGGTGACGACTGAAGACTTGGAAACGATTGCGTTGCGGCCGACCGTCATTGGCGGCGCCCGCCAGGACGACGACTTCGAGGTGATCTGGCGCGCCTTTCCGGTCGGACGGATCATGAAGCAGGTCGATGGCCAGCACTGGTGGTGGGCCTGCACGGTCTACGGCCTGCCGCCGACCCCGAATGACCGGGGGCCCGCCATCAATTTCAAGGACTGCCAGGTCCGCTTCCGGCTCGCCTGGGCCAGGATCAGGCCGACGCTGACCGATGACATCATCCAGACCGCGACGCGGCATGCCGAAGGGCTGCTCGAACAGCCGTCGGTGAAGGAAGCAACGCCCGCGGCGCCTGAACCGCTTCAGGTCCTGGATAACCACCGCGTGGCGCCCCGGCACCGCGTGCTGAAGGCGGGATCGATCGAGTTCAATGGCGGTGTCATCGACTGCACCGTCCGCAACATATCCGATACGGGCGCCCAGCTCGAAGTCGCCACCCCTCTCGGCATTCCCGACAGCTTCTGGCTGGTGATTGCGGGCAGCCAGACACCGCGCCACTGCCGAGTCGCCTGGCGAAACGAAAAGCGAATTGGCGTCGCGTTCGACTAGAGCGGAGCGCGATCGCATCCGATCAGAACGGCAGTCCCATCAGCTTCGACAGCCGCTCGATATTCAGATAGCCCTGCTGATACGCCCACATGCCGATGCCGAACAGCACGGCCGAAATGACCGTGGTCCAGAGCAGCTTCCAGCCCATCCGCGCCATGATGGGCGCGCCGGGATCGGTGCCGGGCGCACCCTCGCCGTCCTCGTGCTGGCTGCGGACGCCGAACGGCAGCGTCAGGAACAGCACGATCCACCAGACCACGAAGTAGATCGCGAGCGCCGTGGAGAGGCTATAGGCCATCGGATTTAAGCCTGTTCGATCTCGACGAGCGCGCCCGAAAAATCCTTGGGATGGAAGAACAGCACCGGCTTGCCGTGCGCGCCGATCTTCGGCACGCCGTCGCCGAGCACGCGCGCGCCCTCGCTGATCAGCTTGTCGCGCGCGGCGATGATGTCGGGAACGTCGTAGCAGATGTGGTGGATGCCGCCGTCGGCGTTGCGCTCGACGAATTTGGCGATCGGCGAGGCGTCACCGAGCGGCTGGATGAACTCGATCTTGGTGTTGGGCAGCGTCACGAACACGGTGATGACGCCATGCTCCGGCAGCGGCACCGCGCCGGAGATTTCGGCGCCGAACGCGCCGCCGTAGATTTTGGCGGCCTTCTCCGCGTCCTTGACGGCGATCGCCACGTGATTGAGCCGACCCAGCATGACACTCCACTCCCTGCCTTCAGCGCGTTTCCAGCGCCCGCCGAAAACCCGTTTTACCCTAAACCGTCAGAACATGAACGAGGCAAATCGGCTTCTTGCCCCAGTGCTCGTTGATGACCGCCCGCACCGCGCGGCGCACCGATTCCGCTGTGGCGTCCGGGTCGCGCCGCCGCGCCCGCGGCAGGCTCTCCACCGTCGAAACCACCATGTCGAACACGATCTCGTCGATGGTCTCGCCGGCTGCATTCTTCTCGGGGATGCCGACCAGGTCGACCTCGGGATCGTCGACGAGTTCGCCCTTGTCGGTCATGGCAAACGCGACGAAGGCGCAGCCGGAGAAGCCCATCCGCCGGCGCTCCACCACGGCGCGGGATTTTGAATCCTCCAGGATCGCGCCGTCCTTGTAGAGCCGCCCCGAGGGCAGTTCGTCGATGATGCCGGGATCGCCGGGGCCGAGCTTGACGAGGTCGCCGTTGCGGCAGGTCAGGACTTTCGGCACGCCGGCGGCGCGCGCCAGCTTGGCATGCTCCGACAGGTGCAACGCCTCGCCATGGACCGGGATCAGAATCTGCGGCCGCACCCAGGAGATCATGTCGCGCAGCTCGTCGCGGCGGGGGTGGCCGGAGACGTGGACGAGATCGGTGCGGTCGGTAATGACCTCGATGCCCTGCGTCACCAGGCCATTGATGATGGCGCCGACCGCCTTCTCGTTGCCGGGGATAGTGCGCGAGGAAAAGATCACGCTGTCGCCCTTGTTAAGGGTCACCTGCGGATGGTCGTCGTTGGCGATCCGCGCCAGCGCCGCGCGCGGCTCGCCCTGGCTGCCGGTGCACAGCGCCAGGACCTTGTCGGGCGGGAAGTGGCCGTAATAGTCGGCGCCGCGAAAGTTCTGCACGCCGTCGAGATAGCCGGTCTCACGGGCGACCTGCACCACGCGCTCCATGGCGCGGCCGACCACGACCACTTCACGGCCGGCATCCCTGGCGGCATCCGCCACCGCCTTCACGCGGGCGACGTTGGAGGCAAAGGTGGTGACGGCGACCCGGCCCTTGGCGGCGCCGACCAGCTTCTTGATCGTGGCGGCAACCTCGGTCTCCGAGGGCGAGCGCCCGTCCCGCACGGCATTGGTGGAATCGCCGATCAGCGCCAGCACGCCCTCATCGCCAAGCTGGCGCAGGCGCCGCTCGTCGGTTGGAACACCAATGATCGGCGTCGGATCGATCTTCCAGTCGCCGGTATGCAGCACGGTGCCGGCGGAGGTATGGATCGCCAGTGCATGCGACTCCGGAATCGAATGGGCGACCGGGATGAACTCGACGCTGAACGGCCCGAGATCCACGCGGCCGCCCGATGGCACCACGGTGACCGGGATCTTCGGCGGATTGCGCTCGGCGGCGCATTTGGCCTCGAACAGGGCCGCGCTGAACTTCGTCGCATAGACCTTGCACTGCAGCTTTGGCCAGAGGTCGATGATGGCGCCGAAGTGATCCTCATGGGCGTGCGTCAGCACCAGCCCCATCAGGTTGTTGCGTTCCTTCTCGAGAAAGCTGACGTCCGGCATGATCAGGTCGATGCCCGGCAGGTGCTCCTCGTCGCCAAAGGAAACGCCGAGATCGACCGCCAGCCAGGCCCGCTGGTGGCGGTTGCCGAGGCCGTAGATCGACAGGTTCATGCCGATCTCGCCGACACCCCCGAGCGGGGCAAAGGTCAATTCGTCCGGCCGCGCCATCAGGCCGCCCCCACCGATGCCACTGTGCCGAAATAGACCTCGCCGGCCGTGATCGGCGTGCGCTTGCCCTCGGCGGTGCGGACGATCAGGCAGCCGGTTTCATCGATCGTATCGAATGTGCCTTCCACCGTTCCGGTTCCGACCTTGATCGCAACGCGTTCTCCGACGCCGAATGCGCGCTCCAGCCACGCCTTGCGGATTTCGTCAAAGCCGCGGCCGTTGTCCCAGATGCCGCGGAACTCGACCCAGGCGTCCGACTGTGCCGCAAACAGTTCCTCCGCGCTGACGTGCACGCCGAGCGCATAGAGCGAGGTCGCCGGCGTCGGCGTGCCCTCGGGCGCCGCGACGATGTTGGTGCCGATCCCGGCCACGACGGCGAGGCCGCCATATGTCATGGCCTCGGCCTCCACGAGCAGGCCGCACAGCTTCTGGCCGCGGACCATCACGTCGTTCGGCCATTTCAGCAGGTAGTTCAATCGATCCGATCCGGCGAGCCGCAGATTGGCTTCCACGCTGACGCGTTGCAGGGCTGCTGCATGAGCCAGGCCGAAGGCGAAGCCCATGGTCGCCGCAACGGCCGGAGTAACATCCATGACCTCGAGCACGCTGCTGGCGAGGTTGCCGCGCGGCGCGACCCACGCGCGTTGCCGGCGGCCCCGCCCTGAGGTCTGTTCCGTCGTGACGAACCACGTCGGCCCGCGCTCGCCGCCGCGGGCGCGCGCCATGGCTTCGGTATTGGTCGAACCGACTGTATCGAAGGCGGCGAGACGGTAGCCCGCCGATGTGGCTTTGGGACCGAGCGAGAAGGTCATTTCCAGTTTCTGCGCATGATCCGCCCCGAAAACCGGAAGTCGGCCTTCGGACTCACGCGCCTAAAAGAGCGATTTCGCCGCCGCCGTGGCGACGCTGACCAGCGGCCCCGGATAGGCGAAGAAGAAGATGTTGAAGATGCCCGCGACCGCCAGCACGGTGCGCAACTCGATGCGCATCGGCTCGATCTGGCCTGCCGGCTCGTCGAAATACATCACCTTGACGATGCTGAGATAGTAGAAAGCGCCCACCACGCTGGTCAGCACGCCGATCACCGCGAGCGTGAACAGCCCCGCCTTGATCGCGGCGACAAACACGTACCATTTGGCGAAGAAGCCCGCGAGCGGCGGAATGCCGGCCAGCGAAAACAGCAGCATGGCGAAGAAGAACGCGAGCAGCGGGTTGGTGCGGGAAAGACCGGCGAAATCGCGGATCTCTTCCATCTCCTGGCCGTTGCGCTTCATCGCGAGGATCACGGTGAAGGCGCCCAGCGTCATCGCAACATAGATTGCGATATAGACCAGCACGCCCTGCGCGCCCTCCACCGTGCCGGAGGCAAGGCCGACCAGCGCAAAGCCCATATGGCCGATCGACGAATAGGCCATCAGCCGCTTGATGTTCTTCTGCCCGATCGCGGCGAACGAGCCCAGCGCCATCGAGGCGATCGCCACGAACACGATGATCTGCTGCCATTGCGGCACGATGCCGGGGAACGCGGTCAGCGTCACGCGGGTGAACACCGCAAGGGCCGCGACCTTCGGCGCCGAGGCAAAGAACGTCGTGACCGGCGTCGGCGCGCCCTCATAAACGTCCGGGGTCCACATATGGAACGGCACGGCGGAGACCTTGAAGCAGAGCCCGGCCAGCAGGAACACCAGGCCGAACACGATGCCGACGCTGCCGGTCTTCACCGCGGCCGCGATGCCGGCGAAATCGACCGTGCCGGTGAAGCCATAGATCAGCGAGGCGCCGTAGAGCAGCATGCCCGAGGATAGCGCGCCGAGCACGAAATACTTCAGGCCGGCCTCGGTCGACTTGACGTTGTCGCGGTTGGAGGCGGCGACCACATAGAGCGCGAGCGACATCAGCTCGAGCCCGAGATAGAGCATGATCAGGTCGCCGGCCGAGATCAACACCATCATGCCGAGCGTCGAGAGCAGCACCAGGATCGGATATTCGAAGATCCGCCGCGACGGATCGGACAGGAATTCGGTCGACAGCAGCAGCGTCGCGGCCGAGCCGATGAGCGCCAGGATCTTCAGGAAGCGGGCGAAGTCGTCGACGATGAAGCTGCCGCCGAAGGTCGTGAGCTTGCCGGCCGGCAGCATCAGCACCAGCACGCCGGTGACGGCGAGCAGCACAACGGCAACGCTGTTGACGATCCGCGTCGTCCCCTGCCCGCGATAGGCGCCCAGCATCAATAGCGCCATGGCGCCGACGGCCAGCACCAGCTCCGGCAGCACCGGCAGCAACGGATATCCTGCACTGGAAAAGCTCATGGGCTGCGGCCTTACTGGATCAGCGCGGCTGCCTTCACGGCAGTCACGGCGGCATTGTAGTTATTGACGAGCTGCTGGACCGAGGCTGCCGACATGTCGAGCACCGGCTTCGGATAGACGCCGAACAGGATGGTCAGCGCCACCAGCGGGAACAGCGTCAGGCATTCGCGAGCAGTCAGGTCCTTGATGCTGGCCAGCGACGGCTTGGTCAGCGCGCCGAACACAACCTTGCGATAGAGCCACAGCGCATAGGCGGCGGACAGGATCACGCCGAGCGTGGCGAATGTCGCCGTCGGGATCGATATCTTGAAGGTGCCGACCAGCGTCATGAACTCGCCGACGAAGCCGGACGTTCCGGGCAGCCCGACATTGGCCATGGTGAAGACCATGAACACCATCGCATAAAGCGGCATCCGGTTGACGAGCCCGCCATAGGCGTCGATCTCGCGGGTATGCATGCGGTCGTAGACGATGCCGACGCAGAGGAACAGCGCGCCGGAGACGATGCCGTGCGACACCATCTGGAACACGCCGCCGGCGACGCCCTGGGTGGTCGCCGCGAAAATGCCCATGGTGACGAAACCCATATGGGCGACCGACGAATAGGCGATCAGCTTCTTCATATCTTCCTGCATCAGCGCCACCAGCGAGGTGTAGACGATGGCGATCACCGACAGCGAGAACACCAGCGGCGCGAAATCATGCGACGCCAGCGGGAACATCGGCAGCGAGAAGCGCAGGAAGCCATAGCCGCCCATTTTCAGGAGGATCGCGGCCAGGATCACCGAGCCCGCGGTCGGCGCCTCGACGTGGGCGTCCGGCAGCCAGGTGTGCACCGGCCACATCGGCATCTTCACCGCAAACGAGGCAAAGAACGCCAGCCACGCCCAGGTCTGCAAACTGCGCGGCACAGCGGTTTGCATCAGCGTCGGGATGTCGGTGGTGCCGGCATTCCAGTACAGCGCCATGATGGCGAGCAGCATCAGGACCGAGCCGAGCAGCGTGTAGAGGAAGAACTTGAACGACGCATAGACCCGGCGCGGGCCGCCCCAGACGCCGATGATCAGGAACATCGGGATCAGGCCGCCCTCGAAGAACAAGTAGAACAGCACGAGGTCGAGCGCCGAGAAGGTGCCGACCATCAACGTTTCCAGCAGCAGGAACGCCATCATGTATTCGCGCACGCGCACCGCGACCGACTTCCAGCTCGCGATGATGCAGAACGGCATCAGGGCGGTGGTCAGGATCACGAAGGGCAGCGAAATCCCGTCGACGCCCATGTGGTAGGTGATGCCGCTGGCAAGCCAGTTCGCCTTCTCGACGAACTGGAAGTCCGCGGTGGAGGGGTCGAAGCGCCAGACCAGGATCAGCGACACCGCAAACGTGACCAGCGTGGTCCACAGCGCGATCCAGCGCGCATTGCGCCGCGCCGCCTCGTCGTCGCCGCGGGTGAGGTAGATCGCCAGCGCGCCGACAACAGGCAGGAAGGTGACAACGGAGAGAATCGGCCAGGTTGTCATTACTGGGCCCCCAAGCCGAACATGAACCAGGTGATCAGCCCGGCGACGCCGATCAGCATCGCGAAGGCATAGTGATAGAGATATCCGGTCTGGATCTTCACCACGTTGCGGGTGACATCGAGCACGCGCGCCGAAACGCCGTCCGGACCGAAGCCGTCGATGACGAAGCCGTCGCCCTTCTTCCACAGGAAGCGGCCGAGCCACTTCGCCGGGCGGACGAAGATGAAGTCATAGAGCTCGTCGAAGTACCATTTGTTGAGCAGGAACTGATAGAGCATCCGGTGCTCGCTGGCGAGCTGGACCGGGATGTAGGGCCGGCGGATATAGAACAGCCACGACACCAAAAAGCCCACCACCATCATGACGGTCGGCAGGAATGCGACCGCCGGCGAGATGTGGTGCATCTCCTCGATGATGTGCGGATGCATCTTCAGCGACTCGCGGAAGAACTCCTCGACGCCGTGGCCCGCGAACAGCTCCTTGAACGGGAATCCGGCCAGGATCGAACCGGCGGCGAGAACGCCGATCGGAACCAGTATCCACATCGGCGCTTCATGCGCCGCCTCGTAGTGGTGCTGGTCGTGCGGCTCGCCGTGGAACGTCTTGAAGATCAGCCGCCACGAATAGAACGAGGTCAGGCCGGCCGCCACTACCGTCATCACGAAGCCGTAAAAGGCGAACGGATTGTGCGAGACATAGGCGGACTCGATGATCGCGTCCTTGGAGAAATAGCCGGCGGTGAGCGGGAAGCCGGTCAGCGCCAGCGTGCCGACCAACATCACGGCATAGGTGTAAGGGATCTTGCGCCACAGTCCGCCCATGTTGCGGATGTCCTGCTCGTGGTGCATCGCGTAGATCACCGAGCCTGACCCCAGGAACAGCAGCGCCTTGAAGAAGGCGTGCGTGAACAGATGGAACATGCCGACCGAATAGGCCCCTGCTCCCATCGCCACGAACATGTAGCCGAGCTGCGAACAGGTCGAATAGGCCACGATCCGCTTGATGTCGTTCTGCACGAGGCCGATGGTCGCGGCGAAGAAGGCGGTGGTGGCGCCGATGAACATCACGACGGCCTGCGCGTTCGGCGCGAGTTCGAACAGCGGCGACAGCCGCGCCACCATGAAGACACCGGCGGTGACCATGGTCGCGGCGTGGATCAGCGCGGAGACCGGCGTCGGGCCTTCCATCGCGTCCGGCAACCAGGTGTGCAGCAGGAACTGGGCCGATTTGCCCATCGCGCCCATGAACAGCAGCAGGCAGGTCAGCGTCAGCGCATCGGCATGCCAGCCGAAGAAGTCGATGGTCTTGCCTGTCAGCCCCTGGGCGCCGGCGAAGATCGTCTCGAAATCGGTGGTGTTGAGCAGCATGAACACGGCGAAGATGCCGAGCGCAAAGCCGAAATCGCCGACGCGATTGACCACGAAGGCCTTGATCGCCGCCGCGTTCGCCGACGGCTTCTGGTACCAGAATCCGATCAGGAGGTAGCTCGCCAGACCGACGCCTTCCCAGCCGAAGAACAGCTGGACCAGATTGTCCGAGGTCACCAGCATCAACATCGCGAAGGTGAACAGGCTGAGATAGGCGAAGAAGCGCGGCCGGTACGGGTCCTCGTCCATGTAGCCGATGGAATAGAGGTGCACGAGCGAGGAGACAGTGTTGACCACCACCAGCATCACGGCAGTCAGCGTGTCGACGCGCAGCGCCCACGACACCTGGAGATCGCCGGAATTGATCCACGGGAACAGCGCGATCCGCACGTCCTGGTGCATGAAGCCGACATTGACCAGCACCACCCATGACAGCGCCGCCGATACGAACAGCAATCCTGTGGTGATCAGCTCGGCGGCCCGCGAGCCCTGCGCCGGCGGTTCGGAGACGTGATGGTCGTCGTGGCCGTGATCGTCATGGCCATGGTCGTCGTGCGCGGCGGCCGCGTGCGCGTGATCGCCGTGATCGTGATGCTCGACCTCGTCGCCGCTCGGGTTGCGCGCATGCGCCCCGAACAACGCGATCAGGCCGGCCAGGATAGCGCCCAGCAGCGGCAGAAAGACGATTGCCTGAACCATTTTGGTGCGCCCTAGCCCTTCATCAGATTGACGTCTTCAACCGCGATCGAACCGCGGTTGCGGAAATACACGACCAGCACGGCAAGGCCGATGGCGGCCTCGGCGGCCGCGACCGTCAGCACCAGCAGCGCGAACACCTGGCCGACGATGTCGCCGAGGAAGGTCGAGAACGCCACCAGGTTGATGTTGACGGCGAGCAGGATCA
>NZ_DAINNI010000063.1:0-26809 GCF_036735945.1 Bradyrhizobium sp. | reverse complement strand
TCTGGGAAGGCGGCTACGATCTCGGCCACGGCCGCAAGCCGCTGTCGCTGAAGGACCGCGGCGTGTCGCTGCCGCGTACGATGGGCCACGAGACCGTCGGCGAGATCGTGGCGTTCGGGCCCGATGTCAGCGCCGCCGACAAGGGCGATCTCAAGGTCGGCGACGTCGCGCTGGTCTATCCCTGGCTCGGTTGCGGCAAGTGCCCGACCTGCCTCGGCGGCGACGAGAACATGTGCGCGGTGAAGCCGAATTCGCTCGGGGTGTATTGCGACGGCGGCTATGCCGATCACATGACGGTGCCGAACCCGAAATATCTCCTGAACCTGAAGGGGCTCGATCCAGTCACGGCGGCGCCTTACGCCTGTTCCGGCGTCACGACCTATAGCGCGCTGAAGAAGGTCGAATCCGCCTTCAGTTCGCCGATCGTGATCTTCGGCGCCGGTGGGCTTGGGCTGATGGCGCTGTCGCTGTTGAAGGCGATGGGCGGCAAGGGCGCCATCGTCGTCGACATCGACGCGCGCAAGCGCGAGGCGGCGGAGGCGGCGGGCGCGCTCGCCACCGTCGACGGCAAGGCGCCGGATGCGCTGGAGCAGCTTATGAACAAGGCGGGCGAGCCTATTCGCGCCGTCATCGATCTCGTCGGCAACGCGCAAACCACGCAGCTCGGCTTCGATTGTCTGGCCAAGGGCGGCAAGCTCGTCATCGTCGGCCTGTTCGGCGGCGGCGCGACCTTTGCGTTGCCGCTGATCCCGATCAAGGCGATCACGATCCAGGGCAGCTATGTCGGCAATTTGCGCGAGACGGCGGAGCTGCTCGAACTGGTCCGCAACAAGATGATCGCGCCGATCCCGGTGACCACGATGCCGCTCGCCAAGGCCAATGAAGCATTGACCGATCTGCAGAAGGGCAAGCTGGTTGGCCGCGCCGTGCTGACGCCGTAGTCTCTGTCATTCCGGGGCGATGCGAAGCATCGAACTATGGTGCGCAATTGCGCACCTGAGAATCTCGAGATTCCGGGTCTGGTCCTTCGGACCATCCCGGAATGACTTCCCAAGTTAGGAATCCCCCATGTCCGCAACCAACGCCCTCCACATCGCCGTGCTCGGCGGCGATGGCATCGGCCCTGAAGTGATGGCGCCGGCGCTGGAAGTGCTGCGCAGGATCGAGGCGACGTCGGATCTCTCGTTCCGTTTCACCGAGGCCCCGGCCGGCGCCACCAATTATCTCGCGACCGGCAAGTCGATGCCCGACAGCACGGTGCGGCTGTGCGAGGAGGCGGACGCGATTCTGCTCGGCGCCTGCGGCCTGCCGTCGGTGCGCTACCCTGATAACACCGAGATCGCGCCGCAGATCGAGCTGCGCTTCCATTTCGATCTCTATGCCGGCGTCCGCCCGGCGCGGCTGATCCCGGGCGTGCCGAGCCCGATCGTCGGCGCCGACCAGCGCGGCATCGACCTCGTGCTGATCAGGGAATCGACCGAGGGGCTGTTCGCCTCGATGGGCAAGGGCGTCGTGACCGACACCGATGCGCGCGAGACGCTCGTCATCACCCGCAAGACCTCCGAGCGGCTGTTCGAGTTTTCCTTCAGGCTCGCCGAGCGGCGCAAGGCGCGCGGCAAGGCGAATGGCGGGTTGACCTGCGTCGACAAGGCGAACGTGTTCCGGGCGTTCGCGTTCTTTCGCGAGATGTTCGATGAAGCCGCGAAGCGCCATCCTGATGTCAGGACGGACCGGGTCTATGTCGACGCCTGTTCGCTGATGATGGTGAAGCGGCCCTGGGATTTCGATGTCATGGTGACGGAGAACATGTTCGGCGACATCCTCTCCGATCTCGCCGCCGGCCTGATCGGCGGCCTCGGCATGGCGCCGTCGGCCGACATCGGCGACCGCCATGCAGTGTTCCAGCCGTGCCACGGTACCGCGCCTGACATCATGGGGCAGGGCAAGGCCAATCCCACCGCGATGATCCTGTCGGCGGCGATGATGCTGGACTGGCTCGCCGAAAAGCACGGCCTCGAAGGCGCGGCCGAAGCCGGCGAGCGGATCGAGCGTGCGGTGGACAAGGCCTATGCCGGCGGCATCAAGCCGATGGAATTCGGCGGCAGCAACGGCACGGCCGATGTGACGAAGGCGGTGCTGGCGGCGTTGTAGTTGCGTCTTGTAGCCCGGGTGAGCGAAAGCGATACCCGGGGACCGCTGCCTCGTCTGGCGAGAGTCCCGGATGTCGCTCCGCTCATCCGGGCTACGGGACTTCGCTTCCTACTTCCCCTTGAACTGCGGCTTGCGCTTTTCCATGAAGGCCGTGCGGCCCTCGCGGAAATCTTCCGAATCCATACAAGCCATGCCGATCGCCTTGATCGCCGCCATGTCGCGCCTGCTTTCATCCTTCAGCACTTCGGCGATGGTGATCTTGGCGGCCTTGATGGCAAGCGGCGCGTTGCCGGAGATCGTGCGCGCGATGTCCATCGTCGCATTCCAGAGTTCGCCGTCCGGCAGCACGCGGTCGACCAGGCCGATGCGCAGCGCCTCGCTCGCATCGATCCGCATGCCCGTGTACATGATCAGCCGCGCCCAGGACGGGCCGACCAGCGAGACCAGGTGCTTGAGGCCGTCATAACCGTAGGCGATGCCAAGCTTTGCCGCGGGAATGCCGAACTGGCTGTTGTCCGAGGCGATACGCATATCCGTCAGCATCGCGACCTGCATGCCGCCGCCGAGGCAGAAGCCGCGGATGCAGGCGATCGTCGGCTTCGGATAGCTTGCCAGCAGCGCGCGCTGCGCCTCGCTTCGTTTCGAATATTCGTCTGATGCCGCCGCGTTATGCCGGTTCTTTTCGAACTGGCTGATGTCGGCGCCCGAGACGAACGCCTTGTCGCCGGCGCCGACCAGGATCACGACACGGACATTGGGATCGTCGCGCAGGCCGGTCAGGGCATGGCCGAGCCCCTCCCACATTTCGAGCGACATCGCGTTGCGCTTGTCGGGGTTGTTGAAGGTGACGACGCCGACGCCGTCGCTGACGCTTTGCAGGATCTTGCCGTCGGCATGGGAGATTTCGGCGGATGTGGGAATATCAAGCATTGGTTGCGGCTTTCAATCGGGAGGCTTGCCCATTGTCGGACAAGCGCCGCGCCCGGGTCAATCGCCGCTGTTCGGTTGCAAGCCGTGCGGGCAGATGCGCGGAGAGATTGCATGCGTGACGGAGGGCCGGACACAGAAGTGGCGGCGCAGCGGCATCGATGTGACGGGATAGAGATTTTGCGGTGGCTGAAGGCGCGACCAGGCGCCGGAACGCGCCGCGCAGATTTTCGCGGCGAGACGGCCGGGTTCCGCCATTCAATTAGCGGCCAACGATCTTGTCCCCGGCCAGATCAAGATCAGGCCCAGCGCAGCAACAGGCTACCCGGCGATTTCTCGCGTCGCTTGATCGGGTCCGCGGTGCTGCGATCCAGGCGCGATATTGCCTAGCCTTCGTTGGCAGCGATCGATTCCATCAACGACACGAGCTGGCGCTGCACCGTCTGGTCCTTGATCTTGCTGTAGGCGCGCAGCAGCCGCAGGCTGAAGGCGCTGTCCAGGAACAGCAGGCTCTCGACTTCGCGCGCCTTGTTGTCGCCGTCATAGAAGAAGGTCACCGGCACATCGAGCGCGGTCGCGATCTGCTGAAGACGAGCAGCGCCGACGCGGTTGACGCCCTTCTCGTACTTCTGAACCTGCTGGAAGCTGACGCCAAGCTTGTCGCCGAGTTCCGCCTGAGAGATTTTCTGCTCCACACGCCGCAGGCGAATCCGCTTACCCAACTCGATATCGGGTTTGCCGGCGCTGCGCTGTTTCATCTTCTTCGCTGCTGATCTGTTCATTCTGGTTTTACCGTCCTTCAATCGGGAAACCCTGGCAAAATTGGGTCAGGGGTTCCTCCACATTTCCGCGTTTAAAGTCAGTCCAGACCGTGTGTTTGTATAGGGAACCACGGGAGTCCTAAGATATTCCGGGATGGCCGCCGGACGCCAGAGCGCCAGGTAAGCATCCTGATACCGATATCGGCAACCACCTAAGGCTGTCGACATGCGGGGTGTAATGGCAAAAACCCCGCCGGCCAAATTTGACAAAATATTCGACAAACCACAACCACCGCGAGTTCAAAGGACACAGATTTTGGGCGCCATGATTACCTTGTCGCGCTTTACCACCGGACTTCTACGGGGTTTTGCCAGCAGACGGTGCAATCGTTTGCCACGCGCCGGCTTCGCCAGCCGATATTACCACGGGGGCTGAAGCCTGACGAAATGCGGCAGGTCTCAGTTCGAATCATGGCATCGGGAAGTTGCGGCAATTGACGCGCGGGCTGCGCTATCGGAATTCAGCAAGTCGGCCGCCGTCGCGTCAAGGTCGCGGCGGGAATGTTTTGCAGGCTGCTACCCACGCGAGCCGGCCGGCACCCCGTGACATCCGAGGCCCGGTAGCGTTTTGCGTTGCCGCCGCTCACATAGCGCGAGGACCGTGATGCGCGCTTGCGGCAGAAAAAAAATCCGTGCGGTGGAATAGCTGCGGGCCGGCTTTGCCCGGAATGATTGCAATCACCGGACCGTGGTCTGCGGCCTATTGGCGCTGGATACGACTTAAATTGGCTTCCACAGCCGTACCGTTTTGCATAGCTTTGCGATCGTGGCCGCATCGTGTCGGCCAGGCCGAAGTCCCGCTTACAAGGGACGGGCAATTACAGGGGAGGAACGCCATGAAGCGAAGAACCGTACTTGCGGGCCTTGGTGCGACGGCTGCTGCCGGTGTGCTGGGCATGCCATCGATCCTGCGGGCGCAGGCGCCCGTTACGCTCAACGGAGCCGTGCAGTTCAACGACGATCACGCCTTCAACCGGGCGCTGCTCCGCTTCGAAGAACTGGTGAAGAAATATTACGGCAAGCCGATCAATTTCACCCTGCACCGCAACTCTTCGCTCGGCCTCGAGAAGCAGTATTTCGAGTACATGTCGCAGGGCAAGGCGGTCGATTACGGCATCGTCTCGCCGGCGCACATGTCGACCTTCGCCAAGGCGGCGCCGTTCATCGATGCGCCCTTTGTGTTCAAGGGCATCGAGCACATGAACAAGGTGGTCGAGTCGAACATCCTGGCGCCGATCGCCAACGAGGTCGCGGCCAAGGCCGAGGTGGTGCTGATCGGCTATGCCGGCGGCGGCGTTCGCAACATCTTCGCCAACAAGCCGCTGAAAAACCTCGCCGACCTCAAGGGCCTCAAGGTGCGCGTGCAGGGCGCGCCGATCTGGTCGAAGACGTTTGCCGCGGTCGGCATGAGCCCGACGGTGATCGCCTACAACGAAATCTACAACGCGATTCAAAACGGCGTGATCGCGGCCGGCGAGAACGAGGCTGCGGGCGTCGAGGCGATGAAGTTCTACGAAGTCGCGCCGCACCTCAACCTGACCCAGCACGCGGTGTCGATCCGGCCGATCTGCTTCTCGGTGAAGACGCTGAAGACGCTGCCGAAGGATCTGCAGGACGCCATCATGAAGGCCGGCAAGGAAGCCGGCGATTACGGCCGTCAGCTTGAATCGAGCGAGGAAGTCGTCAAGCTCGAGACGCTGGAGAAGGCGGGCAAGCTCAAGCGCGTGCCGTTCGAGGAGCGCGACGCCATGAAGAAGCTCGCCGATCCCGTGATGGCCACCTACGCCAAGGAAATCGGCGCCGAGGGCATCTACGAGAAGATCAACGTCGCCTGAGGCCGTCGCGCGCAGCGACAGGAAGTCGGGGCAGGCCGTTCGGCTTGCCCCATTCCGTGACCGTTATCTTCCGGAGCCATGATGACTGAAATTCCGATGCCGCCGAACCCGTCGCTTTGGCGACGCGCAACGGCGGCCTATGCCAAATTGCTGGAATTTTTGCTCGCCACCTGTGTCGGCGTCCTGATCGTCCCGGTCACGCTGCAGATCGTCTCGCGCTACACCTCGTTGATTCCCTCCTACATCTGGACCGAGGAGATGGCGCGCTTCCTGTTCGTCTGGACGATCATGATCGGCGCCATGGTGGGGGTCCGCGAGGCCCAGCACTTCGAGGTCGATATCTGGCCCAATCTCTCGCGCCGAAGCGAAGCCGCGGTGCGGATCGCGGCCAGGCTCGGCGTATTGGCGATGGCGGTGGTGTTCGTCTGGGCCGGACTCGAATTCACGCGCTTCGCCTGGAACCGAACCTCCGAACTCGCCGATCTGCCGCTGTGGCTGATCCACGTCGCATGGCCGGTTGCCGGGGTGACGTGGATCGTGTTCGCGGGCGAACAGATCGTCGACGAAACGCGGATTCTGCTTGGGGCAAGGCAATGAGCGGCAATGTTCTTTCCGCCGGACAGGCTGCACTGGTCCTGTTCGGCGTCTTCGTCGGCCTGCTCATCATGCGCGTGCCGGTCGCCTTTGCGCTCGGCCTTGCCTGCGTGCCGATCCTGATGATCGAGCCGCATCTGTCGATCATGTCGCTCGCGCAGGAGACCTTCAACGCCTACAACTCCTTCATCCTGCTCGCGGTGCCGTTCTTCCTCCTCACCGCCAACCTGATGGGCATCGGCGGCATCACCGACCGTCTGGTCGCGTTGTCACGATCGATGGTCGGGCATTGGCCGGGGTCGCTGGCGCAGATCAACGTCGTGCTGAGCGTGTTTTTTGCCGGCATCTCCGGCTCCTCCACCGCGGACGCCGCCAGCCAGTCCAAGATCTTCATCGATGCCCAGACCAAGGAAGGCTACGACCTTTCGTTCTCGATCGCGATCACTGCTGTCTCCGCCGTGCTGGCGGTGATCATCCCGCCCTCGATCCTGATGATCGTGTGGGGCGGGCTGATCTCGACCTCGATCGCGGCGATGTACCTCGCCGGCATCGTACCGGGATTGCTGATTGCGGGGGCGCAGATGGCGACGGTGCATGTCTATGCCGTGCGCCGCGGCTATCCGACCTACCCGAAATCCACCTGGACCGACATAGGCTACGCGATCTGGCAGTCGATACCGGCGTTGATGACGCCGTTCATCATCGTCGGCGGCATCCTGCTTGGGTGGTTCACCGCCACCGAGTCGGCCTGTGTCGCGGTGGTTTACTCCATCGTGCTGTCGGCATTCTTCTATCGCGAGACCGGGTGGCGCGAACTCTACAAGGCCTTGCTCGACACCGGGCGTCTGGCGGGCGTCGCGCTGTTCTGCGTCGGCACCGCGAGCGCCTTCGGCTGGCTATTGGCCTATTACAGGATACCGCAGGAACTCTTGGCCAACGTCTCGACCTGGGGTATGGGCCCCATCGCGGCCGGTTTCTTCATCTCGTTCTGCTTCCTGGTCGTCGGCTGCTTCCTCGACGCCATTCCGGCGATCGTGATCGTCGGCACCGTGCTGGAGCCTTTGGCCAGATCGGTCGACCTGCATCCCGTCCAGTTCGCGATCATCTCGATCATTTCGTTGGCGTTCGGCCTGGTGACGCCGCCTTACGGACTGTGCCTGATGATCGCCTGCGCGATCGCCGGCGTGCGGCTGCGCTATGCGCTGAAGGACACGGTGATCATGCTGATCCCGATGCTGCTGGTGCTGGCCGCCGTCATCATCTGGCCCAGCGTTTCGCTGTTCCTGCCGCGACTGATCGTTCCGGAGATGCTGAAATAGGCATAGCGTTTTCAAGCGAAGTGGAGCCCGGTTCGCGTGAAGAAAACGCGTCAAAACAAAAGGCCTATTCTTCCTTGTCGAGCGCGCAGCTCACCGTATAGACCACGCCGCGCGGCAGGAAGTCGACGGTCGCTTCGCCGCCGAGTTGGTCGCGCGTGCTGCGTTCGATCAACCGCGAGCCGAACCCGCGCTGCACCGGCGCGGTGACGGGCGGGCCGCCGGCCTCGGTCCAGATCAACCGCAGCTTGCGGCCATCGGCTTCCTCGAGGATCTCCCAATCCACCGCCACGGTCCCGCTGTCGTTCGACAGCGCGCCGTATTTGGCGGCGTTGGTGGCGATCTCGTGCACGATCATCGAGAGCACCACGGCGAGCCGCGGCGTCAGCGGAACCTGCGGTCCGAACATCCGCACCCGCTGCGCGCCGGTGATCAGGTAGGGTTGCAGCACCCGCGCGATCACTTCGCGCAGGTCGGCGCCCTGCCACTTTTCCTGGCTCAGCAGATTATGCGCCTCGGCGAGCGCGCCGAGCCTGCCCTCGAACTTCTCGCGCTCGGCGCGGCTGGCGCTGCGGAATGTCTGGGTGGCGATCGACTGCAGCACCGCGAGCGTGTTCTTGACACGGTGGTTGAGCTCCTCGATCAGAAGGGTGTGCAGCATCTCGCCGCGGGCGATCTGGGTCGCCATCCGCACGGCAAAGGCAAGGCCGACCATCAGCAGCACGGCGCCCATCACGCTTGTGATCGCAAGGTTGCGCCAGAGCGGCGCGACCAGCGAGCTTTCGGCGACACCGGCGGCCACCGTCCAGCCGGTGAGCGAGGAACGGACGAAACTCGTGATCAGCGGCACGCCTTCGAGCGACACGGTCGTCAAGGTGGCTTCGGGGCTTCTGAACATCTCGGCATGAAGCGAGGGCGATGCCCGCTTGCCGGCCGTCTCCTGCGGATTGGGCACGCGCGCGAAATTGGTGCCTTCGCCGTCGAAGATCGAGAGTGTCCAGTCCTTGCTCGGGCGTTGCTGCTCGATCATGGCCTGGAATATGGCGATCGGCGGACTGAAGGAGATGTCGTAAAGCACCTCGTCGCCCTGCAGCACCGGCACCTCGACCGTCACGATCATCTGTTTCTTGACGGACCCGTAGAACAGGTTGGAATAGATCGGCTGCTTCTCCGTGAAGACCTTCTTGACGACGGAAAGATTGTTGCGGAGCGGCAGGCTTGCCGTATCGGATGTCAGCGAGGAGAACACCTGTCGCCCTTCGCGGTCCGCCACCAGGATGACGCCGCCTTCGCCATACTGGTCGAGAAAGCCCTGGCTGATGCGACGGAATCCGTCGAAATCTCGATCGCGCAGCGCATTTGTCAAGGACAACACCTGCAGCGCACCGGTGATCCGCTGCATCTCGGCATCGAGCACGAGGCGGATGCTGCGCACCGTTTCAAGCACGCGCTGCGTCGCGTTCTGGCGATCCTGCCTGTAATTGTTGAAGACGATACCGGCCGCGAAGAGGATAAGCGGCAGCGTGGTGCCCGCAACCAGCAGGGCGAGACGCACTGGCAGTGATGGTTTCGGCAACGCAAGCCCCGGATCGGCCCCAACAGCTGCAAAGCATAGGGAAGCCGCCGAATTTCGCCAAGGATATTAAGAGGATAAAGTAGGATATTCAGTCGGATTGGAGGCGCGGCCGGGTTCCATCATGAGGCCCGGCCGCCAGCTCTCAGAGGTTGCTGTCGGTGATGGCAGCGTACACCATGGTCCGCAGTTCGCGCCGCAGCGGATAGGCGCTCGACGGCAGCACCTGCGTCATGAAGATGGCGATCAGCTCTTCCGCGGGATCGACCAGGAATGAGGTCGTCGCGGCGCCACCCCAGGCGAACTCGCCGGGGCTGCCGGCGATAAGGGTCTGTGCCGGGTTCATGGTCACCGCAAAGCCGAGCCCGAAACCGATGCCGTTATAGGCGGCTTCCGCGAACAGCGAGCGCGACATCGTCGGCAGGTCGACGCCGCCGGGCAGGTGATTTGACGTCATCAGCTTCAAGGTTTTGGGGCCAAGCAGGCGGACGCCGTCGAGTTCGCCGCCATTGAGCAGCGCCCGGCAGAAGGTGAGATAATCGGCGCTTGTCGAGCACAGGCCGCCGCCGCCGGAGATGAAGCCAGGCGGTGACAGGAACGAACTCGTGGTCGGGTCGTCCTGCAGCGTGAGCGTGCCCTTGCGATCGGCGGCGAGCGGATTGAAGCCGCCTTGCGGATCGGCCGAATAGCAGGCCGCAAGGCGATGGGCCTTGTCCTTCGGCACGAAGAAATCGGTGTCGTTCATGCCGAGCGGGTCGAGGATGTGCTCCTTCAGGAACTGCTCGAACGGCTTGCCGCTGATCACGCCGATGAGATAGCCGAGCACGTCGGTGGCGACCGAGTAGTTCCAGGCGTCGCCCGGCGAAAATTCCAGCGGGATCTTTGCGAGATCGTCGATCATGCCCTGCAGCGTGCCGGCCTTGATGACCTCGCCGATCTGGTTGTCGCGATAGGCGGCATCGACATTGCTGCGCTGCTGGAAGCCGTAGGTCAGGCCCGAGGTATGGCGCAACAGGTCCACGATCAGCATCGGCCGCGACGGCGGACGGGTCAGGAACGCCGGATGGGTGCCGGCCACGAATACGCCGAGGTTCTTCCACTGCGGAATATACTTGTGAACGGGCTCGTCGATGGCGACGCGGCCTTCCTCGACCAGCATCATGAAGGCGACGCTGGTCAGCGCCTTGGTCATCGAATAGATGCGGAAGATGGTGTCGTCCTTGACCGGTACCTTGCGCTCGAGATCGGCAAAGCCCTGCGAGGTCGAATGGACGACCTTGCCGCGGCGGTAGACCGTGAGCTGCGTCCCCGGAAAGCGGCCAGCGTCGATGTAGCGCTGCTTGAGGTGATTTTCGAGGCGATCGAGGGCCGCCTTGGACATTCCGGCGGATTCAGGTGAGGCAGGGGTGGGGGCTAACATTCGGTGCTGGTCTCCCGGCTGATAAGACTTCTTGATAGCCGAAACTTGATAGCCGAAAAGTGCCTGCCGTTCCAACCTGCCATGCTTATCCGGGGTGGAAGGGTGGTATACGTTCGCGCCAGCCTTCGTTTTTCCCGCAGGACCGTAAAATGCGCCAATTCAGCGAGACCGAACTTACCGCCGCCGTGATCCGCAGCTTCGACGACACGCCAGATCCGCGCGCCAAATTCCTGCTGCAGGAACTGGTGAAATCGCTGCACGACTATGTCCGCAAGACCGACCTGACCTTCGAGGAGTGGGAATACGCGATCGATTTCCTGACGAGGACCGGCCAGAAGTGCACGCCGATCCGGCAGGAGTTCATCCTGCTCTCCGACGTGCTCGGCGTGTCGATGCTGGTCGATGCCGTCAACCACCGGGAGCGCGAGGGCGCCACGGAGACGACAGTGCTCGGCCCGTTCTATGTCGGCGAGCACAAGGTGACGCCGCATGGCACCGACATCTCGGCCAACCTGGCCGGTGAGCGGATGTTCGTGCAGAGCCGCGTCACCGACCTCAAGGGCAAGCCGCTGGCGGGCGTGCCGGTGGATATCTGGCACGCCGACGGCGACGGCTTCTACGATTCCCAGAAGCCGACCTATGCGGCCGAGGGGCCGTCGTCGCGGGCCCGCTTCGTCACCGACGCCGATGGCAGGTTCTTCTTCCGCACCATCCTGCCGTGCAGCTATCCGATCCCGACCGATGGTCCCGTCGGCGAGATGATCCTGCAGGTGCGCCGCCATCCGATGCGGCCGGCGCATGTGCATTTCCTGGTCAATGCTTCGGGCTACCAGCCGCTGATCACGCATGTCTTCATGGACGGCGACAAATATCTCGATTCCGACGTGGTATTCGGCGTGAAGGACGAGCTTGTCGCCAACATCGAAAAGCGCAGCGACGCGACGATGCCGGACGGCAAGCCGGCCGCCGGACCGTGGCACCTGATGACCTACGAATTCCGCATGAAGCCGGGCGACGGAAATGCGCCCAAGCCGATGATGGCGAAAGCGGCCGAAGAGGCCTGAGGCAGCACGATTCACGGCTCGCTCAATTCTTGTGCGCGGCACAAGAATTGAGCGAATCGCAAATTTGGGGTGCGCCGTCCAGTTCCTGACCGCTGCCGCTTTTTGCGGCAGTATTTTTACAACAAATTGATTTCACTAAAGTTTTTGCGATGCGGGAGGCGTGGCACGAAGCTTGAATAGCTGGTGCCGACGCCATCGACGCCGTCCCTTGAGACCACTCATCCGAATTGTGACGCTGCCACTTCCGGGGCCTCCCTGGAACGCGCCTTCGTGCGCCCCGGTGACACCAGTCGGACGGCACAAGTTCACACGCAAAGGAGCGCGATACCAATGATGAAGCCTAACCCTGCGACCTCACGCCGTGGCCTGAGCCGTCGCCAGCTTCTGAAGGCGACCGGCGGCACGGCAGCCCTGCTCGCTGCGGCCAGGCTGAACTTTCCCGCCGGGGCGTTCGCGCAAGGTGCAGGTCCGGAAGTGACCAAGGCGACACTGGGGTTCATCGCGCTGAGCGACGCCGGCCCGCTGTTCGTCGCCAAGGACAAGGGGCTGTTTGCCAAATACGGCATGCCCGACGTCGAGGTCGCCAAGCAGGCGTCGTGGGGCACCACCCGCGACAACCTCGTGCTCGGCAGCGAGGGCAACGGCATCGACGGCGCGCATATCCTGACGCCGATGCCGTATTTGATCTCGGCCGGCAAGGTGACGCAGAACAACCAGCCGACGCCGATGTACATCCTGGCGCGGCTCAATCTCGACAGCCAGTGCATTTCGGTCGCCAAGGAATATGCCGACCTCAAGCTCGGCGTCGACGCCGCGCCCCTCAAGGCGGCGCTCGAAAAGAAGAAGGCGTCGGGCAAGGCGGTGAAGGCCGCGATGACCTTCCCAGGCGGCACCCACGATCTCTGGATCCGCTATTGGCTCGCTGCCGGCGGCATCGATCCCGACAAGGACATCGAGACCATCGTCGTGCCGCCGCCGCAGATGGTCGCCAACATGAAGGTTGGCACCATGGATTGCTTCTGCGTCGGCGAGCCCTGGAATCTGCAGCTCATCAACCAGGGCATCGGCTACACCGCGGTCACCACCGGCGAACTCTGGAACAAGCATCCGGAAAAATCGCTCGGCATGCGCGCGGCCTTTGTCGACAAATATCCGAAGGCGGCCAAGGCGATCCTGATGGCGGTCATGGAGGCCCAGCAGTGGGCCGACAAGGCCGAAAACAAGAAGGAACTCGCCACCATCATGGGCAAGCGGCAGTGGATGAACTGCCCGGTCGAGGACGTCTACGACCGTTCGGCCGGCAAATTCGACTACGGCATCCCCGGCAAGGTGGTCGAGAACTCGCCGCACGTCATGAAGTACTGGCGCGACCACGCCTCCTATCCGTTCAGGAGCCACGACCTCTGGTTCCTCACCGAGGACATCCGCTGGGGCAAGTACGAAGCGGGCTTCGATACCAAGGCGCTGATCGCCAAGGTCAACCGCGAGGACATGTGGCGCGAGGCGGCAAAGGAAATGGGCGTTGCCGCTGCAGATATCCCGGCCTCGACCTCGCGCGGCAAGGAGACCTTCTTCGACGGCAAGGTGTTCGATCCCGAGAATCCGGCTGCGTATCTAAAATCGCTCTCGATCAAGCGTGTCGATGTCTGATCAAGCCCGGGCCGCCCACAAGAAGCGGGCGGCCCGCCTTTTCTGAACACGGAGATGCATTTTCAATGACGATGCCTGCGATCAAAGCTGAAGCCACCGCGGTGGCGATTCCGACCGCATCGCCGGTCACGGTGGCGCCGGTGGTGACGATGACGCCGAAGCGAGCGCCGCGCGCGGAGAAGTACGTCAAGATGGCAAAGGAAGCCGCAGCGCGCGTGGTGCCGCCGCTGATCGTGCTCGCGCTGTTGATGCTGTTCTGGGAACTGGTCTGTCGCCGCACCGGTTCGACGCTGCCGCCGCCATCGAAAGTGTTCAAGGACACCAGGGAACTGATCCTCGATCCGTTCTTCGACAATGGCGGCATCGACAAGGGCCTGTTCTGGCATCTGTCCGCGTCGCTGCAGCGCGTCGCCTACGGCTATTCGATCGCCGCTGTTGTTGGCATCGCGCTCGGCACGCTGGTCGGGCAGTCGGTCTGGGCGATGCGCGGGCTCGATCCGCTGTTTCAGGTGTTGCGCACCATCCCGCCGCTGGCCTGGCTGCCGCTGTCGCTCGCCGCGTTCCGCGACGGCCAGCCTTCGGCGATCTTCGTCATCTTCATCACCTCGGTGTGGCCGATCATCATCAACACCGCGGTCGGCATCCGCAACATCCCGCAGGACTACCGCAACGTGGCGGCGGTGGTGCAGCTCAATCCGCTGGAGTTCTTCTCCAAGATCATGATCCCGGCGGCGGCGCCTTACATCTTCACCGGCCTTCGCATCGGCATCGGCCTGTCGTGGCTTGCCATCGTCGCCGCCGAAATGCTGATCGGCGGCGTCGGCATCGGCTTCTTCATCTGGGACGCCTGGAACTCCTCGCACATCAGCGAGATCATCCTGGCGCTGTTCTATGTCGGCATCATCGGCTTCGTGCTCGACCGCCTGATCGCGGGTCTGGCGAAGTTCGTCACCCGCGGCACCGCGTTGAACTGAAGGAGCATGTCATGCAGGCCTATCTCAAGCTCGACCACATCGACAAGAGCTTCACCCGCGGCAATGCCACGACGGAAGTGCTGAAGGACATCAATCTGACGATCGAGAAGGGCGAATACGTCTCGATCATCGGCCATTCCGGCTGCGGCAAGTCGACCCTGCTCAACATCGTGGCAGGCCTCACCGGCGCCACCAATGGCGGCGTGCTTCTGGAAAACCGCGAGGTCAACTCACCGGGACCGGACCGCGCGGTGGTGTTCCAGAACCACAGCCTGCTGCCGTGGCTGACGGTCTATGAGAACGTCAAGCTCGGCGTCGACAAGGTGTTCGCCTCGACCAAGACTCGGGCCGAGCGCGACGCCTGGGTGATGCATAACCTCAACCTGGTGCAGATGGCGCACGCCAGGGACAAGCGTCCGAGCGAAATCTCCGGCGGCATGAAGCAGCGCGTCGGCATCGCCCGGGCGCTCGCCATGGAGCCGAAGGTGCTGCTGCTCGACGAGCCCTTCGGTGCGCTCGATGCGTTGACGCGGGCGCACCTGCAGGACTCGGTGATGGCGCTGCACCAGAAGCTCGGCAACACCATCCTGATGATCACCCACGACGTCGACGAGGCCGTGCTGCTGTCGGACCGTATTGTCATGATGACCAACGGCCCGAGCGCGCGGATCGGCGAGGTGCTGGAGGTGCCGCTGGCGCGGCCGCGCAAGCGGCTTGAACTCGCGACCAACCCCGGCTACCTCAAGTGCCGCCAGCGTGTGCTCGAATTCCTCTACGAGCGGCATCGCTTCGTCGAGGCGGCCTGAGACGTGCCTCGCGCGCAAGCCGCCGACTGAGGGTACGAGAGCAGGGCGGCAGGCAATCGACGGCGTTTCGAATGTTCTCTATGGTGCACCCAGCACTGAAATGCGGGTGAATCAAAAAAATGATGTACCTGGAAACGCCACCGCGCCTGATCGAAACGCAGGTCTATTCGGCCATGCCCGAGGAGTTCCGGCGCAAGGAGAGCACCGAATGGGCCGATGCCAACCGTCCGGGCGCGCCGACCGACTGCTTCATCGAGGGACCGTCGTTCGACGCCGACGGAAATCTCTATATCGTCGACATTCCCTTCGGCAGGATCTTCAAAATATCGCCGGAGAAGACGTGGTCGCTGGTCGCCGAGTATGACGGCTGGCCCAACGGGCTGAAGATCGGCCGCGACGGCCGCATTCTGGTGGCCGACTACATGCATGGCATCATGGAGTTCGACCCTCGCGCCGGGCGAATGCAGAAGCTGCTGACCTCGCGCAATTCAGAATCGTTCAGGGGTTGCAACGATCTGCATCTCGCCGGAAATGGCGATATCTACTTCACCGACCAGGGCCAGACCGGCCTGCAAGATCCGACCGGCCGCGTCTATCGGCTCAAGGCCGACGGCCGGCTCGACTGCCTGATCAGCACCGGCATCAGCCCCAACGGGCTGGTGCTCGATCGCGCGGAGGCGGTGCTGTTCGTCGCCATGACCCGCGACAATGCGGTGTGGCGCATGCCCTTCATGAAGGACGGCAGCGTCTCCAAGGTCGGCCGCTTCTGTTCGATGTTCGGCCCGAGCGGCCCCGACGGCATGACGATGGACAGCGCGGGCCGCCTGTTCGTGGCGCATGCCTCGCTCGGCCATGTCTTCGTGTTCGCGCCGAACGGCGAACTGATCGCCCGCATCAAGTCCTGCGCCGGGCAAAGCTGCACCAACGTCGCGATCAGAGGTGATCGGCTTTATATTACGGAGTCGGTGACGGGAACGGTGCTGGTGGCGGATATCGGGGTGTTGGATGGGTAAGCGGTCATGGCGAGGAGCTCGCGACAAAATTGCAAAGCAATTTTGCGCTGAAGCGACGAAGCAATGCACGTCTCGGCGCTGGGACAGATGGATTGCTTCGCTATGCTCGCACAGGTGTGGATAGGTTCACAGCCTCTCAGGATGAGGTCTGGCGTTGAACGTGTCGACGCATGGTGGGCAAGGCGCAAATGCGCCTTTGCCCACCATGCACGTGTCGGCGTTTCGTCACCCCCACATGTGGTGATGGAAGTGGTGCCCGCTGTCGGCGATTATCGAATCGTGGACTTCCACTGCCGCCGGAGCGGCATCATGCGTAGCGGCGTCGGCGGTGGCGAGGGCCTTCGCGACCGGGTCCGGCGCCGCGGCGACTGCCGGCGCAGCTTCAGCGGCAGCCGGTGCTGCGACCTGCGCCGCCGGCGCGGCAGCGGCAACCGCCGCCGGGGCACCCGCCGTCGACAGCACCTCGGCCACGGTGAGCCCATCGGCGTTGTATTCGCCGCCGTTCACCGGGACGTTGTTGCCGCCGACATCGGCGGAGTTGGCGTGCATCTGATCGGCGGCAGCGGCGACCAGCGCCGCGTTTCCGTTCTGCAGGCCCTCGATCATCTTGGCGACCTCGGCGCCGAGCGTGCTGGTGTCGCCGAGCAGCTCGTTGTCGAACCGCGCCTCGAAGATGCCGCCCTGCGCGGCGTCGAAATTGGTGACGTCGGTCTGGAAGGTGTGCAGGTCGGCGATGACCTGGGCGGTCGCCGCCGCATCGTGGGCGGTGACGGCCGCGATCGCCTGCTGGCCCAGCGAGTTGGACTGCGCGATGAAGTTCGCCCAGAAATTGGTCTGCGCGTCGTTGTCGATGTATTTCGGCGTCGGGTTCAGCGCGTCGCCAAAGGGCGTAAAGCCGGAAACGCCGCCCTGGCTTGCCATGTTCGCCAGGTTGGTGTCGCCCTGGATGATGTCGATAATGTCGAGAAGGTTGTCGTTGCTGCCTCTTGCGGCATCGGGGCTGATGCCGGCCTGCGCGATGTAGGTGTTCTCGAGCTGGAGCTGCCGCACGACCGCTTCCGCGTGAACGCCGGTCAGGCCGCCGAACAGCAGCGGGTTGGCGGTCATCAACGCCTGCAGATCCGTGATCATCGTGTTCACGTCGTCTGTGATCGCGGCCTTGTTGTCGGCATTGACGCCGCCGAGTATCTGGCTGGCTGCATCGTTGAAGATGGCGCCGATCTCGGCGAGGTTGGCATGCGGCGCGGTTGCGGCCGTGACGCCGTCGGCAAAAGCCGCGGGGGCTGCGAGGAATCCGGTTGCGCCGTTTTGCGTCGCCAGCCCCGCGAGATTGGCATCGTTGGCGACGATGTTGAGGATGTCGAGATGGCTGGTGCGCAGCGCGGTCTCTGCCGCCGCGACGCTGCCGAAATCGCCGCCGCCGTTCACCGAGGCGGTGGCTGCCGAGAGCGCGGTCGCAATATCGCCCAGGATCGTGTTAACATGGGCGAGCGTGTCACCGGTGAATTGTCCGGCGGCGACCTCGGCCTGAAGGCCGGTCTGCACGTTCGCGAGATCGGCGGTGTAGCGGAACACGCTGCCCAATCCCTGGCCGCCTTCCTCGACCGCGTTCTGCCACAAACCGCCCAGCAGGGCGCGGCCCGCGTCGTTGAATGTCAGACCGAGGTCCGAGAATGCCGGCGCAGACGATGTCGGATCAGCCGGTGTGGTGGGATCGGCCGGAGGTGTCGGATCGGCCGGCGGTGTCGTGGCCGGGGGATCGGGGGTAACGACCGGCGGCGCCTGATGGTGGTGATGTTGGTGATGAGAATGGCTTGCCATGGCTGGCTCTTCTCCCTGTCAACGTGGCTGATGGTCGCAATGGCTACCCCTTTCGTGGCGTCAATCAGCCGATACGGCGACCATCGGGTACGAAAGCAAGGTTATTGGCAGACGGAAGCAAGGAGACGGGCGGACCAATATGTGACGCTTGAATGACCGTGTTACATTGCTGATGCGCGGCCGGCGCCGTCGAAAGTTGAGGTGATCCGTGAAGCAGAAAAAATTCGGCCGTAACGGTCCTGATGTTTCCGTGATCGGGCAGGGCACCTGGTATCTCGACCGTGGCGACCGCAAGGCTGCCATTGCCGCGCTCCGCCGCGGCATCGAGACGGGCATGACACATATCGACACCGCCGAGATGTATGGCGATGCCGAGCTTGTGATTTCAGACGCGATCGCCGGCCTGCCGCGCGAAAAACTCTTCCTGGTTTCGAAGGTGCTGCCGAGCAACGCCTCGCGGCGCGGCACCATCGCCGCGTGCGAGCGCTCGCTGAAGCGGCTGAACACCGATCATCTCGATTGCTATTTGCTGCACTGGCGCGGCTCGTATCCGTTCGAGGAGACGGTGGCTGCGTTCGAGGATCTGGTGGCGGCCGGAAAGATCCGTTCCTGGGGCGTCAGCAATTTCGACGCTGACGATCTCGACGAACTGCTCGACGTCGCGGGCGAGGGCAGGATCGCCTGCAATCAGGTGCTCTATCATCTGCAGGAGCGTGCGATCGAGCACGCGGTGATTCCGTGGTGCGAGCGCAACGGCGTTGCCGTCGTCGCCTATTCGCCATTCGGTCACAATGAGTTTCCGACGGCGCGCGGCAAGGGCGGCGAGCTGCTGCGGGCAATCGCAGACGCGCACGAGGCGACCGCGCGCCAGGTCGCGCTGGCCTTTCTGACGCGCGCAGCCTCGGTGCTCGCGATTCCGAAAGCCTCGAGCGCGGAGCATGTGGCGGATAATGCCGCTGCCGGCAATCTGCAACTCAGCACTGCCGACATCGCCGCGCTCGACAAGGCGTTTCCGCGCGGGCCGAAGCCGCGCGGCCTGCCGATGTTGTAAGCTCAGGGAACCTCTTACTTAATAAAACCTTTCAATCGCCCCCTCAGCGCATATCGGCATCCTGTTTTCGGACCTAGTCCGGTCAGGCGAATTGGTGTTTTTTGCAACCTCGCCCGATTCGAAAATTGCTGCCCGAGATTGCCGTGACACCGCCTCCCGCCGCAGCCGCAAGGCTGGACAGCGCTCCCGTACCTTTTGCCGAAAAGAAGACCGCCTCGATCCGCAAGGCGCCCGCGCGCGCCGACCGCCCGTTCAAGGGCATCGCGCTGATCCTGGCCTCGACGGTGTTTCTCGGCGCTTCCGACGTCACAGCCAAATATCTCTCGGCGACCTTGCCGTCGATCGAGATCACCTGGATCCGCTTCCTGGTGTTCGCGATGATCATGACGCCGGCGATGATGCCGGGCTCGCCGCTGTTTGCGATGCAGACCAATCGTCTCGGCCTGCATCTGTTGCGCGGCATGACCATCCTCGGCTCCTCGCTGTTCTTCATCTCCGGCCTGCGCTTCCTGCCGATCGCGGAAGCGTCCGCCACCGGCTTCGTCGCGCCGCTGTTCGTCACCGCGCTGTCGATCATCTTCCTCAGCGAGAAGGTCGGCCTGCGCCGCTGGATCGCGACCGCGGTCGGGCTGGTCGGCGTGCTGATCATCCTGCGCCCCGGCACCGGCGCGTTCCATCCGGCGGCGTTCTTTCCGCTGGTCTCGGCGCTGGCCTGGGCCTGCACGCTGATCATCACGCGGATGATGAGCGGCAGCGAGCGCGCCGTCACCGTGATGGCCTATTCGTCGATCGTCGGCCTCTGCATTCTCTCCGCGCTGGTGCCGTTCGTCTGGGTGACGCCGAGCTGGCACGACATCGCCTTCGGCATCCTGATCGGCATCGCCTCGACGGCGGGGCAGTGGATCGTGGTGCTGGCGTTCCGCTACGCCGACGCCTCGGTGCTGGCGCCGTTCTCCTACACGCAACTGCTGTGGGTCAGCGTGCTCGGCTACTTCATCTTCGGCGAAGTCCCCGATGCCTACACCGTCACCGGCGCCGGCTTCATCGTCGCCTCGGGCCTCTACACCGCGCATCGCGAACGCGTCCGCCGCTCGCAGCTTCTTTCCGTGCCGGGCGAGCCGTCGCCGAACGCCTGAGCGTCCCACGGACAGTCGGTCGCCAAAACGTGGCGCGCGTGCCACAGCCGCGCCGCAAAACGACTGGTTGTGGCGCCAATCCGCCGGATTCAACCCCGCTCCCGTAATTCTACGGCGAACCCGTGCTAGGGAATCCCGATGGCGCCCGGAAGAGCGCCTGGGAATGGGGCCAGGGCGTTGTCTTTTCAATTGCTATCGTCGGCGAAGGGCCGATGCCGCCGTGACGTGGCGGCGTGGGCAGTCACGATGTCCGCATTTTCAGTTGGATTGAGCCTTGCCACGTCGGCGGCGAACGCGGCGTGCGCGCCCGACCCGGCCTCGAGCGGCCAGACCGTTACCTGCAGCGGCAACACCCCGGCCGGCTTTCAGGCCGGCGGCGGCGTCGACAATCTCACCGTCAATGTGCAGGGCGGCGCGACCGTGAGCGACGGCGGCGGCGGCGTGATCATCGGCGTCAACGACTTCAACACCGTCACCAATAGCGGCACGCTCACCGGCGGGCCATCGGTCACCGGCATCTTCGCCGGCGTGAACAACTCCATCGTCAATGCCGCCTCCGGCGTCATCACCGTCGGCGCCGGCGGGGTGGGTGTCTTCGCCGCCGGCAACAGCACCATCACCAATGCCGGCCGGATCACGATCGGCGACGCGGCCGCCCCGGCGGCCGGCATCGTGGCCATCAACGACGACAACACGGTCAGCAACCTCGCGGGAGCAACCATCAGCGTCGGCATCAACGCCGAGGGCATCCTCCTGCAAGGCAATCGCGCCATCGTCAACAATGCCGGCACGATCAACGTGACCGCTTCCGGGGCTGCCATCGACGTGTTCGGCGCCGACGCGATGATCACGAGCAGCGGTGTGATGAATATCGGCGACACCACCGCCGGCATCGCGGCGCAGGGCGATCGCGCGCTGATCACCCATTCCGGCACCATCAATGGCGGCGCCCAGAGCGCCGGCGTCGCCTATAACGGCTCGTCGGCCACGATCAACAACAGCGGCCGCATCCTGCTCGGCGAAGACGCTGTCGGCATCGTCGTGCTCGGCGATTCCAACACCATTGCCAACAGCGGCACCATCACCGTCGGAAACGGCTTCGCCGTCGGCATCGACGTCTCGAGCTTCGGCGGCGCCAATTCCGTCACCAACACCGGGACGATCAACGTCGGCATCGGCGGGACCGGCATCGGCATCCTGCTCCAGGGCAGCGGCACCGTCTTCAACTCCGGCACCATCAATGCCGCGGCCGGATTCGCCGCGATCGAACTCTGCGGCTGCGGCAACAGCACGCTGACGCTCGGGCCGGGCAGTGTCATCAACGGCCTCGTGCTCGGCAGCGGCACCGATACGCTGCAGCTCGGCGGCACCGGCAAGGACACGTTCAACCTCAGCCTGATCGGCGCAGGCCTGCAATATGACGGCTTCACGACCTTCAACAAGGTCGACAGCTCGAACTGGACCGTCACCGGCACCGGTGCGCAGGACTGGAACGTGCTCGGCGGCACGCTGTCGGTCAACGGCGTCGTCAACGGCGTCGTCACCGTCAATCCCGGCGGCACGCTCGGCGGCACCGGCAGCATCGATAATGTCTCAATCAACGGCGGCCGGCTTGCGCCGGGCAACTCGATCGGCACATTGAATGTGGCTGCCAGCCTGACCTTCTCGGCGGCGTCGAGCTACATGGTCGAGATTTCAGGCGTGAGCAGCGACCTGACCCGAGTCGGTGGCGTGGCGACGCTCGGCGGCGCCACCGTCGTGGTCGCGCCGCTGGGAACGGTGGCGAAGCAGTACACCATTCTCACCGCCACCGGCGGCGTCTCCGGCACGTTCAATCCTGTCGTGTCGAGCACTGTGCCGAACCTCGCGGCCAGCCTCAGCTACGACCCCAACAACGTCTATCTGAACGTCGCGCTGAACTATGGCGGCGGCCTCAACGTCAACCAGCAGAACGTCGCCAACGCGCTGACCAATTTCTTCAACACGACCGGCGGCATTCCCGCACCCTTCGCCTCGCTCTCGCCGGCCGGGCTGACGCAGGTCTCCGGCGAACTCGCGACCGGGTCGCAGCAGGCGACGTTCGATGCGATGAACCTGTTCCTCTCGCTGATCTCGGATCCGTTCGTCGCCGGCCGCAATGGCGGCTTCGGCGGCGATGCCGGCGCGGTGCCGTTTGCGGAAGAGAGCGCGCCTGGCTACGCCGCGAAGAAGCCGGTCCCGCGCGATGCCTTCGCCAAATTCCCGACCAAGGCGGATATCGCACGCAACGCTCTGTTCGAGCAGCGCTGGAGCGTCTGGGGTTCCGCCTATGGCGGCGGCAGCAACACCTCGGGCAACGCGGCGCTCGGATCGAACGACGCCACCGCGCGCGCCTTCGGCTTTGCGGTCGGCGCCGACTATCGCCTCTCGCCCGATACGCTGGCCGGCTTTGCGCTCGCCGGCGGCGGCACCAGTTTCGCCGTCTCCGGTTTCGGCTCGGGACGTTCGGACCTGTTCCAGGCCGGCGCCTTCGTGCGCCACAATATCGGCCGGGCCTATGTCACCGCCGCCGCCGCCTATGGCTGGCAGGACGTCAGCACGGAGCGCACCGTCACGGTGGCCGGCTTCGAGCGGCTGCGCGCCGGGTTCAATGCCAACGCCTGGTCCGGCCGCATCGAGGGCGGCTACCGCTTCGTCACGCCGTGGATGCGCCTCACGCCCTATGCCGCCGGCCAGTTCACGACCTTCAGCCTGCCGGCCTATGCGGAGCAGGTGCTGGCCGGCCCCGGCACTTTTGCGCTGAACTACGCGGCCAAGGACGTTACCGCCGCGCGCAGCGAGCTCGGTGTCCGCACGGACAAGTCGTATGTCGTGCAGAACGGTATCCTCACCTTGCGCGGCCGCGCCGCCTGGGCGCACGATTTCAACACTGACCGCAACGTCACCGCCTTGTTCCAGACGCTGCCGGGCGCGGCCTTCGTCGTCAACGGCGCAGCGCAGGCACATGACTCCGCGCTGGTGACGGCCGCCGCCGAGATGAAATGGCTGAACGGCTGGTCGACGGCCGCGATCTTCGAGGGCCAGTTCTCCAGCGTGACCAATTCCTACGCCGGCAAGGGTGTCGTGCGCTATTCCTGGTGATTCCACCGTAGCGTTTTCGAGCGAAGTGGCGGCCGGTTCGCGTGAAGAAAACGCGTCAAGCAAAAATCCAGCGTGTTATCGGTTCTGATGCAATCAGAACCGATGATGCGCTAAGGTGACGGAAAATCACCGGGAGGATTCCGTCGATGCGCGCAGCCATTTTCCGCAACGGGGAAATTGTCGTCGACCAGTTGCCTGCGCCCAAGCCCGGCGCCGGGCAGGTGCTGGTGAAGTCGCTGGCCTGCGGCATCTGCGGCTCGGATTTGCACGCGCGCAAGCACGCGCACCGCATGGTGGAACTGGCAAAGCATTTTCCCGGCCGCAAGCCGATGGATCTCTCGCGCGACGTGGTGTTCGGCCATGAATTCTGCTGCGAGGTGCTGGACTACGGTCCCGATACCGCGCGCAAGTTCAAGCCTGGCGCAAAAGTCTGCTCGATCCCGGCAATCCTGACCGCCGAAGGTCCGAAGACCATCGGCTACTCCAACGACCATGTCGGCGCCTATGCCGAGCTGATGCTGCTCAGCGAAGCGCTGCTGCTCGAAGTGCCGAACGGCCTTGCCGCCGAACATGCCGCGCTGACCGAACCGCTCGCGGTCGGCGTGCACGCGGTGGCGAAAGCCGACATCAAAGGCGGGGAGGTGCCGCTGGTGATCGGCTGCGGGCCGGTGGGCCTCGCCGTCATCGCCGCGCTCAAGATCAGGGGATTGCATCCGATCGTCGCGGCGGATTACTCGCCAGCGCGGCGCGCGCTCGCCGAGAAGCTCGGCGCCGATGTCGTCGTCGATCCCGCGCGCACGCAGCCCTACGCGACCTGGGCCGAGCACGCCCGGATGTCGCCGGAGCAAAAGGCCGCGCGGCCGCCGCTGCAGGCGCTGCTACCGGCGCTGAAGCCCGCGCTGATCTTCGAATGCGTCGGCGTGCCCGGCCTGATCCAGCAGGTGTTCGAAGGCGCGCCGCGCGACGCCCGCATCGTCGTGGTTGGCGTCTGCATGGAGACCGACCGTTCCGAGCCGATGCTCGGCATCATGAAAGAGCTCAGCGTCCAGTACGTGCTCGGCTACACGCCGGAGGAATTTGCCTACTCGCTGCGCCTGATTGCGGAAGGACAGGTCGATGCCGCATCGATGGTGACGGCCTCCGTCGGCATCGACGGCGTGGCGAAGGCGTTTGTCGATCTCGCCAATCCCGAGGCGCACACCAAGATCATCGTCGAGCCGTGGCGGTGATTTGTTGCCGCCTCCGCTAGGCTTCGGCGTGCCAGGATAGGAAAGCCACGGCGAAGCCTTGGCGTAGTCGCTGACGCTCCTTTGCCACCCCACGGAATCTTATTGCGCCGCTCGATTTCTCGGATATTCCATCTGCATCGCGACGAAATCGGTCGTGCGCGCGCCATAGCGCGCCGTTATCGCGTGCAGCGTCTCGTCCAGCACGTCGGCCGGCCTGCGGTCCGCGACTGATGGCAGGAGCCGTTCCGCGGGCCAGTCCGATGCGACCTGCTCGGGATGGATACGCAGGCCGCCCCGGCTTTGTCGCGCATCAGCGGTTGCGGCGAACGTCACCGCCCGCGAGCGATAAGTCCGCGACCACGCATCCGCGGCGAGCGCCAGCGACACTTCGTCGACGCCGTCCTTGAGCTCGATGCCGAGCCGCTCGCGCGCCCAGAACGCGGCCGTGTTGCCGATCGCGGTCAGCGCGAACGGGCGCGTGAAGGTGAACTCGTCGCTTTCATGGCGCGCGTCCCAGTCGGGAAGGCCGATATCGCGCCCGACCGCGCGCGCCTTGTCGCGCCCGGCGATCGCCTCGATCAGCGTCAGCGATATCGGCATCGACGCCGAGATGCCGGTGGTGGTCGCCACGCGGTCGTCGACAACGAACCGCCGGTCCTCGACATAGCGCAATGTCGGATGCTTGCCGCGAATTTCCTTGACCGAATACCAGTGCGTGGTCGCCCGCTTGCCGTGCAGCAGTCCGGCATCGCCGACCACTTTGGCGCCGGCACAGACGCCGACGACGATCGCGCCTCTGGCGGCCTGGTTCCTGATCCATTGCAGTGCGGCCGGATCGTCGTCGCGGCTCATCGCGGGCACGATCACATAGTCGGCGCCGTCGGGATGCTGCGCGTCGAATTCGGCTGTCGTCGCCTGTGGCTCGACCTTGAGCACCGGAAACAGCGTCACCGGGCCGGGCTTCGTCGCCAGCGTCACGACGTCGGCGACATCGGCCCGCTTGAGGATGCCATAGGGCATCAGGTAATCGGTGGTCTCGGTCGCATCGTTGATGCCGATGATCGCGATCAGCGGGCGCTGGCGCTTCGGCGGCTTCAGCGCGGCGATCGTCGCATCGCGTTCGGCCTGTGCGATCGGCAGTGGTGGCGTGACCGATGGGGCAGGCGGCAGCGACCACAGCCAGCCGCCGCCGATCAGGATCAGGATTGCGGCAGCGCCAAGGGCGCTCCACAACAGGTGTCGCGATGTCATGCTTCCGCTCTCGATTGTTGCTGGTTGCATCGGAGTCTACTGCCGTCATATCCGGTTAGGAATGACGCAAACCCCGCGAAAACGGTCATGATGTCATCGTAGGGTTGGCAAGGAGCGCAAGCGACGTGCCCACCATCCATCACCGGCCTCGCTGCGTGACGGTGGGCACGCTGTCGCTTTGCCCACCCTACGGCACCTGCAATGTGACTACCCGACGGGCAACTCACTTCCGATTTTCGGAAGTGTGGTCAAGACGCAGAATCAAAAATATTCCGCTTCCGTTCGCCCCCAAATCACCGGCACAATGCAGCCGTCTCACCGCGAGATGAGGGGCGTCGGCCATCGTCACTGACGCGCGGGGAGATGCGATGGACGCCGATGCCGTGACTGACGAGTGTGGCTGAGGCGTACGGTGAAGTCGTGTGGTTCTGGCGCCGTGGTGCTGGCGTCAAGTCCGAAGGGTGCGAAAGCATCTCGCGGGCGACGGAGGCAAAAGAGCCGTTCTCCGGGAAGAGCGCGAAGTAAGCCGTAAAGCCATTGCGCAGGGAAGGCCGGGATGCTCCCGCCGAACCTGTATGCTCGTGTGCATCTCTTGCCATGCGCAACAGCACACGAGACCGCGGGTGCGGCGCGCACCCGGTCTTCCCTGCGCCCTCAGATTGGAGAGGGCGACCAACGAGATACAAACCTCGGGCAGAACATGTCGCGAGATCGCAGCGTCATATTTAACTGTCATCGTCCGCCTTGTACGCAATTGCGCACTGGGGCGGACGATCCAGTTTCCCAGAGACGCCAATGATTGATTTTCCAGAGACGCCAATGATTGAACCGACAAGCCGCGGCGTACTGGATCCTCCGCATGCGCGGAGGATGACAATGGTGGGTGTGGCGCTATCTCCCCATCACACCGGCAGCGCGATCGAGTACTTCACCTGGCTCAGCGCAAAGCTCGACTCGATCGAGGCGATGCCGTCCAGCCGTGTCAGCTTGTTCTTCAGGAACGCCTCATAGGAGGAGAGGTCGGCGGCGACGACGCGCAGCAGGTAGTCGCGGTTGC
>NZ_DAINNI010000062.1:0-26883 GCF_036735945.1 Bradyrhizobium sp. | reverse complement strand
TCGATGAAGGCGCCGATGCCTTCCTCGGCGTCGCGCGCCATCATGTTCTCGGTCATCACTTCCGCCGCATAGCGGTACGCATCGGCGAGATTCATTTCGGCCTGGCGATAGAACGCCTCCTTGCCGAGCTTGATCGTATAGGCGGATTTGAGGGCGACCCTTTGCGCCAGCGCAATCGCGGCGTCACGTTCGGTGCCGGCGGCGACGACGCGGTTGACGAGGCCGATGCTCTTTGCCGTCGCCGCGGAAACCGGCTCGCCGGTCAGCAGCATTTCCATCGCCTGCTTGCGCGGAACGTTACGCGACAGCGCCACCATCGGCGTCGAGCAGAACAGGCCGATATCGACGCCCGGCGTGGCGAAGCCCGCGGCTTCCGAGGCGACCGCGAGATCGCAGCTTGCCACGAGTTGGCAGCCGGCGGCGGTAGCGATGCCCTGCACGGCGGCAACGACGGGCTTCGGCAGGTGCACGACGGCCTGCATCATCGCGCTGCAGGCGTTCATGATCTGACCGAAATACGCACGGCCGCGATCGGGGTCGCTGCGGCGCGCCGTCAATTCCTTCATGTCATGGCCGGCGGAGAAGGCCGGACCGTTGGCCGCGATGACCACGGCGCGCACGCTGTAGTCGTCGTGGATTTGCTTCAGCGCGCCGTGGAGTTCGGCGATCAGCCCCTCCGACAGGCTGTTGCGCGCTGCCGGCCGGTTGAGGGTGAGCAGGCGGATGCTGCCGATATTTTCCTGCAGCAGGATCGGAGGTTGCGGCGTGGGGGCGCGGGCGGTCTGGGCGGGCATTTTCCGAGGTTTCCCTTCGGGATTTTCATTTGGGCTTTGATGACAACCTAATGTAACAGGCAATTCTAATCGAGGGCAGGGGCGCATGGCAGAAGCGAAAATGAGCGTGGCTGAGCTGGACAAGTTCCTTCATGAGGAATTTCCGCAGGCCTTCAGCGACGGCGATATCACCATCGAGAGCGCCGATGGCGAGACCTGCCTGCTGCGGCGGCGCTACGACGAGCGGATGCTGCGGCCGGGCGGCACGGTATCGGGACCGACGTTGATGGCGATGGCCGATTTCGCGATGTATGTGGTGCTGCTCTCGGCAATCGGCCCGGTGGGGCTGGCGGTAACGACCAACCTCAACATCAATTTCCTGCGCAAGGGACAGCCGGGACAGGACGTGCTGGCCGCGGCGCGGCTCCTGAAGCTCGGCAAGCGGCTGGCGATCGGCGAGGTCAACCTGCTGTCGGGTTCGTCGCCGGATCCGATCGCCCATGTGACGGCGACCTATTCCATTCCAACCAAATAATCTTTCTGGCGGTAGTATTACACCATATTTTTAAATCGTTGTTTTTGCTTATGTAATTTGCAAGAATCGGCGTTGACGGACGGCGTGGCGTTCTCTAGAAAACCGCCAGTTCGGCGCATCTGGCGCCGATTTCCATTTTTACGGATTTCCTCACATGAAAACCTATTCGGCAAAGCCCGCCGAGGTGACGAAGAAATGGGTCGTGATCGACGCCAAGGGTCTGGTCGTCGGCCGTCTCGCCACCCTGGTCGCCATGCGCCTGCGCGGCAAGCACCTGCCCACCTACACCCCGCATGTCGATTGCGGCGACAACGTCATCATCATCAACGCCGCCCATGTCGTGCTGACCGGTCGCAAGCGCGACAACAAGGTCTACTACAAGCACACCGGCTTCATCGGTGGCATCAAGGAACGCACCGCCAAGCAGATCCTGGAAGGCCGCTTCCCCGAGCGCGTGGTCGAGAAGGCGATTGAGCGCATGATACCGCGCGGACCGCTCGGCCGCGTGCAGATGGGCAATCTGCGCGTCTATCCCGGCACCGAACATCCCCATGAAGCCCAGCAGCCCGAGAAGGTTGATATCGCTTCGATGAACCGCAAGAACATGAGGGCCGCATAAGATGTCGGATACCATGCAGTCGCTCGACCAGTTGGCGTCGCTGAAGACGGCGGCTCCGGAAGCGCCGAAATACGTCAAGAAGGTCGACAAATACGGCCGCGCCTACGCCACCGGCAAGCGCAAGGACGCGGTTGCCCGCGTCTGGATCAAGCCGGGTGCCGGCAAGATCGTGGTCAACACCCGTGAGGTCGAGGTCTATTTCGCCCGTCCCGTGCTGCGCATGCTGATCCAGCAGCCGCTGGTCGCTGCCGCCCGCGCCGGCCAGTACGACGTGATCTGCACCGTCGCTGGCGGTGGTCTGTCGGGGCAGGCGGGTGCCGTCCGTCACGGCATCTCGAAGGCGCTGACCAATTTCGAGCCGGATCTGCGCGGCGTCCTCAAGAAGGGTGGCTTCCTGACCCGCGACTCCCGCACCGTCGAGCGCAAGAAGTACGGCCGGGCGAAGGCGCGCAAGTCGTTCCAGTTCTCGAAGCGCTAACAGCTTCGCTAAAATTGCAGCGATCGCTGCATTCATCGAACGAAAAGGGCGCCGTTTGGCGCCCTTTTTTGCTTACCATTTAGTAATCGCTTACCACGGGTTTTCCTGAAAACTTGCTTACGCGCGCAAACGGATTTCGAACACGGCGCTTCTAGTGTCGTCGATGGAATGGCGCGAAATTGCATTTTCAGTGTGCGCCGACAAGCCGCATCACAGGCGTTCGGGTGAGCCCATGTCGTTCGATACTTCCACGCTATATTTGTTTGCCACGATGGTTGCAGGCATGCTGGGGACCATGCTGGTACTGTTCGGCAAGCAGGAAAACATACCGGCCTTGAAGTGGTGGGGCACGGCCTATCTGCTTGGCTCGGCCTCGGTGGCGATCTGGACCATCGGCGGCGCGAGACTGGGCGAACCGCTGTCACTGGCGCTGCATGCGATAGGCTTCGTCGCCTGCGGCATGGTCTGGAACGCCTCGCGGGTATTCCGCGGTCGCAAGCCCAATTGGCTGGGGCTTTTGCTCGGCGCGATCGTCTGGGGCGGAACGGTGCTGGCGGTGCCATCGCTGAACCCCGCCCTGCGGGTGACCCTCGGAGCGATCATCGTTGCTGCCTATGCCGGGCTCACGGCTTCCGAACTGTGGAGCGAGCGTCGGCGGACGATGCAGCGGCGCTGGCCGGCGATTGTCGTGCCGGTGATGCATGGTTGCGTGCTGGCGCTGCCGGTCCTGCTTGGAAGCCTGTTGCGCCCGCATGACGCGTCCTTCACCAGCAGCATCTGGGTGACCGCGTTCTCGATCGAACTGATACTCTACGCGATCGGCACCGTGTTCGTGATCTTCATGCTGGTGTCGGACCGTGCGGTGACGGTGCACAAGACCGCCGCATCCGTCGATCCGCTCAGCGGTATGCTGAACCGCCGCGGCTTTACCGAAGCCAGCAACCGGTTGATCGAGCGCGAAGCGGCCGCGGGACGGCCGGCGACCGTGATGATTTTCGACATCGATCACTTCAAGGGCATCAACGACCGCTTCGGCCATCCTGCCGGCGACGAGATACTCAAATTGTTCTCCACGGTCGTCATCAGCAATCTGCGCACCAACGATCTCTCCGGGCGCATCGGCGGCGAGGAGTTTGCCGCGCTGCTGGCCTGTTCGCTCGGGGAGGGCGTGATCGTGGCCGAGCGGGTCCGCGAGGCGTTCGAGGCGTCCGGCATTGTCTCCGAGCAAGGGCCGGTCGACACCACCGTCAGCATCGGTGTCGCCGGCGGGCCGGCCGGCACCGAGCTTGAGGTGCTGCTGGCATCGGCCGATACCGCGCTCTATGAGGCCAAGCGCAGCGGGCGCAACCGGGTCGAGGCCGCGGAAGAACTGCCGCTGTCGGTGGCCAACTGGCGGCGCAATCGCGCCGGCGGCGCGGCCAAGCAGCACGAGGCGCCGGCCACGCTCTATAGCTAGCCGGAGCAGCATCGCGCTTTGCGAAACATCGCGTCTGAACAGGGCGATAGCTCCGGAGATTAATTCGATACGTTCGAGCTTGTCTCCGGAGGCAAGTTGCGCGCGGTAACCTCCCATTTACCATTCCGTCCATATCATCTGCGTATGGATTCTTTACGCAGACGAAACCCCGAGGCTGCCCTGACGTCGCTCGAAGCGGCAGCAGCGTCGGCCCGCGGCGGGTTCGGATGCCAGTTCTCGACCTCCGAAGAATTCGAGATGGCGCTCATCACCGAGCGCCGTGCGCAGGGGCGTTATGATCAGCGCAGAACGCGCTGGCCTGCCATCATGTTCATCGGCTGCGCGCTGATGGTCGCTGGCACCGTCCTGCTGTTCCGCTAGAGCGTTTTCCAGCGAAGTGGAAACCGGTTCGCGTGAAGAAAACGCGTCAAAACAAGAATCTAGTCATCTCCTCATTTCGCAAGCGGATCCGGGCGCACCTGGATATGCACCGCCCGTGGTTTTGAGCCTTTTCCGCCTTCCATCAGCCATGGCGTGCGGTCGCCGCTCGAGCTCCATAACCCGCGTCCCTTCCAGCCGGCGTTCGGATCGTCGATGCGGCCATCGAGGCCCTTGGCGAAAAAGCCGAGCGGATAGGGGATACGCAGCATCACCATCTGTCCGTCCTTGAATGCGACGAAGCCGTCATTGAGGTTGGCGGTGGAGATCGGGATATTCTCGCCGAGGCCGACCGTGTTGTGATGGTCGACCCAGGTGTAATAGCTCGCTTCGGCGCTGGAGTTTTCAAACCCCTCGAAGCCGGGGCCGGGATATTTGAAATAGGAGAATCCCTCCGGGCAGTGATTGCCGGTCGCTTCCGGCCCGTTCAGCGGCGCCTTGCACCTGGTGCGGTCGAAGCGGATCAGGCTGCCGTTGGAGCCCGAGCCCCAGAGCACGCCGTTCCTGTCGATGTCGCCGCCGCGGACGCCGATGCCTTCCTTCGGGATGGCATAGAATTCGGACAGTTTTGTCTTGGGATCGAATCGCATGAAGCCGGGCTGTCCGACGAACACGTTGACGGTGTACCAGACCGATCCGTCCGTCGGATGCGGCATCACCGCGTAGGGGCCGGAGCCCGCAACGCGCATGTCCTTGCCGGATTCTGCCGGCTTGCCCGGCTCGGTGTAGTCGTCGACCTTGCCATTGCCGTTGGTGTCGAGCACGAATGGCGCCCAGCCCTGCGCCTTGACGGCGTCGCCGGTCTCGTCCCACAGCCTGGTGTTGACCCAGCCGGCGACCGGGCCGGTGCCCGATACCCACAGCGTGTCGTCGGTATCGTAGCCGAATTGCGGGTGATGGGTGCCGAAGCAGGTATCGATGAAGCTGTATTTCTGGGTTTTCGGATCGTACACGGTCACCTGCCGTCCCGAACGCTCGATCGGGAAGGCTTTGGCCGACGGATGGTCGGAGCCTTTCAGGCAGTAAGCCGGATTTTCGATGCCGCGCACCGCCGCCGCCAGCCACACGCGGCCCTTCCTGTCGAACATGCTGTTGTGGTTGTTGGCGCGGTTGCTCCAGATCTTCTCCGCGCCCCAATAGGCCGACGGGCTGACCGGATTGAGCACGGCGGTGCCATGCAGCGGCGGGCCGAAGGATTCCGGCGCGTTGGGATCGGCGACCGGCATTTTCGAGAACGTCACCCTGTGCGTCTTCGGATCGAGGATCGGCATGTCGTCGGACGAGTATTCATTCGCGCCGAACAGCGGGCCGTAGGCGTTGACGGTCGGATAGCGCCGGTCCGACGAGATCAGATCGTGCACGAAGTGTTTTTCCGTCGCCCATTCCCAGGATGTGATGACGATATTGCGTTCGATGCCGGCCGGTCGCGGCGGCTTGGACTTCGGCAGCTCGCCCCTGGCGACGCGGTCGGTCCAGTCGCCGAAATATTTGAACGGCACGCCGCCGAGCTGGCCCGCGAGGCGGTTTATCATCCACTCGCCGGTTTGCCCCGAGGAGACCCGGCGCATCCAGGCTTCCTCGCCCGACTTGAACTCGCCGAACGCACCGGGAATCGTGCGCGTGGATTCCTGCCCGAGCTGGTGGCAGCCGATGCAGTCGACATTATTCATCCGCTGGCGCCAGATGTCCTGCGTGATCTCTTTCGGAATGTCGGTCGAGCCGCCGAAATCCTTTGCCGGCGGAATCTTCATCAGCGTGTACCAGTAGATCGCCGAGTAGTAGTGCGCCGCGGCGGCGTCGTTCGGCGCCGGCACCGCCGTGAGGTTGACCTGCTGGCCGGGCTTGGCCCGCCGCTTCGGCGAATCCACCAGCCCGTAGCCGCGGACCCAGATCGAATAATTCACGCTCAGTGGCAGGTCAGGGATCACGTAGCGGCCCTGATCGTCGGTGACGACGATCTTGGCGAATTTGGTCGGCAGCTCCGTGGTCTCCGCGATGACCCAGACGCCGGCCTCGGGCCCGTTCGGGCCTGAGACCACGCCGCCGATATCGTCATTGTCGATGGCGACCGCCACTGCTTGCTGCGCCTGCGATGGCGGCGCCGTCAAACTCAGTGCTGATATCGCCGTGGTGAATGCGAACAGGGCACGACCGAGACTCATCGTTTCTCCCCCCATGACCGCGAGCTTGCCGCTCTCTAATTTGGCGCGAGCCTACATCAAACGAGGGTTGAGGCGACAGCGTGTCACGCGCTTAATTTCCTCACGGCTGTTCGGCGAGTGTCGGTGTGCATCGCAGCACCGCGCCTGCCTTTTGCTTTTCGAGCGGCTGGGTTAGACACGGCCATTCTCAAGGGAAGGTGCAAGCAATGATCACTGAAATCGCACAAATCGACGTCAAGCCGGGCAGCGAGAAGGATTTTGAAGCCGCCGTCGCCAAGGCCCGGCCGCTGTTCCTGCGCGCCAGGGGCGGCAAGGGGTTCGAGCTGCACAAGTCGATCGAGAAGCCGCAGCGCTACCGGCTGGTGGCGAAGTGGGAGACGCTGGAAAACCACACCGTGGATTTCCGCGGCTCGGAGGATTTTACGGCCTGGCGCGCGCTGGTCGGGCCGTTTTTTGCCTCGCCCCCCGAGGTCGAGCATACCGAGACGGTGCTGGCCACGGCAGGCTGAGGCGATCAGGCGGCCGCGACTGCGGCCGGCGTGCCCTCCGCCTTGAAGTGGTCGATCATCACCTTGGCGATCGCCATCAGGGGCAGCGCCAGCGCCAGGCCCCAGATGCCGAACACGACGCCGAGCAGGATCTGGAACGCGAACAGCGTCGCCGGCGGGATGTCGAGCGCCTGGCGCTGGATGATCGGCGTCAGCACATAGCTCTCCAGCGCGTGCACGCCGAGGAACAGGATGAAGGCGGAAAGCGCCGCGACCCATCCAGATGCAAGGCTCGCCAGCACCACGATCAGCCCGCCGAGGATCGCGCCGACGGTGGGGATAAAGGCGAGCAGCCCTGCCTGGATGCCCAGGATGAACGAGCTCTGGATGCCGATGATCGAGAGCCCGATCCAGGTCACCAGGAATACGGCGATCATGGTGATGATCTGGGCGATCAGCCAGCGCTCCAGCGTCTCGCCGATCCGGTCGATGATCACGATCGCCCGCGTGCGATGCTTGGCCGGCGCCATGAACAACAGCCCGTCGCGATAGACCGCGGGCTGGGTGGCGAAGGCTATTCCCAGAAACAGCACGATGAAGAAGTTTCCGACCGCGCTGGCGGTGCCGAGGATCAGCTTCAGGCTCTGGCTGAAGATGGCGCCGCCGCTCGCCGCGATCGTGCCGGCGCTGGGCAGCGTATGCGGGGTCGTGGTGGGCGCCGGAGCCCCGTCATCTCCCGTCGACGACAGCGTGCCGAAGTCGAAGAAGCCGGTGTCGATGCCGTTCCGGTCGAGAAAGCCCTTGACGTTGACGAGCTGCGACTTGAGCGTCTTGCTCAGCGCCGTCGTCTGCTGCGCGATGGTGCTGCCGCCGAGGAACAGGATACCCGACAGCAGGCCCGCGACCACGAGGCACACCGTCGTCAGCCGCAGCGCATGCGGCAGCCGCACCACGCGGCCGAGCAGGTTGCTCATGGCATTCAGGGCGACGCCGAGCAGCATGCCCGCGAAGATCAGGAACAGCGTCGCGGCAAAATGCCAGGTGAAGGCGAGCAGGGCGATGAACAGCACGACGCCGATGCCGCCGACCGAGATCGCCCACGCCAGATCGTTGCGGGCCTGAAGGCGATTGTCAGCGGGATCTGTCACGTTGATTCCTTGTCGCAGAATATTGCTCTGTCAGTCATTCGCCAAAACGGCGCCGGGATCAAGCGGGCGCGCACGCGCCGGTTTGACGCTGCGCTATCCACTGTGCCAAGCGGTGTGTCATCCGACATGACGGCGCGGCGAGGGGAAAGATGTTTTTCAAATGGTTCGGGCCGCTTGCGCTGCTGGCGGCGCTGGTGATCGGCGACCAGATCAGGATCAACCGCCCCGCGCACAAATTCCGTCTGACGGTCGAGGTCGAGACGCCGGAGGGTCGCAAATCGGCATCCAGCGTCGTGGCCGTTCATCCCGATCGCAGCTACACGCGCCGCGGCCAGACCCGCACGCTTGGTGATGCCGTTTACGTCGATCTCGGGCAGGGCAAGAACCTCGTCGCGCTGCTCGCCCATGTCGACAACAACAAGCTTGTGCTCGATGACTTGAGCTACGTGGCGCTGCGGGCGTACGGGGCGGCTTCCGGCAGACGGGTGCCGTTCGGTGAGATGAGCCGGCAGGCCGGCACCGTGCCGGTGAAGGGTGAACTGATCCCGGTGATCGTGAGCTTTGCCGACCGGACTCAGCCCGGCACGGCGCGGAAGGTCGCCCCTGATGACGCCGAAGCGGTGCTCGGCAAAGGCTACCACATTTCGGGGATATCGACCGAAGTGGTGCCGAACGGCTATTGGCCGCTCGATTTCGGCGGCCCGCTGGGCGAGCCGGTGACGCGTGGAATCGAGGCCAAATTGCCCTGGTTGAAGGGTGATGGCGGTGCCGCCACGGCCCTCCGGGCCGCCGGTCTGCCGGGGGCCGAGGTGACGGACGCCCGGGAGGCATTCACGCGAAAATAGCAAGGCAGCCCCGCTGCCTGCCGCCGTATATTGATCCGCCGCCCGGCCGCGGGCATTATCTTCTGCAGACATGGCCCAACCCGAAAGATTCTTGCACAGGACGATGACAGCGGAAGTTTTGCGATGAAGCGGCCCGTCGTCGGGGTGATCGGGAACGCCTTTCGCGTCGAAAATCGTTTCCAGACACAGATGGTCGGCGAGCGCAATTTGCGCGCGGTCGTCGACGTTTGCGGCGGACTGCCGCTGATGTTTGCCGGCTCGCCCGACATTACCGATATCGGCGCGCTGCTCGACGTCGTCGATGGCATCGTGCTGACCGGCGCACGCGCCAATGTCCATCCGACGCGCTTCAAGACCGAGCCGCATGAAAAGCACGAGCCCTACGACATCCACCGCGACGACGTCGCGTTGGCGCTGGCGGAGGCCTGCGTCGAACGTGGCGTGCCGATCTTCGGCATCTGCCGCGGCCTGCAGGAAATGAACGTCGCCTTCGGCGGCTCGCTGCATCCGGAAATCCGCGAGATCCCCGGCCGCATGAACCATCGCATGCCGCGGCTGGAGAGCGGCGAGATCCATCCCGATCCGACGGTCGTGTTTGCCGACCGGCATGACGTCCACCTCACGCCCGGCGGCACGTTCGCCAACCTGCTCGGCTGCGAGACCATCCGGGTGAACTCGCTGCACGGCCAGGGCATCCTCGAACCCGGCAGGCGCATCGTCATCGAGGGCATCGCCGAGGACGGCACCATCGAGGCGATCCGTATCGCCGACGCCTCGAGTTTCGCGCTCGGCGTCCAGTGGCACGCCGAATACGACCCGCAGCGCAACCCGATCAACCGCAAGCTGTTCGAGGCCTTCGGGTCGGCGCTGAAGGAGCACAAGCGGGCGAACTGACCCGGTGCACGCCCCGCGGCGCTGGCCGGGACCGAGCCGACCCGTAATTTTACGGGGTCGAAAACATGGGATCGGTTCCCTGAAGTCGGCTAAGTCATTCCCCATCTCCAGACTGGTACTGCCATGACGCACCCAAGACGTCTCGTGCTGGCGATGATTCTGCTCGTCGTCGTGACGTCCGGCGTCGTGAGCGCGGCGACCTATTATCTGGCGACAGGCGTTGTGCCGGGCGGGCCGTTCGCGGCCGCCGGCGGGGTGTTCGCGGTTGTGGCTGTGGCCGGACTTGCGTGGCTCTCGCGTCAACGCCTGTCGGGTGTCGCCGGTCCCCCCGTGCAGCGGCCGCTGATCGACAGCGAGATGGCGCAGGCCATGATCGAGGGGGCGCTCGACGCCTTCGTCCAGACCGACCAACGCTGCGGCATCCTCAACTGGAGCCCGCAGGCCGAGGCCTTGATGGGATGGACGCGCGGAGAGGCGATCGGCCGCAGCGTGGATGAGCTGGTGTTTCCGGAATCGCAGCGCGCCCTGCACCGCCAATGGGTCGATCGCTTCCTCGCCGAGGCGGCGGCGAGCGCTACCGGCGGGCGCTACGAGACGCCGCTGCTGCACAAGGACGGCCACGAATTCTTCGCCGAGGTGTCGCTGACCGCGGTGCGCCGCGGCGAGGGCTATATCGTCAACGCTTTCGTCAGGGACATCACCGCCAAGCGCGCGGCGGAGGAGCAGCTGTTTCAGGCGCAGAAGATGGAATCGGTCGGGCAATTGACCGGCGGCATCGCCCATGACTTCAACAACGTGCTGACCGTGATCACGGGCACGATCGAAATCCTGGCCGACGGCGTCCAGAACGATCCGGCACTGGCCCCGATCGCGCGGATGATCGGCGATGCCGCCGATCGCGCCTCCCAGCTCACGGCGAACCTGCTCTCCTTCGCCCGCAAGCAGCCGCTGCGTCCGCGCGAGACCGACGTCAACGCATTGATCGACGAAGTTGTCGAACTGCTGTCGCCGACGCTTGGACGGCAGATCCAGATCGCGACCGCATTGAGCGACCAGGTCTGGCCGGCGCTGGTCGATCGCAGCCAGCTTTCCTCCGCACTGGTCAATCTGGCGATCAATGCCCGCGACGCGATGCCCGATGGCGGCAGCCTGCTGTTTCGTACCGGCAACCTCACGCGCGGCGGGCATGAGCCTGATCTGGGCGGGCTTGGCGCGGGCGACTATGTCGTGATCGAAGTGGTCGATACCGGGGCCGGCGTCCCGCCCGAACTCCGCGAGCGGATCTTCGAGCCGTTCTTTTCGACCAAGCAGTTCGGCGTCGGCACCGGGCTTGGGCTCAGCATGGTGTTCGGCTTTGCAAAACAATCCGGCGGCAGCGTCGTGGTCGAGAGCGAGGAGGGCAAGGGCGCCTGCTTCCGCATCCTGCTGCCCAAGGCGGATGTCGAGGTCTCGGATGAGCCGGGCGCCGGCGAGGCGGCGGCGGAGGCGGATAGCGAGCTGCGGGGCGGAACGGAAACCATTCTCTGCGTCGAGGACGACGATGTCGTGCGCGCGCATGTCATCGGCCGGCTCGAAAGCCTCGGCTACAAGGTGATTGCGGCTGCCAACGCCGCGCAGGCGCTGGAGGTGGTCCATGCCGGCACGGCGTTCGACATGCTGTTCACCGACATCGTGATGCCCGGTGTCGTGAACGGCAGGCAATTGGCGGAGGAGGTGGCGAAGCTGCGTCCTCCGCTCCGCGTGCTCTATACTTCCGGCAACACCTTCGACGTCTTCAGCTCGAGCGGGCAACTCGGCTACGGCGTGCTGCTGCTCGCCAAGCCCTACCGCAAGGCCGAACTTGCCCGCATGGTGCGCCTCTGCCTCGACCGCCCGATCGATCACATGGGCGACCCGATCCCGCTGCCATATTCGGTGCAGGAGGATCTCGAGCGGTTTCTGAAGGACAATCCGCCGAAGCAGGGGTAGGGCATGGACGCCCATTCCGCCGTCATTGCGAGCGCAGCGAAGCAATCCATCTCTCCGGGTATGTGTGGTGACAATGGATTGCTTCGTCGCTTCGCTTTCTCGCAATGACGATGAGGGAGCGCCACGCATACGGCTGTCATCCTCCGCGCAGGCGGAGGATCCAGTACGACGCGGCTTCTCGGTTCAATCATTGGCGCCTCTGGAATACTGGATCGTCCGCCTTCGCGGACGATGACAGCAAAATAAGCGGCGGCGATCTCGCGACATGAACTGTCCGAGCTTTGCATCTTCATTCGCCTTCTGAATTTCAGAGGGCGCAGGGAAGACCGGGTGCTGGCTGCACCCGAGGTCTCGTGTGCGGTTGCGCATGGCAAGAGATGCACACGAGCATACAGGTACAGCGGAAACACTCCGGCCTTCCCTGCGCAATGGCTTTACGGCTTATACGTGCTCTCTCTGGTGAACGGCTCTTTTGCCACCATCGTCCGAGAAGATCCTGGCTTCCGGACTTAACGCCAGCACCGCGGCGTCCAGACCACACGACTTCACCGTACGCTTCCGGCGCGCAACGTCTCTCGCGCCATCTTCGTCCATCGCATCTCACTGCACGCTGGTGACGATGGCCGACGCCCCTCATCTGCGGTGAGACGGGCCAATTATGCCGGTGATTTGGGCGCGAACGGAAGCAGAATATTTTTGATTCTCAGGCTTGACGTTACTTCTGGAAATCGGAAGTGATTTGCCCGTCGGGCCACCTCGTCGCTGCCTGTGCGCGAGATTGCGCTTGCAAGGGAAACCAAACCCCGCAAGAGGGAGTGGACCTTGCTCGTGGCCAACCTGATTTCATCACGCTTGGTCTGTTGAGTTGACGTTGCTGCCGCGTCCGAGCGCGAATTGACCGACCGGGCTTTCGACGTGGAAGTCGAGCCCGGTCATTTGCGCGAACAGATCGATATTGCCGGTGCCGACGGCGCAGCCGCCGAGGCCCATATCGGTCGCGGTCAGGTAAAGCGTCTGCAGCAGGCTGCCGACATCCTTCAGGATCAGCGCGTAGGCGATTGAACTGTATTTCCAGGAGATGCGGCCAAAACGGGCGGCGATCGTGATCAGGACCTGCGGCGGACCTGACGCGTCCATGGCGAACACGGCTGCCGCCGAAATTGCCTGGAGTTGCTGTGCGGAGACCGCGATCTCCGCCAGCGCGTGGCCGCCGGCGTCGTAGTGGTAAAGTCCGCGCGCGAGCCCCTCGCAGTTCGAAACCGCCAGATATAATTCCAGTTCGTAGGCGCTGCCCGCCGACGGATAGGGTCTCGTGCTGTAGGTGATCTCGGGACCACTTTCGGAATTCGCACTGCTTTTCCATTCCGACAGGACCCGTGCGGCGCTGTCCAGGAATTGTGCCAACTCGGCGAGCGTGATCGGGTGCTGGTCGTCGAAGTCTCGTATCGAATGCCGTTCGCGCAACAGCGCTGCGAAGGGCGAGAGCGGATCCGAGGTGGCGAATTTGCGCAGGTCGATCTTCCTGCCGGGCCAGGGCGGGCGCACGGCGGGCAGCGGTGAGACGACGCCTGCATAGGCGAAGGTGCTGCCGACCGGATTGGCCTGACGGCCCTCCGTGCTCCTTGTGTGGAACACCAGATCATGGAAATCCCAGAGCACGAGGTTGCCGTCGCCCTCATTGACGCGAAGGCCGTCGCCGCTTTTCGCATCGAGCTTGAGCAGGATCTGGCTGTCCAGCAATAGCTCAAGCAGATCGAGGTTGAAGGCGGCGGCGTCGCGGCGAAGTTGGCTGATCTTCAGAGGCCGCGACAGCGCGGCGAGGGTGGCGGCGATGGCGGGGTCGCCGATCCGAAACAGTGCGCCGGCGCGCGGCGATTCCAGCACCATCTCGTTGCCGCGCCGGCGCAGATAGGCGAAGCGCGACAGCACGACGGTGTCGCTCTCGCGGAGCCTCGCGCGGCGCGGCCAGTATTCGGCGGCCTGGGGCTCGATCACCACGAGGTCGTGCTGGTCGTGCGGATGGAATAGGCGATATTCGAGCAGCCTGTGCCGCGCCAGCCGGCGCGCCAGGGCATCGACTTCCCGCGCGATGGCGCTGTTGCCGGCAAAGGACGCCAGCGGCAGGCCATCGGTGAGGCCGCGCGCACGCTCCATTGCGGCAGGGCTCAGGTGTCCGAGATTGACAAAATTGCCGTCCACGACGGCGGCGATGCTGCCGTCCGCCTGCATTTGCGGGGAGAGCTGGCGGTTCAATCTGACGGCGATGACGGGCGCGATCTTCCTGGTCGGCTTTTTCCGGGGAGAGCGCACGAAGCAGCGCCTTTCAGGTGTGCGGCAGGAACGGCGTGAGCTCGCTTTCCAGTCGCGGACGATCCAGCAGTCCAAGTTTCACTGGGACATCGTAAAGCCGGCCCGGTGCGAAGCGGCGATAGAAATGACGCAGGCCCGGGACGAGCACGCGCACGACGGGGACCTCGACGTCGGGCCGGGTCTGGTCGAGCACCAGGAAATCGTAGCCTGCGCGGGTGGCGATCTCGACACAGGCGTTGACCTGATCGCGCGTGTTGTCGTGAACCTTCAGGCCGGGAGCCGGCGGAACGACCGGATTGTCGCTCGGGATCAGGAACGGATAGTCCTCCAGGCGCAGCGGCGTCACGCCGTCGAGCGATGGCTTCTCCCCGCTGCCGCCGCTCATCATGCCGATCGACATGAACTGGGTCAGCTCGGTCAGCGAACGCAGCAAGGCGAGGCGGCGATCGAAATGTGCGCCGGAACCGAACTCGATGTTCTCGTGGCCATTCTGCATCCAGTGCATGACCGCCACGTAAGTGGGAATGCCGAGGTCGCTGGTGACGTCGAGCACCCACAGCCGGCGCCCGGCATCGGCAAACTGGGCCTGCAGATCCCGGACATAGGAATCTTCGAACTGCCCGAGGTCGACCTCGGCACGCTGCACCCGGTTGTACCACCAGATAGCATAGGAATCGCGCTCGATCAGTTCGAGGAAGCCCTGCACGATGGCTTCCTCACGGGTGTTGCCGGCGGCGCAGCCGTTGGAGTCGGTATGGAAGCCGCCATAGAAGAAGTAGAGCAGGCCGGTCGGAAGGTATCTGAAACGCTTGTCGCGCAGCGACCAGACCGGCGACCACTCCGTTTTCATCGACGGATCGAACGGCTCAGGCGTTGGATGTGAATCGTCCGGCGATTGGGCATGCCGGTTCTCAAACTGCGCCTGGCTGAAAAACTGCACGTCATTGGGGTGAATGGCGTCGCCGGGCGCGAAGTCGGCGAAGCGGCGTGCGGTCCTGATCTCGTCGCCCTGGAAAATGCCCGAATAGCGCTCGATCGACTCCATCAGCGCGCTGGCCTCGCCCTGTTCGGCCGTGGAGCCCTTGCCGAAGCTGCCGCCGCTCAGTCCGGAGCGGAGCTGATCGACGCTTTGCGCCGGGCCTGAGAAATTGTGATAGGCGAAAAAATTGCTGTTCATCGGCAGATCGACCTCGATCCGCTCGAGCCGCGAAACCACGCCGGTCAGCGGGCTCACATGCTTGCGGAAGCGCGCCACGGTGGCCCGCGAGGTCACGGTGCGGTAGCCGCCGCTCGTCATGATCAGCTTGCTGCCTTCGGCGATCTCGATCGGCGTCGCCGCCCGGCGCGGATTCCGCAGTTTCTTGCTGCCGCAGGTGTGGCATTGCGGACGCCGCGCGACAAAGTGCTTGGCGATCACAGCGCCGGTCAGGTCGAGGCTCGCGATGTGATCGCGCAGATCGGTGCGGAAGCCCGAGGCGATGGCTTTGGCGATTTCGACGGCAGCGAAATGAAACGCGGAATGTCCGACGCTGTCATTGACCAGCGGCGATACCGCGAGCGCCTGCGCCTGTCCGCGGTCGAGGAAGCCCTTGATCTCCCGGTTACGGATCATGCGATCGAACAGGCAGTTCCAGCAGGCGCTCTCGCCCGGCTTGATCACGGGCCCCACCAGCGGAAACACGCCGGATGGCTGCACCAATAGCCACGGCGTTTTGTCGGCCACGCGCTTCTCGTTTGTCTCCGCCAGCCGCCGGTCAAGATAGTCGTTGACCAGCGTGATCGTCAGCCTGGGCGAGCGCTTGGCGATCTGGACGCCGAGCTTGCTCAAGGCGGCGGCAAGATCCCTGGCGCCGTTGACGTCGATCGCTTCGACCCGCACGGGGCAATCGCGCAAGTTTTGCTCCGCGATCTCGAGCGGCAGGCCGAGGCTTGCCCAATATCCGGCGACGGCGCCGTCAAATGCGCGCGACGCCTTCGCGACGATGTATCGGCGGTCGAGCAGCCGCTTGACGGCTTCCTCTATCTTGTCGGCCGGAAAAGTCTTCGAAAGCTGGCGAACGATGTCAGGCGCGGACTTTCCACTTTTTCCGATCGCCGTGGCCACCGCGCAATACAGTTCGCCGTGCAGGAAAAACTTGCGATCCTCCGAATAGAGGCAGACCACGTCGGGCGGAAGTGCATAGGCGGTGAAGTTCGGCGCGAATTGCAGGATGTCTTTGCGGGTCTTGCTCGCAACGCGGCTCTTGCGATTGGCTGTCATGGGGTCAGCACGCGGATGTTGTTGCCGGTCATTTCAAATCGCCAGTGCACCACGGAGCAATGAAAACAAGAAATTGGCCGGGTCGCTCGCGAGCCCGGCCAATGAAATCGTGGATTGTCGAACCACAGTCAGAAAGCGTCGTTGTCTAGCACCAGCGGCACCGGCCCCAGGACGCGCAGCAGCCTGCGCATGAGACCAGGGGTACGCCAACGCCTACCCAACCGACACCGCAGCCGCCGCATCCACCACAGCCGACGCCGCATCGGCAGGACCTGCATGCTCTGCATCCCGCGCAGCTTCGACAGCCGCATCCGCGGGCGCCACCACATCCGCGGCAGCCGCCGCATCCTCGGGCCAGTTGCACGCCGGCCAGGATATTTTCCTCGTCGGCGAAGAGACGGAAGGTAGCGAGGCTGACGTCGGCAATTTCCTCTTCGCCGAGCGTGATCATCATGCCGGGCGCGAAACTTCGCTGCTGTTGAGCGTCACTGGTCGGTACGGCCGATGCCGATGCGCCTCCTGCCAGCGAGAAAGTTAATCCGGCCGCTCCAAGCGCCGGTACTGCGGTTCTGACTACTCGCTTGCTCTTGGAAGCTTGCTTCGCCCGCGCCATGGTCGCATCCTCCGATCGTTGCGGGAAGGATATCCACTCAACACAATCTTACGCCGACCAAATGAGGCACGCAAGATTCATGCGCACACGAAAACGTAATGGTGCTCGTTCAGATTGCATTCATCTTCATGAACGAAGTCGCCGCATTTTCGCCGATCTCTGCGATGGTCCGCGTCCGCAGCACGGATTGAGGCGCGCGCGACCTGGTGCGGTGCGTGATCGTCTTCGGCCCTGAACGGAGACATGGCGTGGCCAATCAACCTGCACGCTTCGCCTGGTATGAGATCCTGACCACCGACGTCGCGGCAGCAAGCGCGTTTTATGGCAGCGTCGTCGGCTGGCGTGTGAAGGATGCGTCGAGCCCGGAACTGGCCTACACGGTGCTCGCTGTCGGCGAGGATTCGGTGGGCGGGCTGATGGAACTGCCGGAAGAAGGCAGGCGATTGGGGGCAACCCCGAGATGGATGGGCTATGTCGCGGTCGACGACATCGATGCGACGGCCGCGCAGATCGGGCGTCGTGGCGGTGCCGTCCTGCTGCCGCCAACGGACAGCAATATCGGCCGGGTGTCCGTGGTCGCCGATCCGCAAAAGGCGACGTTCGCGCTGGTCAGCGGGCTGACATTTGGCCAACCTCAATCCGGCGCGCTGGACGAACCGGGGCGCGTCGGCTGGCACGAGTTGCTGGCTGAAAACCGCAACACGGTCTTTGACTTCTACGGCGAACTCTTTGGCTGGCAGAAGGATCAGGGCGAAGCCGACCCGGCGGACGTCTATCAAGCGTTTTCGGTGGGTGGCGAGACGATCGGCGGCATGCTCACCAAGCTTCCGATCGTGCAGCACGCGTGCTGGCTGTATTATTTCAACGTCGACGACATCGACGAGGCGGCCACACGCGTCAATGCCGGCGGCGGTCGCATTCTCCAGGGGCCGCTCGAATTGCATGACAGTTGGTGGATCGCGCGATGTGTCGATCCGCAAGGCGCCCTGTTCGCGCTGCAGGGCGTCCGAGGTCAGGGAGCCGCCGAGCGACCTTCAGCCTCGGAAGTCAGTTGGTCCGCCAAGTGGGGCGGCATTGCTTCGCAGGGCAGGATGGTGCTTCAAAAGCGGAAGCGCTAAATTAGGACGACGGGCCATTGCAGAATGTAGGATGGTAGAGCGCAGCGAAACCCATCAATCCCTGCGCGAAGGCTCGACAGGCAACGAAAAAGGCGCCTCGAAGCAGGCGCCTTTCGCATTGCTGGTCGGTGATATCGGCGGCGCGAACGCCGCGCGGGATTACAGCGAGTAGTACATGTCGAACTCGACTGGGTGCGGGGTCATTTCGAAGCGCTCGACTTCGGTCATCTTCAGTTCGATGAAGCTGTCGATGAAGTCGTCGTCGAACACGCCGCCGACCTTCAGGAAGGCGCGGTCCTTGTCGAGGTTTTCCAGCGCTTCGCGGAGCGAACCGCACACGGTCGGGATCTGCTTCAGCTCTTCCTTCGGCAGATCGTAGAGGTCCTTGTCCATGGCAGGACCGGGATCGATCTTGTTCTTGATGCCGTCGAGGCCGGCCATCAGCATCGCGGCGAAGCCGAGATAAGGGTTGGCCATCGGATCGGGGAAGCGGACTTCGACGCGCTTGGCCTTCGGGTTTGCCGTGTAGGGGATGCGGCAGGAGGCCGAACGGTTGCGCGCGGAGTAGGCGAGCAGCACCGGGGCTTCATAGCCCGGGACCAGGCGCTTGTAGGAGTTGGTCGACGGGTTGGTGAAGGCGTTGATCGCCTTGGCGTGCTTGATGATGCCGCCGATATAGTGGAGGCACATCTCCGAGAGATCGGCATATTTGTTGCCGGCGAACACCGGCTTGCCGTCCTTCCAGATCGACTGGTGGCAGTGCATGCCCGAGCCGTTGTCGCCATAGACCGGCTTCGGCATGAAGGTGGCGGTCTTGCCGTAGATGTGCGCGACCTGGTGGATGCAGTATTTGTAGATCTGCATCTGGTCGGCCATCAGCGTCATGGTGTCGAACTTCATGCCGAGCTCGTGCTGGGCGGAAGCGACCTCGTGGTGATGCTTCTCGACCTTGACGCCCATCTTGGCCATCGCGCCTAGCATTTCCGAGCGCATGTCCTGCACCGAGTCCTGCGGCGGGACCGGGAAGTAGCCGCCCTTGGTGCGGATGCGGTGGCCGAGGTTGCCGCCCTCATATTCGGTGTCCGAGTTGGTCGGCAGTTCCGAGGAGTCGAGCTTGAAGCCGGTGTTGTAGGGGGTGGTCTGGAAGCGCACGTCGTCGAATACGAAGAACTCGGCCTCGGGGCCGAAGAACACGGTGTCGCCGACGCCCGACGACTTCACCATCGCTTCGGCCTTCTTGGCGATGCCGCGCGGATCGCGGTTGTAGGGCTCGCCGGTGGTCGGCTCGAGCACGTCGCAGACGATGACCATGGTGGTTTCGGCGAAGAACGGATCGATCGTCGCGGTGACCGGATCGGGCATCAGGCACATGTCGGATTCGTTGATCGCCTTCCAGCCGGCGATCGAGGAGCCGTCGAACATCTGGCCTTCGGCGAAGGTGTCCTCTTCGATCATGCTGACATCGAAGGTCACGTGCTGCCACTTGCCCCGTGGATCGGTGAAGCGCAGGTCGACGTACTTTACGTCGTTGTCCTTGATCGCTTTCATGACGTCTTTAGCGGTCTTCATGAATACCCCTTTTGGCTACTGCGGTCGGTTTCCAGGATTCGGGCGACGGCTACATTTCGCAAACGATCGGTTGAGGTCTCGCGAACGAAATCAGGCCGCCGGCGCGGCCCTTTTCTTGTTTTTTAGTCGCAAAAGTTCGGATAGCACCGCCCTTAGATAGCGTCCAGCCCGGATTCGCCGGTTCTGATCCGGATCGCTTCCTCGATGTTGGAGACGAAGATCTTGCCGTCGCCGATGCGTCCGGTCTGGGCGGCGCGGCGGATCGCGTCGATCGCCTTCTCGACCAGTTCGTCCGAGATCACGATCTCGATCTTCACCTTGGGCAGGAAGTCGACGATGTATTCCGCACCGCGATAGAGTTCGGCGTGTCCCTTCTGCCGGCCAAACCCCTTGGCCTCGGTCACCGTGATGCCCTGCAATCCGACTTCCTGAAGCGCCTCTTTCACCTCGTCGAGCTTGAATGGCTTGATGATGGCTTCAATCTTCTTCACTGAGCGCCTCCCGGGCAATTCCAAATTCAGAGTGCAGTTGGTTTCGAGTGTTGCAGCGTGGAAATTCCTGGCGCCGTCTGGTTTGATCCTTGCATCCCGACAACGCCGGCGTTTACCCGGCAAAACCGGAATTGCTCATTCTCGCCGCTGACTGCGACGATACTGAGCTAACCGGCTTCCTCAAAAGCAGGGTCTATGCCAAGTTGTTAACGCGCCTGATTTTGGAACGTTATCAGACTTTTAACAGGCAGGTGAAAGAGGTTTGGCCGACTGGCGCATGATAGCTAAGCTTATAAAATAGGCAAATCGATCAATTCGTATGCAGCCAGGGGCGCCGCAGGCCGCCAATCCGGCGGGAATGTGCCTCCGGAAAAGGCTGACGGATCGAGGGTTCGGCATGGAAGTTTTGACCACGACGGAGATGGAGCGCGCCGACCGGCTGACGATCGCGGCCGGTACGCCCGGCTTTGCGCTGATGATGAGCGCGGGCCAGGCCGTGGCGGAAGCTGCGATGGATCTTGTCGAGGAGGGACCGATCGTGGTGGTCGCCGGACGCGGCAACAATGGCGGCGACGGCTTCGTGGCGGCGGCCGAGCTTGCCGCGCGCGGCCGCGATGTCTCGATCATCCTGCTGTGCGAGCGCGACAGCCTGCATGGCGACGCCGCGCTCGCTGCACGCGGCTGGAAGTATCCGGTGCTGCCGTTCAACCCACAGGCGATCGGCAAGCCGGCGCTGATCATCGACGCACTGTTCGGCGCCGGGCTCAATCGTCCCATCAAGGGCGATCCGCTCGATATGATCGAGGCGATCAACGCCAACGGCGCGCCGGTGCTCGCCGTCGACCTGCCGAGCGGCATCAACGGCACCACGGGCGCGGTGATGGGCGCCGCGATCAACGCGGTGGAGACCGTGACCTTCTTCCGCCGCAAGCCGGCGCATGTGCTGATGCCGGGGCGGAAACATTGCGGTCGTGTCCGTGTCGCCGATATCGGCATCGATCCGCACGTGCTGGAGGAAATCCGGCCGCAGACTTTCGAGAACGTGCCGCAGACCTGGCAAAGATCCTTTCCGGTGCCGACAATCGATGGACACAAATATGCCCGCGGCCATGCGGTCGTGCTGTCGGGTGAGGTGGCCTCGACCGGCGCGGCGCGGCTGGCGGCGCGCGGCGCGCTGCGGGCGGGGGCGGGGCTGGTGACGGTGGCCTCGCCGCGCGAGGCGCTGGCGGTGAACGCCGCGGCGCTGACGGCGGTGATGGTGCGCGCCTTCGACACGGTGGTGGAGTTCGCCGAACTGTTGAATGACCGGCGGCTCAATTCCATCGTGATCGGGCCCGGCGCCGGCGTCGGCGAGCGCACGCGCGATCTCGTCCATACCGCGCTGTCGATCAAGCGCGGCCTTGTGCTCGACGCCGATGCGCTGACGAGCTTCGCCGAGGCGCCGGAAAGGCTGTTCGAAGCGATCAAGACAAGCGAGGGGACGCAGGTCGTCCTCACCCCGCATGAGGGCGAGTTTCCGCGCCTGTTCAGCGACATCAGCAACAAGAATCCCGGCCGTTCCAAGCTGGAGCGGGTGCGCGACGCCGCCCAACGCGCCGGTGCGGTGGTGCTGCTGAAGGGACCGGATACGGTGGTGGCCTCGCCCGACGGCCGCGCCTGCGTCGCGTCGAACGCGCCGCCGTGGCTGGCTACGGCAGGCGCCGGCGACGTGCTGGCCGGCATGATCGCCGCGATGCTGGCGCAAGGTGTGGCGGCGCTGGAGGCGGCAAGCATCGGCGTCTGGTTGCATGGCGAAGCCGCCGGCGAAGCAGGGCCGGGCCTGATCGCGGAAGATCTGCCGGAAGTGCTGCCCGCGGTGTTTCGCCGACTCTATGACGGGTTCGGGATTGAATACTGAGAGGCGTAGCCGCGTCGTTCGTAGGCTGGGTGGAGCGAAAGCGAAACCCATCATGTCTCCGCGCGAGGATTTCATGGGTATCGCTTTCGCTCCACCCATCCTACGCTGCGTCAGTACAAGATCAGATATTTCGCGACCGCCGCTTCATTCCATTCCAGTCCAAGCCCGGGCCCGCGTGCGGTGACCTTGCCGTCGACGATCTCGGCGGGCTTGGCGAGGATGGCGCTGGCAAAATCCAGGAATTCGAGCCAGTGCGCGGTTGGCGTCACGGCCAGCATGTGGGCGCTGGCTTCGGCAAACAGGTGGCTCGACATCGGGATGTTGGCGGCCTCCGCTTGCGCGGCCACCTGCAGCCAGCCGGTCATGCCGCCGCACTTCATCAGGTCGGGCATGATGAAGTCGCTGGCGCCGGTTGCGATCGCTTCCGCGAAGCCGCGCGGAAACCACCAGTTCTCGCCGGCCTGGATCGGCGTCGGCGAGGTCTCGCGCACCCTGGCATGGCCCAAGAGATTTTCCTGCGGCACCGGCTCTTCGATCCAGTGCAGATCGTAGGGGGCGAGGCGGGCGATGCGGCGGGTGGCTTCCGCAGGATCGAGCGACTGGTTGAAGTCGATCATCAGCGCGACATCAGGACCAAGGAGCGTGCGCACGCCCTTGACGACGCGCTCGTCATTGGCGGCATCGCCGTCGCCGCCCTTGATCTTGATGCCGCGAAATCCCTGTTCGAGCGAATGGCGCAGCGCGCGTTCATCGGCAACCGGATCGACCACGCCGTAGCTGTCATAGGCCTGGACAGGTTTTGGCGAGCCGCCGAGCAACTCGACCACCGGCTTGCCGGCCAGTTGTCCCAGTGCGTCCCAATAGGCCATGTCGAGGCCTGATACCGCCATGCCGACCAGGCCCTGCCAGCCGAGCAGGCGAAACTTCGCGTCCATCGCCGCCATCAGGTCGTAGGGCGCCACCGGCCGGCCCGTGAGTTCGCGCCCGATCTCCTCGACCAGATGAACCAGCGGCTTCAGCGTCACCTTCGCGTAGGCGAAGATATAGGCACGGCCGGTAACGCCCTGGTCGGTCTCGACATCGATCAGCACCAGCGGGCCGGAGTCGATGACGCCGAAGGCGTTCTTCACGGGACGCTTGAGCGGCACGACGACGCCGCGCGCCTTGACGCTGCGGATAGCGAGGACGGATTTGCTCATGCTTTTGCTCCCGGGCTTGCTTCCTCACTCCACAGCGTACCACCGGACCAGCCGTGGCGCGGCCCAATCGGTTGCGACCGACTCGACTAGGTAGCGTCCGGCATGCTCGGCCAAAAACGCGATGCGCTGGGTCTGGCCGGACTCGATCGCCAGCGTATCCAGCCAGAACGGCTTCCAGCCATCGTCGAGCTTGTCGAGCAGACGGAAGTGGTGGCCGTGAAGGTGGAAGACGGTGGTGATCGGGGCACGGTTGGTCAGGGCCAATACGACGGCGCGGCCCTTCCTGGCGCGGAAAGCCGGTGGGGCGGCGACCTTGAAATCGGCGGGTCTCGCCCAATCGGAGGGAGCGCCGAGCGCGAGATCGAAGCGCTGGGCATTCCTGAGATCGAGTTCGGCCGGCAGTCCGTTCGAGGCAAGCGGACCGGGTGGCAACAGGGGGGCGCGGCGTTGCACATGGCCTGAGACGGCAAGTTTCCCGATCAGGTGAGCCGCCTTGCCGTCATGCAGCAGAATTGCAGCCGTGGACGCCGTGTCCACGAATACGTCGGCACGGCTGCCGGGCGCCAGGACCACAGCGCCGTTGCGCGCCGGGAATGGCTCGGCGGGCTGACCGTCGATGGCCACCACCCGCACTTCGTGGCTCTCCAATTTGACAGCCAGAACAGTGCGCTGACACCCATTGATAAAGCGCAGCCGGAGCCGCTGATCGCCCCCGGCCGAGAGTTCGAATGAGGTGCTGCCGTTAACGGTATAAACGGACTTGGCATCCTTGGGATCGGTGCCCGGTGCGATGGCGGCGCCATCCGGCCGCAAACGCCACTCCTCGATAAACAGCACCTCGTCGCGGTCGACGGGAACCCGGTCGCTTTCGAGGACGATCAGGGGTTTGCTTCGGAGGGGATAGGCCAGGCCATCGCCGAGCAGGCCGGAGTCGCACAGAAACGTACCGGCCTGGCGCGTGGCGAGCGGAAAGCTCTCATTGGCGCCGGCGGCAAGCGGCATTCGCGCCAGCAGCGGTTCGGCCGCGTTGGCGCCATCCAGGCCCCGCCAGTGCATCGACAGGGGGACCGGCAATCCATTACCGACCGCGACATTGGCAACCTCGCCGCGTTGGAATGAGAGGTTGCCGCCGGAGAGTCCCCAGACCATTGTCGGTGGTCCATCCCGAAGCCCCGCCAGGCTTTCCGGCCCGGCCTTGATGGCCGCGGATGGACGTCCCTGGGCATGCCCCGCCGCTGGCCCGAGGTGGACGAGGGCGGCCGCCCCCAGCCCGGCCATTACTTCACGTCGGTTGGGCGGGAATTTGGGGCTTGTCATCGGACCAATATGGACCATTTTTGTTGTATCCATGCTAGCTGTGACGCCTTGCCCCGGCGCTGTCAAAAACGGCCATTTTTTTGCTGCGGAGATGGTGGCTCATGATATAAGCCCGCCGCCCGCGGCATCGCGGCCGGGTATGGATGCTTTTCACGCGGGCGTGGCGGAACTGGTAGACGCGCTGGATTTAGGTTCCAGTGACGAAAGTTGTGGGGGTTCGAGTCCCTCCGCCCGCACCAAGCGCTCTATCCAAGCGTTTGCATGACGAATACTGGAGGGCCCGCTCCCCGTCGGGGAGCCAAGGCCCGCCGAACCACCGGCGTCAGGCTTGAAAGGCCACGCCTCTGACATTTGACACTGCCGTGCTGCTTTCAGCCCGGCGCTAGCGGAAGAAGATTGATACCATGCAGGTCACCGAGACCCTCGCCGAGGGATTGAAGCACGAGTTCAAGGTCAGCGTTCCCGCATCCGATCTCGACGCCAAGGCGGGCGCCAAGCTGGTCGATCTCAAGGACAAGGTGCGCCTCAACGGCTTCCGTCCCGGCAAGGTGCCGGTCGCCCATCTCAAAAAGGTGTATGGCCGCTCGGTCATGGCCGAGACCATCGACCAGACCATCCGCGACACCAACACGCAGATCTTCACCGACCGCGGTTTCCGTCTTGCGACCGAGCCGAAGATCACGATGCCGACCGAGACCAACGAGGTCGAGGAACTGCTCGCCGGCAAGACCGACCTGACCTATACGGTTGCCATCGAGGTGGTGCCGACCATCCAGCTCGCCGATTTCAAGACCTTCTCGGTCGAGAAGCCGGTGGTCGACGTCACCGACGCCGAGGTCGACGAGGCGATCAAGCGCATCGCCGATCAGAACCGTCCCTATGCGGCGAAGGCCGACGGCGCCAAGGCGGAGAACGGCGATCGCGTCACCATCAGCTTCAAGGGCACCATCGAGGGCGTGGCGTTCGACGGCGGCACCGGCGAGGGCATCCAGGTCGTGATCGGCGCGGGACAGTTCATTCCGGGCTTCGAGGAGCAGCTGATCGGCATCGGCGCGGGCGAAACCCGCACGCTGAAAGTCTCGTTCCCGAAGAATTATGCCAGCGAGAAGCTCGCGGGACAGCCGGCCGAGTTCGAGACCACCGCAACCCTGATCGAAGCGCCCGGCGAGACCAAGATCGACGACGAGTTCGCCAAGACGCTGGGCCTTGAATCGCTCGACAAGCTGAAGGAAGCCGCGCGCGAGCGTCTGGTGGCCGAGTTCGCCGGCGCGACCCGCCAGCGCCTCAAGCGCACGCTGCTCGACCGTCTCGACGAGACCCACAAGTTCGAGGCGCCGCCCTCGCTGATCGGCGAAGAGTTCAACCTGATGTGGAACTCGATCAAGGCCGAGATGGAATCCTCCGGCAAGACCTTCGCCGACGAGGACACCACCGAAGACGCCGCCAGGGAAGAGTACCGCAAGATCGCCGACCGCCGCGTGCGGCTTGGCCTCGTGCTGTCGGAGATCGGCGAGAAGAACAAGATCACCGTGACCGACGACGAAGTCGGCCGCGCCGTGATCGAGCGCGCCCGTTCGATGCCCGGCCGCGAGAAGGAAGTCTGGGACTACTATCGCAACAACGCCAATGCGCTGGCCCAGCTTCGTGCGCCGATCTATGAAGACAAGGTCGTCGATTTCATCCTCGAACTCGCCACCGTGACCGAGAAGAAGGTCTCGCGCGAAGACCTGTTCAAGGACGACGAGGCCGACGAGAAGAGCGCAGCCTGATCGATTTGATCAGGTTGACGTTAATGATGAACGGTAAAAGCGGCGGGGCGCAGGCATCCGCCGCTATGACACGGCCTACGAATCAGCTTGAACTCCACGCATTCGGCTCGCGACGGCCTGGTCTTGTCGCCGGGAAATTGGCTCATATCTGTGAGCGGCTCGCGAAATCGAGTTCCGAGTTGAAGTCCTGCATCACGGGACGTTCGTCCGCGCACGGCGATGATCATGCCGACTGGCATGTCCTGCCGACGGATGTTCGCCTCCGCCCGTTTTCCTACCTAACCGTTGGGGTAACCAATGCGCGATCCCGTTGAAACCTACATGAACCTCGTTCCGATGGTGGTCGAGCAGACCAACCGCGGTGAACGCGCCTACGACATTTTCTCGCGGCTGCTGAAGGAGCGCATCATCTTCGTCACCGGCCCGGTCGAAGACGGCATGTCGACGCTGGTCGTCGCCCAGCTCCTGTTCCTGGAAGCCGACAATCCGAAGAAGGAAATCTCGATGTACATCAACTCGCCCGGCGGCGTGGTGAC
>NZ_DAINNI010000061.1:0-26998 GCF_036735945.1 Bradyrhizobium sp. | reverse complement strand
ATCATGGTTGCCCATAGATTCAGAAATCCTCAGAAACGGCAACTGTAATGCTAGGACTGATGCGCGGCGGCCGGCGCCATAAGGCGCTCGAGCCGAACCCGCCAGACCTCAGGCCCCTCCTCAAGATAAGTCCATCGAAATCCCTCCCCGTAGCGGATTTCGAACTGATGGCGCAACGGCCGCGGCGCATGGTCAGCAATCAGTTGCAACGTTGCTTCGGGCATCAGGTTTTCGAACAGCTTGACGATGATCTCATGGCGAAATCTCGGCTCGATGTCCCGCACGTCGATGATGCGTTCGGATGGGCTACTGGCTTGCGGCATTAAAGGCTCCTGACGGTGTCGGCGCTAGCCAACCAGCCCTGGCGATTTCGCCATGGTGGCGCGCGCTCTGAGAAAATTGTTGGTCGTCGGCACGTCCGGATAGATCGCCGACAATTCCTGGAAACCTTGCTCCGGCGGCTTTTTGCCGTCGAGCACGTCACGGAATGTGTTGATCACCGCGACCATGTCGCAATGCTGTGGCGATAGCCGGAGCGAAGCGACATTCGCCCGCGCGAGATCGTCGAGATCGAGAATCAGATTGGTGCAGGCGTGCGCGAGCGTCTGAACCCCGTTCACAACCAGAAAACGCTCGTCGTCGAGCGTGTCGACCGGCAGGCCATCCGGATCGGCGGCGCAGACAAACCGGCAATTGTCCTTGGCAAGCTTGTGCAGGCGCGCGTGATAGCACCGGGCCGAGATCGCCAATGGGGCGCGGCCGAACGCGAAGACCTCGATCTCCGCCTGCGGTGTCGCAGCCGCAATGGCCGCAATCGATTGCAGCGGCAGTTCCGGAGGCAGGCAGATGCGCCGGGCGCCTTGCGCGGCCAGCCACTGCGCCGTGCCCTCGTTGTAGACATTGACGAAGGGACCGACGACATGCGGCCGCCCGCCGAGATGGGCGATGCAGGAAATGTCGTTAGCCTCGACGAGCCATTCGCCGGCATGGGCCAATTCCTCGGTGCGCCGGCGCTCCCGTTCCAGCGTGATCAACGCCAGCGAACTCACCAGCACTTCTTTCCCTGCCGCGGTCAGACGGTCGAGCACGGCCGGAAGATGATCGTCGAAGAACGGCATCCGCTTGGAGCAGACCACCTCCCCGACCGCCACTGCGTCGACGGCAGCCTCGTCGGCGACGCGAAAATAGAAGTCGCGCCAGACCTCCGGCTCCCAGTTGAACAGGACGGGACCCAGCGTCAGCTTCATTGGTGTTGTCATCGTCATGTCTTGATGGCCGGTCGCTCCCTATCGCCAGGTCTTGCGATAGGCGCCGAGTGTCGAGCTTTGTCCTTCGGTCAGCGCGGCCAGGCGATCGGCCGGCGGCTTCTCTCCGGCATCGAGCGCATCGAGTTGTTCGCGAAAGCCGCGCACCACGCCCTCGATATAGGCCCGGCTGCGCTGTCGCCCCTCGATCTTCAGCGCCGTGACGCCGGCGGCGCGCAGGCCGGGCAGAATGGCCGCCGCGTCGAGGCTGACCGGATCCTCGAACAGGTAACCGGTCCCCAGCGAAGTCTTGAAGCGGCCCTTGCACAGGGTCGGATAGGCAGCCGGTTCGCCCTTGGCAAATCGATTGATCGTAAAGTCGCCCAGTCGCGACACCAGCGTCCCCCCTTCGTCACGGTAGGCGACTTGGCTCGCCGGAGAACAGACGCCGTTCATGTTCGGCGACTGTCCCGTCACATGCGACGACAGGGAGCAGCGTCCCTCCGCCATCACGCATAGTCCGCCGAAGATGAAGACTTCGGTCTCGCAATCGATCGCGCGGGTGATCGCCGCGATTTCCGCGACCGAGAGGACGCGCGGCAGCACGACGCGCCTGACGCCGAAATGGCGCACATAGAAACCGATTGCATCTGGATTTGACGCCGCGGCCTGGACGGAGAGATGCAAGCGTTGATCCGGGTAGGTGCGCGCCGCATAGTCGATCAGGCCGACGTCTGCGAGGATCAGCGCGTCCGCGCCGGCAGAAATCGCATCGTCGACCGCGCGATGCCAGAGCGCCTGGGCGCCGGCCGTCGGAAACGTGTTGATGGCGACCAGCACCTTGGCGTCGTTCCGATGGGCATAGCCGATCCCCTCATTCAGCTCTCGGCGGCTGAAATTCAGGCCCGGAAAGTTCCGCGCGTTGGTCGCGTCGGAAAAGCCGCAATAGACGGCGTCCGCGCCGGCGTCGACGGCGACGCGCAGCGCGGCCGGCGTTCCCGCCGGACAGATCAATTCCATGTTCGCGCCCCCTCATGTTTCGCGGCGTTTGCCAGGTCTTTCAACCGCAGCAGTGCGCCGGCCAGCAGCCTTTCGCTCAAGGGCGCCAGCGGCCCGAAGAGGGCGGCGGTATCCGCGACCAGATCCACGCCCGCATCGTCGATCGCATTTCGCAGCGCGAGTACCGCCTCGACGTCGCCCTCGACCGCGAGGTCCCGCGAGAAGAATAGTGCATCGCCGTCATAGGAGCCGTCGATCATTCCCACGAGGCCCAGGAGGGGACCCGCGATCCGGGCCGGGATGCCGGCAGGAAGGCTCCGTACCGCGATGAGGCTCGGCGTTTTCGGGTGCGGCGCCAGCACGAACGAAAATGGCAGATCGGTAGGCTCGAGCCCAAAGCGCTTGTGCGCGTGTTCGCCAAGCCGCTCAAAAATACGCGGATGGCGCGCCACCACCGACCGCAGCACCAGCGATAGCGGCAACTGCAACGGCGCGAGCGGCAACGGCTGCAGGGTGCTGGCGATCAGGCGCGGGAGCATCGGTACGGGTGACATTCTTGCGCGGCCAGCCTTCATCCGCAGGGCACGTGGCGACCGGAACGGCGCATCCATCATCTTAATGCTTACCGTCACGGCCGGTGCCCGATCTTTGTCCTGGAACAAGGACGGCCGCAAAAATCTCGTAGACGGGTTCGTTTTCCGTGAGGTGCCCGTGCCCCGACGCGACTTGCCGCCGTTTCGCGATCTCAGAAGCTTCATGTCCCATCTGGAACGGGCGGGACGCCTCGTGCGAATCCGCGAACCGGTTTCGGTCGTGCATGACATGACGGAAATTCACCGGCGGGTTCTCCGCGCCAATGGTCCGGCCCTGTTGTTCGAAGCGCCGCTGATGCCCGATGGGACCGCGGGTGAAATGCCGGTGCTGGTCAATCTGTTCGGCACCAGCGAGCGGACCGCCTGGGGTTTCGGCGTCGAACCGGCAGGCCTCGGCGCGCTCGGGGAGATGCTGGCGGAGCTCCGCGAGCCGCGACCGCCGCGCGATTTGGCCGACGCGGTTTCGAAGATACCGCTTGCGCGGGCCGCCATGACGATGCGGCCGAAGACGGTTCATTCGCCGCCGGTCCAGGAGATCGTGTGGCGCGGGGACCAGATCGATCTTACCCGCTTGCCCGCGCAGATTTGCTGGCCGGGCGAACCGGCGCCCCTGCTGACCTGGCCGCTGGTCATCACCCGGCCGCCGGAGGAAGAGAGCGCAGACGAGATCAATGTCGGCGTCTACCGCATGCAGGTGATCGGCCGCGACCGCGCCATCATGCGCTGGCTGGCCCACCGTGGCGGGGCGCGCCATCATCACCGCTGGCAGGCGCGGGGAGCGGACATGCCGGTGGCGGTGGCGATCGGCGCCGATCCCGCAACCATCCTGTCTGCAGTGCTGCCGCTGCCGGAAACGCTGTCGGAATTCCGTTTCGCCGGGCTGATCCGCGGCGAGCGTTTGCGGCTTTCACCGTGCATCAGCGTACCGCTGATGGCGCCGTCGGATGCCGAAATCGTCATCGAAGGCATGGTGTCGCCGCAGGAGACCGCGCCGGAAGGCCCGTTCGGCGATCACACCGGCTATTATAATGCCGTGGAGAATTTTCCGGTGCTGCGGGTGACCGCGGTCACGATGCGGCGCAATCCCGTCTATCTGTCGACTTTCACCGGCCGGCCGCCCGACGAGCCGTCGCGCATCGGAGAAGTGCTCAACGAGCTGTTCGTCCCCCTGGTCAGGAGGCAATTGCCTGAAATCGTGGACCTCTGGCTGCCGCCCGAAGCCTGCTCGTACCGGATGGCGATTGCCTCGATCGACAAGCGCTATCCGGGCCAGGCGCGCCGCGTCATGCTTGCGCTATGGTCGTTGCTGCCACAGCTCACCTATACCAAGTTCCTGATCGTGGTCGATGCCGACATCAACGTGCGTCGCTGGGCCGATGTCGCCTGGGCCGTCTCGACCCGCTCGGATCCCTCCCGCGATCTGGTCACGCTCACGGATACGCCGATCGACTATCTCGACTTCGCGTCTCCCAAGGCTGGCCTCGGCGGCAAGCTCGGGATCGACGCGACCCGCAAGACCGGTGCCGAGACGACGCGCGAATGGGGTCGCGTCCTCGAGATGGACGCTGCCGTCACCGCCCGCGTCGATGAGCTATGGCAGCGGCTCGGCCTGCCACAGATGCCCCAGGAGAGACCGGCGCTATGACAGCACTTCCCCGGATCGTCGTCGGCATCAGCGGAGCGTCGGGCGCGGCGCTGGGCGTGCGCGTCGTCGAGCTGCTGGCGGCAACCGGCCGGTGCGAACTGCATCTTGTGGTCACGCCAGCCGGCGAACGGACGCTGGCCCATGAGGCCGGCGAGAACGCCCTGCCCCGCATCGCAGCACTGGCGACGCACCACCATGCGAATGCCGACATCGGCGCCAGCATCGCCAGCGGCTCCTGTCGAACGGCCGGGATGATCGTCGCGCCGTGCTCGATCCGGACCTTGTCCGCGATCGCAGCCAGCGCCACGGACAATCTCCTGGTCCGCGCTGCCGACGTTCAGCTCAAGGAGCGGCGCAGGCTGGTGCTGATGGTGCGCGAGAGCCCGCTTCATCTCGGCCACTTGCGGGCGATGGCGGCGGTGACGGAATTCGGAGCGATCGTTGCGCCGCCGGTCCCGGCGTTCTACGCCCGGCCGGCTACGCTGGCGGAGGCCCTCGATCACATGGCGCGCCGCGCCATCGGTTTGCTCGATGTCGAACTCGGCATTTCCATGCGCGAATGGGAAGGCTGAACCGCAATCCTGACCGGGAGTCGATCGACGCTATGGTTGGAAGGCGCTTCCGGAACAGCTGATGATGACACGCTGCCTCCCGAGGTCTCCGCCTCACGCCGAAGCCAAACCATGCGCTGCCGGCCCGCGCTGGCGAGAGATCCGCACATACGCCCGATCCATCGCCAGAATGCGCGGAAACTGAAGGTCAGGAGGACCTCATGGTGCCGCATCCCCTTGCCGCCCTTGACCAGGCCGAGATCGCGGATGACGCAATACGTCCCGCTGCTCATGCGGGAGAACTTCGCACCTTGAAAATGACTGCGCACACGCGGCAACATGCCTGCAGCATGCACCGCGCGCCGATTCCGTCAATCTTGACGGCCAGCGAATCAACAGCGCCGAAATGCGAAAGCCGTCAGAGCGTTGCGTTGTTGCCGCGGTCCGCGATCCGATAGATCTGCGCCGTCCGAACCGGCACGCGATCCAGCACCTCGCGGCGCTCATCCATGCGCGCGCTCGGCGCCTCCGGCTGGGCAAAGCATTCGAGAATCCTGATCCGGATTTCTTCCGCCAGTGGACCTTCGACCTGGCGCATGCGATTCCAGAGCCGGATGATTTCGCGTTGCTTCTCGACGTCCATTGGTCACCTCCGAAGATGATTCAAAGGAACATAACAAGAACGATATTGCAAGCTGCAAATCGGCTCTAGAAGCAGAGACTGAGAATCTTCAACCGGCAGGATTCCGCTGCGTGCGATTTCGGCTTCGCGGCCTTGGCCTGCCTTATTTCCTTCGAACTCTGTGGCGGAGCCTTCGGCTTGGGGCGCTCATAGTCGCCTGCGATCACCATGGCCCAGTAGGTGCGGCCGGTCTTCGCGCTCTTCACGCTGGCAACGCCGACGCGCGTCGCGCCGGGCAGCAGCAGGTTTTTCCGATGCCCCGACGAATTGATCCACTGGTCCAGCGTTTTTGGAAAGCTCTCGTAGCCATAGGCGATGTTCTCGGCGGCGCGGCCGGCGTTCGCAGGACTCATGCGCGAATTGAAGTTGCCGAGGACGTTGTGATCCAGTTGGTCTTTGGTGGCCATCGCCTGGGCCTGGTCGTGCGCAATACGCGTCAGCGTCGTGTCGAGCGTCACGCGCTTCTCACCGTGCTTCAGCCGAAAATCGGAAATTAGTTGCGCGGGGTTGGCCGCGGCTATCCGGCTCCCGGCTATCGCGCCAAGGCAGATCAGCAGTCCCAGCAGCAGGGCCTGCCGCACCACAACGGTCTTCCTACCAGCCACAGATAGTTCCCCTGCCCCCCGACCATGCCGGGAAGATTCAAGCCGAAAAGAATGCAGCAAGCCATTGATTTTATTGGTCGGGGCAGCTGGATTCGAACCAACGACCTGCAGTACCCAAAACTGCCGCGCTACCAGGCTGCGCTATACCCCGATCCGATACTTCAGGAAATGCGTCGATACACGCTAAAGCCGCGGCCAGCAAGGCAATGGCTGCCGGCAAGGCGATGGCTGAAGGCTCAGCGCTTGCTGAACAGCGGATGGGCCACCCGGTCGCCGGGCTGGATCCCGTACTTCTGCGCCGTACCGGCGATCACTTCCAGCACGCCGCGGGCCAGTCCCCCCGAGGAGATGATCTTGGTGGAGAACGGTTCGGTATTTTCGGCGATGCGCAGGATACGGCCGTCGGCGCGGATGAAGATCATGTCGAGCGGAATGTAGGTGTTCTTCATCCACATCGAGATCTGCTGCTCCGGCGCGAAGTCGAACAGCATGCCTTTTCCGTCAGGCAATTCCTTGCGGTACATCAGCCCCGTCTGCTTCTCCTCCTCCGTCGTCGCCATCTCGACCGAGAACACGTGCACGCCCGACCTGGTGGCGATCTCGAGCGGCTGCACGCTCGCGGCCCTTGCGGGAGCCATGCAGTGCGCGGCCAGTACGGCAGCGGCCGCAACAAGCGACATCATCAGGCGGTTCCGGATTTGAAGCCGCGCAACCAAGGAAACGAAATTCATCGAAGCACTCACGCCGGTATCTCGGGAAATTGGCCGGAGACCTCACGCCAACGACCCTGGCTCAGGGATGCCGGCAAATACCATACGCCGCCGCGCAGGTGCACGGCGGCCGGCTCACGTTTCCGTCAGCGGATAGCGGGTCTAGTGCGAGGACAGCGCCGACGGGCCGGTCTCGGGATGGATCTCGGCCGCCATCATGCCCTTGGAGCCGGGCCCGAAGCGCACCAGCACGTACTGGCCCGGACGCAACTCGGTCATGCCGAAGCGGCGCAGCGTCTCCATGTGGACGAAGATGTCCGGGGTCCCCTCGCCGCAGGTGAGGAAGCCGAAACCGCGCAGCCGGTTGAACCACTTGACCTGGGCCCGCTCCAAGCCGCTGGTCGGCGTGACGCTGACATGGGTCCGCGGCGGCAGCATCTGCGCCGGATGGATCGCGGTGGACTCGTCCATCGAGGCGATGCGGAACGCCTGATAGCCCTTGGCGCGCTGCACACATTCGACAACCACGCGCGCGCCCTCATAGGCGGTCTGGTAGCCGTCGCGCCTGAGCACGGTGACATGCAGCAGCACGTCGGGCCAGCCATTATCCGGCACGATGAAGCCGTACCCCTTCGAAGCGTCGAACCATTTGATGACGCCGGATATCTCGACAAGGTTGGCCGCGGCATCGCCGAGCCCTGAAAAAGCATCCACCACCGGATCGCGCGGTGCGCCGGCTGTGTATTCACCTGGTCCAAGCCTGTTTTGCCCTGTCCCGCCTGACGGCGGCCCCCCGAGCTTCTTGGACCCCAATTCGTCCGACCCCATGACCCCGGACCTCACACTTCAAAAAAGCGGCCCGCTGTCGCCTAAGCGGACCGGAACACGCGCCCCCACCATGACCATCATGCGAACGCAAGCGCGAATCTCTCGAATCAAAAGATAACACTACCGACTGCGTCGCATACTAAAAAAAACAAAATTGCGGAGGCTATGAACAGGCTTGCACAGTCGCGAATCACTCGAATCGATTCGATCAGTTGCCGACGAACGGCCCGAGCGTCTCTCCGATGTCGTAACGGATTACCAGATCGGCGACATCGTCCTGTTCCGTCGGCTCGTTGTTGATGATGACGAGTTTTGCACCGCAGTTCTTCGCCATCAGCGGAAAACCTGCGGCCGGCCAAACGACTAGCGACGAACCGATGGCCAGGAACAGGTCGCATTGCTGCGCCAGCTCTGTGGCGCGGCGCATCTCGTCTTCCGGCATCGCCTGTCCGAACGAGATCGTTGCCGTTTTCACCGGCTCGCCGCAGACGGTGCAATGCGGTGCGTCGCCGGTTTCCTCGAAACGCGCCCGAACCCAATGAAGTTCGTAGGCATGTCCACAGCCGATGCAGCGGGCATAGGTGGTATTGCCATGCAGTTCGATCACGTCGTCAACCTTGAAGCCGGACGCCTGGTGCAGATTGTCGATATTCTGGGTGATGATCGCAGGAGTCTTGCCGGCCTTGTAAAGCGAGGCCAGCGCGCGATGCCCGCGGCCGGGCCTGGCCGCCGCGAAGGTTTCCTCCATCGCAAAGCGCCGCCGCCACGCCTCGGCCCGCGCATCGGCGCTGGCGACGAATTCGTCGAACGCAATCGGACGGTGGCGGGTCCACAGCCCGCCGGGGGAACGGAAATCCGGGATACCGCACTCGGTCGAGATGCCGGCTCCGGTAAAGGGGACGATACAGGCGGCTTCGGCGATCATGTCGCCGAGCTGCTCGACGCCGCTGCGCAAGTCCTTGGCGATCACCGCTGATAGCTTCCGAATGGTTGGCCTGGGCCGACTATAAGCGCGGCCATTCGGATTACCAGATCGGGCGCCATTCGGCGGCGCGGCATATCAGGCCTACTTATACCTCCTGCTCGGTCGCGCGTCCTCACTCGCGCCCCATTCGCCCGTGCCTCTCATGGCTGGACGCGAATCAAACGAGAAGATGGATGGCGAAGGCGGAAAGAGAAGAACGGCTCGCGCGCGAACGCGCCGAAATCGCGGCACGCGTGGCGCGCTTCAGGGCAACGCAGCAGAAATTCGAGCGCGAACGTGAAGAATATTGCGACACGACGTTGGCCAACGCCGTGAATGGATCCGGCCGTTCCGTATCCTGGCGATAAGGAAACATGGCTAGCGCTCCCGCGCATTCGCCAGCCAAGCGGTCATGTGGGTCTGACCATCGGATTGCACAGGAACGAAAACCTGCCTCGCGGAGTTTACCCGCAGGGAAAGGTGCGTCATGCCCGTATGGATGGAAATTCTGATCAATGTGATCGGCTATGCCGGCTTCATTGCGATCGCGACCTATCACAAATCATCGCGGGGGAAGTTGCCGGACCGCTAAACGTGACCCGATGCGCGTCGCGCGATCGCGGAAAAGACTCCTTTTGTTCTCGTGGAACGAACAGGGGCCGCATTTTCCGCGCTGGTCGCTCTCTTAAGGTACCGTTACTTCGCCTTCGCGATCGTCGAACCTTTCTGGCGGCATCCGTACTCATCTAATAAGGTGCTGCCATGACCCAAGCCGACCACTATCGCGAGCAAGCCAGCAGAGCCCGCCAGCTCGCTGAAGCCGTCAAGGACCCGGAAGCTTCCAGGAAGCTGATCGAGATGGCCGAGGAATTCCGCCTTTACGCCGAGCGATTGGAGCAGACCCATTAAATGTTGTGTATCGGCGAGCAATCGATGCGGATCGTAACCCGCCGTTTACCCATCCTCGTATAAAGGCCCCGCCGTTAACCCAACCTCTTTACAAGGCGTAAATGTGCACCTGACAGGATTTCGGTCAGGAGGGGTTTACCATGGTCATTTATCCGATACCGGTTGAAGTGACGCAGGCCAGAGTTCAGCTCGTCGTCGATCAAACCGCCAAGGCGCCGCAGCACACCATCAACCAGGACCTTCAGGCCGTCGACCATGCCAAGGCAGCCGCCGTGGAAGCGGCCATTGGCACGATGCAGTCCGAAGAGCCGCCACTGGTGGACGTCAAGGTCTGACCTGACGGCAATACCAGACGTTCGCGCGAGAGCCTGACGTCGCCGGGCTTTGCTCCATCACGCGCGCAATCGCGATGCGGATGCATCACCTGCTCTGACCACGCGGCGTACAGCGCTCGCAAAGAAGCCACGGCCGCTTCGCTACCGCTCGATCACTTCGGTCCGGTAGATCTGCGTCCCCGTGGTCTCGACAATCCGGCCCTTCAGCGATTTCACGAACGCCCGCGATCCCTCCACCGCGAAATGCGTGCGCAGCGCAGCCTCGTCGGCCCAGCGCTCGAAGAAGAACAGCCGCATCGGATTCTGGCAGTCGACGTGAACGTCATGCGAGATGCAGCCGGGCTCTGTGCGGGAGCGTTCGACATGCTCGATACATGAGCGAAGAACGTCGTCGAACGTATCCTCGCGCGCCACAATACTGCCGGTCACGATGATCATGCGCCCCTCCGTTCGCGCCCCCCACCACCCGCCCCGGGTGGCGCCGGTCGTTACGTCGAGGCGGGCAACTCTTTCGTTAGTGGATCAGGCGCGTCACCACAAGCGATGCCACCAGCATCAGGCCGAGGCTGCTCGCGATCGACAGTTTCATCCGGACCGTCCTGGCATCGGTGATCGGGAGAACAAGGAAGAAGATCATCGCGAAAATGAGCAGGCCGTAGAGCAGGTACATGGTCGATCCCTCCGTTCGTACCACCATGGAAGAAAGCGACAATCGCGTATGTGTGGGGGATCACGCCGGGATGGATGCGCCATGACGAAAAATCACGAAAACAACCCCATGCAAAGTAGCGAAACTGCAATTTTACGCTTTTTATTACCTATATCACAATCTGTGCGTGCCAGACATTTGCGTGGAATTTCGGGAGCGACTGCATGTTTGGGAAGTTTCTGCGTGACGAGAGCGGCGCCACCGCCATCGAATACAGCCTGATCGCCGGATTTATCGCCCTTGCGATCATTGCCGCCGTCGGGATGACCGGTCAACGGCTCGTCGAGTTGTTCGAGAGCCTGATCCCCGCGCTGACGCGCTAATCCGAACGGGCGCGCTTGTGATCACACGCACCCGGATTTTCGCAACATGGGGCACCCCCTGCCCCGCGCTGCCGTTTGCTGCTACCCATGGTCCTCGGGAGCTGAAACGAACTCCAGTTTTCGCAAGAACTCAAGAGGACAACAAACATGCGCTATCTCCACACCATGCTGCGCGTCCGCAATCTCGATACCGCGATGAAGTTTTACCGGGACGCGATGGGGCTGAAGGAAGTACGCCGGGTCGACAACGAGAAGGGCCGCTTCACGCTGGTGTTCCTGTGCGCGCCCGAGGACGAGGGCCTGTTCAAGGCCGCTCCGCAGAATCGCGGCGCGCCGCTGGTCGAGCTCACCTACAATTGGGACGAGGAGAAATACGGCGAGGACCGCTATTTCGGCCACCTCGCCTACGAGGTCGACGACATCTATGCGACCTGCGACCGCCTGATGAAGGCCGGCGTCACCATCAACCGCCCGCCCCGCGACGGCAACATGGCCTTCGTGCGCTCGCCGGACCTGCATTCGATCGAGCTGTTGCAGAAGGGTGAGCCGAAGCCGCCGGCGGAGCCGTGGACCTCGATGCCGAACACCGGTCACTGGTAGGTCTTGTACAGGCTCTTGTCGCTGTCGGAGATTCCGGAATCGTAAAACGTTCCTTTGCGCATGGCCTTTCTGCGCAGGAACCGGCCGCACCATCGCGCGTTTTCTCCTCGATGCACTCAAGGAGGAAATGATGGGACGAGGAATCCTGTTGTGGTTGCTGGGCGTGCCTATTCCGGTGATCATTCTGTTGTGGCTGTTCTTCGGCCATTGATCGGCTGTTACCGGACACGCCAGGAATCGGGGCTCTGTCGCGCTGCGACAGGGCCCGATTTTTGTTGACGCAAGGGCACGCTTTTTCGCCGATCTTCCGCTATTAACGGCCGTCAGAGAAAATCAGCGGGAGCAACGCGCGTGGCCAACAGCAACAAACAACAACTCACCATCTGGGGCCGGGCCAATTCGGTCAACGTCCAAAAAGTGCTGTGGTGCCTCGCCGAGCTCGACCTCGCCTTTGATCGCATCGATGCCGGCATGCAGTTCGGCAAGAACAACGAGCCGGCCTATCTGGCGATGAATCCGAACGGCCGTGTCCCCACGCTGGTCGACGGCGACTACGTATTGTGGGAATCCAATTCCGTGATGCGCTATCTCTGCATGGCCTATGGCGGGGGCTCGCCGATCTACCCCGCGCAGCCGAAGGCGCGCGCCGGCGTCGACCGCTGGCTCGACTGGACGCTCTCGACGCTGCAGCCGGTCGACCGTCCGGTGTTCTGGGCGCTGGTGCGCACGCCGGTCGAAAAGCGCGACATGGTCGCGATCCAGAAGGATGTCGACGCCGAGGCCGCGGTCTGGCGGATTCCCGAGGCGCAACTCGCGAGCCGGCGCTTCATCGAGGGCGATCAGTTCACCATCGCCGACATCGCGGTCGGCGCGTTTGCGCGGCGCTGGTTCGGCGTCGAAGGCGTAACAAAGCCGAAGCTGCCGAACCTCGAACGCTGGTTCTCGCAGTTCGCCGTCCGTCCGGGTTTCGCGCGACACCTTTCGCAGCCGATGACGTGACGGCCTTCAGCGCGAGCCGCTGGAAATGCCGCCACCCACGCTGATAGCGCCGCCGATCTTCATGCAGGTGGTGGTGCCCTCGATCATGACAAAGCCCGCGCCATACTCGGCGCAGGCATTGGCCGAACTCGGCCGCTTGACCGGAAGCGGCTTGCCTGACGGAGCCGCCTTATAGGATTTCCGGGAATGAGGTTGTTCCGCGACCGCGGCAACCGAAGTCAAGACCAGTGCCGTCGCAAGCAGGATGAGTTTTAGCATCCCGCCTTTTATCGCTGCGCGCCGGGCAGTGCCAGCGTAGCGGGAAAGCTTAGCGGACGAACTTGACGCCGACCGTCTTGCCACGGCGCCAGACCACTTCGCAGCGGCGTCCGGTCCTGGCATCGCGCGAAAACGCCAGCCGCAGTTTCGCCGGCAGCGAGTTCGGATCGTCGATCGTGACCTTCGCGCCCGTCGTGGATACGTCCTGCACCACGCATTGGCGCGCGGCAAAACCGCCGTCGAGCGTGATCCACCCGGGCTGCCTCACTGATTTGCGCGTCTCGCGCTTCTTGCCGGATAGCAAAGCCATGCTGGAAATCTCCCCCGGACACTTGCTTATCCGAGGTGGCTTTAAATTCCGTTGCAGGGCGCGGGAGATCTCTCCCGAGGCGTCCCGCCTTCCGATGTCGTCAGGGGATGTTCTGAGATTTCAATGGCCCAAAAGACCCATTGTGGCGCTCCCTAGCGGAATCGAACCGCTCTCTCCACCGTGAAAGGGTGGCGTCCTAACCGATAGACGAAGGGAGCAAAAACAACCGGAAAATCAAGGCGTTATATGCTTGATGGCCATGTTGGCCGCCAGCCCGCCATGGTCCATGGCGGCGGCGACGGGCGAACGTATAGTGGCGTTTGGCCGGGCGGGCAAGCCGCTGAAAACGTTTTGCCAAATGTATGCGCTGTCCGTTCCCGAAGAGTTCGCAGTCCCTCTTGCTCGCCTGCAGGCCGAGGCCGAGCGCTCATCCGGCACGCAGTTTTTCCCACCTGTTGCCGGGTGGACGTGTCGTCATGGGCGACTTCTCTGAGGAGGCAACGGCGCGAGGGACGTTACGTCGCCGACAAATGCATCAGCCTTCGGCAGCGCGCGAAGAACTCCGCCCATTTGCCGCGCGCCTTGGCGCAAGGCTCCGTGTTCCGTCATTTTGCAAACACGTTCGGAGCCCGAGGCAACCATTTTCCCGGCTTAACGGAACCATCTTCGAAGCTCAAGTTACCGTTACCACTCATCAGAAGGTCGTTACCGCTCTCCGGAAAGACGGACTGCGCCGTGTGAATAAAAGGGACTGGGAATGGACATAGCCGCAATTGCAGTCACAAGCTGTGTTGGAATTTACGTCGGACTCCGCTTTACCTTGCGTTACTATTTCCCGCCCGATGCCTGATCGACCGAGCAGGCGACGCGTTGTGCCGACCGCGTCTCATATCGGCAAATGTAGTGCATCTCGTCACGACCAACTCTCCCCGCGCGGTGAAGGATCGCGCGGTCTCCGAAACAACCTTCGCACGAACCAGCGAACGGAATGACCAACTCGATTGGCCGACTCGGCATGCGGCGAGACCAGGTTTCGTAACGCGCGCGGTCGGCCTCGAAGAACGCTATGAATTGCGCGCGCCGGCGACGTGAAAGCCGTTCCTTCCGACGTGACTGGGCTGGTAGAATGCGCCCGCAGCCGCAACGTCGGCCTTCACGCTATTGCGGAAACAATGCCGAACTACTTCCTCAGGGAAAATGCCAGGATAACGGCTGGCGCGGTGGCGGCGCTGGTGATTGTGGCATGGCTCGCGATCATCGCGCTGGCATTCCTCTCACTTGGATAAGGGTCGCCATTCCGTGTACGTTCACGGAACTTTGTTCTGTCCTCGCGAAAAAGTGAGGAACTTTGTTCTACCCCGGAGAACTACGGGGATACAGGTGCGTGCACTCCATGATTGATCATCTTCCGCGTGCAAATGGCGCGCGTGTCCTGGCCGACCTTCACGCATTGCGCGCAATCGGCACATATAAAACCGGGGTTCACAAGCCGACATTCTCGGAACCGCATCTGCGTTCCCTGCAGTGGCTGGTGCAACGGCTGCCCGAGGCAGGTCTCGCAGGTGAGATCGACGGCATCGGCAACGTGATCTCCGCCAGCGCGAAAGCCGGCCCGAAACTGCTGGCGGGCTCGCATCTGGAAAGCCAGAACCATGCGGGCTGGCTCGATGGACCGCTCGGCGTGGTCTACGCCCTCGAGGCCGCCCGCGTCATCAACTGCGATCCAGCGACATCAGGCGCGGTCGAGGTTGCGGCTTGGTGCGACGAGGAAGGGCATTTCGGGCACTTCCTCGGCAGCCGTTCCTATGTCGGCGCAGTCAGCGAAGCCGACATCGATGCCGCGCGCGATCGCAGCGAGGGCCGAACCATGCGCGAGGCTCTCGCGAGCGCTGATCTCGCCGGCCGCCCTCGCCTGCAGGCCGAGCGCGGGCGCCACGTCGGTTATCTCGAGGCCCATATCGAACAGGGCGAGACGCTGGAAAGCAGCAACCTCCAGATCGGCGTCGTCACCTCGATCGTCGGGATCTGGCAATACCGCATCACCTTCACAGGCGAGCAGAACCACGCCGGCACGACGCGGATGGCCATTCGCCGCGACGCCGGCCTGGCGCTCGCCAGATTCTGCGTCGCGATCGACGATCGTTTCCCGGCGGCCTGCGGTCCGCGTACGGTATGGACCACCGGACGCATCACCCTCGAACCCGGCGCGCCCAGCATCATCCCGGGCGCGGCGGAGATGCTGTTCCAGATTCGCGATGACGATCCCGCTGTCATCGCGCGGCTGGAGGATCTCCTCCACAGCATGGCCGCGGAGGTCGATAGGCAAGGCCGCTGCGGCGTCGCCGTGGAGCGCATCCGCACCGGCACGCCCGCATGGATGGACGCCTCGTTCCAGCAGGCCATCGAGGCCGCCAGCACCGACATTGCCGGCGGCAAGTCGTTGCGCATGCCGAGCGGCGCCGGGCACGACGCGCAAGTCCTCGCCACCATCATGCCGTCGGGCATGCTGTTCGTGCCCTCGATCGGCGGCATCTCGCATCACTGGACCGAGAACACCGCCGACGCCGATATCGTCATCGGCGCCGAGGTCTTTGTCGAGACCTGCCGCCGGCTGCTGGCGCGATGAGGCGGCGCAATCTCCGAGATGACCGCTAACACCACGCCCACCAACTCGATCCGGAATGTCCCGCCGAGCATATGGGTTCTCGGCTTCGTCTCGATGCTGATGGATATCTCGTCGGAGATGATCCACGCCCTGCTGCCGATCTATCTGGTCTCCGTGCTCGGCGCTTCCATGGTGACGGTTGGCGTTATCGAAGGCATTGCCGAGGCGACCGCTTCCATCACCAAAATATTCTCCGGCGCCCTTTCGGACTGGCTTGGCAAGCGAAAATGGCTCGCCGCCATCGGCTACGGCCTCGCCGCCGTCACCAAGCCGGTCTTTCCGCTGGCGCCGACCATTGGCTGGCTGGTGGCCGCGCGCTTCGTCGACCGGATCGGCAAGGGCATTCGGGGCGCGCCCCGCGACGCGCTGGTGGCGGACCTCTCGCCGGCCGAACTGCGCGGCGCGAGTTTTGGGCTCCGCCAATCGCTCGACACGATCGGCGCCTTCGTTGGCCCTCTGCTCGCCATCGCCCTGATGTGGTGGACGGCGGACAACTTCACAACCGTGTTCTGGTTCGCGGTTATTCCGGCCTTCCTGGCGCTGGCGCTGATCGTCTTCGCCGTGCGCGAGCCGGAGCGGTCGCAGGGGCTGCGCGCGGTGCGCAATCCGGTCAGCCCCGCAGAGATGGGGAATCTCGGAGCGGCCTATTGGTGGGTGGTGGCGGTCGCGACCGTATTCACGCTGGCGCGCTTCAGCGAGGCATTCCTCGTCCTGCGCGCGCAGAATGTCGGACTGCCGATCGCGCTCGTGCCTGGCGTACTGGTGGCGATGAATTTGGTCTATGCACTCGCGGCTTATCCCGCCGGCGTCATCTCGGATCGCATCGGCCGCACCGCCGTGCTGGCGGCCGGCATGTTGTTGCTGGTTGCCGCCGACATCGTGCTGGCTCTGCTGCCGTCGATCGCCGGCGTTGCACTGGGCGTCGTCCTCTGGGGCCTGCATATGGGGCTGACGCAAGGGCTGTTGGCCGCCCTTGTGGCCGATACCGTACCCGCCGAGCTGCGCGGCACTGCCTATGGCTTCTTCAACCTGCTCGGCGGTGTGGCGATGCTCGCGGCCAGCGTCATTGCCGGTGCGCTCTGGGATAGCACCGGACCGCAGGGAACATTCCTGGCGGGCGCCGGTTTCGCGGCGATAGCGCTTGCGGGATTGCTGATGGTTGACGGCAAGATCGGCAAGCCGGACGGCGGCCGGGATCCGACGCCTGATTAAACAGGCGTTGGAAGCCTGAGCCGGGCAGCCCAGCCCGTTGACCGGACCTGCCCGGCACCCGAAATGTTGATAGCGGCCGGCGTGGAATTCAAAACCTGCCTGCCGACAAGGAGCCGCGTTCGACTTTCCTTGCAAAGCGCTGAAGATACGGCCATTTTCGAAAATGAGGTAAAGTTCCCCCGATGCTGCTGCTGCAGGCTCTCCCCACATCGATCGGCGTTGCCGCGATCGCCCCGGCATTGCTGGTGCTGTGGCTCGTCATCGCTGCCGACGAACGTCCGGGGCCGCCTGGTCGGGTATGGCTCGCGTTCATCCTTGGGGCTGCCAGCATTTCGCTGCTCGGCATCGCACGCACCCCGTTTGCCGCGATCCTGGCCGTACCGGGCAATCCATGGATGACGCAGGCCCTGCGTTCGGTCTTCGGGGTCGCCGCGCCCGAGGAGATCGTCAAGGTCCTCGTCATCGTCCTTGTCTCGATGTCGGTGCGCAAACGCACCTTTGCCGACCCAATGGACACGGTCGTCTATGGCGCAGCCGCCGGCCTCGGCTTCGCCGCCTACGAAAATCTTGCCTATCTGGTGCAGCATTCGGACATGTGGCGATCGCTGGCCGCGCTGCGCAGCGTATTGACGGTGCCGTTTCACGGCGCGCTCGGCATCATCGCGGGCGCCTATATTGCGATCGCCCGCGCCGGAACGGCGCTCGGCGCACACCGTCATCACCGCGACTGGGCGCGCATCTCGAGCTGGGCGCTGGCGCTGTTCGCGCCGGTCGCGCTGCATGCCGCCTTCGATTTTCCGCTGCTGACCTTGCAGAAGCATCCCGATCTCGGCCCCACCACGCGGTTGCTGCTCGGCGCGGCGAGCCTCCTGATCGGCTTCAGTTCGATCGGATTTGCCGTCCGGCTGGTGCGGCGCGTCGGCCGTCATCATGCGCCGCGCACCGAAATCGGGCGCGAGCGGCTGAGCCAGTTGCGGCGGATGTGGGCGCTGCTGCTCGTCGGCAGCGGCGCGGGCTTCGCCGGCGCGGCCTTCGTGCTGACCTCGCTGCATCACTGGTTCGTCCATCCCGACCGCAACGCCTCGCTGCTTCTGATTCCGCTGGGCGTGACCTCCATTCTGATCGGTCTGGCGCTGCTGCTGGCGACATCGGCGGTCTACGTGTTCGGCCGCAACCGCATCAGGAGATCCGCGGACGGATTCTCCTCCGCGGCCGAAACAGGCTGAACGTCATCCATCTGTCGTTGATCTTCCGCAAAACCGCTCGCGAACAATTCTCACCCGCCGTCAGCACAGCGGCTATATTGGCGTCGCCATCGTCGGCAGGCACCGGGAGTTCGCAATGACCCTTCCCCAGGACAATCCACCGGACATCGAGAAACTGCAGTCCGAAATGAACGCCGCGGCGAAGGCACACTGGAAGGCCTTCCTGTTCGAAGGCATCGTGCTCGCCCTGCTCGGCCTCGCCGCGATGATCGTGCCGCCGCTGGCCAGCTTCGCCGTCACCATCTTCCTCGGCTGGATGTTCCTGATCAGCGGCATCGCCGGATTGTTCGCCACCTACTGGGCGCGGCAGACGCCGGGCTTCTGGTGGTCGCTGTTCTCGGCGGCGCTCGCCGTACTCGCCGGCGGAATCCTGCTGGCGCGTCCCGCGCAGGGCATCCTCACGCTCACCATCGTGGTCGGCGCATATTTTCTGGCGGAAGGCGTCGTCACCATCATGTATGCGCTGGAGCACCGCCGCGAACTGTCGGGGCGCTGGTCCTGGCTGCTGCTATCCGGCCTGATGGATCTCCTGATCGCATTCATCATCGTGGCCGGGCTGCCGGGTTCGGCGGAATGGGCGATCGGCCTTCTGGTCGGGATCAACCTCGTGCTCGGCGGCGCGTCGCTGGTCGGCTTGGCGCTCGCCGCGCGCAAGAGCTGATGCCGCCGATTGCGGGGGTGACAAGCCCCCACGGTTGCGCTATAGAGCCCGCCATGATCACCTTCGCCGCCAGCAACTTTTGGTATTTTAGCTACGACAGCTCGCTGGCGGTGGGAGGATCGCGCTCAATCTGATGAATTGAAGCAGAAGTCCAAACAGCCGCCAAACCTGGCGGCTTTTTTGTTGGCCGGCAGGTTTCCCCAACCAGGAGCCAGAGCCGTGTTGAGCACCACCGACGACCTTCGAATTAGCGAACTGAAAGAACTGAGTACGCCGCAAGAGGTGATGGGCGAGATACCACGCACCCTGACCGCGACGCGCGTGGTGATGGCGGCGCGCAACGCCATTCACGCCATCCTGCACGGCACCGACGACCGCCTGCTGGTCGTTGTCGGCCCCTGCTCGGTCCACGATCCCGCCGCGGCCGTCGACTACGCCGAGCGGCTCGCCGCCTTGCGCGAACAGCTTGCCGACCGCCTCGAGATCGTGATGCGCGTCTATTTCGAGAAGCCGCGCACGACGGTCGGCTGGAAGGGGCTGATCAACGACCCCAACCTCGACGGCAGTTTCGACATCAACAGGGGCCTCAGGCTCGCCCGCAATGTGCTGTCCGCCGTGAACAATCTCGGCCTGCCCGCCGGCACGGAATTCCTTGACATGACGACGCCGCAATACATCGCCGACCTGATGGCATGGGCAGCGATCGGCGCGCGCACGACCGAAAGCCAGATCCATCGCGAACTGGCGTCGGGCCTGTCCTGCCCGGTCGGCTTCAAGAACGGCACCGACGGCAATGTCCGCATCGCGGCCGATGCCGTGAAGTCGGCCTCGCATCCCCATCACTTCATGGCCGTGACCAAGGGCGGGCGCTCGGCGATTGCGGCCACCACCGGCAACGAGGACTGCCACATCATCCTGCGCGGCGGCAACAAGCCGAACTACGACCATGACAGCGTCGAGGCCGCCTGCGCGGAACTCGTCCGCGCCGGCGTCGCGCCGCGTATCATGATCGACACCAGCCACGCCAACAGCTCGAAGAAGCCGGAGAACCAGCCGCTGGTCGCCGCCGACATTGCAAAGCAGATCGCCGACGGCGAGCAGCGGATCAGCGGTGTGATGATCGAAAGCAATCTGGTCGCCGGCCGGCAGGACGTGGTGCCGGGCAAGCCGCTGACCTACGGCCAGAGCATCACCGACGGCTGTATCGACTGGTACACGACGGTGTCGGTGTTGCACGGCCTCGCCGATGCGGTCGAAGCGCGACGGCGTACGCAGTCACGCAAATTCCCGGAGGAGCGTTCGGCCTGACACACGAAATGGTGAGGCAGGGCGCGCCATCAACGCGCGCCCTGCCTCCGCTCAAAAAGTTGACTGCTTGTGGCGTACCTCACATCGCGGCATCGCGCTTGACGGTATTCATGTCAACGGGGGTCTCGTGCTGAACGAGGTTCTGCGCGTTTGCGCGCCAGGTATTTTCAGACAAACTACCTTTTGGAATAGTGCAATGATACATTCTGCCGTTCGATTGCTCTTTGTTGCAGCCCTCCTTGCTCCGATTACCGCATCTGCCGCCACTGATCAGGCAAAGGTTCAGTTTTGCTGGGCAATGGGAACGCACGACCATACGATCTACTACGCTGAAGTCGACAATCGCGAGGACCGTCAGATCAGCTTCGATGCGTTGCTCGAGATTTCAGGCATCGATCATCAGCCGGTGAAATGCAGCACGTCGGATCAGCCGACGCACCGTTCGGCGCGGGCGCGGTTGATGAAGGACTGGCTGGAGTCCGAGTTCGAGATCGTGAACACCACGTTTCTCTCCGACCTCGATTACTGACATCTTCCGACAAGGTCGAAAGCGCCGGCGTCGGTCGCGCGCTATCGTCCGATCGTCACGCCTGCAACGGAACGCAAGGCGCCCTTGACGCTCGTGGCGTTCATGTCGTCGAGCATCTCCCGCGTGAGGACGGTGGTTTGGCCGGGAATATTGAGGATCGGCTCGGCCGCCCGCGACGAGGAAAGCCGATCGGCCTTGTAAGGCGCCGCTCGATCGACATGTGCGCCGACCGGTAGCGTTCGCGCGGCGCTATGTTTCCAGCGTGGCGCCCGTAGCGGCGCGTGAGCGGATCGTACAGCGGTTGCTGCTCCCTGCGCCTGCGCATGGCGCGGCTCGGCGGAAGCTATGGCAACCGCACCATCGCAAACGCAAATGGCGGCAATTGCGATCACTCGCAACATAGCAGCGGACATGCGGCCTCCCGTCGGTGCATCAGCCTCGCCGGAATATATCATAGACGATGGCGCCGCGGTCGTGCGCTCAACCAATTTGTGATCGGCGGCCGACGGTTCACGCGGCGGTCGGCTGCGACGCGACGAGTGATCGGATGCGCTCGGCGTCCGAAGTGGTGGCCGGATTGTAGACGATCATGCCGAGGTCGGGCCGGCCATCGACCGCAAAGGCCGAATACTCCATCATGATCGGACCGAGGATCGGGTGCCGCAGGCGCTTGATGCCCTCGCCGCGAACGTGAACGTTGTTGTCGCGCCATAGCACGACGGTAGCCGCGCGGTTCCAGGCAACGACGTCCCAGGTCGCGGTCTTGATCAGGGCGGGACTGACTTCGAACGCATCGAGCAGGCGCTGCAGACGGGGCGTGACGCCGTCGGCCGCCCTGTAACGAACCTCGGGCGGACGGCCGAGCCCGAGCAGGAACACATGCTCGCGCTCGATATCGGTCAGCATCAGCGCGCCGGCAATCCGGTTCAGGACATCGGCCGAGGGTGCGCCGCCCCGTCCCTGTTCCAGCCAGGTGTACCAGGTCGGGCTGATATTGGCGCGCTGGGCAACCTCCTCCCGCCGCAGCCCCGGCGTCCGCCTGCGTCCCGCGGCAAAGCCGAACGTTGCCGGATCGAGCCGGCTGCGGCGATCTTTCAGATAGGCTCCGAGCGGATTGTCGGTTTCGACAGGCATGCGATGGTGGAAGGCGGAACAGCCGGGGCTGCTCGCCGACCTCGATCAAGCCAGCTATTTCGACGCGTTGCGCGGACTGGCGTCTTGAGCGCCCGGCAACAAGCGTGTATCGGCGCGGACGGAATCCGGATGCCGCGTCGGCACCTGGCCCGGTCAAGTATTTCCAGGTGATCGATTGATTTCAAAACCGTCGACGACCCCCACGGCCGCATCGAGTTCGTTCGCGGCCATGAAGTCCGTGCCGTACCGCGCCCAGTTCGCTGCCTACGTGCTGGCCATGATGGCCGACAATGTCGAGCATGTGATCAGCTATTGGGTGGTGTTCCAGAAATTCCATTCGCCGGCACTCGCGGGCTTTGCGGTGCTGTCGCACTGGCTGCCCTTTCTGTTCTTCTCGGTCGCCGTCGGCGGGCTCGCCGACCGCTACGATCCGCGCCGCATCATCCAGTGCGGGATGCTGCTGTTCATGGTGGCGTCCGCGGGCTGGGGCATCTTCTTCATCACCGACACGCTGCAGATGTGGCACGCGATGCTGCTTCTGGTGATTCATGGCTGCGCCGGCGTGCTGTGGCAGACGCCGAACCAGTTGCTGCTGTACGACATCGTGGGTCCCGCCGATCTGCCGAGCGCGGTGCGGTTGAACGCGATGGCGCGCTATCTCGGCATCCTGGTCGGGCCCGCCATGGGCGGCGTCATCATGCTGGCGCTGGGCCCATCCCACGGCATCATTCTCAACACGCTGTTCTACCTGCCGATGCTGCTCTGGCTTTTCTGGGCGCCTGTCCGCGACAAGAGCCTTGCTCTGAAGCGCTTCGCCGTCCGCGGCCTGGCCGACATCCTGCAGACCATCCGCGACATCGCCACGCACCGCGTCCTGACCTCGATGACGCTGCTCGCCGGCCTGACCTCTTTCATGATCGGCAATGCCTACCACGCCCAGATGCCGGGATTCGCCGGCGACCTCGGGCACGGCGATCCCGGCGTGTCCTACAGCCTGTTGCTCGCCGCCGATGCCGCCGGCGCGGTGCTCGCAGCGATCGCGCTGGAAGCATGGGGACGGCTCAGGCCAAGTCCACGGACGGCCATCACCCTCGCCATTCTGTGGGCGCTGTGCCTGCTCGCCTTTGCATCGACGAGCATCTTCCCGCTCGCGAGCGCGCTATTGTTTGCCGCGGGCTTCTTCGAGCTGTCGTTCAACACGATGGCGCAGGCGCTGGTTCAGATCAACGCCCCCGCCGACAGCCGCGGCCGGGTCGTCGGCCTGTTCAACATGGCCGGGCTCGGCATGCGGGCCTTCAGCGGAATTACGGTAGGCCTCGCCGGGGCGGCGATCGGCATTCACTGGTCGCTCGGCCTGTCGGCCGCGATGCTGCTGGTCTTTCTGACGGCTCTCTACAATCGCGCGGCAAAGCCCGGCTAGGCGTCGCCGGGACTGTGGCGGACGCCACTAGCAGCCGCGGCAGATGCTCTTGATCTTGCGGTCGAGCGCGGCGTTTTCCTTGCTCAAGGGATCGTTCGGGTCGTTGTACTGGCCCTTGTCGCTATTGGGCAGGTCGCTCGGACGCGGCTGGCGATGACCGACCGGTGCCTGCATCACCCCGCCGCTGCCTCCGCCCGAATTCTTCGAGACGGACGACGACCCCTGCGCAAGCACATCCGCGCCGCCGATCAGCACCGTCAGCGCTATCGAGAGGATCGTGGTTCGCATGTTGGTTCTCCCGTCTTCCTGTTGCTGCTATCGCGCCGGCACGTCAATCGTCGCACAGTTGCGGCGTCCCTGTCCGGCGCAGTCCTGCGCCTTTCGTACATCGGCCATGGTGCCGAGCAGCCAGATTCCGGCGGCCACCAGCACCACGAAGAAGCCGAGCAATACCGCATTTTCCAGCCCGCGATGACGCTCGTCTTCCGGCGGCTCCCGTTTCTCCTCGCCGTTCTCCGTCATCGCAGGTCACGACTCGGGCGGGTAGAGGTGAACGTCGCCGCAATAGTCGACGATACGATACCGCGTTTGCAAGGATAGTTCACTTCCCTGCGAATTCGCATGCGACAAATAATGCGGCCCAATCGGCGCCTTGCCATGGCCCCCGGGGATATCGAGCACATATTCGGGCTGACACAGGCCGGAGACGCGCCCCCGCAGATGCCGCATCAGTTCCTGCCCCTCTGCGATGGTGGTGCGCAGATGTGCGGTTCCCGGCGCAAGGTCGCCATGGTGCAGGTAATACGGCTTGATTCGATTTTCGACGAAGGCCCGCATCAACGCTTCCAGCGTCGCCGCGTCGTCGTTGACGCCGCGAAGCAGCACCGTCTGGCTGACCAGCGGAACGCCGGCGTCAGCGAGCCGCGCACAGGCGCCGCGTGCCTCGCCCGTCAACTCGCGCGGGTGATTGGCATGGACGGCGATCCAGGTGGTGACGCCGCCGGCGCGCAGCGCCCCGATCATGTCGGCATCGATTCGCCTGGGTGCCGCCACCGGCACACGGGTGTGGAGCCGCACGATCCTGACGTGGTCGATGCCTGCGAGATCGGTCATGATCTCGGCAAGCCGCCGCGGCGACAGCATCAGTGGATCGCCGCCGGTCAGGATGACTTCCCAGATTTCCGTGTTTGTACGGATATAGTCCAGCGCGGCGCGGTAGGCGGTCTCCGACAGCGCGGTCGCCTTGCCCGGCCCGACCATTTCGCGGCGGAAGCAGAACCGGCAATAGACCGCGCAGACATGCACCAGCTTGAACAGCACGCGATCGGGATAGCGATGCACGATGCCGGCAACAGGCGAATGCGCATCGTCGCCGATCGGGTCGGCATTCTCGCCAGCCGCCTGCACCAGTTCGAGCGCGCTCGGAATGAATTGCCGCGCGATCGGATCATCGGGATCTTCCGCGTCGATCAGGCCGGCGACCTCTTGCGTGACGGCAACCGCATAGCGCGCCGCGACCTGTTCGAGATCGGCGAGATCGGCAGGCTTCGCCAGCCCGCGCTCGATGAGGTCGGCAGGCTGCCGCAGCGTTGCCAGCAGTTTCGGATCGATCCTGTTCATGTCTCTCCTGGCGGCGGTGTCCACACCACCTGATCTATTCGCAGCGCGCCGGTTGCCAGCATCACCAGCCGGTCGAAACCGAGCGCGACACCGCTCGACGGCGGCATGGCGGCAACCGCTGTGAGGAAATCCTCGTCCAGCGGATAACGCTCGCGATAACGCCGCTCCTTCTCGTCCATAGCAGCCGCAAAGCGGCGGCGCTGCTCATCGGCATCAGTCAATTCGCCAAACCCGTTGGCGAGTTCGACGCCGCAGGCATAGACCTCAAAACGTTCGGCGACGCGCGGGTCGGCCGCCTTCGTCCGCGCCAGCGCGGCTTCGGGCGCCGGATATTCGAACAGCACGGTCAAACGTCCCAGCCCCAGATTCGGTTCGACATGCTCGACCAGTACCTTGCTGAAGATATCAGACCAGGTGTCATCCTCGGTGATCCGCACCCGCGCCGCGGCGGCTGCCGCCAGCGCGGCGCGGTCGCCCTCGCCATTTGCAATGGTGGCCAACAGGTCGATGCCGGCAAAGCGTTCGAAGGCGGAAGCGACCGTCAGCAATTCCGGCTCGGCAAAGGGATCGGCCGTCCCGCCGCGAAACGAGAAGCTGCCGATGCCGGTCGCCTGCGCGGCATGGGCGATCACGACGATGGTGTCGGCCATGATGGCGTCATAGCTCTCATTGGCGCGGTACCATTCCAGCATCGTGAATTCGGGCAGATGCAGATCGCCGCGCTCACGATCGCGGAACACGCGCGCGAACTCGAAGATCCTGGTTTCGCCGGCGACAAGCAGCTTCTTGGCCGCAAATTCTGGCGAGGTGCGCAGATAGCGTGTCGCGCCGTTGCCATCGCTGCCGATGATTTCGGTGCGCGGCGCATGCAGATGCGTCTCGTTCCCGGGCGATACCTGGAGCACGGAGGTCTCGACCTCGGTGAACCCCTGCCCGTCGAACCAGGCCCGCAGCGCCCTCGTGATCGCGCCGCGCGCCATCAGGAACGGCCGGCGGTCGGCGTGCCGCGCGGCCGACCACCATGGTGAGGGCTGGTCCGTCACGCCCATCAAGCGCCGCCCTTGCCGCGCAGCGGCGCGTGCTCCGCAAGGCCTGAAAAGGCAGTCAAGGAACCCGGAGAATGCCATTGAAACTGTTCGACTTTCCTTATGGTTTCGGAAGCAGGCGATCAGCTCCCGCGTCTGATCCGTCCTTCATGGCGAAACCGGCTCGGCTTGTCCATTCCGCCCCGCAGGTGCGTCGAAGGCTGGCGCTGCAAACGGCGCGACGCGGCCGCCGCCAAAGGCGGCGAAACAGGGCCGATATGGCCTCAAGCAGCCCCACTGGAGGGGCGCAAAACGCTGGCATCGACGGGCGAAATCAGTATGTTGCAGCCCGAAACCGCCTGATCGGCCACTGCGGACGCCCCTGTCTGCACGTGGCCCGAAGGCCAGAAATTCGGGAAAATCGCTTTGAAAGTCATCGCCAGCTCTATCCGCAAGGGCAACGTCATCGAACAGGACGGCCGGCTCTATGTCGTCCTCTCGGCCGAGAACATCCATCCCGGCAAGGGAACTCCGGTCAGCCAGATCGAAATGCGCCGTATCGGCGACGGCGTGAAGGTATCGGAGCGCTACAAGACCACCGACCAGGTCGAGAAGGCCACCGTCGAGGATCGCAACTTCAACTACCTCTACGAGGATGGTGACGGCTTCCACTTCATGAACGCCGATACCTATGACCAGGTCCAGGTATCGAAGGAGATCGTCGGTTCGTCCGCGCCCTATTTGCAGGAAAACATGACGGTGAAGCTGTCAATGCACGACCTCAACCCGGTCGCGATCCAGCTTCCGCAGCGCGCGACGCTGGAAGTTGTGGAGACCGAACCGGTGACCAAGGGTCAGACCGCGTCTTCTTCCTACAAGCCTGCTATCCTCTCCA
>NZ_DAINNI010000060.1:7256-27934 GCF_036735945.1 Bradyrhizobium sp. | reverse complement strand
GCGATGCCGCCCGGCGACAGCATCACGATGCCGATGAAGATGATGCCGAAATAGAGCTGCCACACGCTGGTGACGCTGGTCAGCCCGAGCTGCAGATACGTCACCAGGATCGCACCGAGAATCGGCCCGAAGAAATAGGCAACACCGCCGATGAAGGTCGAAAACAGCACGAGTCCGGACTGAATCGCGCCGAGATAGGCCGCGTTGGCGATCTCGAAATTGATCGCTGTCAATCCCCCCGCGATGCCGGCGAAGAATCCGGCGAAGCAGAAGGCGATATAGCGAACGACGTGAGGATCATAGCCGATGAACTGGACGCGCTCGGGATTGTCGCGAACCGCGTTGCTGATCCGCCCCAGCGGCGTCCGTGTCAGTGCGTACATCGCGATGGCTGATATCACCAGCCAGAACGCAATCAGGTAGTAGACCTGAAGCTGTGGCCCGAAGGTCCATCCGAACATATGCGGCAAGGCCGTGCGGTCGGTCGAGATTCCGGATTCGCCGCCGAACACCGAACGCAGGATCAGCGAGGAGGAAGCCACCAGTTCGGCGATCCCGAGCGAGATCATCGCGAACACGGTGCCGGCGCGCTTGGTCATCACCCAGCCGACAACCATCGCAAAAGCGAGACCGCCAAGCCCGCCGAACAATGGAATGAAGGGAAGCGGTACTGGCCAGCCGTGAGAAGCCGCTGCATTCATCACATGGCAGGCGGCGAAGCCGCCGAGGCCGTAGTGAACGGCGTGACCGAACGACAACAGACCGGTCTGGCCGAGCAGGATGTTGTAGGAAAGCGCGAAGACGATCGCGATCCCGATCAGGCTGAAGGACGTCAACGATCCGCCCGACGAGAACACCAGAGGCAGTACGATCAGCGCGATGATGCCGATCACCCAGACGCCGTAGAAGCGCAAGGCTTCCCCCGCGGGCTTCGCAGCGCTGTTGGTGGAGGTCGTTGCTGCGGTCATGACTCGCGCGTCCCCATCAGGCCCATCGGGCGGAAAATCAGCACGAGGACCAGCAGGACATAGGGAACGATCGGCGCGACCTGCGCGACCGTGACGTTCCAGATGTCGGTGAGAACGGAGGGCCCCATCGCCGGGTCGAGCGGGCCGAAGGCGCTGGCGAGTGAACCGTTCAACGCGACCGCGAAGGTCTGCACCAGGCCGATGACGAGCGATGCAATGAAGGCACCCGGCAGGGATCCCAGGCCGCCGAACACGATGACGACGAACAGGATCGGCCCGAGCGCCGCCGCCATGTCGGACTGCGTCACCAGCGCGGGGCCGGCAATAACGCCGGCAATCCCGGCGAGCGCGCAGCCGACGCCGAATACCAGCATGAACACGCGGCCGACATTGTGGCCGAGATGACCGACCATGTGGGGATGGGTCAGCGCCGCCTGGACAATGAGGCCGACCCGGGTGCGCTTGAGAACGATCAGCAGCGCGACGAAGATCGCGACCGACACGGCCAGCATGAAGATCTTGTAGGCGGGATAGTTGGTGGAAAAAATCGTGAAGGCCGGAAAGTCCAGCAGCTCGGGCACGCGATAGTCGACAGGGCTCCTGCCCCAGATCATCGCCACGATTTCCTCGATCGCGAACGCAAGACCGAAGGTCAGAAGCAGCTCCGCGACATGGCCGTGCTTGTGGGTGTTGCGCAGGCCGTAGCGCTCCACCGCCATGCCGATGCCGCCGACGAGCAACGGTGCGAGCACCAGCGCCGGCCAGAAGCCGATCCACTTCGTGAGCTGAAAGCCGAAGAAGGCGCCAAGCATATAGAAGCTGGCGTGGGCGAAGTTGAGTACGCCCATCATGCTGAAGATGACGGTCAAGCCGCTCGACAGCAGGAACAGAAGCATGCCGAACAGCACACCGTTCAGCGTCGATATAACGATCAGTTCAAGCACGGCGCTCTCGCAGCTATCCAGGGCCAGACAACGTTGGCCGATATCGTCGGCCCCGTATTCGGGCCGTTGCCTTCCCGCGGTCCGATACCGGGAGCGGGAAGGCGAACGTCCTTTGGTTTACGGCCGCTTCATCTTGCAGGTCGTGGGGACCATGGTCTGCGGCGTATCGACCTTGGAAACCAGATGCCATCCCCAACCGGTGCCTTCCTCGTCGAACGGCTCGTTCGCCGCGAGCTTGCCGAAGGAGGAGATGTAGATCGGCTGGAAGAACTGATGATCGTCCTTGCGCATGAAGCCTTGGCCGCCGTCCAGCACCTCGAACTTGAGGTCCTCGAGCGCCGCTGCCACCTTCACCGGATCGATGGAGTTCGCCTTCTCGGCCGCGGCCTTGAACATGCGCATCTCGTTGACCGCGCGCGGATACCAGAGCGACATGTTGACCTTGGCACGGAAGGCCTTTTCATAGTCCATCGCGGGCTGGTAGCCCGAATTGGCAAAGCCCTCGGTGATCTGGAACACCTGGTGGTCGAGACCGGTCTGCTTGATCGCCGTCGGGCCGCCGGCGCCGCCGGCATAATAGGTGTACCAGTTCACCTTCAGGCCTGCATCGGCGGCCGCCTTGAGCAGCAGCGCGATGTCCTGACCCCAGTTGCCGGTGACGACGCTATCGGCGCCGGACGCCTTGATCTTGGCGACATAGGGCGAGAAGTCCGTGACCTTCAGCAGCGGGTGCAACTCGTCGCCGACGATTTCGATGTCGGGCCGTTTCGCGCCCAGCATCTTGCGGGCATCGGTGCGCACTGACTGGCCGAACGAATAGTCCTGGTTGATCAGGTACACTTTCTTGATCGACGGGGTGGCCTTCATATAGCTGGTCAGCGCTTCCATCTTGATGTCCGAACTGGCATCCCAGCGGAAGTGCCAGTAGCTGCACTTTTCGTTGGTCAGGCTCGGATCGACGGCGGCGTAATTGAAGTACAGGACTTCCTTGCCGGGGTTGCGCGTGTTGTTCTTGGTGACGAAATCGGACAGCGCTGCGGCGACGGACGAGCCGTTTCCTTGCGTGATGTAGCGGGCGCCAGCGTCGATCGCCTTCTGCGCCTGCACCAGGCTCTCCTGCGGGTTGGTCTTGTTATCGAGGGGCAGGATCTCGATTTTGCGGCCCAGGATACCGCCCTTGGCGTTGATCTCGTCGGCCAGATACTGGAACGTCTTCAAACCGCCTTCACCGACGCTTGCCCCGCCGCCGGACAACGGATCGATGTAGCCGAACTTGATGGTTTCCTCGGCCCACGCAGCGTGACCGAGCATCGGGACGATCAGGGCGATGGCTAGAGTTAATTTGCGCATTATTCGCTTCCTCGCTGACTATCGACTTTGTTGATGGATGGCCGCAGGTGCGGCACTATTTGGAACGATACTGTGCAGAATAAGTCTTGGCTGACAAGCTCAGAGGCAGGCGCAGCGTTCGGCGAAGATCATGCCAAAATCGTCGAACAGGAAGTTTAGTTCCACTTCCCCGAACTGCAGCGTGAATGATGAGGAGCGCGTCGCGCTCCACGCGGCGATCGGCCGCGCCCCTTCCTTTGAAGATCGCTGCTCGTGAAATTGCCGGAACTGGCCGGTTGGTAAGCATCAGCCGGATTAGTCTCGGGCCGCAGCAATCGAGCGGCCATAGTGAAATCGCTCCCCGGCCTGATATGCTGGCTGCGGCTCTCGTCGATGCCGATCGTCAGCTGGCCGACGCTTCCCGCAGGCCCAGGCAGGCGCGCACGGCGCCTCGCGAACCGTGACATGGCGAAGCGTGGCACGAAACAATCTCGGCGATAGGCCGTCGATCCGGTCCAGTTGCATCACGGTCGTGAAACGGGATTCACCAGGCCTCGCGGCCGGTGCGCCCTGTGCCTTGGGCTTTTTCCGCAAATCCGGATGCCGCATCATAGCGCCACGGCGAAACAATAGTGCCCAACTTCGTCGGCCGCGGCGCGCCACTTGCAATTCTACGCCAGAGCACGCTGTCGTATCCACATGTACGGGACGGTCATGCTCCGCTACTCTCGTCGGGAGCAGGTCGAACGTGGCGCTGAAGGTCCATTCTATCGTGGAGAATACGCACGATTTCGATCGTGCTGTTTGGCGCTGCCCGGTACATCAGGAAATGACTTCCACGACGACCCCGTCGCGCAATATGGAGCGTGCGAAGGCCTGCCATGATGTCGTCACGGGCCTTTGAGCCGGCGGCATCGGGACCGTCGGCGAGTTCGCCAATCGCCCGAACGAGCGTGTCCCGATAGATGCGAGTTTTTCGCGTGCCAAAATTCTCAGCGGTCCATTTGAGGATGTTGGCAAAGTCGAGTTCTGCGGCAGCGCCGAGACGAACGCGCCATCTCCGCTCGGCCATGAGCGCTCTATTCGGCGGTTCGGGAGATGACCTTCTCCGAAAGGTCATTCAAATAGGTTTGCAACTCTTCGACCGACTCAAATTCCTTGAAGTCCCCTCGATCCAACGCGCCGACACCGGCGCGAGCCGCCGCCCGCAGGGCTTTCAGCTTGCCAGCATCCTCCGCTTCGCGCTGCTCCACGAGCCGCAACCCATCGCGCAGCACTTCGCTGGCGTTCTGGTAGCGGCCGGACTTGACGAGGGTCTCAAGGAGTTCTTCCTGACGCTCGGTCAGCACGACATTCCTCGTGGGCACTGGCATCCTCGTTCGAAAGTTGAGCTTATGGCATAATATGCCATGCGATCCCGGGTCACATCAACCTGAATGTTGGCGCGTACCCTTGGCAAGCAGCGCTCTCAACCTGCCCGTAGCGCGGTCGCGTCAAATTCGTTCAGGAGGCAGCATTTCTTGAACTTCCTGCCGCTGCCGCACGGACACGCTTCATTCCGGCCGACTTTCCCGAACGGATTGATCGCCCGATGAGGCGGCACAGGCCTATCAAGCAGGGCTAGCCGACGCTCTGCGTCCCTTTGCGCTTTTGGGCTGAAGCAATACCAACTCGACAGTTCCTCAATGGTGTCGCCAAACAGGCTGAATTCGCCACGTGAGCGATGGGGTAGCGCTGCAGGATCTTCGATTGAAAGCTCGAGGTCCTGCTCGAAATCCTCGAAGGAAAGCCAGGACGGACTTATCAAGCGTCGCGCGAACGCTTGCTCGACGAGCGGCTTGAGTTCGGCAAGGCCCAGCAAGGCAACGGCGCTCTGCCAACCGCTCCAGACGAAGCATTCGGCCTGCGGCTCAAGCTCGGAGTAACAGGCGCGAAGGAACCGGGCGGCTTCTGCGCGCTGCAACCCACCGTAGAACGCCGCCATAGCGACGGCCTCGCACATGCGGGACCGGATGAATTCGTCAGCATTGGCGTCAAGGATGATTTGGTAGAGTGGATCGGGGTCGCCATCAAAAACCGCAGCCATGACGCGGTGCGTGGTCTCAGTGACGGCGCCACCAAAAACTAAGTCGACTTGATCAGGCGGGCAGCGCAGGAGCATCGCCAGCGGTCGGTAGGCCGATTTCTCCCGCCACTCGCCGAGCAGGTGGAACACAAGGAAAATGGCGTCTGGCGGGATCGCTGTGCCATTCGGCACCTGGATTTGCGCGATCGCGTCGAGGAAGATCGGCACTGCAGATGCCCGGTCCGCCCCGGCGGCGCGGAGGGCTTCAACCGGGAGACCCGGCCGGTCGCCTAGTCGGTCGAGAATCTGGGCGGCATCCATGCTCTGCTCGCGAATCGTTCGCCTGCGACGGTCTGAGGATTATTAACAAAGGCGCGCGGGCATGGATGCGTTGCCTGCTGATTTCTCCACAGGCCCCGGTCGGCTGGCGTCGCAGTCCCGAAGTTCGATGGTTGTGGCAGCGAACCGTGGCGTGGGATCGAAAATTCAATCATAGCGCCACAGCGAAGCCATAGTGCCCATCTTCATCGGCCGCGGCGCGCCATTTGCCTGCAAGACGGCGAACGTTGGATGCGGCTGTTCGGCCCGCATCGACCCTTGGCGCGACATCATTTTTACCCTGCGTTGGCGGTTCGGACATGGTCCGCATAGCGATGGCGCCAAAGGCTGACAATCCGCGGCTGGACCCCAACCTCCTTGGCGATCGATCGGGTGCTGCGACCGGCCGCCGCCAAAAGAACGATCCGCGCCCGCTTCAAATCGCGCTGCAACGTCAGCGGTGAGCGGCAACGCTCCTCAAGCACCTTGCGATCCTTCCTCGAAAGGTGGACTTCTCTTGCTTCGGGTATCATCCCGATGTTGAATCATGACTCACTTCCCAGGGAAAGTGGGTGCTAGTCCGCCGGTCGCCGCAGGGAACGTCATTGCGAGCGCAGCGAAGCAATCCATTTTTTCTCTCCGCGGATAGATGGATTGCTCCGCTCTGCTCGCAATGACGGCAGCACGAGCAATTTATTCCAAAGCCGCTCCACCCACTGGCGCTCTTGCAATCCATTTTATATGATGATCATCATCTCAATAAAGCAAAACCGCCATGACCGACCAGACCGCCGTAGTCGCCGCCAGCCCACGCTCGGAGACGTCTTCCACCGCCGCGCAGATCGCCGTTCTGGCGACGCTGGCCGCCACCGGGACGCTCGCTACCAACATCCTGCTACCGTCGCTGCCGCAGATGGCGACGGCGCTGAACGTGACCAGTGCGGCGGTGACCTCGGCGATAACCGTGTTCCTTGCGGTATTCGCGGTCGGCCAGCTCGCGGTCGGGCCGATCTCGGACCGCTACGGCCGGCGCTGGCCCGTCTTGATCGGGTTCGCCGTGTTTTTTGCCGGCAGCGTCTGGTGCGCGCTGGCGACCGACCTGACCAGCCTCCTGGTCGGGCGCGTGGTCCAGGCGGCCGGCGCCTGCGCCACCTCGGTGTTGTCCCGCGCCATCGCCCGCGACATGTATTCCGGCGCGGCGCTGGCCCGCGCCATGGCGCTGATCATGATCGCGATGGCGGCCGCACCGGGCTTCTCGCCGCTGCTCGGCGGCGCGCTCGACCATTATTTCGGCTGGCGCTCCGAATTCGTGCTCGTCGCGGGTTTCGCGGCGCTTGGCGCCACAGCCTTTAGCGCCGTGTTCGGCGAAACCCATCACGCGACGCGCACCCCGCTCGATCCGCTGGCCATCGCCAAAACCTATTTCGGCCTGATCGCCGACCGCCGCTTCGTGGTGCCGGCCGCCACCGTCAGCCTGATCATGGGCGGGCTGTTCTCGATGTTCTCGGCGGCCCCGCGCATCCTGATCGAAACGATGCACCTGACGCCGATCCAGCTCGGCCTGTTCTTCGCCGGCACCGTGCTCATCGTGTTCGCCGCGGGCATGCTCGCGACAAGACTGGCCCCGCGCTACGGGCTCGGCCGCGCGATCCGCGGCGGGCTGTTCGCGGCCGCCACCGGCGGCATCGCGATGCTGCTGGTCTCGCTCTACAGCCCGACCTTGCTGTCCTATCTCGCTGCGCTGAGCGTCTTCCTGCTCGGCATGGGCATCGTCAACCCGCTCGGCACCGCGCAGGCGCTGTCCCCGTTCGGTGACAAGGCGGGCGCGGCGTCCGCGCTGGTCGGCTTCTGGCAGATGATGACGGCCGCGATCGGCGTCTGGCTCGCCGCCACGATCTCGCACGAGGCGCTGTTCGCGCTCGGCGTGGTGCTGACGGTGTTCGCGCTGTCAGCCGTTGCGCTCTACTCGCTGCAAGCAAGGGCGCGCTAGGGTCGCATGAACATGAAATCCGTGTCGGGATCGCAATTGTCGGCGACAAATCGCAGCTCCGACTGAACGTCGGCGACGGACCGGCTCTCGAGATATTTCGCGACCAGGAAGCTGAGCAGCGCCCGGCAAACGCTGTCAGCCCCAAGGCCCGTGCTCTCCGCGTCCGCGATGGCGGCAGAGAAATGACGTGTCGCGATTTCGGTTGCCGACATGCCGGCCTCTCTTGTTTGGCTGTGGACCAGATCGCGACGGCGCTGTGGACGAGAACCTTCAGCGTTTCACGGCGGAAAATCGCGAATACGCCCAGACCGTATGAGGCGCATTGACGTGAATCAAGCCCGCCGCGCCACGCGCGACACAGCGGGGCGCTGCCGCTTCAGGCGGCAAACTGCTGTAGCGAGGGCCAATGGTAATCGGGAAGTCGCAGGGTGTCGGCGATATCCCGGCCGACCGCGATCCGAGCCAGACCGGGAATTGCGAACGCCCTTATCACCTGATTGCGAAACCACAGGCCGCCGGCGGTTGTCGGCGCAAAAGCCGAGGCGAAGCGCTCCGCGCCCTGCTGTTTGGCGCTGATGTAACTGCGCAGCCGCGCCTGGTAGTTGCGGAAGGCCTCTTCGTGACGTCCGCCGGCGCTGGCGAGTTCGCCGGCCAGCACATAGGCAGAAATCATGGCCAGCGCCGAGCCCTGTCCGGCCACCAGCGAAACGCAAAACGCGGCGTCGCCGGCGAGCGCAACGCGGCCTCGCGACCAACTTTCCATCCGGATCTGGCTGACGCGATCGAAATAGAGATCGTCCGTTTCCTGCAGTCGCTCCAGGACCTGCGGACATTCCCATTTCCCTTCGCCATAGATCTTCCGCAGCATGGCCTTCTGCCCATCCAGCGTTCCGGGCAGCGAATCGCCATCCGCCCCGAAGACGAACAGGAACAGCGTCCGGTCGTCGTGCAAAGTGAAGCGACCGAGCATGCGCCCGGGCTGTCCGTACATCAGATACACATCCTCGTCGCGCGACCGATAGCCGGACAGTTCGAACGCGGCGACGACATAGCCAAGATGTTTCTCGAACTCGCGCTGCGGTCCGAACGTCAGGCCGCGAACCGCCGAGTGCAGGCCATCGGCGCCGACAACCAGATCGAACCGTCGTTCGTCACCCTTCTTCAATCGAACCCGTACGCCATCCGGCTGTTGCTGAAGGCCGGCGATCTCGTTGTCGAAAATGACCTCGGTGGTCCCCCTGATCTTCTCGAACAGCAGCCGCGACAGGTCGCTGCGACGGAGCGTCACGTAACGGCCGCCCGTCAATTCCGAAAACACCCTGGTTCCAAATCCGGTTACGCGCCGACCCCTGTCGTCGACAATCCGCACCTCCCGCACATGGTAGCCGACGCGGTTGATCTCCGCGATCAACCCCATGCGCTCGGCAATGTCGTATCCGAGCCCCCAGAAATCGATGACGTAGCCGCCAGTGCGCAGATGGGGCACGCGCTCGATCAGCGTCGGCTCAAAGCCGGCTGCCCTGAGCCAGAACGCGAGCGTCGGTCCGGCGATTCCTGCTCCCGAGATCAATACTGTCTTCATGTCCGGAAACCACAGAGCGCGGGTAATGTGAGGGAGCCCGGTTCACGGACCCATATCCAAAACCCGCAAGCGCTACGATGCGTTCCACCGCGGACGGCATATCCGTTCACATTTCAGTTTGCCAGGTACCGCTCGTACTTCCCCGCCACCACTTCGTCCGCCGTAATATCCGGATCAAGCGTATACAGATCCTGCGCGCGGCCGATGCCGCGCAGCGCGAAGCGGCCGGTGGAAACGAGGTAGTTTCGCCCGGCGGCGTCGAGCCCGTTGCGGAACGCCGATGACATCAGGAGTTCGCGGTCGACCGTGCGGCACATCGAGGCGATGCGGCTGACCTCGTTCACGGCCGGACCCACCACGGTAAAATCGAGCCGGTCGTCGCTGCCGATATTGCCGTAGAAGACCTCACCCTCATGCAGTCCGACATGGGCCGAGGTCACCGGCCTCCCCTCGGCGGCGCGGCGCGCGTTGACCGTCCGCATGTTGCGGCGGAAGCGGTGTTCAGCGCGCAGCGCGGCGCGCTTGGCCTTCGCCATGTTCTCATCGGTGAACATCGCCAGCACGCCGTCGCCGATCAGCTTCAGCACCTCGCCGCCGGCGTCATGGATGGCGTCGATCGAGGCCTGTGCATAGTCGTTGAGGAACGGGATGATCTCGCCGGGGTCGATGCTCTCGCTGATCGCGGTCGAGCCGCGCAGGTCGGAGAACCACAATACCGTGTTGATCCTCTCGGTGACGCCGCGCGTCATCCGTCCGCGCAGCACCTGTTCGGCGGTGTCGCGCCCGAGATAGACGCGGCCGAGCGTCTTGGTGATGTCGGCCTGCGCAGCGGACTTGATCGCCAGCCCCAGCACCGGCACGAGATCGCGCAGCGCCGCCAGCCCCTGCGCGCCAAAGCCCTCGTCGCGACGGGTCACCCAATAGGAATAGACGCAGTCCATCTGCCCCATGGCGCCGGCCTCGCCGAACTGGTGCACATAGGCGACCAGATGCCTGTGGCCCTTGTCGGCGAGTTCGTTGACGAACTTGAAGCGGTTGGTCCCGCCGTCGGCGAGGTCCATCGGCAGCTCCTGCTGGCCGTTTTCGAGCATGTGGTAGAAGATCGAACTGCGCCAGGCTTCCGCGGCTTCGCCCTCATTGGTCGAGCCATATTCGAAGGCGTCGCTTTCGTTGGTCTCGGCATCGTTCCAGCGAAAACCGCGCCCCTCGAAGATCGGATGCAGCGTGTCGATGAACACCATCCCGCGCGACACGTGCAGCCCTTCGGCGCAGCAGCGCTCGCAGAAGCCGCGGACCAAATCGTTTTCGGGCGTGCCGGTGAGGCCCTGGCTGACCAGCCAGTTCGTCAGGCGCAGACGGGGCGTGAGTTCCATGCGGCCATTATGCCGCGCAATCGTGACGGGTGAAAGCCTCGCACCATTCAACCCTTCGCGCGGGTCACCGCCTCGCCGTCCTCCTTGACGAACGACGCGATCGGATTGTCGAGCAGATCGAGCACCAGCTCCGAGGGGCGGCACACCCGCACGCCTTTCGGCGACACCACGATCGGCCGCTGCATCAGGATCGGATGCTCGATCATGAAATCGATCAGCTCGTCGTCGCTCCATTTGGGATCGGCAAGGCCAAGCTCGGCATAGGGCGTGCCCTTTTCGCGCAACAGCTCGCGCGGCGAGATGCCGAGCGCCCCGATCAGTTCGACCAGCCGCGCGCGGCTCGGCGGCGTCTTCAGATATTCGATCACCTCGGGCTCCTCGCCGCTCTGCCGGATCATGGCCAGCGTGTTGCGCGAGGTGCCGCAGGCCGGGTTGTGATAGATCGTGACGGTCATGGCCGGACCTCCTTGATTGCGGTGCCACTGAGCAGCCAGCTCATCACCGCCAGCGCAATGAGCGCACCGCCTGTTTCGGCCGCGATGAAACCGGGCAGGTCCACGGGACGGATCCCCGAAAACGTATTGGTCATCGAGCGGGCGATGGCAACCGCGGGATTGGCGAACGAGGTGGATGCGGTGAACCAATAGGCTGCGGTGATGTAGAGGCCGACCAGCCACGGTATGGCCGCGCTGTTGAATCGGATGCCGCCCAGGATGGTCGCCACCAGCCCGAATGCTGCGACCGCCTCGGCAAACCATTGCGCCCCGCCGGTTCGCATCTTCAGCGACATGTCGATCAAGGGCAGCGCGAACATCGCATGCGCGATCATGGTCCCGGCAATGCCGCCGGCAATCTGCGCCAGGATGTAAAGCAGCGTTTCGCGCGGCGTCAGTTCGCCCTTCAAGGCAAAGACCAGCGATACGACCGGGTTGAAGTGCGCCCCCGAAACGGGTCCGAGAATGGTGATGAGCACCACCAGGATGGCGCCGGTCGGCAGCGTATTGCCGAGCAGCGCCAGCGCGACGTCCCTGGTCAGGGTTTCCGCCATGATGCCGGAGCCGACCACGGTCGCGACCAATAGCGCCGTTCCGAGGCCTTCGGCCGCGAGGCGGCGTGGCAGATCGAATTCAAACATCAGCCCGCCCTGTCCCTGCCAAACGTGGAGCCGTCGCTGCGGCCGATATCGCGCAGCCGCGTTCCAAGCGACAACCGGTCGATGCTTTCGAGCGGCAGGCTCGTGAAAGCGGCGATTCGATTCCTGAGATAGCGAAACGCCGCGACGAAGGCGGCTTCCTTTTCGATGTCCGTCCCCTCGACGGCCGCCGGGTCCTCGATGCCCCAATGCGCGGTCATCGGTTGTCCCGGCCAGACCGGACAGGACTCGCCCGCGGCGTTGTCGCAAACCGTAAAGACGAAATCCATCACGGGTGCGTCACTGCGCGCGAACTCCTCCCAGCTCTTGGAGCGCAATCCGTCCGTGGGATAGTCAAGTCGGTCGAGCACCTTGAGAGCGAATGGATTGACCGTCCCTTTCGGCTGGCTGCCCGCGGAGAAGGCGTGGAAGTTGCGCCGTCCGTCCCTGCGCAGGATCGCTTCCGCCAGAATCGAACGCGCGGTGTTTCCAGTGCAAAGGAAGAGAACGTTATAGATGCGTTCAGACATGTGCCTTCCTCCTCGTCTTTGGCGGACAACAAGGCGCAAGATCTTCGATCAACGGCCCGCATATTTCAGGGCGTCCGTCGCAGCAATCGCGCAGCAAGAACAACACGACCGCTCTGAACGCCGCGAGTTCGGCGCGGTAGACGATCGATCGGCTGACGCGCTGCGTCGTAACCAGTCCGGCACGGGAGAGGATCGCCAGATGGGACGACATCGTGTTCTGAGGCACTGCCATCGTCCTGGCGATATCGCCGGCGGCAAGTCCGTCTGGTTCGTGCTTCGTCAGCAGGCGAAACACTTCGAGCCGCGTCGGCTGGGCAAGCGCCGCCAACGCGAGAATGGCGCGTTCTGATTCCATATATCGAGATATATCGATATATCACCTGCCGTCAATCCGTCCTTATTTCGATAATTCTAGAAATATCGTTGACCGGACTGGATTCCCGTGCGAGCATTTCGTGCATGAAACTCGATGACGCCGCAGCCCACCTCGAAGCGCTGGGAAATCCGACCCGTCTCAAGATCTATCGTGCGCTGATCCGCGCCGGTGGCGCCGGACTGGCGGTAGGCCGGCTGCAAGAGAAGCTGAAAATCGCACCCTCCACCCTCTCCCATCACATCAAGGCGCTGGTGGTCGTTGGCCTCGTGACCCAGGTGCGCGATGCGACGACGCTTGTTTGCCACGCCAATTACGAAGTGATGCGGGAACTCGTGGGTTTTCTGGTCTCCGAATGCTGCACTGAAAGCGCCGAAACACCTGATGCCAAGACCGCGGCATGAATCGCTGCGCTTTGTCGGCCTTATTTCGATATTTCTAGTTCTATAGGAGGACGTGATGAGCCAAGCCAAGTCCGTCGCGATCATCGGAGCCGGCCCGGTCGGCCTTGCCGCCGCCGCCCATGTGCTGGAGCGCGGCCTCGAGCCGATCGTACTGGAGGCCGGCGACAGTGTTGGCCACGCCATGCGGCAATGGGGCCACGTCCAGTTGTTCTCGCCCTGGGAATACAACATCGACAAGGCCGCAGCGCGGCTGCTGGCAGCCGCAGGGTGGAATTCTCCCGAACCGGAGCGCTACCCGACCGGTGCGGAAATGGTTGAGCACTATCTGGAGCCGCTTGCGGACCACACTCCGCTCAAGCAGCGCATCCGCACGTCGAGCCGCGTCACCGGCATCAGCCGCGTCGGCTTCGACAAGATGAAAACAAAAGGCCGAGAAAAGGCGCCGTTCGAAATTCGCTATCAGAACGGGCAAGGTCCGAAAGTCATAAAGGCCGACGCTGTCATCGACGCGTCAGGCACCTGGCATTCACCGAACCCGGCAGGCGCCAACGGCCTTCCCGCCATCGGCGAGAAGGATGTCGGTGGCCGTATCGCATACGGCATGCCCGATCTGCTCGGCAGCGACTGCGCTCGCTATGCCGGCAAGACGGTTGCGGTGCTCGGCGCGGGACATTCCGCGATCGGCACGCTGATCGATCTGGCGAAACTCGCCGAACAGGCGCCGGACACCCGGCCGATCTGGCTGTTGCGCGGCAGCGATCCCGCAAAGGCATTCGGCGGCGGCGCGAACGACAAGCTCGCGGCCCGCGGCGAATTGGGCGCGGCCTTTGCTGCGCTGGTGACGTCGGGCCGTGTCGAGATGGAAAGCGACTTCCGCGTTTCGCACCTGATCGCCGACGGCCCTCGCCTTGTCATCGCAGCGATATCGGGCTGCAGCGCCCGCCGTGTTGCAGCCGATGAATTGATCGTGGCGACCGGCTTCCGGCCCGACCTCGATTTCGTCCGCGAACTGCGCATCCGGCTCGATCCGGCGATCGAATGTCCGGTCGCCCTGGCACCCTTGATCGATCCGAACGAGCATAGCTGCGGCACCGTGCGGCCGCACGGCGCGCGCGAACTGGCGCAGGATGAACCGGGCTTCTATTTCGCCGGCATGAAATCCTACGGCCGCGCACCCACCTTCCTGATGCTCACCGGCTACGAGCAGGTGCGCTCGATTGCCGCCGACATCGCCGGTGACCGCAATGCAGCGGAGCGGGTTGAGCTTGTGCTACCCGAGACCGGCGTCTGCAGCCGCTCGCCGGCAACAGATGCCAGCAATTGCTGCGGCGGTCCTGCATTATCGGATGTTGACGCGTGCTGCGTCGCGGATGAAAAGGCAAAGCAACAGGGAACGACGGGATGCGGCTGCGCATCCTGAAAATGGGGAGTGGACGGGATCGCGTTAGAAGGCCGCTCGGTTATCGTCACGATGTGCGTGGGGCAGCTCGGAAGCTTGCTCCCGCATGTGGTCGTGCCATCGATTCTCGCGGCATTCCTGATTCCGGAATGGCATTTGAGCGGCGCGCAGGCGGGCCTGCTGGCGGGTTCGGGCGCGGCCGGATACATGGTAGCCGTCCCGGTATTGGCGACGCTTACCGACCGCATCGATGCCCGCAGGATACTGATCGCGGGTTCAGCGGTGAGCGCGCTCGGCACGCTGCTGTTCGGCCTGTTCGCCACCGGCCTCTGGTCCGGCGCGCTTTTTAACGCGGTGGCGGGAGTGGGCTTTGCGGGTGCTTACATGCCCGGCCTGAAAGCGCTGACGGACCGTCTCGCGCCGGGCGACTCATCCCGCGCCATCACGCTCTACACGTCGAGCTTCTCGTTCGGTGTCGGCCTGTCATTCATGGTATCGCAACTGGTGGCCGAAGGCTGGGGCTGGCGCAGCGCGTTTCTTGTCACCGCCGCCGGGCCACTGGTGATGCTCACCGCATGCCTGCTGTTGCGGTCGGTGAAGCCGGCGCCGACGTCGGGCCGGCTTCTTGATTTCGCGCCAGTGCTCCACAACCGCCAGGCCATGGGATTTGTGCTCGGCTACGGTGCGCATTGCTTTGAACTGTACGGAATCAGGACCTGGATCGTCGCGTTCTGGACCTTCGTGGCTGCAAAGAGTTCCGCCGCTTCAATCCTGACGCCGATCGTGGTCAGCGTGGTATTCTCCCTGCTCGCCATGCCCGCGAGCATTCTCGGCAACGAATTCGCGCTCAGGTTCGGCCGCCACCGCGCCATTTCGGCCGTGATGTTCGCTTCCGCCGCGGTTGCACTTCTGATCGGTCTTCTCGCCGACAAGCCGCCCTGGCTGCTGCTGCCGCTGATCCTGATCTATGCCGTCACCGTTCCCGCCGATTCAGGCGCGTTGACCTCCGGCATGTCGATGGCGGCGGACCCCAGCCATCGCGGTGCGACGATGGCGATGCATTCGACCGTCGGCTTCAGCCTTTCCGCGCTTGGCGCATGGGCGTTGGGCGTTGCGCTGGACGCTGCGGGTGGACCGCAAAGTGCCTCGGCATGGATGGCTGCATTTTCGGTGCTGGCGGCGGGAATCCTGCTGGGGCCGCTGGCACTTTACTGGTCAAGACGAGAGACGCCGACGTGAACCGCAGCCAGCTTTCCATCATCATCGCGCTCGGCACGACGCAGACGCTGGCCTGGGCATCGAGCTACTATCTGCCGGCCATCCTGGCCGATCCGATCGCGCGCGATCTCGGCGTCTCCTCGAACTGGATCTTTGCCGCGTTCTCGGCATCGCAGGTGATTTCCGCCCTGCTCGCTCCTCGCATTGGACGACAGATCGACCTGGTCGGCGGCCGGTCCGTGCTGTCGATCTCCAACCTGCTGCTGGCGGCGGGTCTCGTGCTGCTCGGCTTCACCACGTCGATACCGCTTCTCGTCGTCGCCTGGCTGCTGCTCGGGGTCGGCATGAGCGCCGGCCTCTACGACGCCGCCTTTGCCGCGCTCGGGCGGATCTATGGCGACGCGGCGCGCCGCTCGATCACCGGAATCACGCTGATCGCGGGTTTTGCCTCGACAGTCGGATGGCCGCTGTCGGCGTGGGGGCTCGAAACCATCGGCTGGCGCAACACCTGCTTCGCCTGGGCGGTGGCGCATATCCTGATCGGGCTGCCGCTCAACCTGTTGATGTTGCCGGCGGTGAAGCGTGCGAAGGCGGTGGCCGCGGCGGTCAAGCCGCATATCCCGATCGACCGCACCATGATCATCCTCGCCTTCGTGTTCGCCGCCGCGTGGACCGTCACCGGCGCGATGGCGGCGCATCTGCCGCGCCTGATGGAGGCGGCTGGAGCTACCACCACGCAGGCGGTGTTCGCCGGCGCGCTGATCGGGCCGTCGCAAGTCGCCGCCCGCATTTTCGAGGCGAGCTTTCTCAGCCGCTATCATCCGCTGGTGTCGACCAGGCTGGCCTGCCTGACGCATCCGATCGGCGCCGCCATCCTCGGCCTCGCCGGCGGCGGCGCGGCCAGCGTGTTCGCGATCTTCCACGGCTCCGGCAACGGCATCCTGACCATTGCCCGCGGCACGCTGCCGCTCGCGATCTTCGGGCCCGAGAATTACGGCTACCGGCTCGGCATCGTCGGCGCGCCAGCGCGAATGGCGCAGGCGGCGGCGCCGCTGCTGTTCGGCCTGCTGATCGAGGCCATGGGCGCGCGGGTCCTGTACGTCTCCTCGGCGCTCAGCATCGCGGCGCTGCTGGCGCTGTTCCTGCTGCGCAAGGAACCGCCACGGCCGGAGCCATGAGCCGAATGCGGACAAGCTCGCCCGTTCATTCGTAATACTCCGGCGACATCTTCAGGCCATCGCGCTGCGCCTTGTCGTGGTTGATCCACAACTGTGCTTTTTCCTTCGTCAGCGTGTCCGAGATCTTCTGCATCGAGGCCAGCGTTGCGTCCTTGCTGGCGTTCATGGTGGGGACGCCGCGATTGTCCCAATTGGCCTTGAAGTGCACGGCATCGCCGGACAGGACGATCGCGCCGGTCCTGGGCAATTTCACCAGCAATGATTGATGCCCGGGCGTGTGCCCCGGCGTGGAAAGGATGGTGATGCTGCCGTCGCCGAACACATCGCGATCGCCTTCCAGTTTGGTCACGGGGTGTTCGGGCTTGAAGCGCGGCTGGTTGTTGGCGCCGGGCCACTCATATTCGGCTTTCTGGACATACAGCATCGTCGTCGGGAACAGCTCGACATTGCCGACATGATCGGGATGCGTATGAGAAACCGCCATCCCCTTGAGGTCGGACGGTTTTACACCGAGCTGATCGAGCTGCGCCGCCAGCGTCTTGGGCCGCCGCCAGTGAATCGCCCGCGGATCGGCCGGCGCAAGGCCGTCAGGCATTGCCGCGACCGCATCGGTGACGCCGGTGTCCCAGAGGAACCAGCCCTGGGCATGCTTGATCAGATAGCAGTTGTCGACGAAGGCCATCGACTTGCCTTCGTTGACGCCGGGCGACCAGCGCGAGATGTCGCCGGCGACGCCTTCGCCGCAATTCAGGATGTAGAGCTTCTCGACGCCCGGACTGCCCGATTGCGCATGGCCGCTACCGATGGATAGCGCACCCGTCAACAGCACCAGAGCAAGATCGATTGTTCGTTTCATGTTGCTTCCTCCGCCATTGACCGACCCGGCTGCTTTGTCCGGCGGCTCAATCTACCTCAGGGACGTCGCAAATCATGACGGCTTACGAATTTTTGATAGCGAGAACCTACGGCTTCTTCACCTCCGACGTCGCGATCCATATGCCCGTGAATACCGCGACGAGGCCGACCACGAGGTTGGGCGTAACGGGCTCGCCGACAAGCTGGGTGGCGAGCAGCGCCGCCGCGACCGGATTGACCGTCATGGTGTTGGCGACGCGCGTCGGCGACGCCCGCTGCAGCGCCAGCACCCACAGGATGAACGCAAGCGCGCCGCCGGCGACACCGAGGTAAAGTCCCGCGATCCATTGCGGCGCTCCGAACTGACTCAAAACCCCGACACCACCGGTGAACGATCCCGCCACGATCAGCGCCACAGCGCCCGTCCCCATGCCGACGGTGAGGAAACCGAGCGCGCTGGAGCGCTGAATGAACGGACGGGACCAGACGTTGTAGAACGCCATGCAGAGCACGGCGCCGGTCATGATCAATTCGCCGCGCCAGGCGCCCGGCGGCGCCGCCGACAATCCGGTCGCGAGCGCGGCGAAGACGCCGAGCACGGCAATGCAGACCCCGATCGATTTCCGTTTCGTCAGCGGCTCGATGCCGAGCAGCGCACCGACCACCATGGTGTGCAGCGGCAGCGTCGCCAGCGCCAGCGAGGCGCGCGCCGCGGTCGTGTAGGACATCGCGATGTTGTAGAGCACGAAGAACACGCCGAAGAAAGCGAAGCCGAGGGCTGCGACCGCAGGCACATCCCGTCGCTTCGGCCATCTCGCCTTGAGCAGCAGCGCTGCCGGCAGCACGCAGCAGAAGCCGATGCCCCAGCGCAGGATCGCCAGCGTGATCGGATCGGTGTTGCCGGCGAGATAGCGCGTGATCGCCGCCGCCGTCCCGCCAAGAGCGCTCGATAGCAACGCGATCGCGACGCCAACCGTCTCGCCCAATGCCGCCTCCCCCCGCACTTGTCTGCCGCAGATATGATCGCAGCCGCATGCGTGGGCGAGTCAAAACTGATGATCACCGTGACTCCCTTCGAACGCTGGCAGCATTTGTCAGCAGCCACCATGGCTACTACTGGCGGCAGCAGCGATCTTCGCGATGGGCGCGCTCGGCGTCAGGGGCGCTCCCGGTCGTTTAGTCGCGCTTTTGCGGCAATTTCAGGTGGTATCCGCCACTTCGGCAAATTAAGCGTCAATCCCTTGGTAAATTTCAATCAATTGTCCCGATCTGGCATAGGGGGCCGTCAAGAAGTTCTTGCGATGAAGGCGGGCGGGAAACCCGGTTTCCCGTGGTTTTGAGGCTCCTGATGGGAGGAGCTTTCAGGCTCTGGAATAGGTTATGAACGAAGCGACCCGCTTGCGCGAACTGGAATCCGAGTGCCGCCAACGCGCACTCAGCGAGCCCGACAAGAAATGGTACTGGCTGGCGCAGGCCGCCAAATACCAGGTACAGGCGAGCCAGCAACTGGCTTTTCATTCGGCAGGCAGCAGCGTGCCCCGCACGCCCGAGATCAAGCTGTCGCAATGGGCGCATACGCGGGACGAGCGGCGCGTGATGGACCCGCTCCCGGACGGACGGAAATCAATCTGGTAGCTGTGCGCCGAAGACGCTGGCTGACTTCCAATGGTCTGCAGAGTCGCAAGCGCAATGACTATCTTCCTGTCGGACCTTTGGTGAGCCTGCCTTCACGCAGCCGCGCTCTACAGCATCAAATTCTCGACGAAAAAAAACTCATCACACGAGCCAATGAAACTCGTGCCATTGGCTCCATTGATTGCCGTCGTAAGCACGCACCCAGAGGTCATCCGGGGTGGTGCCGCCGACAAAGCTGGTGTTCGCAAGTTGAGATGCGGAGACATCGATGTTCTGGTTGGTGCCCTGGGCTGCGCCGCCGATGGCGAAATGACCGCTGGAGCCGCTCGTTGAGGAGTCCCAGAACTGGAAGTTGGTGATGGCGTCACCATCGACGTCAGTTACGGAGAACAGGTTCGAGACGGCTGTTGTCTGGTTTGCGGTCGCGGTGAAGTCTGATCCGGTCACCACCGGCGCGTGATTGGCCGGCGCGTTGACGTGGAACTCCTTCCACGAGCTCCAGGTCGAGCCGTCGAAGGCGCGGACCCACAGATCGTCCGAGCCCGAACCGCTCTGGAATGTGGTGTTCGCCAATTGAGCCGCGCTGACGTCGATATTCTGATTGGTGCCCTGGACGACCCCGCCCACGACAAAATGCCCGCTCGCGGGATCGCTCGTCGAATCCCAAAATTGGTACTGTGTGATGGTGTCGCCATCGGCATCGCTCGCACTGAACAGGCTGGAAGCGGCAATGTTCTGATTGTGGGTGGCCGTGAAATCGGATGCCGTCGCCACCGGCGCATGGTTCACCGGCGGGGTCAGGTGGAACTCCTTCCAGGCGCTCCAGGCGGTCCCGTCGAAGACCTGTACCCAGAGATCGTCGGCAGTGGTGCCGGTCTGGAAGGTGGTTTGCGCGAGCTGCGCGGCGCTGACATTGATGTTCTGATTGGTGCCCTGCACCACGCCGTTGATGGCAAAGTGCCCGCTGCTGGCGTCGGCCGTGGAATCCCAGAAGCGAAAGGCCGTCATCGTGTCGCCATCGCTGTCGGAAGCCGAGAACAGCGAGGATGCCGCAAGCGACGCATTCTTCGCCACCGCCTGGTCCGTCGCCGCAACGACCGGCGCATGGTTCACCGGCGGGGTCAGGTGAAACTCCTTCCAGGCGCTCCAGACGGTCCCGTCAAAGACCTGTACCCAGAGATCGTCGGCAGTGGTGCCGGTCTGGAAGGTGGTTTGCGCCAGCTGCGCGGCGCTAACATTGATGTTCTGATTGGTGCCCTGCACCACCCCGTTGATGGCAAAATGCCCGCTGCCGGCGTCGGCCGTGGAATCCCAGAACCGGTAGGCCGTGATCGTGTCGCCATCGCTGTCGGAAGCCGAGAACAGCGAGGATGCCGCAAGCGACG
>NZ_DAINNI010000060.1:0-7156 GCF_036735945.1 Bradyrhizobium sp. | reverse complement strand
ATCGTGTCGCCATCGCTGTCGGAAGCCGAGAACAGCGAGGATGCCGCAAGCGACGCATTCTTCGCCACCGCCTGGTCCGTCGCCGCAACGACCGGCGCATGGTTCACCGGCGGGGTCAGGTGAAACTCCTTCCAACCGCTCCATAGTATGCCGTCAAAAACCTGGACCCAGAGATCGTCGGCAGTGGTGCCGGTCTGGAAGGTAGTTTGCGCGAGCTGCGCGGCGCTAACATTGATGTTCTGATTGACGCCCTGAGCCACGCCATTGATGGCAAAGTGCCCGCTGCTGGCGTCGGCCGTGGAATCCCAGAAGCGAAAGGCCGTCATCGCATCGCCATCGCTGTCGGAAGCCGAGAACAGCGAGGATGCCGCAAGCGACGCATTCTTCGCCACCGCCTGGTCCGTCGCCGCAACGACCGGCGCATGGTTCACCGGCGGGGTCAGGTGAAACTCCTTCCAACCGCTCCATAGTATGCCGTCAAAAACCTGGACCCAGAGATCGTCGGCAGTGGTGCCGGTCTGGAAGGTAGTTTGCGCGAGCTGCGCGGCGCTAACATTGATGTTCTGATTGACGCCCTGAGCCACGCCATTGATGGCAAAGTGCCCGCTGCTGGCGTCGGCCGTGGAATCCCAGAAGCGAAAGGCCGTCATCGCATCGCCATCGCTGTCGGAAGCCGAGAACAGCGAGGATGCCGCAAGCGACGCATTTTTTGTCACCGCGCGGTCGGAGGCAGACGCCACCGGGGCTGATTCTGATCTATCGGCAAAGGTAAGCCGTTGTACGTTGGTGAGCCGATCAGCGCCTTCCGGACTGCCGGACCTTAGATCAGTCACCTGGATCACATTGCCGGACTGGCTCACTTGGTATTGAGATAGAGGTCCGGAATAACTAACGGAGTTGAAGCCGGATCCACCATCCAGTACGTCGTTTCCTGCTCCACCGCTCAACGCGTCGTCGCCACCACCGCCGACAATATGATCATTGAACAATGTGCCGTACAGCGTTTCCGACTGCGCACTCCCTTGTTCGAGGTATAGTCCATCACTTGCTAGCCGATAAATGGTTATCGAGCCTGGAATAGTATACTGGTCGTAGCTGACCGTTCGAACCGCGATATAACCTGTCACCGCATTATCGTACACGACCATAGACCCGTCGGGATTGACGGCCAGAATCAAGGTGGTGTGCACGGTACCCGACGTATTCGCATTCCAGTGCATCCGCACGATGTCGCCCGGCTGAACGAGCGTGTGCCAATTTGCCACCGGATTGGGGTCGGATCCGCGATAGACGACCCTCCAAAACCCGCCATCTTCGTTTTGAGTTGGATCATCGCCATTACCCGAATTGACGGGAAGCGTTGCTCCAGTCGCCGCCGCCACGGCTGACGCAATATTGTGACAGTCGTTATCAGCGAAGATCTGATTTCCGTAGAAATTCGCGAAACGATATGCGGTAGCGACGATGTCCGCCGGAGTCGGTTCGCCGTGTCCAGCGACGGGACTAAGGACGTGAGGATCGACCGTGATGGCCGAGTATTGAATATATTCAGAAAAGGGGTCGGCCGCGCCGCCTGCTGGCACAGCAAGATAGGCTAAAGGGCCGATATCGTTTCCAGCCCTAAAAGTAGCCGAGTTTATTGAGCCTCCCGGCACGTAGGTTTGATGATCAAAACCTCCGCCGATGTCTACACCGTTCACAAGCCAGGTTGCGACGGAGGGATTGCTCGGATTCCAATAGCGAAAATTCCACGCCGCGAGCTGTGACGCGGGATAGTACGTAACCCAATAGCTCGACCAATTGGTCGAGCCAAACTGAGAGGTTAAGATACTCGACAGTCCTACGCCTGTACCGGCACTGGCGACGATAGGTAATGGCAACGACCATGTCAGAAAAGTACTCATAAGGAATTTCTCTCAAACAATTCGGCGAAAAAGCCAGAGGTGCCGTCCGAGCTAACGCGGGTGTCCGCAAGCCAAAAGGGCGAGATATCCTTGAGAATAATCCGATAATGGATCACTTCCGCTTCAATTGAGTCAAGCGCCGACGAGGCAAGTTGGCAAAAAAAGTGCCGCGCGGCGGGCTGTTCACCATCCAAGAATGGATCGGTGTTCTCAGCCAAAACTTGCAGTCATGATACAGACGGAAGCGTCTCGTCGCGTTGTCGTGGCTCATTGGCCCGCGGAAGGTGTTCTTGGCGTCTCATTCGGCATCCGGACAGCCTGGCGCTTTGGGAACCGTTGCAATACCGTAGGCCACCCGCCGTAGATCGTTGGACTAGCGGCCCTGCTCTTCCGGCGGCTTGATGTGGCGGAACGAGAGCAGCAGCGCCAGATCGTAGGCGATCTTGAGCGTGCCGCAGACCACCAGCGGCAGACCCGTAAAGGACGTCATCAACAGCGCGCCTGATATGGCCGGGCTGATCGCCGATGCGAGGCTGCGCGGCACCGCGGTGAGGCTGGCGGCCGCGGGCCGTTCGGCCGGCGTCACCACCGCCATAACGTAAGAGGTGCGGGTCGGCACGTCCATCTGCGACAGCGCCGAGCGCAGCAGCAGCAGGCCGAGCGCGACATAGAGGTTCGGCGCGAACGCCGCCAGGATCAGGAAGATGCTGGAAGGAATATGCGTGAACACCATGGTGTTGACGAGGCCGATGCGCCGCGCGATCCAGGCGGCGACCGGATAGGAAAACGCGCTCAGCGTGCCCGACCAGAAGAAGAACAATCCGGCCGCCGAAAGCGAGAGATCGAAGCGCTCGAACAGCCACAGCACCAGCAGCGACTGTGCGACAAAACCACCGGCAAAGGAATCGATGCTGAACAGCGCCGCGAGCTTGTAGACGGTGCCGCGCGACGGCCCGAGCGGCGCCTGCGGCGCCCGCTCCTCGCCGCGGGCATGCGGCACGAAACGATAGAGCGCCACACAGGCGATACCGAGCGCGGCATAGGCGTAGAACATCAGACGGAATGCGCCGAGCTGCGTGCTGCCGCCGTCGACAAGGAAATCGGGCAGCGAGGCCGCGAGCGAGCCGGCTGCGGTGCAGAGCGATCCGATCAGGCTATAGCGCGCGAACACCCGCGTGCGGCGCTCGTCGCTCGCGCTATGCGCCAGCACCGCATGCTCGAGCGGCACCAGCACGCCGAGATCGCCGCCTGACGCGTTGATGGTGCCGACGAAAGCGACGAGCGCAATCAGCGCGAAGTGCTCGACGGCGGGAAAGGCGATGCCGGTCGCCGCCATCAGGCACGCGCCCGATATCAGAAGCGGCTTCAGGTCGTGGCGCGCAGCGGTCCAGCCGGTGATCAGCGTCAGCAGCGCAGTGCCTGATAGCGAGGCCGCCGCGACGATGCCGACCGCGATGGCGTCGTACCCCAGCGCGGTCAAATAGGCCGGCAGGATGATGATGGCAAAACCGTCACCGAAGCCGCGCAAGGCCCGCGCGGCATAGAGTAACCGGATCAGTGCGTCAGCGGTGGAGGGTTTTGGTTCTTGAGCGATATCGGTCACGCTTTCGTCCATGCGCCATCCTCGACTCAGATCGAGTGTGCGCAGAGCTTGGACGAAGGATCGTCTGACGGGGAGCCTGCATCGTCCCCGGTGAAACCAAAGCTAGGGCTGAAATCGATGTGGCACAAGCGCTCGTGTAAGGTGGATAGCGTGCAGAGAAACTCAGCCTGCAAGGTTGACAGGCGAAACAACGCGCGCATAATCAACTGCATGGGGGTTCTGCGATCCCCCCACGAGGCGACATGCCCAAGTATCGCGTCCCGTTTTTACGAGGGCGCTACCATGTCAGCCTACACCACGATTTCCCCAGACAAGCTTTCCAGATTGATCGGTACGGCGAACACGCCCGTCCTGATCGATGTTCGTACCGACGAGGATTTCGCCGCCGACCCGCGGCTGATCCCCGGCGCCATCAGGCGCAGCCACCAGGACGCCGGCGACTGGACCGGCAGTTTTTCCGGCAACTCCGCGATCGTTGTTTGCCTGCGCGGCGCCAAGCTCGCGCAGGGCACCGCAGCCTGGCTGCGGCATGCCGACGTCATCGCCGAAACGCTCGAAGGCGGCTTCGAGGGCTGGAAGGAGGCCAGGCTGCCGCTGCTGGATGCGTCCAAATCGCCGCCACGCGATGCCAAGGGCCGCACCGTGTGGGTGACGCGCGCGCGACCTAAGGTCGACCGCATCGCCTGCCCCTGGCTGATCCGCCGCTTTGTCGATCCGAATGCGGTGTTCCTCTATGTGGCTCCTTCCGAGGTCGTCGCCGTCGGCGAGCGCTTCAACGCCGCGCCCTTCGACATCGAGAACGTGTTCTGGAGCCACCGCGGCGAACTCTGCACCTTCGACGTCATGATCGAGGAGTTCGGGCTCGCGACGCCGCCCTTGCTGCGGCTGGCCGCGATCGTGCGCGGCGCCGACACCGGACGGCCTGATCTCGCGCCGGAAGCGCCGGGGCTGCTTGCCGCCTCGCTCGGCCTGTCGCGCATGTTCGACGACGATCTCGAGCAGCTCGAGGCCGGCATGACGCTGTACGACGCGTTCTATCGCTGGTGCCGCGACGCCACCGGCGAGACGCACAACTGGCCCACCAACAAGGTGAAGCCGTGATGGATGCGACAGTGCACAAGACGATCGATGCCGGCGCAAGCCGGCATCTCGATCACGGCATCAGCTTCGGTGAAGCCTTTCGCGTCTGGCTCCGGGTCGCCCTGCTCAGCTTCGGCGGCCCGGCCGGCCAGATCGCGGCGATGCACCGCATCCTCGTCGAGGAGAAGAACTGGATCTCGGAGAGCCGGTTCCTGCATGCGCTGAACTACTGCATGCTGTTGCCCGGCCCCGAGGCCCAACAGCTCGCGACCTATATCGGCTGGCTGCTGCACAGAACCGCCGGCGGCATAGTCGCGGGCGGCCTGTTCATCGTGCCCGGCGTCGTCGCCATCATGGCACTCAGCTACATCTACGCGGCCTACGGCAATGTCGGCTTCATCGAGGCGCTGTTCTTCGGGCTGAAGGCAGCCGTGCTGGCGATCGTGGTGCAGGCCGTCGTCCGCGTCGGCAAGCGGGCGCTCCGCAACCGGGTGATGATCGCGCTCGCGGCGATCGCCTTCGTTGCGATCTTCTTTTTCAACGTCCCGTTCCCGATCATCATCATCGCGGCCGGCCTGATCGGTTATGTCGGCGCCAAAGTCGGGCGGCCGGAATTCGCCGCGATCGAGCACGGCGGCGGCAAGAAGGCGGCGGCCGTCGACAGCCTGCTCGGCGAGGAATTGCCCGACCACGTCCGTCCCTCGGCGGCACGCGCGCTCCGGATCAGTTCGGTATGGCTGTTGCTGTGGGTAGTTCCAGTCGCGGCGCTGCTGATCGGGCTTGGACAGGCCAACGTGTTCAGCCAGATCGCGCTGTTCTTTTCCAGGATGGCGATGGTGACGTTCGGCGGCGCCTATGCGGTGCTGGCCTATGTCGCCCAGCAGGCGGTGGAACATTATCACTGGCTTGAGCCGCGCGAGATGCTCGACGGGCTCGGCATGGCCGAGACCACGCCGGGACCGCTGATCATGGTGCTGCAGTTCGTCGGCTTCATGGCCGCCTATCGCGATCCCGGCACGCTGTCGCCGATGCTCGCCGCGACGCTCGGCGGACTGCTCGCGACCTGGGTCACGTTCGTCCCATGTTTCCTCTGGATCTTCCTCGGCGCGCCCTACATCGAGACCTTGCGCGGCAACAAGGCGCTCGCGGGCGCGCTGTCAGCGATCACCGCCGCGGTCGTTGGCGTGATCCTGAACCTCTCGATCTGGTTCGGGTTGCACACGCTGTTCCGGCTGACCACGCCCGTGCGCTCGTTCGGCCTGTCGTTCGACATGCCGGTGTGGGGAAGCCTCGATCTCGCCGCCTTCGTACTTGCGGCGGCGGCGGCAACGGCGATCTTCCGCCTCAACGTCGGGATGCTCTGGGTGCTGGCCGGATCGTGCGCGGCGGGCGTGGCGTTGAGGTTGGCGGGAGTGACCTAGCTACACCCGCTCCGCCGGCGCCAGCTTGCAGACGCCGGCTCCCGCCTCGATCTGCAGCGTCGGATGGTGAATGTTGAACCGGCGTGAAAGCTCCTCGCACACCCGGTGCAGGAACGCATCGTCCGTTCCGCCCGGCCGCACCAGATGCGCGGTCAGCGCGGTCTCGTTGGTGCTCATGGCCCAGACATGGAGGTCGTGCACCTCGGCGACGCCTTCGAGGCCGGCGAGATAGTCCCTGACCTCCACCAGCTCGATGCCGCGCGGCACGCCGTCGAGCGCGAGGTTGACACTGTCGCGCGCCAGCCCCCATCCGCTCCAGAACACCACGACGGCGATAACGAGGCTGATCGCGGGATCGAGCCACAGCCACCCCGTCAGCATGATGATGAGCGCCGCCACCACGACGCCGAGCGAAACACCGGCATCCGCCACCATATGTAGATAGGCGCCGCGAATGTTGAGGTCGCCATGGCGGCCGCGCATGAACAGCAGCGCGGTAAAGCCGTTGACGGCGACGCCGAGCGCCGCGACCACCACGATCGTCCAGCCGGCGACCGGCTCGGGGCTGTAGAGCCGGTTGACCGCCTCGACGACGATGCCGCCGACCGCGACCAGCAACAGGCCCGCATTGAACAGTGCCGCGAGGATCGAGGCGCGTCGATAGCCGTAAGTATGCCGCTGCGTCGGTTGCTTCTGCGCCAGCCACGCCGCACCCCATGCCAGGAGCAGCGCGATCACGTCGGAGAGGTTGTGGACGGCGTCGGAGATCAGCGCCAGCGAGTTCGCGGCATAGCCGAAGATCAGCTCGGCAATGACGAAGCCCGCATTGAGCGAGGCGCCGATCGCAAATGCCCAGCCGAAATTATCAGGCGCATGGCTGTGACCGGCGTGCCCATGGGAATGAACATGGGCGTGAGAGTGATTGTCGTGGGCGTGATCGTGCGCCATTCCGCCTCGATGAACTTTCGACGGCGACTTATATAGCGCACGGAATTTCGAATACTATTACAGCCAATCGGCGACTACAAAACCCTCATGGTGAGGAGGCGCTTTAGCGCCGTCTCGAACCATGTGGCCCCGCTGGTGCCGTTCATCCTTCGAGACGGCGCTAGCGCGCCTCCTCAGAGTGTGAGAATCTTTCGGCAACG
>NZ_DAINNI010000059.1:0-28742 GCF_036735945.1 Bradyrhizobium sp. | reverse complement strand
ACGATCGACACCATCCGCAAGGACCGCGAAGCGATCATCGTCACCGAGATTCCCTACCAGGTGAACAAGGCAACCATGGTCGAGCGCATCGCCGAACTGGTGCGCGAGAAGAAGATCGACGGCATTTCCGACCTGCGCGACGAATCCGACCGCGACGGTTTCCGCGTCGTGGTCGAACTCAAGCGCGACGCCGTGCCCGACGTGGTGCTGAACCAACTCTACCGCTACACGCCACTGCAGACCAATTTCGGCGCCAACATGGTGGCGCTCGACGGCGGCCGGCCGCAGTTGATGAATCTGAAGGATCTGCTGACGGTGTTCATCGCCTTCCGCGAGCAGGTCGTCACGCGGCGCACCAAGTTCCTGCTCAACAAGGCGCGCGACCGCGCGCATATCCTGGTCGGCCTTGCAATTGCGGTTGCCAACATCGACGAGGTCATTCGCGTTATCAGGACATCGCCAGACCCGACCACCGCGCGCGACATCTTGATGTCGCGCGACTGGCCCGCCAGGGACGTCGAGACGATGATCCGCCTGATCGACGATCCGCGCCACAGCGTATCGCCCGACGGCACCGCGCGGCTGTCGCTGGAGCAGGCGAGGGCCATCCTCGACCTGCGCCTGCAGCGCCTGACCGCGCTCGGCCGCGAGGAGATATCCGAGGAACTCGACAAGCTGGCGATAGAGATCGCCGACTATCTCGACATCCTGCGCTCGCGCGCGCGTGTGCAGGCGATCATCAAGACCGAACTCGCCGAGGTGAAGGACGAGTTCGCCACGCCGCGCCGGACCATGATCGTCGAGCAGGAAGGCGAGGTCGAGGACGAGGACCTGATCCAGCGCGAGGACATGGTGGTCACGGTCTCGCACGCCGGCTACGTCAAGCGCGTGCCGCTCTCGACCTACCGGGCGCAGCGCCGCGGCGGCAAGGGCCGCGCCGGCATGCAGACCCGCGACGAGGACTTTGTCAGCCGCCTGTTCGTGGCCTCGACCCATACGCCGGTGCTGTTCTTCTCCTCGAAGGGCCAAGTTTACAAGGAGAAGGTGTGGCGGCTGCCGATGGCGGCGCCGAATGCGCGCGGCAAGGCGATGATCAACATCCTGCCGCTGGAGCAGGGCGAGCGCATCACCACGATCATGCCGCTGCCGGAGGACGAATCCTCCTGGGGCAACCTCGACGTGATGTTCGCCACCACAGGCGGCACCGTCCGCCGCAACAAGCTGTCAGACTTCGTCGATGTCCGCCGTTCCGGCATCATCGCGATGAAGCTCGGTGAGGGCGAGGCGATCGTCGACGTGCAGATCTGCACCGAGCACCACGATGTGCTGCTGACGGCGGCCGGCGGCCAGTGCATCCGCTTCCCCGTCACCGACGTTCGCGTCTTCACCGGCCGCACCTCGATGGGCGTCCGCGGCATCGCGTTGGCCGAAAACGACACGCTGATCTCGCTGGCGATCCTGCGCCATGTCGAGACCAGCTCGGACGAGCGGTCGGCCTATCTCAAGATGCGCCGCGCGGTGGCCGGCGAGACCGCGGCGGAAGAGCCCGCCGATGCCGAGGGCGAGGAGAGCTCAGGTTCGCTGCAGCTCTCGCAGGAGCGCTACGCGGAAATGTCGGCGCAGGAGCAGGTGGTGCTGACGGTCTCCGTCAACGGCTACGGCAAGCGCACCTCGTCCTACGAGTACCGCACCACCGGCCGCGGTGGCAAAGGCATCGTCGCGATGAGCGTCAACAACCGCAACGGCAAGCTGGTGGCGTCGTTCCCGGTCGAGCACAGCGACCAGATTATGCTGGTCACCGACAAGGGTCAGCTGATCCGCTGCCCGGTCGAGGACATCCGCATCGCAGGCCGCTCGACGCAAGGCGTCATCGTGTTCGATACGGCGGAAGACGAGCACGTCGTGTCGGTCGAGCATATCTCGGAAGACGAGAACGGCGAGAACGGGAACGGCGGCTAAGGCCGCCGTAACCCGGGTGAAGCGCCGCGAAGCCCGGGATCAGCCTTTCGGATGTATTGATTGGATTTGCCGCCTCGCCTGACGGGCAAGCACCCGATCGACCATCGCTCCTGCCGTGCCAAGATAGTTTGACGGTTCGCACAGAGCGGCGAGCTGATCGCGCGGCAGGGCTGATACGATCGCGGGACGCCGCAGCAGGGCGTCCAGCAGCCCATCACCCTTGGCAAACGCGTCGCGGCAGGCGGCGTAGACCTCGTCATGCGCGCTCTGGCGGCCAAGCGCGGGTGCGAGCCCCATCATGACGGCTTCGGCCACGATCAGGCCGCGCGTGGAATCGAGGTTCCGCTTCATCGCGGCGGGCTCGACGATCAGGCCCGACAGCATGAACTGTGCCTGCGCCAGCGATCCGGCGGCGAGCAGGCAGGCCTGCGGCAAAGCGAGCCACTCGCAATGCCAGGGGCCGGTGGCGCGCTCGAGATCCTGCACCATCGCGTCCAGCATCAGTGAGGCGGCGTCGCGCGACGCTTTCGCATTTGCCAGCAGGATTTCCGAGGAAATCGGATTGCGCTTCTGCGGCATGGTCGAGGACGCCCCGCGATGCGAGGAGAACGGCTCGAACACCTCGCCGATCTCGTTCGCCATCAGGAGCATGACGTCGTAACCGATCTTGCCGAGCGCGCCGCAGATCACCGCCAGCGTCTGCACCATCTCGACCAGCCCGTCGCGGGCGACGTGCCAGGTGATGTCGGGTTCGGCGAGGCCGAGCGCGCGGGCGTAGGCGGCACGCACGTCCAGTCCACGATCGCCGAGCGAGGCCAGCGTTCCCGCCGCGCCGCCGAGCTGCGCCTGCAGCGCGCGCGGCTTTGCCTGTGCCAGCCGCTCGGCCAAGCGCTGCAGCGACGAGAGCCAGATCGCGGCCTTGTGGCCGAAGGTGATCGGCAGCGCCTGCTGCAGATGGGTTCGCCCCGCCATCGGGGTATCGCGGTGCAGGCGGGCGAGATTGGCCAGCGCGGCCATGACGTCCGCAAGCTGCGCTTCGAGCAGGATGACAGCCTCGCGCAATTGCAGCACGGTCGCGGTATCCATGATGTCCTGGGTAGTGGCGCCCCAGTGCAGATAGCGGCCCGGCTCGCCGAGCTGTTGCGAGAGCTGGCGGACCAGGCCGACGATGGGATAGCCGACATTCTCGGTGTCGATTTTCAGTTGCCCGCGATCGAGCACGACCGCCGGAGCATGGCGCGCAATCGCCTCGGCCGCCTCGCGTGGAATGACGCCGGTTTCGCCCTGGGCCACGGCAAGCGCGACCTCGGCCTGCACATAGGCCTTGAGCACGGCGTCGTCGGAAAACACCGCCCGCATGGCCGGCGTGGAGAACACGTCGCGATAGAGGACGTTGTCGAACATGGTGCTGGCCATCGCGGTCATTTCACTCCTTGATTGCGCGGCAATGGCAATAATGCATGCCAATTTGTCAAGAGCGGATGCGGAGCCGGCGAAGCGATGCGGCATCGAGGCATCGGCGAGCCACGCCGACGCAGGTATCAATGATGGTGCGGCGCCAGTTCCTCCGGTCCGGAGCGCCGCGCCAGACCGCCGCCGTCGATCCAGCGCCGCGTCGACTGCACCGCCCGTTCAATGAGGCTCCCCGATCCCGAGAAGTCGAACGGAGAGACCGCGAGCGGGCACAGTGTGGGGACAAGATGAACGTCGATGTTCGCCGGGACCGTCTCCAGCTCATGCCTGAGCTGCCAGGCAATCATCAGCGTGATCGCGTGCAACGCCTTGCCCACCGCACTGCGTGGCGGCTCCTTCAGCGCACAGGCGTAACCTGTCGGAAGCACGATGATCCGTTCGGCGCCGAGTTCTGCCGCAAGCCGCATCGGCGTATTGGCGGCGAAGGAGCCGTCCATCAACGGCTCGCCGTCGATCTCCACGGATGGGAATATGGCGGGGATCGCCGTGCTGGCCAGGATCGCCTCGAGCGCGGGACCCCTGGAAAGGCGGACAATCTGACCCTGCAGATTGGTGGCCACGATGCAGAGCGGAATCTGCGCGTCTTCCAGCCGCGCGAAAGGCAGATTCGCTTCGATCACACCGCGCAGTCCGCCCGGATCGACCAGGTAGTCGGGATGTCGGAGCAACCCGACGGCGGTAGCCAGGCTGAACGGAAAGATGTCCGAGCGCTTCAGGCCACGCCAGATGCCTTCCAGTCTCGCCACGCAATCGATGTCCGGCGCGCCGGCAAAGTAGGCCGCATTGAGAGCTCCCACCGACGCGCCGACGACGAAATCCGGCCGCACGCCGGCAGCGAGCAGGACGCGCAACATGCCGACCTGGATCGCACCGAGGCTGCCGCCCCCGGTGAAGACAAAGGCGGTATTCTTGCCAGCGTAGGTCATCGCGGAGACGCCGATGGGTTGCCGAGGCTATGCCGGATTGGATGCGTCTCAAACAAAATAGTTCCGGGCTGGCGCGCGTCCACCATGAGCGCCGTGAGCAGATTTGCCAAAGCCGCTATCGAAGCTGACTGGCTGCCCTCAGGCTGACGCCGACACGAGCCACAGACCCACATGCAGGCCGCGCCCGTCTGCTCCGATATTCGCGGCGAGCGCGTTTCGAACCGCTTCCGTGGCGCGCATCCGTTGCTCGTCCGAGGCATTTTCGAGGAGCGCGGGCAACGGGCCGGCCTGCGTGATGAATGCCATGCTTTGCGTGGTGTCCTTGCCGTCAATAGGCACATCGGTCGACTTAAGCACGACCTCGCGAAACCCGGCCCCGGTCAGGATGTCTCGCAGGCGCTCCTCGCGCGCCAACGAGAACATCCCCGGTGCCAATGGATCCGCCGGCGGCTGAGGCGGCACATGCGGCCGAGCAGTCTCGATCGGCACGTGAAACCACGGACTCTCCGGCAGGGTCCGAAAGCAGACGAACACCAGCCGCCCGCCCGCCTTCATGCCCCTGCGGATATTGGTGAAGGCCCTGACAGGATCATCGAAGAACATCACGCCGAATCGTGAATAAACAAGATCCGCCCAGTGCGGTTCGAAGGCGTAGCTCGTCGCGTCGGCCAGTGCAAAGGCCGCGTTGCCAAGTGTCGCCTCGGCGGCACGATGCTTGGCGAAGTCGATCATCGGGACCGAGACGTCGACGCCCAACACAGCGCCTGATGGTCCAACGATCCTGGCAAAGGCCAACAGAGTGTCGCCGGTGCCGCATCCGATATCGATCACTTGCTCGCCAGGCTTTGCGGCCGCGGCCTCCAGGCTGACGCGCGTGACCGACGAGAAGACGTCACTGATCACGGCCTGCTGAGCAACCCATGAGTGACCCATGGTGCTGTTCCAAAACTCTGCTCCACGGCTGTTTGGCGTAGGTGCTGGCATTTGGCGAAATGTCCCGGTTCTAAAAAGCCGATGAAAATATCCTTACAGGCTGCCCGATATCTCAGGTCGAACGCAAGGCCGAAATGCCCCGCAACGGGGCCGTTGGCAGGCATCGGCAGTGAGGGAGGCGCAACCTTCACGCGGGAGGGGGTCTCCGGACAGGCATGACAAAATAATTGTTCAACCTGCCTGCGGATTGAGCTACGACGCGCGTCGCCAACTGAAAAACCGGAATGCGCTGATCGTGGTCCATATCGATGAGAAACTAGAGCCTATTCTTGCTGAAGTTCTACGGCGGAATGCAGGCGAGGAAGAATTCCATCAAGCCGTCAAGGAAGTGCTGGATAGTCTGGGTCGCGTGGTGGCCAAGCATCCCCGCTATGCCGATCATGCCCTGATCGAGCGGCTTTGCGAGCCGGAGCGTCAGATCATCTTCCGCGTTCCGTGGGTGGACGACACCGGACAGGTGCGGATCAATCGCGGCTTCCGGGTGCAGTTCAACTCGGCCCTTGGCCCTTACAAGGGGGGGCTGCGTTTCCATCCTTCCGTCAATGTCGGCATCATCAAGTTTCTCGGCTTCGAACAGACGTTCAAGAACGCCTTGACCGGCATGCCGATCGGGGGCGGCAAAGGAGGATCCGACTTCAATCCGCGCGACCGCTCCGAGGGCGAGATCATGCGGTTCTGCCAGTCATTCATGACCGAGCTCCATCGTCATCTCGGCGAGTATACCGACGTGCCGGCGGGTGACATCGGCGTGGGCGGCCGCGAAATCGGCTTCATGTTCGGCCAGTACAAGCGGTTGACCAACCGCTACGAAGCGGGCGTTCTGACCGGAAAAGGACTGGTCTATGGCGGTTCGCGTGCCCGCACGGAGGCGACCGGCTACGGCGCGACGTACTTTGTGCAGAGCATGCTGGCAACGAAAAGACATTCGTTCGACGGCAAGCGTGTGGTGGTATCCGGCGCGGGGAATGTCGCCATCTATGCCATGAAAAAGGTCTCCGAGTTCGGCGGCAAGGTCGTGGCCTGCTCGGATTCCAACGGATACGTCGTCGACGAGAACGGCATCGATCTCGCGCTGGTCAAGGAGATCAAGGAGGTTCGCCGCGAGCGGATCGCCGAATACGCGCGGCGCCGAGGCGCCAGCGCGCGTTACATCGAGGGCGGGTCTGTCTGGGATGTGCCGTGCGACGTCGCGATGCCCTCCGCCACGCAGAATGAACTGACCGGGAAAGACGCCCGCACCCTGGTCCACAACGGTATTGTCGCTGTCGGCGAGGGCGCCAACATGCCGTGCACGCCGGAAGCGGTGCGCGTCTTTCAGGAGGCCGGCGTCATGTTCGGACCGGGGAAAGCCGCCAACGCCGGTGGCGTGGCGACCTCCGCGCTGGAAATGCAGCAGAACGCCTCGCGTGATAGCTGGACGTTCGAACAGACCGAAGCGCGGCTCGCCACCATCATGCGCGACATTCACGACCGCTGCGCCGAGACTGCCGCAGAATATGGCGCTCCGGGCGACTACGTGCTGGGCGCGAACATTGCCGGCTTCGTTCGCGTCGCGGAGGCCATGGAAGCGTTCGGCGTGATTTGAAGCGCACCGGCCCGCGGGTTGCGGCGGGCGCTAGATCTCGAGCTCCGTGCCGAACTCAACCACCTGCTTCGCCGGCACGTCGAAGAACGCGGCGGTGCGTTCGGCATTGCGTTGGAGGAACGCGAACAGCGCTTCTCGCCAGACCCACATGCCCGGGATATCCTCGCGCGGGATGATGGTCTCGCGGCCGATGAAATAGGTGATATCGGTGAGATCGATGCCGGGCAGCTTGCCTTGCTTGCAGGCAAGGATAAGGCCCTCGTAGATCGTCGGATACTGCATGAAGCCGTAATGCAGGATGACGCGGGTGATGCCCGGGACGATCTCGACGATCTCGGCGCGATCCTCGTCCGATATGCGCGGCGATTCCTCGATCTGCACGGTGACCAGCAGCACGCGCTGGTGCAGCACGTGGTTGTGCTTGACGAATTGCGTCAGCGCCAGCGGCACGCCCTTGGGCGAGGACGCCAGGAACACGGCAGTGCCGGTGAGCCGGGCATGACAGCGATTGACCGCGGTCTCGATCAGATCCTCTTCCGGCTGGCGCAGTTTTCCGCGCGCCTGCTCCACCAGCTTGACGCCGCTGCGCCAGGTCAGCATCACGAAGGCGATGATGGCGGCGAGCAGCAGCGGAAACCATCCGCCCTCGAGCAGCTTGACCGAATTGGCCGCGAAGAAGGTGGCGTCGATCGCAAAGAAGAATCCGTTGACCGCGATCACGATGAACGGCGAATAGCCCCACTGGATCGCCACCAGCGCCGCAAGCAGGGTGGTGATCGCCATCAGGAGCGATACGGCGATGCCGTAGGCGCCGGCGAGGGCTTCCGAGGAGCCGAAGTGCAGCACGGCGCCCAGCGTCGCGGCGGCGAGCAGCCAGTTCACCAGCGGCACGTAGATCTGACCGATCGCGTCGCTGGTGGTGTGCGTGATGTGCATCCGCGGCAGGAAGCCGAGCTGGATCGATTGCTGGGTCAGCGAAAACACGCCGGAGATGATCGCCTGCGACGCGATCACGGTCGCAAGCGTCGCGAACGCGACCAGCGGATAGTGCACCCAATCGGGTGCGAGTTGGAAAAACGGATTCTCGATCACGCTGGGATCGGTGATCAGCAGTGCCGCCTGCCCGAAATAGTTCAGCACCAGCGCGGGCAGCGCCACCGCGAACCAGGCCAGCCGGATCGGCATGCGGCCGAAATGTCCCATGTCGGCGTACATCGCCTCGCCGCCGGTCACGGCGAGAAAGGCGGCGCCGAGGATGGCAAAGCTGACGTGAAAGTTCTGGTGGATCAGGAAGTCGAAGGCGTATAGCGGGCTGAGGGCGACGAGCACCCCGGGCGCCTTGACGATGCCGTGGATGCCGAGCGCGGCAAGAACGGCGAACCAGCCGACCATGACTGGACCGAATATCCGGCCGATGAACTGGGTGCCTTGCCGCTGCATCAGGAACAACCCGATCAGGATGATGACCGTGATCGGCACCACGACGGGCTCCAGCGCCGGTGCATCGACCTTCAGGCCTTCGATCGCGCTGAGCACCGAGATCGCCGGCGTGATCGCGCCGTCGCCATAGAGTAGGGCGGCGCCGATGAGACCGACCACCAGAAGCCTGGCGCGCCACGTTCCGGCCTGCGCGTGGCGCGCATGCAGCAGTGCCAGCAGCGCGACAATGCCGCCTTCGCCGCGGTTGTCGGCACGCAGGATGAGCAGCGCGTATTTGATCGAGATGATCAGGATCAGCGCCCACAGGATTAGCGAGACGACGCCGAGCACAGCGTCATTGGTCAGCGGTCCGCCATGGGTCGCGGCCCTGGCGGCTTCCTTGAGGGCATAGAGGGGGCTGGTGCCGATGTCGCCATAGACGACGCCAAGGGCGCCGATCGTGGCTGCCGTGGGGAGGGTGGCGGGATGGCCGGCGGTTGCAGCTGGCGTACTGGTCACGGGCGCCCCCATTGGCCTCGCGCCCGCCGATCAGCCGAGGCGCACGCAACAGTCTGCGACGAGACGTCGCAAATTGCTATGGGGCTTCGAGGTGTCGCGAATGCGTTTTGCTTATTGCGTGCGTGACGTCGGTGCTCGGGTGTGTTGCCCAAGACGCCAATGGCGAGCAGGGGGGCATCCCTGCTCGCCACTGAGGCGTTCCTTGGAGGCTTGGAACGAAAACCGGGCCGTTACGGCGTGCGGTCGGCGGTCACGAGGCGGGCTTCCTTCACCACCGACTTCGAACCGGCGGTGCGGAGGCAGGAAGCCTCGAAGTTCGGCCATGACTGCTGCGAGCAATCCTTGCCGACGGTACGGATATCCAGGCGGTCGCCCTTGGCCAGCGCCTGCGGCACCTTGGCTTCGACCTGGGGGGCGAAGCCCGGCAGCACGGTCAATGCGGCGGCAATGAACGCGGCAGCGGCGACTGCGGAAAAAGCCTTGATCATGACGGTCCCCTGAGATGGGCCTTGGCGGCCCCGTCGTTTCGTTGGGGAAGTTGTAGTTAACGCAAGTTTCCTCCCGTCTTCGCGGGCGCCTGAAATGGTTTCGTCGCAGCCGAGTTTTGTTTCGTCAGGCCGTTTCGGACGAAACAATCGCCGGAACCCGAGGGGTTTCTGGTACTGGTTCACCGGCCGAGCCGAATTGGGCCAGCGGGCGAGATGTGGAACCAGTCCGGCTTGCCCGGTCGCCCGGAGCGGAGTAGACGGGAGCCCATGCCCCGTATTGCGCTCTATCCCGGCTCATTCGACCCCATCACCAACGGCCATCTGGACGTGGTGCGGCATGCCGTTACCCTGTGTGACCGGCTGATCGTCGCCATCGGCGTCCATTCCGGCAAAAAGCCGCTGTTTTCGACCGAGGAGCGGCTCGAAATGGTCAAGGCGACGTGCGAGCCGATCGCGCAACAGGCCGGCTGCGCCTTCGACTGCACCACCTACGACAATCTGACCATCACCGCGGCGCGCCAGGTTGGCGCGACCGTCATGATTCGCGGGCTGCGCGACGGAACCGATCTGGACTACGAGATGCAGCTCGCCGGCATGAACGAGGCGATGGCGCCCGAGGTGCACACCGTGTTCGTTCCGGCCTCGCCGGCGGTTCGCATGATCACCGCGACGCTGGTCCGCCAGATCGCCGGCATGGGCGGCGACTTCACCGCCTTCGTGCCGCCCCAGATTGCCGCGAGCCTGAAGAAGAAATTCGCCGGCTGACGCGGCCTGCGCGAGCACATGCTTTTCAGTTTCACACCAGCGGAGCTTTCATGATCCGAATTCTTGCCGTTCTCTTCGCGCTGTTCCTGGCGGCACCCGCCGTCGCCCAACAGCTGCCCGCCGGTCTCGACAAGGCGAATGCGATCGTGATCGACACCACCAAGGGCCGCATCGTGATCAAGCTCAGGACCGACCTCGCGCCCCAGCATGCCGAGCGCATCAAGCTTCTGGCGCGCGAGGGCTACTACAACAACGTTCCGTTCCACCGCGTGATCGAAGGCTTCATGGCGCAGACCGGCGATGGCAAGAATTTCAACGGCACCGGCGGCTCTAAATATCCGAACCTGCCGGCCGAATTCTCCAACGTGCCGTACAAGCGCGGCATCGTCGGCATGGCGCGCACCAGCGATCCCAATTCGGCGAACTCGCAGTTCTTCATCATGTTCGCAGACGGCTCCTCGCTGAACGGCAAGTACACCGTGATCGGCGAAGTGGTGTCGGGCATGGATGTGGTCGACAAGATCAAGCGCGGCGAACCTGTCGCCGATCCAGACAAGATGGTGAAGGTGCAAGTCGCATCCGACATCAAGTGAGGCGATGAGGTCGGCGCGGCGCAGGCATTTGCTCTGGTCCGTCGCCGCGCTGGCGTGGCTTGCCTCCGGCGTCACAGCCTCGGCGCAGCCGCGGCAACTCGACAGCCTCAAGGACGTGTTCGCCAAATTGTATTCGTGCTGGCAGCCGCCGCCGGCCTCGCGCGCCAGCCCGATCGACATTACCGTCATCGTCAGTTTCAACCGCGAGGGCGCCATTCTCGGTCAACCAAGGATTACCTACGAGACCGCCGGCGCCGGCGACAGCGACCGGATCGCATATCGCGTTGCGGTCATGGAAACTTTGCAACGCTGCACGCCGTTGCCACTTACCGAGGGACTGGCCGGCGCGATCGCCGGCCGGCCCTTCGCGATCACTTTCAGAACCCGTAAACGTCCACCCAAACCGGAAGAGAAACGAGCATGGCTGATACAGAAAATACTTTGATCCTTGAAACCACCCAGGGTCCCGTCACCATCGAGATGCGCCCCGATCTCGCGCCGGGCCACGTCGCCCAGATCCAGAAGCTGGTGCGCGACGGCTTTTACGACGGCATCGTGTTCCACCGCGTGATCGAGGGCTTCATGGCGCAGACCGGCTGCCCGCACGGCACCGGCACCGGCGGTTCCGGCAACAAGCTGAAGGCCGAGTTCAACAAGGAACCGCATGTGCGCGGCACCGTGTCGATGGCCCGCGCTGCCAATCCGGATTCCGGCGACAGCCAGTTCTTCATCTGCTTCGACGATGCCTCCTTCCTCAACGGCCAGTACACTGTCTGGGGCAACGTCACCTCGGGCATGGAGAACGTCGACAAGATCAAGCGCGGCGAGCCGGTGCAGAACCCGGACAAGATCGTGAAGGCGCGGATGGCGCTGGATGCGGCTTGAGCGTCGAGAAACAAACTCCAATGTCATGCTCCGCGAAAGCGGGGCATCCAGTACTCGCCGGCCTTGGTAATAAGAAAGGTCTGTGATTACTGGATCGCCCGCCTGCGCGGGCGATGACGGGCTGGGCCATGCGCACCGATCTCTTCGATTTCGATCTCCCCGCCACAAGCATCGCGCTGCGGCCCGCGAGCCCGCGCGATTCTGCGCGCATGCTGGTGGTGCAGGGCGACGGGGTGTTGCGCGACCGCAGCGTCGCGGACCTGCCACGCTGGCTGGAGCCCGGTGACCAGCTCGTCGTCAACGACACCAAGGTGATCTGCGCCCAGCTCAAGGGCCGCCGCATCGGCCGCGAGACCGAGCCGAGGATCGAGGCGACGCTGATCAAGCGGCTGGACGGCTCGCGCTGGCGTGCGCTGGTCAAGCCCGCCAGGAAGCTCGCGCCCGGCGACATCGTCCGCTTCGGCAATGAGGGCAAGGTCTGCCTGCTCGGCCATCTCGACGCCGAAGTCGAGGCCAAGGGCGAAGAGGGCGAGATCACGCTGTCGTTCTCGTTCCACGGCCCTACGCTGGACCAGGCGATCGAGGATCTCGGCACGCCGCCGCTGCCGCCCTATATCGCATCCAGGCGCACGCCCGACGATCGCGACGCCGCCGACTACCAGACCATGTTCGCCGTGAACGAGGGGGCGGTGGCCGCGCCGACGGCGGGGCTGCACTTCACGCCCGAACTGGAGGCGGCGCTGCGCGGGCGCGGCGTCGGGCTGCACCGCCTGACCCTGCATGTCGGGGCCGGGACCTTCCTGCCGGTCAAGGTCGAGGAAACAACCGAGCACAGGATGCACGCCGAGTGGGGATCGATCTCGTCGGATACAGCGGCGGCGCTGAATACCGCGCGCGCCAAGGGCGGGCGCATCGTCGCGGTCGGCACCACCTCGCTGCGGCTGCTCGAGAGCGCCGCGCGCGAGGACGGCACCATCCAGCCGTTCGAGGGCGAGACCTCGATCTTCATCACACCGGGCTACCGTTTCCGCGCGGTCGACATCCTCCTGACCAACTTCCATTTGCCGCGCTCGACGCTGTTCATGCTGGTGTCGGCCTTCTCGGGCCTCGAGACGATGAAGCAGGCTTATGCGCACGCGATATCCGCCGGCTACCGCTTCTATTCCTACGGCGACGCCTGCCTGCTGTTTCGCGCCCGGGGCTGAGCAGGCGTCCGCCGCCGCAAGCCACGGGCCTGACCTTCGAAAAAGAAGCCCGCCGGTTACGGCGGGCAAAGGTTCAGGGAGGAAGCGCTCTGACAAGCGCCACCCTCTGTTTCGGTGATTCCTCTGGTCGCGAAAAGATCGTAATACTACCGGTTTTTCGCCACATTCTGCGCTGGGGTGGGCCGGTGGTCCAAATTCCATGGGGCGCTGTGACGGCGCCCCCGCAGGGAACCTGCGTGAGGCAGAAGTATGGTGCCGTAGTCGACTACCGTCGCCGCGTGGGCGGCGTGTTTGCCGCGTTGGCGGAGATCAACTGCGCCGTGCAGCTCTTGCAGATCAGGGCGCACTCATCCGACACCAGCCCGAGCGATATGCTCAGTCCAAGTGACATGTCCTGATCCGTCGAAGTCTCGATCACACCGCCGCAGCATGTGCAGCGCGGCTGCCTGCTCGCAATTGCCGTCGTGGTGTTGCCAGTCAGTTCGAGTTTCATTGATCTGCTCCGTCGATGCTGGCGCGTCCAGGCTCAGCCGATCAGCAGCAATCAAGAGAGCCGCATTCGCTCCTTGAAGCTCCGCGTTGCTGATGCCGTCGCACCATTCTCGATCTTTTGTTCGTGATATTCAATAGAATATAACGTTGACGGCGGGCAGGCGGCGGGCGCAGACTGAGTTTCGGCTTCGCTCGGGAGCATCGAATTGATGCTGATCCACGCTCGCCATTGCTACCTGCCGCCAGGCGTGTTCCGGCTCACCGGGGCACCGCGCATACGCGAATAAATTCCAAAGCATTCAGCCAAAGCCAGACGCCAAAAGGCGCCCGTCACATCAAGGGAGAAATGCCATGTACCAGCAGGCTCTAGACAAGGTCTCGAAGCAGGTTCTGATCCGCGATCGCTACGACAATTTCATTGGCGGGAAATGGGTGGCTCCGGTCGAAGGCAAGTATTTTGACAATCCCAGCCCGATCACCGGCAAGCGGCTTTGCCAGGTCCCCCGTTCCACGGCTGCCGACATCGAGCTTGCGCTGGACGCTGCGCACAAGGCCAGGGAAGCCTGGGGCCGTACCTCCGTTCAGGAGCGCTCCCGCATCCTGAACAAGATCGCCGACAAGATCGAAAGCAATCTCGAACTGCTGGCGCTGGTCGAGACGCTCGACAACGGCAAGCCGATCCGGGAGACCACGCATGCCGACATGCCGCTGGTCGTCGACCACTGGCGCTATTTTGCCAGCGTCGTGCGTGCGCAGGAGGGCGGCATCTCCGAGATCGACCACGACACCGTCGCCTATCATTTCCATGAACCGCTCGGCGTCGTCGGGCAGATCATTCCGTGGAATTTTCCGGTCCTGATGGCGACATGGAAACTCGCGCCGGCGCTTGCGGCCGGCAACTGCGTCGTGCTGAAGCCCGCGGAGCAGACGCCGCTCGGCATTCTTGTCGTCATGGAATTGATCGCGGATATTCTGCCGCCCGGCGCCATCAACGTGGTCAACGGCTTCGGCATCGAAGCCGGCAAGCCGCTCGCGCAGAACAAGCGGATCGCCAAGATTGCGTTTACGGGCGAGACGACGACAGGGCGCATGATCATGCAATACGCCTCCGACAACATCATACCGGTCACGCTCGAACTCGGCGGCAAGTCGCCGAACATCTTCTTCGCCGACGTGGCGGCCGAAGACGATGATTTCCTGGACAAGGCGCTCGAAGGCTTCGCCATGTTTGCGCTGAACCAGGGTGAGGTGTGCACCTGTCCCAGCCGCGTCCTGGTGCAGGAGACGATCTACGACAAATTCATGGAGAAGGCAGTCGCGCGCACCAGGAAGATCAAGCAAGGTCATCCGCTCGATCCGGAGACCATGATCGGCGCGCAGGCCTCGAACGATCAGCTCGAGAAGATCCTGTCGTATCTCGACATCGGCAAGCAGGAAGGCGCCAAGGTGCTGACCGGCGGCAAGCGCGCGAAACTGGAGGGCGAACTGGCGGAGGGTTACTACGTCGAGCCCACCATCTTCGCCGGCCATAACAAGATGCGCATTTTCCAGGAAGAGATCTTCGGGCCGGTCGTCTCGGTCACGAAGTTCAAGGACGAGAACGATGCGCTGTCGATCGCCAACGACACGCTGTACGGGCTCGGTGCCGGCGTCTGGACCCGGAACGGCAACCGCGCCTACCGCTTCGGCCGGGCCATCCAGGCCGGTCGGGTGTGGACCAATTGCTACCACGCCTATCCCGCGCACGCGGCCTTTGGCGGCTACAAGCAATCAGGCATCGGGCGCGAGACCCACAAGATGATGCTCGATCACTACCAGCAGACCAAGAACATGCTGGTCAGCTATTCGACCAAGGCGCTCGGATTTTTCTGACGCTGCCGACTGGGGCCGCGGGTGCGAGATGCATCCGCGGCTCGCTCTTTCGGGGAAACGCCATGGTCGATCGAGTTGAAATCACGGACAAGGCGGTCGAGATCGTCGAACGTCTGAAGGCGCAGCACGGCGCGTTGATGTTCCATCAGTCGGGAGGCTGCTGCGATGGCTCGGCCCCGATGTGCTACCCGGTGGGCGACTTCAGGGTAGGTCCCCAGGATTTGCTGTTGGGCAAGATCGCGGGTTGCGAATTCTATATCGGCGCGGCGCAGTTCGAATATTGGCAGCACACCCAGCTCATCATCGATGTCGTCCCGGGGCGTGGCTCCGGGTTCTCCGCAGAGGCCCCGGAGGGCGTCCGCTTTCTGACCCGCAGCCGGGTTTTCACCGACGAGGAAGTCATTGAACTGGAAGCTGCCGGCCCTCCAGCCCGTGCAGCCTGATCGGGGAGATCAATCATGAAGCAGGAAGCAAGGGCCGGCGTGGCCAAAGGCCCTGCCTTGGGCGCAATTGGCGCGGCGGGGATCGCGTTGATGTCCAGCATTCTGCTGGCCGGCACGGCTCGGTCGGAAACGTCGCCTGTCGGCGTTCACGACAGGAGCTTTCCGGAGAGCGTGACTTCGACCAGGGACGGAACGCTCTATGTAGGAAGCTTCAACAATGGTGGTGTCGCCAGGGTCGCGCCGGGCGGAAAGCCCGAACAGTTCGTCAAACCGGGCGCCAATGACAGCCGCTCCACGCTCGGCGTGCTTGCCGACGAGAAGAGCGGGACCTTGTACGTATGCTCCAACGACATCAGCGGCTTTGGCGTCGCCGGGCCAAGCGAGGTCAAGGGCGCCTGGCTCAAGACCTTCGATCTCGCAACCGGCGGCCCCAAGGGCAGCTTTGCGCTCCCCGATCCCAAATCGCTGTGCAACGACATTGCGGTCGGCAATGATGGCACGGCCTATATCAGCGACTCCTTCGCGCCAAATGTGTACAGCCTGAAACCAGGCGCTTCAGTTCTTGAAATCTGGGCGACCGATCCCGCGTTGGCACCGGCAAAGGATGGCGTCGGTCTCGACGGCATTGCGATTGGTTCGGACCGCCACGTTTATGTCACGACCTTCATCCCCGCGAAGCTGTTCAGGATCGCGGTCAAGGACGGCAAGGCTGGCGCAGTCACGGAACTCAAGCCGTCGCGCGCGCTGGACCATGCCGATGCGATGCGGGCGTTTGGCGATGGCTTTCTGTTGATCGAGGGCAACGGCAAGCTCGACAAGGTCACGATCAAGGGCGACGAAGCACAGGTCGAAACCATCCAGGATGGTCTCAGCGAGCCGGTTTCCGTGACGCAGGTTGGCAACACGGCGTGGGTAGCCGAAGGCAAACTTTCCTACATCATCGGCGACAACAAGGGAAAAGATCCCGGGCCTTTCACGCTCAAGCCGATCGGGTTGTCGAAATAAGAGGACCGGGCGATTCACAGGGAACGTCCTGGTCGGTTGTTCGGCCAGGATGACTGGTTTCATCACGGGTATCCGGCGACCCTGTGGGGCACGTAGGCGCTTCCAGCGTCTCAAATTCAGCCGCAGTTTTGCACCTGCCGCATAGTGGACATTCGCCGCGAAGACCGACACATAGAGCGGCCGGGCAGCGTTCGCGCGATCAGCAGGAGAACTTCATGGACTTTTCGAGTGTTTTTGCGCGGACGGTCGCGGTGGTCGGTGCCGGCGCGCTGGCTTGGCGGCGAATGCAGGGCGCCCAGCCCAAGGCGGCCTGGGGAGCTGCGCCCTCCATCCCGGAGGCGAAGCCGCAAGGCGCGATCCCGACGCTGAAGATGCCCTCGGCGCAGGGCTGGAGCGATGGGCAGAAGCCGACCGCGGCGCCCGGGCTCAAGGTAAATGCGTTTGCGAAGGATCTGGACCATCCGCGCTGGATCAACGTGCTGCCGAATGGCGACGTCCTGATCGCGGAATCGACGCAGATCGCGGGGCCGCCGCGAAGCGTGTTCCACTATGCGATGCAGGCGACGATGCGGCGCGCCGCGGCGCTCGGCGTCAGCGCCGACCGCATCACGCTGTTGCGCGATCGCGACGGCGACGGCGTCGCCGAGGGACGCGGGATCTTCATGGAAGGATTGAGCCAGCCATTCGGCATGGCGCTGGTCGGCGACACCTTCTATGTCGGCAACACCGACGGTGTCGTGGCTTTCCCGTATGTCGCGGGCGCCGACCGCATTACTGCCGAGGGACGCAAGCTCGTGACGTTCAAGCCGGGCGGGCACTGGACGCGCAGCCTGCTGCCGAGCGCCGACGGGACGAAGCTTTATGCGGGCGTCGGCTCGCTCAGCAATATCGCCGAAATGGGCATGGAGGTGGAGGAGGGCCGCGCCGCGGTCTACGAACTCGACCTTGCCAAAGGTACCAGTCGCATCTTCGCCGGCGGCCTGCGCAACGCCGTGGGCCTTGCCTGGGAGCCGACCACCAACGTGCTCTGGACCGTCGTCAACGAGCGCGACGGCCTCGGCGACGAGACACCGCCCGACTATCTGACCTCGGTGCGCGATGGCGGCTTCTACGGCTGGCCTTATTGCTATTGGGGCCAGACGGTCGACGACCGCGTGCCGCAGGACGCGGCCATGGTGGCGAAAGCGATCCAGCCGGACTATGCGCTCGGCGGCCACACCGCCTCGCTCGGCCTGTGCTGGATGCCGGCCGGCACGCTGCCGGGCTTTCCGGATGGCATGGCGATCGGCCAGCACGGCTCCTGGAATCGCAGCACGCTGAGCGGCTACGCCGTCGTCTTCGTGCCCTTCGAGAACGGCCGCCCCTCCGGCCCGGCGCGGGACATCCTGACGGGCTTCCTCGCGCCCGACGAGAAGGTGTCGTACGGGCGGCCAGTCGGCGTCACGCTCGGGCCCGACGGTTCGCTCCTGGTGGCCGACGACGTCGGTAACGTGATCTGGCGCGTGACGGGCGCGTAGGGCGGGACAAAGGTGTCGTTTGGGCGCCACATTGTCCGTTTCTGATCTGCCCTTAACTGCTATACTTCAGCAGGCTCAGGTTTGGGCGAGAACAGAGAGAGCGGCCATGCAGCCGGTCACTCGCTACGCGAAGAGCGGCGACGTTCATATCGCCTACCAGGTGTTTGGCGACGGGCCGATCAACCTGGTTCTTGCTCCGTATTTCGTGTCGAACATTGAGGTCTATTGGGAGCATCCTCAGGTCGCTCGATGGCTGTCGCGACTGGCATCGTTCGCCCGGGTGGCAATGTTTGACAAGCGTGGGACAGGCATGTCGGATCGCGTCCCGGAGCTTCCGGGACTCGACCAGCGCATGGACGACCTGCGGGCAGTGATGGATGCCGCAGACATGGAGCAGGCGGCGCTCCTTGGCGCATCGGAAGGAGCGTCCTTGGCGGCGCTGTTCGCCGCGACCTATCCGGCACGGTCCCGTGCCCTGATACTCTACGGCGGCTTTGCGCAATTTTCGTCCTGGCTACCGACCGAAAAGGACCTGACGGAGTTCCTTGGATACATCGATCAGGCGTGGGGTTCTGGCGCCAGCATCGCCGTTTTTTTTCCCTCGCTTGCCAACGATCCGGCCGCCCAGCAATGGATGGGTCGATTTGAGCGCCTTGGGGCGAGCCCCGCCGCGGCGACGGCGCTCATGCGCATGAACAGTCAGATCGATATCAGCAATATCCTGCCGACGATCCGCGTGCCCACGCTTGTCGTTCACCGGACTGGAGACAAAGCAATCAATGTGGAGGGCGGACGTTTTCTTGCTCAGCATATCCCTGGCGCTCGATACGTCGAGCTTCCCGGAATCGACCACCCTCCTTTTTTCGGAGACAACGCCGATCTCATCGCGGATACGATCGAGGAATTCCTGACCGGCGCGCGGACGCCGATCAGCGTTGACCGGGTGCTCGCTACGGTTCTCTTTACTGACATTGTTGGATCGACCGAGAAGGCGGCTGCACTCGGCGACCGCCGCTGGCACGATTTGTTCGACGCGCATCACGCCACGATCCGACGCAACCTTGATCACTTTCGCGGGCATGAGGTGAAGACAACTGGCGACGGCATTCTGGCCACCTTCGATGGACCGGCACGCGGGGTACGCTGCGCGTGCGCGATTGCCGATGAGGCCAGATCGCTCGGCATCGAAATCCGCGCAGGGCTCCACACGGGCGAGTGCGAGATGAGCGACGATGACGTTGGCGGCATCGCCGTCCATATCGGCGCACGCGTTGCGGCGCTCGCGGGCGCGGGCGAGGTCCTGGTCTCCGGTACCGTAAAGGAATTGGTGGCGGGCTCAGCGCTACGCTTCGACGACCGTGGTACCCGGTCGCTCAAGGGTGTTCCCGGCGAATGGCGCATATTTGCAGTCGAGCGATGACCGTCGGCCCGCGCGCCATGCGCGGGCCCGACGGGTCGCTGCTGGTGGCCGACGACGTTGGCAACGTCATCTGGCGTGTGACGGGGGCGTAGCTGCGGTAGGGTGGAGGCGCCGCTCTGCCCCCCTGCATGGTAGGGACATCGCCACTTGAAAGGTTGGTGAGCTATTTCGGTGGTGAGGGCATGGCCGACGAATGGTGATCGACGATCAGCCAACGCTCGCCGCTCTTGACGTAGGTGAAACTGTAGCGCGCGGGCAAGCTCTTCGCCTCGCCATCCCTGACATAGGAGAAGGTGTAGTAGCCGGTGTTTATCGCCGCATTCCCGTACACGCGGACCAACTGATCGCCGAAGGCGACCTTCAGACCGGGCAGAACCTTGAAGGCGTTCACGAAATAATCTTGTAGCGCCGCCCGATTGGAACGCAGGCTTGGCGACAGCGTGCCCCAGAGCACGGCGTCGTCCGCATAGAGCGTCAAGACTTTTTCGGGATCGCCTCCGGCAATAGCTTGCCCCCATTCCGAGGCCGCTGCCGCTACCTCCGTTTTTGGTTCGACCAAAGCGCTGGAGCCAAATGATAGCAGCAACATGCACAGGGCAAGTGCTGCGCTAGCTACTTTTGGAAAGGATCGCATGACACACTCCCCTGCGAATATCGGCCAGATACAAGACGGCCTCTTGCAATGCGAGCGGCTATTGATTTGCCTGGTTCGGCGTTAGCAGTCGATGTGACCTTGGCTGATAAATTGAACCTGAAGTGTCCCAATCTGGCTTGACGGTGTTTCGTGACCTCACGCGAGCGAAGCTACATCATCCGCGACCGGCGAACCATGAGTCAGGGCTGTTGACCTACCAGTAGTGCGCGGGCTGGACAAAGGTGCGCAAGCGCCGTGCCCACCACCGGTCCGCACCGTCGGTGTGAATGGTGGGCACGCTTCGCCTACACAGCCTTACGCCATCGCGCGCTGCGGCAGGAGTTCTGCAATCTGGATCGCGTTCAGCGCCGCGCCCTTCAGGAGTTGGTCGGCGGAGACGAACATCGAGATCGAATGACCCGAGACGTCGCTGAGATCCTTACGGATACGGCCGACCAGAACGTCGTCCTGGCCCGAGGCGTCGATCGGCATCGGGAAATAGTTCTTCGCGCGATCGTCGACGATCCGGACACCCGGCGCCTTCGACAGGATGGCGCGCACGTCATGCTCGGTGATCGGCTGTTCGCATTCGAAGGTGATCGCCTCGCAATGGGCGCGCAGCACCGGCACGCGCACGCAGGTGACGCCGATCGCGATACGCTCGTCCTCAAATATCTTGCGGGTCTCCTTGATCACCTTGGTCTCTTCGTCGTTGTAGCCGGTCTCCGGATCGATCGCCGTGTTGTGGCTGAAGACGTTGAAGGCGTAGGGCAGCGGGATCACCTTCGGCGTGAACGGCCGTCCATCGAGGTAGGCGCGGCTCGACTCCACCAGCTCTTCCATCGCCGCGGCGCCGGCGCCGCTCGCCGCCTGGTAGGTCGAGACGATCATGCGCTTGATGCGGTTCTGCCGGTGGATCGGCCACAGCGGCACCAGCGCCGTGATCGCCGAGCAGTTCGGGTTGGCGATGATGCCCTTGTGGTCGCGGATGCGGTTTGCGTTGATCTCGGGGATCACCAGCGGCACGTTCGGATCCATGCGGAAGGCGGAGGAATTGTCGACCACGACCGCGCCGGCCTTTACCGCTGCAGGCGCGAACTTGCGTGAAATGCCGCCGCCGGCCGAGAACAGCGCGATGTCGACGCCCTCGAACGAGCGTTCCGTGAGCTCCTCGATGACGATCTTCTCGCCGCGGAAATCAATGGTCTTGCCGGCCGAGCGGGCGCTCGCCAGCGCCTTGAGCTTGCGGACGGGGAAATTGCGCCTGTCCATGGTGGCGATGAATTCGGCGCCGACCGCGCCGGTCACGCCGGCAATGGCAACAACGGGTTCGTAGCTCACGGGTCTGTCCTCTGTTTGGGCGTCAATGGTTTTGCGGCAATAAAAAAGCCCCGGTCCTTTTCAGGCGGGGCTTCGGTTCGGATGTTGCGATCGTTCGACTACGCGCGCACGGCTCCCGAGCCCCCGGAGGGTGCTTTGGTTTTCGCGGTCGTTTTGGTCGAGATCGTCATGGCGCGGGTTTATGCGGCAGAAGGGCGCCGCCGTCAACGGCTTTTAGCCCGATCCGGACTGCAGCGACCGCAGACCGGCCCGTCACCGCCGCTTGGCGGCGCCGGGTGGCTCGAGGATCACTTGCTTCAGGTCGCTGCCGCTCATCACGATGATCGCGAAATTCAGCCGGCTGCGTTCCCGGATCAGGCCGCCGCTGATGGCCTTGCCTGATGCCGCGTGCTCAGCCACGTGCACGGCCTCTGCCAGGCGATGCCGGACCGTTTTGAGCGCAGCGAGATTGCTGCGGTCCTCGGCATCGAGTTCCTTCAGTGGTAGGGCGGCTTCGCCGCCGACGATCTTGCCGGTCCTGGCGTCGATGGCGTGGTGCCAGACGCGGTCATGGTGCAGGGTCTTTACCCGGTAGACCGGCGAGCCCGACGCGCCATCGAAGGCGACATCGGCGGTCGTCGCGCCGGCATGCAGGGCTTCGGCGATCGCCATCGCCTGGCTGAGCGAGATCGTCGAGCCGCGGAACAGTTCGAGTTCGCGGTTCATCGCCTGCTGCTCGGCCGCAACCGTATCCTCGGCCTCGATGCCAGGCGAGCCCGGCTCGCCGGCCGGCGACGCGATGGCATAGACCGGGGCAGGGGGGACGATCGCCACCAGCGCGGCTGCAAGCAACCGTCTCCAGCTTCCCGGCGCGCGCATGCTTGCAGTCTCCATCCTTCAGCCTGTCGCGGCCGGCGGCAGGGCCGGACCGCGCCATGCAACGCGCGGCCGACCCCTGGAGGTATATGGGTCGGCCGCGGAAGCGTCGCAAACGGGGCTGGACTGTTTGCGGCGAACAGAGCGGCGCGAGTTCCGTCGGGGACCAGTGAAGTGGAACCTGCACCGCGCTTGTAACAAAACCATACCGTATCGTTTAGTTATGGTCAATGACGCTCCTGGCTCGACAGGCCGTTCTCACGGAATTGTCAGCGGGAAGGGCGCCGCCGAGCGGTTCCTTTGGGGGCGGACTGGACGCGGCTCGGCGGCCCAAGCGCACCGGCAAGGAACAGCCTGATCGCCGAGCGCATGCGTTTTTCGGCGGACTTCATTTCGAGCGGCACTCCGAACGTCGCCATGCGGTGCGAGTGACCGACGACCACGTCGAGAAAGACCTCGGCTGCGATGCCGGTATCCTCGACGTCCATGACGCCCTGTGCGACCAGATGATCGAAGAAGCGTGCGGTCGTGGAAACCGCCTTCGTCCAGCCCTCTTCCTTGCCGAGTTTGGCAATGTCGGGAAAGTTGATGGCCTGCGACGTCATCATGCGGCTGAACGCGACGGCATCGGGCCCGCAGGTAAACATCAGCATCTCGCGCCCGACCTCGATCAGGCGCTGCTCGACCGAAATGTCCGAGGGCCGCGCGAGTTGCACTTCCGCCGCTTCGGCGAGCGGAGCAAGCCAGCGGTCGATTTCGCGCCTCAGCACCTCGGCAAAGAGCGCGCGCTTGTCGCCGTAGCGCGCATAGACTGTGGGCTTGCTGACCCGGGCGGCTTCCGCAACCGCATCAAGCGAGGTGGCGTCATAGCCCCGGTCCAGGAAAAGACGGGTGGCAACTTCGATCAGCCGCTGGTCGCGCTCGATGGCGGCGCTCTTCGTCGGCCGGCCGCCACGCGACTTCGGGACGTCTCGTCTCGCCGGCCTCGCCTTGGTCGCAGTCAACCCCATGCCCAATGATTCCTGCGCGGTCGTGATGGTCGTCATTTCTCTATAACGCGCAGCAAAAGAAGCGTCATCGCGAATCTGGCCGAATTGGCCGTATCGTCGACGATAAAGGCGGGCTGCCGTTCCGGGTGGCTCATGGAAGCGTCGAGCTCCAGGCGTGGCCGGACGCCGCCTTCTCATAGCCGTGCTGGTAGAGCGTGCGCATATAGGCGGTGTCGAATCCCTCCTTGGGCGCGGCGGGATAGTTGCGCTCAATATAGGACAGGTGGAAGCCCCACCGATTGCGCCTGGCGAAATCATAGGTCGAGAAGATCACCGAGCGCGTCTGGGACTGGGTGATCGATGACAGGCTGCGCGAGGCGACCTCGAGCGTGCCGTTGGAGACGAGCTCAAAAGTCCGTTCGAGCTTCTTGTTGACGAGGATGTAGATGTTCATCCGGCTGTTTCCGGGCAGGCGGCCCTGGAAGAACAGGGCATCCGGCAGCGTCAGCACCGGAGCGGTCACGCCGCCGTCGACATGCATCTCCTGGAAGCGCCGGCCCTGGCCCTCGGCTTCGATCAGGATGGGCGGGAAGACCAGGGGAATGCTGGCGGAAGCCGCCATCACGTCGCGAAACAGGCGCAGCGCCTCGGGCGAACCGACCGCGGCGATTTTCCCCATGTCCCAGACGACCGTGCGCTGGGTGTCGAGGTCGGTCGTCACCACGAGCAGCTTTCGGCCCCTGGCATTTTCGCCTGCAACGGCCGCCAGGATCTCCGGCCCGACATAGCGGGCCACCAGTTCGCGCAGTCGGGTATTGCCGAACAGGCCGGATCCGAAGAGCACGCGGATGACGCTGGGATCGTCGAGCAGACTCTCCGCTATGCCGCTGGTGTAGACCTCCCTCAGCGTGTCGTCGTATTCGGATCCGAGGAATGCGAAAGGCGCAATCAGGCCGCCGGTGCTGACGCCCGAGACGACCGAGAAACTCGGGCGGGTGCCGGCCGCGGTCCAGCCGTTCAGCACGCCCACGCCATAGGCGCCGTCAGCGCCGCCGCCGGAGAGCGCAAGATAGGTCCTGGTCGGGGAGCGGTCGTCTTTCTCGAAGCGGAACTTGCTGGCGGGCTCGTCGGTGTAGCGCCGCAGGCCGTCGAGTTCGAGCACGCGGGAATTGTTTGCATCCGCTGCGCTGTAGGGCGTCCGCGGCAGCGACGTACAGGCGGCCAGCGCGAGGCTGCATAGCAGGGCGGACCACCTGAGCAGGCTTGAGCCCGTCGTTCCGATCCGGCTGTCGGAACGGATCGATCCAGTCAGGAAACAGGGGAAACGCATTCGCCATCAGCCATCGTAAAGCACATTTGCCGCCACAGGCCTCGTCGTCCACGGCGTCCCGTTCTGCATCTTCATAAAACTATACGGTATCGTTTTATTTAACAAGCGAAAAGCCGCGCCCGGGTGGTTCAATTGTGTCCGGCATGGGGCGCGGGCCAGCTCGGAGTGTGCACTGGTGGATGAAATCTGGCGCTACCACGCCCACGCGCGAAATCGATCAATCGTGCCGAGTTTCATCCAACATCAAGGGAGCCCGAGTGCTTCCGTGTTGGGCACCAAGCGTCAGATTTCATCCATTGGGCGGTTGATCGGCCGTTCCTGCCAAGCAATAAGCAGCGCCATGAGTCTTCCCAATCATTTCGAATTGCTCGCCGTCAATGGCGCAGCCCGTACCGGCCGCCTGACTACGCCTCACGGCGTGGTACGGACTCCTGCCTTCATGCCGGTCGGCACCGCGGGCGCGATGAAGGGCATGCACTGGCGCGAGGTGCGCGATGCCGGCGCCGATATCGTGCTCGGCAACACCTATCATCTGATGTTGCGGCCGGGCGCCGAGCGGATCGCCGCGCTCGGGGGCCTGCAGACCTTCACGGGCTGGAACGGGCCGATGCTGACCGACTCCGGCGGCTTCCAGGTGATGTCGCTGTCGGAGCTGCGCAAGGTCACCGAGAAGGCCGTGACCTTCCGCTCGCATATCGACGGCGCCAGGGTCGAACTGTCGCCGGAGCGTTCGATCGAGGTGCAGCGGCTTCTGGGTTCTGACATCGCGATGCAGATGGACGAGTGCGTGCGGCTGCCGGCTGAGCGCGACGACATCGAGCGCGCGATGCTTCTGTCGCTGCGCTGGGCCGAGCGCAGCAAGCGCGCGTTCGAGAGCGCGCCCGACGGCTACATGCTGTTCGGGATCGTGCAGGGCGGCGACATTCCGGAGATGCGCCACATCAGCGCGCGCGAGCTGGTCGAGATCGGTTTCCACGGCTACGCGATCGGCGGGCTCGCGGTCGGCGAGCCGCAGGCGGTGATGCTGGCGATGATCGAGGAGACCGCGCCGGCGCTGCCGCTAGATCGCCCGCGCTACCTGATGGGCGTCGGCACGCCGGAAGACTTGCTGGAAGCCGTGGCGCGCGGCATCGACATGTTCGACTGCGTGATGCCGACGCGCAACGGACGGCACGGCATGGCGTTCACGCGCTTCGGCCAGATCAATCTGCGCAACGCGCGTCACGCCGACGATTCGCGGCCGCTCGACGAGGAGAGCGATTGGCTCTCCGCGCGCAACATCTCGCGCGCCTATCTGCATCATCTGGTGCGATCAGGCGAAACACTCGGCGCGATGCTGCTGTCGGAAATCAACGTGGCCTACTACCAGCATCTGATGCGGGGCATGCGCGAGGCGATCGCGAATGGAACATTCGAGACGTTCCAAAAGCAAACGCGCGCCGGATGGGCGCGCGGTGACATTGATCCGAAATAGGCCTCAGTTACAGGCGAACCGCTTGACCGAATGCTTGGTCACGAATCCGTAACCGCAGGTGTCGCAGGTCCAGAGATAGCTGATCACATAGTCGTGGAGATATGCAGAAGCTTCCGCAGCCACCATGGTGTCGGCACACACAGGGCATGTCGGCAAATCACATCCACGCGGATCTGGCCTGAATGCAACGGTCGACCGGACTTCAGCAATTGCTGCCATCGTGACCTCCTTGCGATCTGAACCACGGCTTCAGTTCGCGACCAAAGTATAAGCAGAAATCTTTGACGATGTCGCAACACAAATGCGTTGATTTCGCGATAATCCGCACGCTCTTGTTTTGCAATGCAGCGAATGTTCCGCGCCTGCGATTCCGCCTTGCACATCGAAGCGACCGCCTCCTAAGTAGGCGAGCGCGCCAATTTCCCGCCTGTGATCTTCAAGGAGTGCCGAGATGGATGCATCGTCAGCCGCCAGTGCAGTGCAACGTCCGGGGCGTGGCCGGGTGTTCGACTCGATCGTCGATGCGATCGGCGACACGCCGATCGTTCGCCTGCGCAAATTACCGGAGGCAAATGGTGTTAGCGCAACCATCCTGGCCAAGCTCGAATACTTCAATCCCGCCGCCAGCGTGAAGGACCGCATCGGCGCGGCGATGGTGATCGCGATGGAGAAGGCCGGTGCGATCAACGCGGACACCGTGCTGATCGAACCGACCTCGGGCAACACCGGAATTGCCCTTGCGTTCGTCGCGGCGTCACGCGGCTACCGGCTGAAACTGGTGATGCCGGAATCGATGTCGATCGAGCGGCGCAAGATGCTGGCCTTCCTCGGCGCCGAGATCGTCCTGACGCCGGCCGCGCAGGGCATGAAGGGCTCGATCGCGACCGCGGAGGAACTGGTGCGAACGACGCCGAACGCCGTGATGCCGCAGCAGTTCAAGAACCTCGCCAATCCCGAAATACATCGCCGTACCACCGCCGAGGAAATCTGGAACGACACCGGCGGCAACATCGACTTCTTCGTCGCCGGCGTCGGCACCGGCGGCACCATCACCGGTGTCGGGCAGGTCCTGAAGCCCCGCAAGCCGTCCCTGCGGATCGTGGCAGTCGAGCCGGAGGAAAGCCCGGTATTGGGAGGCGGGCAGCATACGCCGCACAAGATCCAGGGCATTGGCGCGGGCTTCATTCCGGACATTCTGGATCGTTCCGTGATCGACGAGATCGTCCGGGTCGACGGCCCGACCGCGATCGAGACCTCTCGTGCGCTGGCGCGGATGGAGGGCATTCCCGGCGGCATTTCCTCGGGCGCCGCGATCGCCGCCGCGCTGGCGATCGGCATGCGTCCCGAGGCCGCAGGCAAGACCATCCTCGCGATCGTGCCGTCGTTCGCCGAGCGGTACCTGTCGACCGCGCTGTTCGAAGGAATCTAGATAATGGCAGACCAGCCCCGCCGGCCGCGAACCTTGAATGACGCGCGCACCGAAGCCGAAGCCGCCTTCAAGCGCGCCACCGTCAAGGTTGCGGAGGCGCCGCCCAAGACGGTCGCCGTCCCCGGCGTTCGCGAGCAGGTCACGCTGCGCATCGACCAGGATGTGCTGGAATGGTTTCAGGAAGGCGGTCCGGGCTGGCAGGATCGCATCAACGAGGCGCTGCGCAAGGCGGCGGGCAAATAGCGCGCGGCGATCGAGATTTGCAGAGCGCAAATGAGCAGAGCGCAAATGAAAAGGCCCGGGGAGTGATCCCGGGCCTTTTCGCTTGATACATTGGCGGTCAGCGCAGCATGCCGCCGACGACACCGCCGATGAAGCGTCCGGCGCCGGCCGGGTCGGGGCCGGGGTTGCTGTACTGGCGCTGCGGCGGCGGTTGCTGCGGCGCTGCCTGGGGCGCCGCGTGGGCGGTGCTGGGGGCGGCGCGGCGCGGTTTCGGCTTCTCCTCATCGGCAGTCGGCGCGGCGGCGACGATCTCGGTCAACAGCGCCTTGTGCTGCAGCTTGTTGAGATAGCCGCTCTTGGGATAGCCGCGGGCGGTCTGCCAGCGCGCGATCACGGCCCGGGTCGGCGCATCGAACTGGCCGGTGACCCTGGTGTCGAAGCCGAGGCCGGTCAGGCGGCGCTGCACGTCGCGGCGCTGGCCCTTGTCGAGACCGATCTGGTCCTCGGTGGTCTGGTTGGCTTCGTCCTTGAAGGTCGCGGGGTCGATACCCGTGCTCAGGTTGCGGGTCGCGTTTTCCTTTTCCTTCGCGCCGCTCTCGAGCGACGCGATCCGCGACAGCGCCAGCGAGCGGAACTGGCCGTTGGGGTAGTTGGTCAGGTAGGCATTGTACTCTTCGGGCTTCGTGGAATCCTTGATCGAACGCCAGAACTCCAACTCGACATCCGATCCCGGCTTAGCGCCCGCGGCCGGCGCGGCTGCCGCCACGGCGCCCGGTGCGGGGGCACCGTTGAGGTAGACGGCGCCGATCAGGTTGGTATGGCCCCAGGGGAGCTGGCCCTTGTTGGTCTCTTCATTGACCTGGGCGCGGACCTTGGTCATGGCCTGCTGGATCTCGACGCCGGGCTGGG
>NZ_DAINNI010000058.1:0-29510 GCF_036735945.1 Bradyrhizobium sp. | reverse complement strand
AAGGTGGCTGCCCATCCTTGACACACACATTCCCCATGTGAGCAATCCATAGTGCCGCAAGCGGAGGAATGGATTGCTTCGTCGCTAGGCTCCTCGCAATGACGCGGTGAGGTCGGTGGCTTTGCCCTTCACTGCAGTGCCATGCCCGAGGTCGCGATCACCTTCGTCAGCTTGTCGTGGTCGGCCTTCATCAATGCGGCGAGTTCGGCCAGCGGCATCGGCTTGCCCGGGATGTTGGCAACCGCGAGCTGGCGCTGCACGTCCGGGTTTTGCAGCGCCTTGTTTATGCCGTCATTGATCTTTGCGACGATGGGATCAGGCGTGCCGGCCTGAACATAGATGCCGTACCACGGCACGTAGGTGGCTTCCGGGAATCCGGCTTCCGCTATCGTCGGCACGTCCGGCAGGTCGGCGACGCGCTTGTCGGTCATCACGGCGAGCGGCTTCACGCTGCCGGCCTTGATGTGCGGCAGAGCGAGCTCAAGCGAGACGATCTCGAAATGCATCAAATTCGTCATCAAATCGAGCAGGGCCTGCGGCTGGCCCTTGTAGCCGACATTGGTGAGCTTGATATTGGCCGCCTGAAACAGTTTCTGCGCGCTCAGATCGATCGATGATCCGGTGCCGGGGTTGCCGAAATTCAGTTCGCCCGGCTTCTTGCGCGCGATCTCGACGAATTCCTTGACGGTGCCGGCGGGCATCGAGGGATGGACCAGTGCGACACTTTGATTCCAGACGGCCAGCCCGACGCATCTGAGATCCCTGAGCGCATCCCAGCCGGCGTCCTTGTACAGCGTCGGATTGACCAGCGCGGCCGGTCCCGTGACGAGCCAGGTGTAGCCGTCGGGCTCGCTGCGCGCGACCGAGGCGGTGCCGATATTGCTGTTGCCGCCGGGCCTTGCCTCGATGACGACAGTGCTCTTCCAGTCGCGGCCGACCTGTTCGGTCACCGCGCGCGCAACGATGTCGACGATGCCGCCGGCGGGGTAGGGCACGACGATCCGGATCGGACGGTTCGGATAATTGCTCTGCGCCTGCGCGGCATGAGGCAGCAGCATGGCCGCCCCCCAGGCGATGCCCATGGCGAAGCCCAGCGCGGTTCTGATCCGGCTCATTCTTCCCTCCCCATATGTCGCGCATCGGTCGAGCGATGCACCTTCTCTGCCCCTCTTGCGGGGGTGTTTCAGTCGCTGGCCACCAGCGAGCGGATGCTGCGCGCCAGGCCGAGCATGCGCGGACCGCATTCGCGTTCGATCTGCTCGGCATTGAAGCGGAACGAGGGAATGCCGCAATTGACGGAAAGGCAGTCGCCCGACGGCGTACGGTACAGCGGCGCCGCAACGCCAAAGATCTCTCGCCGCCAGTCGCCGAGCGAAATCGCAAAGCCGCGCTCCTTGCACAGCTCGATATCGGGCAGCGTACGCGCCTTCACATAGTCAGCTTCTTCCGGACGCTCGGCCTTTACCTTTGCCACGTAATCGTCGAGCTCCTGTCTGGTGAAGAGCGACAGCAGGGCGCGGCCGACGGCGGTTGGCGCCAGCGAGCCGGCAAAGCCGACGTCAGGCAAATGTGCCACCGCATCGGTGGTGCGCAACGTCTCGACATAGATGAAGTCGAGCCCGAACGGCATCGCGATCGAAACGGTGCCGCCGGTATAGGCGGCGAAGTCGCGCATCAGCGGGCGCGCCAGTTGCCGCACCTTCAGCGCCGACAGCACCGGATAGGCCGCGGCGAGGATGCCGAGCCCGAGCTGGAAGCGTCCCTTGGTATCGCGCTTGAGATAGCCGAGCTGCTCCAGCGTGTAGGTCAGCCGAGACACCGTCGGCCGCGACAGGCCGGTATGCAGCGCCAGTTCGGCGTTCGACAGCGAGCCGCTATGATTGCGGAAAGCGGCGAGTACGTCGAGCCCATGCGCCAGCGTGGTCGCAAAGGAGGGATCGCCGTGGTCCTCGGGGGACCGGGATTTCTGCGGATCGGTGCTGGACAGGACTGCCATGAACCGAAGTTGACCATTATTCCCTAATTATGTCAATATATCGAAATGAATTCGCATATTGTTTCGATATGCGATTTCGTTCGCGAAAAGCACGGGGAGCCGGTATGAATTTCGATCTGTCCGAGCGATCGGAAGCCTGGCGGGTGAAGCTGCAGGCGTTCTTCGACGGCGAGGTATTGCCGCGCCATCGCGCCTGGCTCGATCATGCCGCCAAGGGCGAAGCCGCGCCGTTCATGGAGGATCTGCAGCGCAAGGCGCGCGCGGCGGGCCTGTGGAATCTCGGTCTTCCCGAACTTGCCGAAGGCGAGCCGGGCACGCGGCTTTCCAATCTCGAATACGCGCCGCTGGCGGAAATCATGGGCCGGCTGTTCTGGGCGCCGGAGGCCTTCAACTGTCAGGCGCCCGACGTGCCCAACATGATCGCGCTGCAGAACTGCTCGACGCCGGAGCAGAAGGCGCGCTGGCTGCATCCGCTGCTGGAAGCGAAGACGCGTTCGGCATTCGGCATGACGGAGCCGGATGTCGCTTCTTCCGACGCGACGAACATTGCCACCCGCATGGTGCGCGACGGCGACGACTACGTCATCAATGGACGGAAGTGGTTCATCACCGGCGCGGCGCATCCGAAATGCAGCTTCCTGATCGTGATGGGCGTGACTGATTCAGGCGCGGATCGCACCAGCCGGCATTCCTGCATCATCGTGCCGATGGCGACGCCGGGCGTTCGCCTGGTGCGGCGGCTGCGCTGGATGGGGTGCGAGGATCACGTCGCCCCGATCGGCGAACTCAGCTTCGACAATGTGCGGGTGCCGCGCGAGAACCTGCTTGGCGCCGAGGGCGAGGGCTTCAAGGTCGCGCAAGTCCGGCTCGGGCCGGCGCGCATCCACCATTGCATGCGCTCGATCGGGCTGTGCGAGCTGTTGATCGAATTGATGATGGTGCGGTCGTCGGAACGCACCGCCTTCGGCCGCACGGTGATGCAATACGACACCGTGCAGCGCTGGATTGCCGAATCCCGCGTCGAGCTCGAACAGGCGCGCCTGTTGACCTACCGCTGCGCCTGGATGCTCGACCGGGCCGGTCATCACGGCGCCTGGCGCGACGTCTCCCTGATCAAGGTCGCGGTGCCGGCGATGCTGCAGCGGATCGCCGACCGCGCCATGCAGGTGTTCGGCGCCATGGGCGGCTCCGACGACACTCCGATCCATCAGGCGCTGGCCTGGGGACGCCTGCTGCGCATCGGCGACGGCCCCGACGAGGTGCACCTGCGGCAAATCTTCCGCATGGAATCGATGCCGTCCTGGTCGATTGCAGGCTCGCCATATCTGTCCGCCCATCCATCCTGAACGGTGGTAATGACGGGCATTCCGCAATTTCTGAAAGGCGCTCCGGATGACAATGACCGAACCAGCCCCGACGTCGCAGGGTCCTGCGATCGACAAGGAACGGCTGCGGCAAAAATATCTGGAGGAGCGCAACAAGCGGCTGCGTCCTGACGGCAACGACCAGTATCTGCGCGTGGCAGGCCAGCTCGCGCATTATCTCGACGACCCCTATACGCCGGTCACGCCGCGCCAGCCGAAGACCGATCACGTCACCTTCGCCTTCATCGGCGGCGGCTTTGCCGGACTTGTCACATCAGCGCGGCTTGTGGAAGCCGGCGTGAAGGACGTTCGCGTGATCGAGAAGGGCGGCGACTTCGGCGGCACCTGGTACTGGAATCGCTATCCCGGCGCGCAATGCGATACCGCCTCGATGGTCTACATGCCGCTGCTCGAGGAAACCGGCCACATGCCGTCGGAGAAATACGCGCATGCGCCGGAGATCCTCGCGCACTGCCAACGCATCGGCCGGCAATACGGCCTCTATGACAACGCGCTGTTTCACACCGAGGTGGTAAGCCTCGACTGGGATGAAGCTGAAACGCGCTGGCGCATCCGCACCAACAGAGGCGATGACTTCACCGCGGAGTTCGTCGGGATGGGCACCGGACCGCTGCATGTGCCGAAGCTACCCGGCATTCCCGGCATCGAGTCCTTCAAGGGGCATTCGTTCCATACCAGCCGCTGGGATTACGATTACACCGGCGGCAATCCGTCCGGCGCGCTGATGGAAAAGCTCGCGGACAAGCGCGTCGGCGTCATCGGCACCGGCGCCACGTCCGTGCAGTGTGTGCCGCATCTCGCCCGTGCCTGCAGGGATCTCTACGTCTTCCAGCGCACGCCCTCCTCGGTCGACGTCAGGGCCAATGCGCCGATCGATCGGGAGTGGTTCGCCGGGATCGCGACGCCCGGCTGGCAGCAGCGCTGGCTGGAGAACTTTACGGCGAACCAGGCCGGCGGCTCCGCGGAAGAGGATCTGGTGCAGGACGGCTGGACCGACCTGTCGCGGCGCATCCGCGCCAGGATCATGGATCTGCCGCGCGAGCAGCGAACCCCACCGAATATGCTGGCGGCGTTCGAGGATTCCGACTTCGAGAAGATGGAGGAAATCCGCGCGCGGGTCGACAGCATCGTGCAGGACCGTGAAGCGGCGACAAAGCTCAAGGCCTGGTATCGCCAGCTCTGCAAGCGGCCGTGCTTCCACGATTCCTATCTGCAGGCATTCAACACCCCTGGCACGCATCTGATCGATACCGACGGCAAGGGCGTCGAGCGCATCACCGAAAACGGCGTCGTGGTCGCGGGCAAGGAGTATGCGCTCGATTGCATCATCTACGCGTCTGGCTTCGAGGTCGGCACCGAATACAAGCGGCGGGCGGGCTTCGACCTCGTCGGCCGCGGCGGCGCCAAGCTGTCGGACTATTGGGCATCGGGCATGCGCAGCAAGCACGGCGTTCACGTCCACGGCTTCCCGAACGCGTTCTTCGTGCAGCCGGCGCAGGGCGCCAATCTCATCTCCAACGTCCCGCACAATCTCACCGACGCCGCGAAGACGATCGCGTTGCTGGTGCGGCATGCGCGGGCGAACGGCTTCAAGGAAATCGAGGTCAGCAAGCAAGCCGAGGATCAATGGGTCGAGCTGCTGTTGACCGGCGCCGGCCGCATGATCGGCTCGCCGGATTGCACGCCCGGCTACTACAACAATGAAGGGCGCGAGCCGGGCCCGGCCGCCAAGCTCAACGTCGGCCATCCCGCAGGGGCCATGGCCTACTTCAAATATATCGAGGGCTGGCGCAGCAGCGGCCAGTTCGAGGGGATCGCGTTCCGCCAGGGCCGAATTTCTGAAGGTCAGTTTGAGTTGCGAGGAGGGAAACAGCCATGAGCCAATCAGCCACGATCGAAGCAACGGAATCTCCGAAGGACGCGACCGCTTCCGTCATCGCGCAGCATGCGGCGACGCTGAAGGCGTTGCCATTTGCCGACACGCGCGATTTCGATGATGCCGCGCGCGGCTTTCTTGGCACGGTGGAGAACGCGAAGATCACGTCGCCGCAGGGCAGGACGGTCTGGAGCCTCGAGGCCTACGGCTTCCTGTCGGCGGAAGCGGCGCCGCCGACGGTCGATCCCAGCCTGTGGCGGCAGTCGCGCCTCAACATGCATCACGGCCTGTTCGAGGTCGTGCCCGGCGTCTATCAGGTGCGCGGGCTCGACATCGCCAACATGACGCTGATCGAGGGCGACCGCGGCGTGATCGTGGTGGATACGCTGACCTCGATCGAGGGCGCGCGGGCCGCGATGGAGCTGTATTTCCAGCACCGCGGCAAGCGGCCGGTCACCGCCGTCATCTTCACTCACACCCACACCGACCATTGGGGCGGCGCGCGCGGCGTGCTTGACGATGCGGCGCTCGCCGGCGGCACGGTGCCGGTCATCGCGCCCAATCTGTTCATGGAGCACGCGGTTTCCGAAAACATCATCGCTGGCCCCGCGATGCTGCGGCGCGCGCAATATCAGTTCGGGCCGTTCCTCGCCAAGGGCGTGCGCGGGCAGGTGGATTGCGGGCTGGGCAAGACCATGGCGGCGGGGGCGGTCGCGCTGGTGCGCCCGACCGACCTGATCATCGCGACCGGCGACCGGCGGACCATCGACGGCGTCGAGTTCGAATTCCAGATGGCGCCGAACAGCGAAGCGCCGGCGGAGATGCATTTCTTCGTCGACCGCTACAGACTGCTCAATCTCGCGGAAAACTGCACGCATAATTTCCACAATCTGCTGCCGTTCCGCGGCGCCGATGTGCGCGACGCGCTGGCGTGGTCGAAATATCTCGGCGAAGCCCTGCAGATGTGGGGCGGCAAGGCGGATGCGATGTGCGGCCAGCATCACTGGCCGGTCTGGGGCCAGGAGCGCATCGACACCATGATCCGCCAGCAGCGCGACCTCTACAAGTTCGCGCATGACCAGACCATCCGCCTGATGAACCACGGCCTGACCGCAACCGAGATCGCGGAAACCATCCGCCTGCCTGCGAGCCTCGAGGGCGCTTGGCACGGCCGCGGCTACTACGGCCATATCAGGCACAATGTGAAGGCGATCTACCAGAAATATCTCGGCTGGTATGACGCCAATCCCGTCAACCTCGATCCCTTGCCGCCGGTGGAATCAGGCAAGAAATATGTCGAGTACATGGGCGGGGCGGACGCGATCCTCGCCCGGGCCCGCGCGGATTTTGCCAAGGGCGAATTCCGCTTCGTGGCGCAAGCGGTGAGCCATCTGGTGTTCGCCGAGCCCGACAACCAGGCGGCGCGCGCCATGCTCGCCGACACCTTCGAGCAGCTCGGCTATGCCTCTGAAAGTTCGACCTGGCGCAACGCCTATCTGTTCGGCGCGCAGGAATTGCGCCATGGCATGCCGAAGGCGCCGCCGCGCGCCGCCATGCCGCGCGAGACGCTGGCGGCGCTGCGTACCGAACAGCTCTGGGACGTGCTCGGCGTCCGCCTCAACGGCACCAAGGCCGAAGGCAAGCGCATCGTCTTGAACTGGAATTTCACCGACACCGGCGAGACCTTCGTGCTCAATCTGGAAAATTGCGCGCTGACTTACGTCGCCGGCGCGCAAGATGCGGACGCCCACGCCGGCTTCACGCTGCCGCGCGGCGTGCTCGATGAAGTGATCGCCAAGCTGACGACATTCCCCGATGCGGTCGGTGCCGGCAAGATCATGGTCAGCGGCGATCCGATGCGGCTCGGCGAACTGATGATGCTGATGGACGAGTTTCCGCGGATGTTCGAGATCGTCGAGCCGAAGCGGACGGCGGTGAGTTGAGGGATCGTCATTCCGGGGCGCGCGAAAGCGCGAACCCGGAATCTCGAGATTTCCCAGTGCGCAATTGCGCACCTGAGGTCTGGTCCTGACGGACCATCCCGGAATGACCGTGGCCTTTGAGCTACTCCGCGCTGCTGACCAGCTTGATCCGCGGCCCCGCCTGCTCCCGCAGGCTGCGATAGGCGGCGAGGTAATCCAGCGCCATGCGCCGCGCGGTGAAGCGGGCTTCGAACTGCTTGCGGACGGCGGTGCGGTCGAGCGCGATGAGACGATCGATCACGCCGACCGCGCTGGTTTCGTCCTCGACCACGAAGCCGGTGAGGCCGGGGTCGATGATCTCCGGAACCGAACCGCGGTTATAGGCAATAATCGGCGTGCCGCAGGCCATCGCCTCGATCATCACGAGCCCGAACGGCTCGGGCCAGTCGATCGGGAGCAGCAGGCCGTATGCGCCGCTCAGGAAGTCGGATTTCTCGCGGTCGCTGATCTCGCCGATGAACTCGACCAGCGGATTCGCCTTGATCAGGGGCGCGATCAACTCGTCGTAATAGTCCTGGTCGGCGCGATCGACCTTTGCCGCGATCTTGAGCGGTAGGCCGGAACGGGCAGCGATCCGGATCGCGCGGTCGACGCCCTTCTCGGGCGCGATCCGCCCCAGCACGGCAAGGTAAGAAGGCTTGACCTGCTGTGGCGTCAGAAGGTTCTCCGGCAGCCCGTGATGAATGGTACGCACCCAGTTGGCCTTCGGCACCGGTCGGCGCTGCGCGTCGGAAATCGAGATGACAGGCACCTTGGAGAACGTGCTGAACACCGGCTGGTGCTCGGGTAGGTCGAGTCGCCCGTGCAGCGTCGTCAGGAACGGCGTCGGCTGCCGGTAGAACAGCGAGAATGGATAATAGTCGAGATGAAAGTGCAGAAAATCGAACTCTTCGTCGTCGCATTTCTGCCGCACGCGCTCCAACATCACCATGTGCAGCGCATTGGGGTCCCGCACCGCGCCGTCGAGGCGCAATGCTTTCGGCCATGTTGCTTCAAGTTTTGCTGATGTGCGGGAATCGCCGCTCGCAAACAGCGTGACATCGTGGCCCAACGCCACGAGTTCCTCGGTCAGCCAGTGCACCACCCGCTCGGTGCCGCCGTAAAGTTTAGGGGGGACAGCCTCCGTCAGCGGGGCGACCTGCGCGATGCGCATGTTTGCGTCTCCTGTCATGAATGGTAGTTGCACTAAACCCTCAGCCCCATGATCGACACCGGCGTGCCGGAGCGGGAACGTTCCCGCATCTGCGAAGTTCCTTCGATCAGCACATCTTGCTTCCTCCACACGGCTGTCTTGCTGATGCCATCTGTCAGAAACAGATTTACTGAAATCTCGATGCTGCAGAATTGTTGCGCGGTGATGGCCGCGCGCGCGGAAATCCGAAACGACACTCTTCACGTCGTCGTGTGCGGCAGGCGTTAGGGATTCTTGTTCACTCTCAACAGGTTTGCGGAACTCATGGACAATCTCTCAGGATATGCGCGACGTCCGTTTTCATTCGTCCTGCGCTATCTGCGTCAGCGTCGCGCGGCTCACATCATCATTGTGTCTTCGGTAGTCGCAGCGGTTGCCTGTTCGGTAGGCACGCAATATGGCGTAAAAAATCTTGTCGACAGCCTGACCGCCGGCTCATCGCACGCGAACAACGTATGGCTGGCATTCGCATTCCTCATGTCGCTGATCGCCGCCGACAATCTGTTGTGGCGCGTGGCGAGCTGGGTCGCGAGCTTCACCTTTGTCGGTGTCACCGGCGATCTTCGTCGCGACATGTTCCGCCACTTGACCGGGCACGCGCCCAGCTATTTCTCCGACCGGCTGCCCGGCATGCTGACCAGCCGCATCACAGCGACATCCAACGCGGTCTTCACCGTCGAGAACATGTTCGTATGGAATGTGTTGCCGCCGTGCATCGCGACCGTGTCGGCAATTCTCCTGATCGGAACGGTGAGCCTTGCGATGTCCGCCGGCCTGATCGTGATCGCGGCGATCATGCTGATGGCGATGTTCCGCCTTGCCGCGGCAGGCAAGCCGCTTCATGACGATTTCGCCGACAAGGCGGCCGCTGTTGATGGCGAGATGGTGGACGTCATCAGCAACCTGCCGCTGGTCCGTGCCTTTTGCGGCCTCAGCTACGAACACGACCGGTTCGACGCTACCGTCGAGCGGGAACTCGATGCCCGCGGCCGCAGCCTGCGCTATCTGGAGAAGCTGCGGCTTCTTCACGCTGTCGTGACCATCGTTTTGACGATCGCGCTGCTCGCATGGGCCATCATGCTGTGGCAGAGCGGCAGGGCAACCACCGGTGACGTCGTTCTCGTCTGTACGCTCGGGCTTTCGATCCTGAGCGCGACGCGCGATCTTGCGGTGGCGCTGGTCGATGTGACCCAGCATGTCGCGCGCCTCACCGAGGCGATTGCGACATTGCTGCTGCCCCATGAGCTGAAAGATCATCCCGAGGCCGAGCCGCTGATCCGCAGCGGCGCCGCCGTCGCCTTCAACAACGTCGCGTTCCACTATCCCGGCGGTTCCCAGGTGTTCGAGAAATTCTCGCTGCGCATTCAGCCCGGACAGCGGGTCGGGCTTGTCGGCCATTCCGGCGGCGGCAAATCCACCCTGTTCATGCTGCTGCAGCGCTTCTACGACATCCAGCGCGGCAGCGTCACGATCGACGGCCAGGACATCTCGCGGGTGACGCAGCAAAGCCTGCGCGAGGCGATATCAGTGGTGCCGCAGGACATCTCGCTGTTCCACCGCTCGATCATGGAGAATATCCGCTACGGGCGGCCGAACGCCACCGACGACGAGGTGTTGCGCGCGGCGATCGCGGCGCGCTGCGATTTCATCGAGGATCTGCCCGAGGGCATGGCCACCATCGTCGGCGATCGCGGCGCCAAGGTTTCAGGCGGACAACGGCAGCGGATCGCCATTGCGCGCGCCTTCCTGAAGGACGCGCCGATCCTGTTGCTGGATGAGGCGACCGCGGCGCTCGACGGCGAATCCGAGGAGGCGATCCGCGAGGCGCTGTCGCGCCTGATGCGCGGACGGACCGTGATCGCCATCGCCCACCGTCTCGCCACGCTGCGCAATTTCGATCGGGTCGTGGTACTGCAGGGCGGCCGGATCATCGAGGACGGTCCGCCCGATATTCTCGTGCAGGGAAGGGGTCCTTACCGCGAACTGGTCGCGCGCGAACTGGGACGCCTGGCGAGCCACGCGGCGTGATCGTTGTCAGTAGCGTTTTTGAGTCCGCTGCGTTCGTCGCAACGTAGGAAAATCGCTTGAGGTTCACATGACAGCCGAAGTCAGCCAGCTGATCGCCGTCGAGGCTGCCGAACACGTCGCGGAATCGCCGTTCTACATCCCGATGACGGGGCCGGCGACGCGGCAACGCCGCTCGCTCAAGCATGATGATACCTTCATCGTGCTGGACAGCCATGGCGACATCGGCGCATCGGCCGGCGGCCCCGATGGACTGTTCAACGCCGATACGCGCTATCTCGCCCGGCTCGAGATGGTGCTCGACGAGGTCCAGCCGCTGCTGCTCGGCTCCAACCTGCGCGACGATAATTCGGCGCTGACGGTCGATCTCACCAATTCCGACGTCTATCGCGGCGGAAGGCTGGTGCTGCCCAAGGACACGCTGCACATCGTGCGCTCGATCTTCCTGTGGCGTGGCACGGCCTATCAGCGCATCGCGCTGCAAAATCATGGCGACCGGCCGGCGAGCTTCGACCTGACGCTGCGGTTCGACAATGATTTCGCCGACCTGTTCGAGGTTCGCGGCGAGCGCCGGCCGCGCCGTGGAACCGGCTCCAGCCGCTTGCTCGGCCCGTGCGATGTCGTGCTGGAATATAGCGGCCTCGATCGCCAGGCCCGCATCACCGCGCTGCATTTCGAGCCGAGGCCAACGCGGCTCGCCGTCAATTCGGCGACCTACCATCTCGAACTGGCACCGAAGGAAGTGACCGCGCTGTTCGTCGCGGTATCCTGCAACAAGCCGATCATGCAGAAGCCGGCGCCGTTCTATCGCGGCCTGCTGGCGCATCGCCGCGAGATGCGGCGCTTGACCGTGGGCGCGGCCAGCATCGAGACATCGAACAATATCTTCAACGAGGTGCTGTGCCGGGCGATGGCCGACCTCAACATGCTGATGACCGAAACGCCGCAGGGCCGCTACCCCTATGCCGGCATCCCCTGGTATTCGACCACGTTCGGCCGCGACGGCCTGATCACGGCGCTGCAGATGCTGTGGATCGATCCGCGGATCGCGCAGGGCGTGCTGCGCCGGCTCGCCTTCTTCCAGGCCAGGACCACCGACCCGCGCGCCGACGCCGAGCCCGGCAAGATCCTGCACGAGATGCGTGGCGGTGAAATGGCCGCGTTGCGCGAAGTTCCGTTCGCGCAATATTACGGCAGCGTCGATTCGACTCCGCTGTTCGTCCTGCTGGCCGGCCTCTATGTCGAACGCACCGGCGACGAGGCGACGCTTTCCGAACTGTGGCCTTCCATCGAAGCCGCGTTGCAATGGATCGACGGCCCGGGCGATCCCGACCGGGACGGGTTCGTCGAATATCAGCGCGCCACCGAGCAGGGGCTTGCCAACCAGGGCTGGAAGGATTCCTACGACGCGATCTTCCATGCCGATGGACAACTCGCCGAAGGCTATATCGCGCTGGCGGAGGTGCAAGGATATGTCTTCGCCGGCAAGCGCCTGGCGTCGCGCTGCGCCCGGCGGCTCGGATTGATCGAGAAGGCGGCGAAGCTCGAATCCGAAGCGCTGCTGCTGGCCGATCGATTCGAGCAGGCGTTCTGGTGTGAGGAACTCGGCACCTACGCGCTGGCGCTCGACGGCGCCAAGCGGCCGTGCAAGGTGCGAAGCTCGAATGCCGGCCAGCTTCTGTTCACCGGCATCGTCAGGAACGAGCGCGCGCGGCTGGTCGCGGCCGATCTGATGAGCCCAAAGTTCTTTTCGGGATGGGGCATCCGCACCATCGCGCGTGGCGAAGCCCGCTACAATCCGATGTCCTATCACGACGGATCGATCTGGCCGCATGACAATGCGCTGATCGCGCTCGGCTTCGCGCGCTACGGTCTGAAGCATTCCGTGGCGCTGCTGTTCAAGGGCCTGTTCGATACCGCGAGTTACATGGACTTGCGACGGCTGCCCGAACTGTTCTGCGGCTTCCAGCGCGAGAAGCGGCGCGGCCCGGTGCTCTATCCCGTCGCCTGCGCGCCGCAGGCCTGGGCCAGCGCAACGCCGTTCACGCTGCTGGAAGCGGCGCTCGGCCTCGAATTCGATGCCGCGCGCGGCGAAATTCGCCTGCGCGATCCGCGCCTGCCGGAATTCCTGAACGAGGTGGTGCTGCGTGATCTGCGACTCGGGCCTTCCAGCGTGGACTTGAGGGTTCGTCGCCATAACGGCGAGGTGTCGCTCGAGGTGCTGCGGACCCGCGGCCAGATTCAGGTGTCGATCGTGTTGACGCATTAGGCGCCGTGCGCGGCTCATGCAGCTAAAAGTCGGGAGGGGCTCATGCGCATAGGTATTGTCGTTGCGACTTTAGTGGCGGGCCTCGCGGCCGGCCCAACGGCCGCTGTCGCGCAGGATGCGGCGACGACACAGGGGGCGCGTACGACGCCGGTCGATGCCGCCAAGGAGCCGGCGCCGCCGCCCTCGGTCACCGTGATCGGGGCGAGGGATGCCCACGGCATTCTCGGCCGCGAGGTTCGCAGCGCGGCGAACGAGGACATGGGGCGCGTCGTCGACGTGATCGTGGATCGCGATGGTACGGTGCGCGCGGCGGTGATCGACTTTGGCGGCTTTCTCGGCGTCGGCAGCCGCAAGATCGTCGTCGACTGGAAGGCCATGCGCTTCGGCGCCGTCGCCAACAAGAAGGACAGCATCACGCTCGAATTGACCAAGGCCCAGGTGGCGGCCGCGCCCGAATACAAAGAGGACGCGCCGGTGATCGTTCTCGGCGCGGCCGGCCGTTTGCAGCCCTGGGATTTTGATCATTAGCGTGATCCGGAAAAGTGGATGCCGGTCTTCCGGCAAGATCATGCGCACTTGAAGGGGAGAAGGGGTCTGGTCGCACGTCCGTCCCATTCGCACGATCGGATGACCGGCGATCGCCGTGAGCGGTCCGGCGAAGGCAATGTCGTGCCGCTTCCGCCCGCACCCGATACGCGGCCGAAGCCGTCGCGCGGAAGCCAGCGCGGCCTCGACTGGTTCATCTTCTTTCTCGCCGACGTGCAGACCGGCTTCGGCCCGTTCATCGCCGTCTATCTGACGACGCAGAAGTGGACACAGGTCGAGATCGGCTTCGTGCTGTCGATCGGCGGCATCATCGGCCTGCTCGGGCAAATTCCGGGCGGCGCCATCGTCGATGCCGCGCGCTCCGAGCGGCTGGTGGCGGGCCTCGCCGTAGCGACCATCGGCTGCGTCGCGCTGGCCTATGCGTTGTGGCCGATCTTTCCGGTGGTAACGGCGGCGGCGGCGCTGCATGCGCTGGCAAGCTGCGTGCTTGGGCCGGCGATTGCGGCGATCAGTCTCGGCCTGGTCGGGCCGTACGCGATCGGGGAGCGGCTCGGGCGCAACGCCCGCTTTGCATCGCTCGGCAATGGATCGGCCGCGGCGCTGATGGGCGCAACCGGCTACCTGATATCGAACCGGGCGGTATTCATTGTCACCTTCCTGCTGGCTATCCCGACATTGCTCGCGCTCTGGCGAATCCGCGAGCAGGAAATCGACGTGGCGCAATCGCATGGCGCCGTGGTGCGCGAGGTTCCCGACAAGGAAGCGACCAGCGTCTTCCATCTGCTGCGGCAGCGGCCGCTCCTGATCTTTGCCGGCGGCGTGATGCTGTTTCAGCTCGCCAATGCCGCGATGCTGCCGCTGATGGCCGGCGTGGTCACGACACGATCGAGCCAATGGGCCCCGGTCCTGATCGCGGCCTGTATCATCGTGCCGCAGGCCATCGTGGCGCTGACCTCGCCCTCGGTCGGGCGCCAGGTGCAGGTCTGGGGGCGGCGGCCGCTGCTGTTGCTGGCATTCGCCGCGCTGGCGATCCGCGGTTTGCTGTTCGCTGTGGTCCGGGACCCGTATCTCCTGGTCGCCGTGCAGGTGTTCGACGGCATCACTGCCGCCGTGCTCAGCGTGATGGTGCCGCTGATCGTGGCCGATGTCGCGTTCGGCAGCGGCCACTTCAACCTGGCGCAGGGCGTCGTCGGCACCGCGACCGGCATCGGCGCGTCGCTGAGCACGGTGCTGGCGGGCTATATCAGCGACACCTTCGGCAGCGGCACGGCCTTCATGGGCTTGGCCGGGGTCGCAGCCCTTGGGCTGACCGTGATCTGGCTGTTCATGCCGGAGACGCGGCGGACCGCGGATCAAGTTTGAGGCGCGCGGTGAGCAGCGCCGCGGCGAACAGCGCCGCGCCGACACCGGCGATGCAGGCGGCCCATCCGAACCGGTCGAACAATTGTCCCAGCACGGCGCTGCCGGCGAGCCCGCCGAGGAAATAGCAGGCGAGGTAGGTTCCGCTGGCGATGCCGCGGTTGTCGCTGATGGCCAATCCGACAAAGCCGGTGGCGCAGGCCTGCGCGAAGAACGTGCCGACGCCGACCAGAACCATGCCGGCCAGAACTTCCACCAGATGCGAGGACAGCATCAAGGGCAGGCCGAGGGCGGCAAGCGCAAGCGCGCTCCAGATGGCCGGCCGTAGGCCAACGCGTTGCACGGCCTTGCCGGCGAACAACGTCGTAACCACGGAAGGCGCGAAGACGAGATAGACGAAGCCGAGATCCATCCGCCCGAGCGACAGCGGCGGGCGCACCAGGACGAAATTGACGAACGTGAAGGTGCCGATGAAGGCAAACAGGATGCAGAAGCCGATGGCAAAGGCCGAACGAAGCGCCGGATTGCGCCAATGCGCGAGCGTCGCCGCGAACGGCGATTGCATCGCCGCGATCGCCTGCATCGGCTTCACTCGGGCGATGGTGAAATACACCAGCACGGCGCCGGCAAGATTGAGCAGCGCAAAGAAATAGAAGTTCGAAGCCAGCCCGAACGTATCAGCCATCGCGGCCGATACCAGCCGGCCGATCAGATTGCTTGCGACGTTGCCGGTGATATAGGCCGCGAACGCGCCGCCCGCATCGGCCCCGCTGCATTGCTCGCCGAGATGGGCAAGCGTCAACGCAAACGCGGACGCCATGCAGAGGCCTTGCGCGATGCGAAGCAGCGTGAATGTCGTCAGATCGGGCGCGATGGCCAGGGAGGCGGTCGGAACCGCAAGCACGACCAGGCTGACGAGAATGCCGAGCCGGCGATCGATGCGCGGGCTCAGGAAGCCGACGACGAGGCTGGCGACGGCCATGCCGATGGTGCAGGCATTGACCGCGATGCCCATCGCGGCCGGCGTCACGTCGTAATGCCGGGTCAGCGAGGGAAGAATCGCCTGCGTCGCGAACAGATCGACCACGGTCAGAAAGGCTGTCAGCCCGATGATGAGGGATCGCAGCACCGCGCCCGGCGAATGAGCCGACATTTCCATCGCTTCGGATTTCATCTGCGCGGCGATGTCGGCCATGACATCCTCAACACATTGCTGGAGAGGGAAGGATGTGACGCCTGGGCGTGCGGGGCGACACGGGAACCCCAGGTCGTCACATCCGGCAACGAGACGTCGGGTGGCGCTCGTTACAACCGCTTACATGTTGTGGTCGTGCGGATCCTTGCGGACGTCGCCGACATAGAGAATGACGGTCTCCTTGCCGAGGTTCTTCCACCAATGCGAGGTGCCGGCGATCTCGGGCCGGATCTCGCCGGCCTTGTGCACGATCGGCTCCGAACAATTGCTGGCATATTCGACGATCTCGCCCTGCTGGACGAAGATCAGCGCGGGGCGATCGTCATGGCTGTGCCAGGGCACGATGCCGCCGGGCTCGATCGTCAGCTTGCGGAAGCGCAGCTCGCGATCCCTGATGTTGGCGGGCTGCTTCTCGAGATTGATCGAACCGAGCGTGACGTCGCTGACGCCGACCGCCTTCTGGTCGACCATCGGGCGGACATTCGCCTGCATCTTGCCAACAGGGCATTCGCCGGCAACGGCCGCGGAAGCTGCGGCAAACGAACCGGCGACGAGCGCGGCCAGCGCGAGGCCCTGGCTGATGGTGCGTGACGTGGTGGCTGATCTGGACATGTCGTGATCTCCTCTGTTGCTGTCTTGCCGTGCCCCAATGTGATCCGGCCGGCTATGTCATCACCATCAAGGAATTTTCGTACGGGAGGAAATGCCGGCTGGCTCTCGACTCGATAGCGCGGCGCTATGCATGCTGCTCTGAGAGGGCGGACTATCGGCCTCCCTCAATACGCCACGGCTATCGAACCGATTGTGCAACGGCATTTCTCATGCCGGTTGCTGCGGTCTCTGATGAGCCAGCGCCCGACTGGCGGGCGTCACCATCCACGCAGAGGGATTTTCCATGAAGACGCTTTCCAAGACCCTGATCGCCGTCGCGGCGTTTGCCGCCGTCGCCAGCACCGCCTTCTCGCAGAGCGCCTGGGACTTCAAATCCGGCATGGCCTATATGTATGGCGGCCCGGGGAAGATGTCGGCGATGGCAATGGCCGACACGTCCATGAACCACGACGCGATGATGAAGAACGCCAGAAAGGTGCCTGCCAACACCGTGTTCTTCATGGACAAGGGCCAGCTCTATTCGGCCTCGGGCATGCTCGATCCGACCGGCAATTTTTATCTGCCGTAGATCAATCGTGCCGCGGCGTCCGGGCCACCCTTGCGGGACGGCCCGGGCCGGAAATAATATGAAAATGCCGGAGCAAGCCATGACGACCACGCTATCGCCAGCCAATGCCGAACGTCTCAAGCAGGCCTTCCTGCGATGCCGCGACATGGACGGCTCGCTCCGCGAACAACTCGAGGCCTATGCCGCCGCGGGGCGGGAGATCTTTCCGGCCTATGGCGAGGCGGTCGATCGCCTGGTGCTGCGGCTCAACGCGAACGGCGGCGGCGAAAATGCGCCGCGGCCGGGCGAAGCCATGCCGCCATTCGTGCTGCCGGACGAGACCGGACGGCTGGTCAGCCTGAAATCCCTGATCGAGCGAGGTCCGGTCGCGGTGATGTTCTATCGCGGCCATTGGTGCCCTTACTGCCGGCTGAATGTGCGGGCGGTGATCCAGGCCCAGGACCGCATCAGGACGCTGGGGGCGCAGACGGTCGCGATCATGCCGGAAACTCAGGCCTATGCCGAGAAATTCAAGTCCGAGGCGGATGCGCCGTTTCCGGTGCTGACCGATCTCGACAACGGGTATGCGCTGTCGCTCAATCTCGCGATCTGGCTCGGCAGCGAAATCCGGCAATTGCTGTCGTACCAGGACATGGCAAGCTTTCACGGCAATGACGGCTGGGTGCTGCCGATCCCCGCCACCTTCGTGGTCGGCCGCGATGGCCGCGTGAAGGCGCGTTTCGTCGATCCCGATTTCCGCAAGCGGATGGAAATCGACGACCTGATCGCCGCGCTCAGGAGCGCGAGCGAAGAGCGGTAGCGCGGCTTGATGTTTCAGGCGCCTGCCTGCTTGCCGATCACCTGCCGCCAGTCGGCGCCACGCAGCATCCGCATCACGGCGGAGGCCACGGCCGTGCGTTCGCGCCCGGCGACGCCGTAGAGATTCACCGTTCGACGCGCATCGAGCCCCTCGACATTGGCGCGCTTCAGCGTCGGCGGCAGCGATGCGGTATCAGGCACCACGGCGACGCCGATATCGGCTTCCAGCAGCTCGATCAGATCGCGCTCGGAGGCGATCTCATGGCAGCGATCGACGTCGAGGCCGTGCTCACGAAGCGAGGTGTTCACCCGCGCGGCGTGTTCGCAGTAATTGCGTGACAGCAATTGCTCGGCGCGAAGATCGCCGAAATCGATGGTCTCGCGCGCCGCCAGCGGATGGTTCCTGTTGATGACGAGCTGAAAATTCTCGGTGAACAGCGGCCAGGTATCGAGCCGGTCCCATTCCTCGCTGATCTCGGCGGCGATGCCGAGCTCGGCTTCGCCCTTCCTGAGATATTCCGCGACCTCGCGCGCGTTGCCACGCAGGAAGCGAAACTCCAGGCGGTTGAACATCCGCCTGATCTGGTCGAGATGCGGAATCAATAGCGACAGGTCGACCGAATGGGTCAGCGCAATCCGCAGCGCGCCGACTTCGCCGCTTCGGAAGGAGGAGGCAAGTTCACGCGCGCCGGTCGCGGCCTCGTAGCATTGCTTGAGCAGCGGATGCATGCGCTGGCCGAGTTCGGTCAGCTGCGCCGCCGGGCGCTCGCGGCGAAACAGGTCGCCGCCGAGTTCGGCCTCGAGCTGCTTGATCGCCCGCGTCAGCGACGGCTGCGTGACGTTGCACTCGTCGGCGGCGCGCGTGAAATTGAGCACGCGCGCGACCGCGAGAAAATAGCGAACCTGATGCATCTCCATGGCCGTGCCCCGGTCTGTGCTGGCGGAATCCTAACCGATCGTATCAGGCGATGACACCATAACCGCCATAGCGGCGGCGTATGGTTTTGGAAGCCAAACGGCATTTCCTGAAGCGAAGGCGACCGGGCAGGGTGGGGCCAGCGATGGTCAGCGCTACCGGCTGATCCCCACACGGAAGGACGCCATGAATATCCAGCTCAAGACGCAAGGTATTGCGGCTACGCGACTACTGGCCGGCAAGGTGTCCCTGGTGACGGGCTCGACCAGCGGTATCGGGCTCGGGATCGCCCGGGCGCTGGCGGCAGCCGGCTCGGTGGTCGTTCTGAACGGCCTTGGCGCTCAGCCCGAGATCGCGAAAACCCGCAAGCAGATCGAAGCCGAGTTCGGCGTCGGTGTCGGCTATTCCGCGGCCGACATGACGAGCCGCGAAGCGATCGCCGAAATGATCGCGACCGCTGTCGCCAGTCACGGCCGGCTCGATATTCTCGTCAACAATGCCGGCATTCAGCACGTCGCGCCGCTCGAGCAGTTTCCCGTCGAGAAATGGGATGCGATCCTGTCGATCAACCTGTCGTCGGCATTTCACACCACGCGGCTGGCGCTGCCGGCGATGCGCCAGAACAGGTTCGGCCGCATCATCAACATCGCGTCCGCGCATGGCCTCGTGGCGTCGCCGTTCAAGGCCGCCTATGTCGCGGCCAAGCACGGCGTCGTCGGGCTGACCAGGGTGACCGCGCTGGAGACGGCGGAAGACGGCATCACCTGCAACGCGATCTGCCCGGGCTACGTCTACACGCCGCTGGTCGAGGCGCAGATCGACGGCCAGGCCAAGGCGCACGGCATTTCCCGCGAGCAGGTCATTCACGATGTGCTGCTGGCGCAGCAGCCGAACAAGCGCTTTGCCACCGTCGAGGAATTGGGGGCGCTGACCGTGTTCCTCGCCAGCGATGCGGCGGCCTCCATCACCGGTGTCGCGCTGCCGGTCGACGGCGGCTGGACCGCGCATTGAGATTCAGGGAGCCAGACATGTACGATGCAAGGGAAGTCCGTTCATCGTCCGATATCGGATCGCGCGGCGGTTCGGAGCCGGGACAGGTCGTTCTGGTGCTGCAAGGCGGCGGCGCGCTCGGCTCCTACCAGGCCGGCGTCTACCAGGCACTGCACGAGGCCGCCATCGAGCCGGACTGGATCATCGGCACCTCGATCGGCGCGATCAACGCCAGCCTGATCGCCGGCAACGCGCCGGAAAACCGGCTGCCGCGCCTTCGCGAATTCTGGAAGCGGATGGAGCAGAACCCGGTCTGGAGTTTTCGCGACATCTTTCCGGGCTTCAATGAAAAGCTGGCTTACTGGTCGACCGTGACCCACGGCATTCCCGGCTTCTTCCGGCCCAATCCACTGGCCCATGCCGGCGATTCCTATCCGCTCGGATCCGACCATGCCGGCTATTATTCGACCACGCCGCTGGAGCGGACGCTGACGGAACTGGTCGATTTCAATCTGGTCAATCAGTGCAGGCCGCGCCTCACGGTCGGCGCCGCCCATGTCCGCAGCAGCGAGATGCGCTATTTCGACAGCCGCGATTGCGAGCTCAGCGTCAGGCACATCATGGCCTCGGGCGCGTTGCCGCCGGCCTTTCCGGCGATCCGCATCGACGGCGAGCTCTATTGGGATGGCGGCATATTATCAAACACGCCGACGGAGGCCGTGTTCGACGACAATCCGCGCAAGAACTCGCTGATCTTCGCGGTGCATCTGTGGAATCCGTCCGGGCCGGAGCCGACCACGATGGCGGAGGTGCTGAACCGCCACAAGGACGTGCAGTATTCCAGCCGGATCGCCAGCCACATCGCCCGCCAGCAGCAGGCGCATCGGCTGCGCCATGTCATCAACCAGCTCGCCGCGCGCCTGCCGGAGGCCGAGCGCAACAGCGAGGCCGTGCGGGAACTCGCCGGCTACGGCTGTCCGACGCGCATGCATGTGGTCCGGCTGCTGGCGCCCCAGCTCAGCCGCGAGGATCACACCAAGGATATCGATTTCAGCCCGTCCGGCATCATGCAGCGCTGGGATGCAGGCTACCGCCATACCAGGGCGGTGCTCGAGAGGAAGCCGTGGGTCGGTCAGTTCGATCCGCTCGCCGGCGTCGTTCTCCACGAGCACATGAAGGTCATGCCACAAGCGGCGGAGTAGCCGGCGTTCCCACCATGATCGAGGGCGCGATCGTCTTGCGATACAGCGCGCTGTAGAGCGAGGCCGACAGATCCCAGCTGAACGACCGCGCCATCGCGCTGCGGCGCATGGCGTCGAGCCGGTCCTTGGCGCGGAAGGCATCGAAGGCGCGCCTGACGCCGCCGAGGAAGGATTCCGCCGACGGCTGGGCAAACAGGAATCCGGTTTCGCCGTCCTTGATGGTTTCGGCGAGCCCGCCGGTCTGGTGCCCGATCGGCAGCGATCCGAACCGCTGCGCATACATCTGGCTCAGCCCGCACGGCTCGAACCGCGACGGCATCAGCGTAAAATCGCTGCCGGCGAAAATCCGCCGCGCCTGCGCGTCGTTGAAGCCGATCACGACGCCGATCGCATCCGGCCGGCGCCGGTGCGCGTCGACCAGTGCTTCTTCAATCCGGGGCTCGCCGCTGCCGGTCACCACGATCTGTCCGCCGGCTGCGATGATTTCGTCGGCGGCTGATAGCACGAGGTCGACGCCCTTCTGGTGCACCAGACGGGCCACCAGGCCAAACAGCGGCCCGCGCGACAGCGCGAGGCCAAACTGCTTGCGGACGTAGTCGGCATTGGCCTGCTTGCCCTCCCAGTCGCCGGGGGCAAAGGTCTGCGCCAGCTCCGCGCAGGCGCTGGGATCCCAGCTTTCGTCGATGCCGTTCAGGATACCGGTCAGTTCCGACGCATTCGAGCGGCGCTGCAGCAGCCCTTCGAGCCCGCAGCCGAGTTCGCGCGTCGTGATCTCCCTGGCATAGGTCGCGCTGACGGTAGTCAAATGCGAGGCGTAGACGAGGCCGCCCTTCAGGAACGACACGTGATCGTAGAACTCGAGCCCTTCGATGTGGAACGAACTCTCGGGCGCGCCGATCCGGCGCAGCGAGTCCTGTGGGAACAGTCCCTGATAGGCGAGGTTGTGAATGGTCAGGATCGAGGGGAGGTTGACGCCCTTCCAGGTCAGGTAGGCCGGCGCCAGCGCGGCCTGCCAGTCGTTGGCATGGATCAGGTCCGCTGCCCAATTCTTGTCCAGGCTGCCCGCGGCAAGCTCGGCCGCGGCGGAGGCGAAACGGCCGAACCTGATGTCGTTGTCGGGCCAGTCGCGTCCCGATTCATCGCCGTAGGGGTTGCCCGGCCGGTCGTAGAGCTCGGGGCAGAGTAGCACGTAGACCGGCAGATCATCCCTGGTAGATGACCGACCCAGCTTGCAGGCCGGCATCTCGGCCAACGCGGGACATTCTCCAACAATTTCAATGTGGGTGAGCTGTTCGACGACGTCGTGATAACCCGGCAGCATGATCCGGACGTCGGCCCAGCGGCGCAATGCCCGGGGCAGGGCCGCCGAGACTGCGGCGAGGCCACCCACGCGGATGAAATCATCCATTTCAGTGGTGACGAACAATACCCTCAAGGCAACCGTCCTCGTACCAGCCGTAATGAAACTCAGGGGGAACGATGCAAGAATGGGTCCAACTTGTACGCCTACAACGCGCGCTTCGGCCGGTCGTTCCCAGGGAACATCTTTCCTGCCGGCGCTCCGCAATTTAGGGTCACGGTCGCCAACAGAACGAAGGGCCGGAAAGGCCGAAGGAGCGTTACGCAATGACCATAGCCGGCAATGATCAGAGGAATTTGACAGGCAGCTTCGCAGGCCTGCGGGTCCTCGATTTCTCAACCACGATTGCCGGCCCTCACTGCACGCGAATGCTCGCCGACATGGGCGCGGAGGTCATCAAGATCGAGACCGAGGAGGGCGAGACGATGCGGACCCGCCCGCCGGTCCGCAACAACTGCTCGACCGCGTTCGGCCAGCTCAATGTCGGCAAGCACAGCCTCGTCCTGGATCTGAAGTCGCCGGAGGGAGCGGAGGCGGTCCGCCGCCTGGTCGCGACCGCCGACGTGCTGGTAGAAAATTTCCGCCCGGGGGTGATGCGGCGCTTGAAGCTCGATTACGCCTCGCTGCAGTCTCTCAATCCGAAGCTGGTCTATTGCTCGATCTCCGGATACGGCCAGACCGGGCCGTCGGCGGAACTGCCGGCCTATGCGCCGGTGATCCATGCGGCCTCCGGCTACGAGATGGCGCATCTGGCCTACCAGCCGGGACGCAGCCGTCCCGACTATTGCGGCATCTATCACGCCGACGTGCTGACCGGCGTCTACGCCTTCGGCGCGATCTCCGCGGCGCTGTACCAGCGCGTGGCGACCGGGCAGGGCCAGCACATCGACGTCTCGATGCTGGAATCGATGCTGAGTCTGACGCTGAACGAACTGCAATGGTCGCAATTCGAGGTCAAGCAGACGCAGCGGCCGATGTTCGGCCCGATCGAGACCACGGACGGCTATGTGATGATGGCGATCGCCAGCGAAAAAACTTTCCAGAGCCTGATGCAGGTGATCGGGCATCCCGAGTGGGTGAGCGATCTGCGCTTCGCGAAATACGCCGATCGCCGCGAAAACTGGGGCAGCCTGATCGACGGCGTGGAGGTGTGGTCGCGCACCGTGACCACGGCGCAGTGCCTTGCCGCGCTCAATACACACGGCGTTCCGTCGTCGGCCTATCGCACCGTCGCCGAGGCTCTGCGCGATCCGCAGATCGCCCATCGCGGCGCGCTCGCCGAAGTTGAGGACGGCGGCGGCACCTTCAAGGTGCTCAACCTGCCGTTCCGCATGTCGGGCGCCAGGGTGTCGGCGGCGCCGCGCATGTCGACGCTCGGCGAGCATACGCGGGCCTATCTGAAGGAGACCGGCCTTTCCGAGGCCGAGATCGCGGCCTTTTCCGGAAAGACGAAGGTGGCCGTACGCGGCTGACGACTTGCTCCGCATAGCGAAACATAAAGCTGCGGCTTTTCATCCGTAGCTTGTGAACGGCCTTGCCCGCGACTGTGTTTCCGGACATCTTGCGGGCAAGCCATCGACGATCCGGAATACCGGACGAACGGCACATCGGGAGGGAATATTAATGAAGGCGGCCTTGCGTTCGAGCGCGCTCGCGCGAATATTTCTTGTAGCGGGATTTGGCGTGGCGTTGTCGGCGACGCCCGTCAGCGCGCAGAAGGCGGGCGGCAGCATCACCGTCGGCCTCGAACTCGATATTCCCGGATTCGATCCGCTGAAGGTCGGAGTGTACGACACCGCAGCGCTTACCGCGTCGTCCGCCATCTTCGAAACGCTCACCACGCTCGACGCCAATGGCAAGCCGCAGCCCAAGCTCGCATTGTCCTGGTCCAGTTCGGAGGACTTCAAGACCTGGACCTTCAAGCTGCGTCCAGGCGTCAAATTCCATGACGGCACGCCGTTCAATGCCGAGGCCTACAAGGCCAATTTCGACCGGCAGAAGGATCCCGCCAACAAGTGCCGTTGTGCCTTCTATATCTCCAACGTCAACAACGTTCAGGCGCCAGACGAACTGACGGTGGTCTTTAATCTCAGCGATCCCTCGGTAAACTGGCCTGCGCTGGTTTCTTATGCGAACCAGAACGCCGCGGTCCACTCACCGACCGCCTGGAAGGCGAAGGGCGATGAATACAACCGCAATCCCGTCGGCAGTGGGCCGTATATCCTGAAATCCTGGACGGCCGGCGATCGCATGATCCTGGAGAAAAATCCTGACTACTGGGACAAGGACAAGGTTTATTTCGATCGTATCACGCTGAAGCCGCTGCCCGACGCGCAATCGCGCTTTGCCAGCCTGCAGTCCGGTGAGGTCGACCTGATCTGGGATGATGAATTTTCCGCCGACAACATCCAGAAGGCGCAGAAGGACCCCAAGCTGACCGTGCATACCTATGCCGGCTCGGGTGCGGCGGTCTACGCCTTGAATACCAAGACCCCGCCATTTGACGATCTGCGCGTGCGCCAGGCGATTGTCATGTCGCTCGACCGCAAGAAGATGTCGCAGGCGATCACCAATGGTCTGTCAAGGCCCGCCAGCAATCCCTATGGCGATGGCTCCTGGGTCAAATGCAAGGACGACGGCGCGTTGCCCGAAGACCTCGAGAAGGCCAAGGCGCTGATCAAGGACTATGGCAAGCCCGTCGAGTTCAAGATGCTCGTCACCGCGACGCCCCGCGGGCGCACCGTGGGCCAGGTGCTGCAGCAATTGTGGAAGCGGGCCGGCATCAACATGGAGATCGAGCAGGTCGACCAGGCGACCATTCCGCCGCGCGCCTTCATGCGCCAGTTCCAGTTGACACCGTGGCGGATCGTTGATTCCCCCGATCCTGATCTCCAGATGTACGCCAATTTCCACACCGGCAGTCCGGTGGCACTCGCCAACTACTCCAATCCCGAGCTCGACAAGCTGCTGCAACAGGCGCGGGTCACCGCCGACCAGAACAAGCGCATCGATCTCTATTGCGAGATCTCGCGGTTTATCAACAAGGAGGCGATCTGGTTCTGGACGTTCCAGAACACCTACTATGCAATCTCGAGCGCGAAGCTCAAGGGACTGCCCAAGATGTACAGCGGGGTGATCGACGTATCGCGCGCCTGGAAGGAATAGCCGCTCATGGCGTTCTTCGTCGCGCGCCGGCTGCTGTATCTCGTGCCGGTATTGATTGCGGTTTCGCTGCTGACGTTCCTGATCGCTTCGCTGCTGCCCGGTGACCTCGCCTACACCATTCTCGGTGACCAGGCGACGCCGGAGAACGTGGCGGCGTTGCGCCGTGACATGGGACTGGATCAGCCGATCTGGTGGCGTTACCTGAGCTGGCTCGGTGGTGTGTTGCAGGGCGATTTCGGCCGCTCCTTCCGCACCGGACAGACGGTGCTGCAGGCGGTTGTCGAGCGGCTGCCGGTATCGATCGAACTGATGCTGCTGGCGCAGATCGGCGCATTGCTGATCGGCGTGCCGCTTGCGATCATCTGCGCGGCCCGCAGCGGCGGCCCGTTCGATCGCTTCATGACCGGCACGGCCTTCGGCATGCTGTCGGTCCCGACGTTCCTGTCGGCGATCCTGCTGATCTATTTCTTTGCGGTCGAACTGCGCTGGCTGCCGGCGACCGGCTACGTGCCGTTCTCGGAAGAGCCGGCCGCCAATCTCCGCTTCTTGGTGCTGCCGGCGATGACGCTGGCGCTCGCCGAATGGCCCGGCATCATGCGCGTGCTGCGATCCGACATGATCGCGACCCTGCAGGAGGACTATATCGCGCTCGCCAAGGCCAAGGGACTGAAGGCCTCGCGCATCCTGTTCGTGCATGCGCTGAAGCCGTCCTCGCTGACGCTGGTCACGATCACGGGCATCAACATCGGACGATTGATCGGCGGCGCGGTCATTGTCGAGACGGTGTTCGCGCTTCCGGGCATCGGCCGGCTGCTGGTCGGCGCGATCCTGACCCGCGACCTCATCATCCTGCAGGGCGTGGTGCTGCTGGTCGGGGCCGGCTTCGTCATCATGAACTTCATCGTCGACATGCTCTACGCCGTTCTCGACCCCAGGATTCGCCATGGCCACGCTTGAGCTCGACGTTGCCGAGGAGGCCGCAAGTCAGCCTGCGCGCAAGAAGGGCCGTCGGCTCGGCATGCTGTTCTGGGTGGCGATCGGCTGGCTGATTTTCGTGTTCGCGGTGGCGATCTTCGCCGATGTCCTGCCGCTGCCGAGCCCGACCGATATGGACATGCTGGATCGGCGCGCGTCGTTTTCGGCCGAGCATTGGCTCGGCACCGACGGGCTCGGCCGCGACGAACTCTCGCGTCTCATCCATGGCGCGCGGATATCGCTGGTGGTCGGCCTCTGCGCACCGATCATCGGGCTCGTCGTCGGCGGCGCGCTCGGCATGCTCGCCGGCTATTTTCGTGGCCGGCTCGAATCGAGCGTGGTCGGCACCATGGACGTGCTGCTGGCTTTTCCGCCGCTGGTTCTCGCGCTGGCAGTAACCGCCTATCTCGGGCAATCGATCTTCAACCTGACCCTGATTCTCGGCGTGCTCAGCGTTCCCGCCTTCATGCGGGTGGCGCGTGCCGCGACGCTGACCCTGGCGCGACGCGAATTCGTGATCGCGGCGCAGGCGCTGGGAGCGACGCATGCGCGGATCCTGCTGCGCGAACTGCTGCCCAACGTCCTGCTGCCGCTGCTGGCCTTCTTCCTGCTCGGCGTTGCCGTGATCATCGTGGTCGAGGGGTCGCTGTCGTTCCTCGGTCTCGGCGTACCGCCGCCGATCTCGAGCTGGGGCAGCATGATCGGGGAGGGGCGCGAGAGCCTCGACGTGGCGCCGCGGCTCGCCTTCCTGCCGGCAGCGGCGATGTTTCTTACCGTACTTTCCTTCAATCTGGTCGGCGACAGCTTGCGCGCTCTGACCGATCCGCGGCAGGGCGCATTGTGACAGCTAATTCGTTGCTTTCGGTCGAGGATGTCGCGGTCGACCTGCCGACCCCGCGCGGCAATCTGCGCGCGGTGGATCGGGTGAACCTGAACCTCGGCGCGGGCCAGACGCTCGGAATCGTCGGTGAATCCGGCTGCGGCAAGACCATGCTGTCGCGCGCGATCCTGCAATTGCTGCCGAAGAAGGCAAAGCTCTCCGGACGCGTCATGTTCGACGGGCAGGACCTGCTGCAGCTTTCGCCGGAGAAGCTGCGCAGGCTCCGCGGCCGCTCGCTGGCGGTGGTGTTCCAGGACCCGATGACCTCGCTCAATCCGGTGCTCACCATCGGCACCCAGTTGATCGAGACATTGCAGGAGCACCTCGAACTGGACGCCGCCGCCGCCACCAGGCGCAGCGTCGAATTGCTCGCGGCGGTCGGAATCCCTGCGCCGGAACAGCGGCTGGCGCAGTACCCGCACCAGCTTTCCGGCGGCATGCGGCAGCGCGTGGCGATCGCGATCGCGCTGTCGTGCGAGCCGAAACTCCTGATCGCCGACGAACCGACCACCGCGCTCGATGTGACGATCCAGGCGCAGATCCTCGATCTGCTGGCGCGCGAGCAGCAACGCCGCCACATGGCGATGATCATCATCACCCACGACCTCGGCGTCGTCGCCGGCCGCACCGACGAGGTCGCAGTGATGTATGCCGGCCGCGTCGTCGAACGCGCGCCGACGTCTGCCTTGTTCAAGAAGATGCGCATGCCCTACACCGAAGCGCTGCTGGCGGCCCTGCCGAGGCTCGACACCGCGCCCCACACGCCGCTGCCGGCGATCTCGGGACGTCCGCCCGATCCGACCCGGCCGCTCAAGGGATGCTCGTTCTCGCCGCGCTGCCGCTATGCGGTGGCCCGCTGCCGGGCCGAGAAGCCCGCGCTGGAGGCGGCCGAGACCAGCGCGCACCAGTTCGCCTGCTTCCATCCGATCGGGGTTCATGCGGAGGCCGGCGCATGATGTTGCAAGCCGTGCAACCCGCCTCCAGCGAGCCGCTGCTCGCCGTCGACGATCTGGTGGTGGAATATCCCGTCGGTGCGAAGACCGTTCATGCCGTCTCCGGCGTGTCGTTGCAGATTGCCCGCGGCGAAACGCTGGGGCTGGTCGGCGAATCCGGCTGCGGAAAATCGACGCTGGGGAGGGCGGTGCTGCAACTGCGCCGGCCGACCGCCGGGCGCGTGCTGTTCGACGGGCAGGATCTCACCGCGATGCACGGCGATGCCTTGCGCCAGATGCGCCGGCGCGTGCAGTTGATCTTCCAGGACCCGATCGCATCGCTCAACCCGCGCCGCAAGATCGGCGACATCGTCGCCGAGCCGCTGGTGATTGCCGGCGTCAAGGATCCGGAAAAGCGCAAGCAACTCGTCGACGAGGTGCTCAGCGCGGTCGGCCTCGATCCGGCGATCGTGGTCGGGCGGCTGCCGCACGAATTTTCCGGCGGACAGTGCCAGCGCATCTGCATCGCCCGCGCCCTCATTCTCAATCCCGAGTTCATCGTCTGCGACGAGCCGGTGTCCGCGCTCGACGTTTCGATCCGCGCCCAGATCCTCAATCTGCTGGAGGAGATGAAGGGGCGGTTCGGTCTGACTCTGCTGTTCATCGCGCATGATCTGGCGGTCGTCAAAGCCGTCAGCGACCGTGTCGCGGTGATGTATCTCGGCCGGCTCTGCGAGGTCGGCCCGTCCGAGCGGTTGTTCGCGAAGCCGGCGCATCCCTATACCGCGCTGCTGATCGAGGCGATCCCGGTGCCCGATCCGGATGTTCGTCCCACCACGTCAGTGCCGGTCGGGGAACCGCCATCGCCGATTGCGCCGCCATCGGGCTGCCGCTTTCGCACCCGCTGTCCGCGCGCGGATGCGCGATGCAGCGCCGAGGTGCCGGAGCTGCGCGCCGTCGCCCCCGGCCAGTTTGCCGCGTGCCATCACCCGTTGATCTGAAAGCGCCGCCCGGGTTTGTCTCCACCGGGCAGACGTGGCAATGTCCGCGTAACGAGTACCTGTGCCAATACCTGTGCCAAGAACAAGAATGACGGGAGAGTAGCAATGAAGAGTTTTCAGGTCGCCGAGTTCAACGCCCCCTTGAAAGAGGTGGACCGGGAGACGCCGCAGCCGACCGGCACGCAGGTGCTGATCAAGGTGAAGGCGGCCGGCGTCTGCCACAGCGACCTCCACATCTGGGAAGGCGGCTACGATCTCGGCCACGGCCGCAAGCCGCTGTCGCTGA
>NZ_DAINNI010000057.1:0-29803 GCF_036735945.1 Bradyrhizobium sp. | reverse complement strand
TCGAGGCCAAGAAAACCGCCAAGCGGCTCGGCATCCCCGTGGTGCCCGGCTCCGACGGCGGGGTCTCGTCCGACGACGACGCCATGGCGATCGCCAAATCGATCGGCTTCCCCGTGCTGGTGAAGGCGGCGGCCGGCGGCGGCGGACGCGGCATGAAGGTCGCGCAGACCCCCGACGACCTGATGCTGGCGCTGTCGACGGCGTCCAACGAGGCCAAGTCGGCGTTCGGCGACGCTTCCGTCTATCTCGAAAAATACCTGCAGAAGCCGCGCCACATCGAGATCCAGATTCTCGGCGACGGTCGCGGCGGCGCGATCCATCTCGGCGAGCGCGACTGCTCGCTGCAGCGGCGCCACCAGAAGGTCTGGGAAGAAGGCCCATCGCCGGTGCTTGCCGCCGCCGCCCGCGCGAAGATTGGCGAGACCTGCGCCAAGGCGATGCGTGACATGAAGTATCTCGGCGTCGGCACTATCGAGTTTCTCTACGAGGACGGCGAGTTCTATTTCATCGAAATGAACACCCGCATCCAGGTCGAGCATCCCGTCACCGAGAGCATCACCGACATCGACCTCGTGCTGGAGCAGATCCGCATCGCCGCCGGCGGCGACCTGCCCGCGAAGCAGGAAGAGATCGCGATCATCGGCCATGCCATCGAGTGCCGCGTCAACGCGGAAAACCCGCAGACCTTCCGCCCCTCGCCCGGCAGGATCACGCAATTCCACCCGCCCGGCGGGCTCGGCGTGCGGATCGATTCCGCAGTCTACCAAGGCTACGTCATCCCGCCCTATTACGACTCGCTGGTCGGCAAGCTGATCGTGCACGGCAAGACGCGCGCCGAATGCCTGATGCGGCTGCGCCGGGCGCTCGACGAGATGGTGGTCGACGGCATCGAGACCACCCTGCCCCTGTTCCGGGCGCTGGTGCGCGAGACCGATATCATCAACGGCGACTACCACATCCACTGGCTGGAGCAGTACCTTGCCGGCCAGCCTCTGGACGGCAAAGCGCCGTAACCGCCCGAAATGTTCCGCCGCGATGGAACCAATCGAGGCTTCCGGCATTATGACGTGCTGGGGTGCTTTGGCGGGGCGGTTCTATTTTCATGACGCGAGATCATTGTGACGGCTGATGCTCAGCGCCGACGCGCTGTCTGGCAAATCCTGCTGCTGTCGGCGGGGTTTCTGGTGCTGGTCGCCATCAGCACCACCTCCGTTCTCCTGGTCAACAAGGCCCGTGATGCCAGCAGCCTCGTCGTGCATACCGTCGAGGTCGAAAGCCAGATCTCCAATCTGTTGCTGGAGATCCGTCGTGCCGAAAGCGCGACGCGCGCCTATCTCCTGACATCGGCGCCCCAGTTCCTTGCCGAGTACGAGACTGCGGCCGGCAACATCCTGCCCGCAGCCGACCAACTTGCAAGAATTACCGGCGACAACCCGGTTCAGGTCGAAAACTACGCCAGGCTGCGCAAGGCGGTCGAGCAGCGCCTGAGCGAATTCGCCCGCGGCATCGATCGCGTCAAGAACAACGACGTCGCCACCAGCATAACGGTGTTGCGCAACGGCACCGCGACTGGCGCCTTGCAGGCCATCGCCCAGGCCGGACGCGATATGCGCGCCGAGGAAGATCGCCTGTTCGCCGTGCGGAGACAGGATGCCGATCGAACGCAGGTTCTCGCCTCCTCGGTGACGATCGCCGGATCCGGCCTGGTGATCGCGCTGGCCGGTCTCTCGATTTTCCTGGTGCGGCGCTCCTCGCGCGCCCGCGACGCGGCCGAGGCGAAGCTGCGCGACAGCAACCTCAACCTCGAAACCACCGTCGACGAGCGCACCGCTGATCTCCGCGAGGCCAATGACGAGATTCAGCGCTTCGCCTACATCGTCAGCCACGATTTGCGCTCGCCGCTGGTGAACATCATGGGCTTCACCAGCGAACTGGAGGAATTGCGCGGCGACATCTTCAAACGCATCGCAACACTCTCCCGCGCACACTCCGCCGTGCCGGCCACCGCGGAAAACGCCACCGATACCGCCGAGCCCGAGCTCGAAGGCGCCGACAAGCAGCTCTCGGAGGACTTCTCCGAGGCGCTCGGCTTCATCAAGTCATCGATCGGCAAGATGGACCGCCTGATATCGGCGATCCTCAACCTGACCCGCGAGGGCCGGCGCGAGTTCGATCCGGTCTTGATCGACACCAGGGAATTGATGGAAGCCGTCGTGACCACCGTGGCCCATCAGGCCGCCGAGGCCCAGGCCGAGATCCGGATCGACGCGCTGCCTGATATCGTCAGTGATCGCCTTGCGCTGGAACAGATTTTCTCCAATCTGATCGACAATGCGCTCAAATACCTGAAGACTGGGGTTCCCGGTGAAATTACGGTGCGTGGCCGTACCAAGCTGGGGTTCGCGATCTTCGAGATATCTGACAATGGACGGGGTATCGATCCCAAGGACCACCAGCGCATATTCGACCTGTTCCGCCGCGCGGGAACCCAGGACAGGCCGGGGCAAGGCATCGGCCTTGCGCATGTCCGCGCTTTGGTGCGACGTCTGGGAGGAACCATGTCGGTCGCGTCGGAACTTCACCAGGGCAGCACGTTCACGATCACATTGCCCATCAATTGGTCTTCCAGTCGGAACACACGTACATGACTAATCCTGTTACCATTATCATGATCGAGGACGATGAAGGCCACGCGCGGTTGATCGAGCGGAACATTCGCCGCTCCGGTGTCAACAATGAGATCGTCCCGTTCACCAACGGTACAGCCGCGCTGAACTACCTGTTCGGCCAGGACGGAACGGGCCTCGACCACAAGGGCAGCGCGCTCCTGATCCTGCTCGACCTCAACCTGCCCGACACGACCGGCATCGACATCCTGAAGCGGGTCAAGGAAAACAAGTATCTCAAGACCACGCCGGTCGTGGTCCTGACCACGACAGACGATTCGCACGAGATCAAGCGCTGCTACGAGCTCGGTTGCAACGTCTACATTACCAAGCCCGTGAACTACGAGAGCTTTGCCAACGCGATCCGTCAACTCGGTCTGTTCTTTTCCGTTATTCAGGTCCCACCGGCCGCCACATGAAACCTGCGACGCCGACACTGCTCTATATCGACGACGACGCCGGCCTTGCCCGGCTGGTCGATCGCGGCCTGACGCGGTCAGGCTTCAAGGTCGTGCACGCAGCCGGCGGTGAGGAAGGACTGGCGCGGCTGGCGCAGGGTGGCATCGACGTCGTTGCGCTTGACCAGTACATGCCGGGGCTCGACGGCCTCGAAACGCTGGAGCGGATCCTGGCGATCCCGGGCGCCCCGCCGGTCGTGTTCGTCACGGCCGCGCAGGATTCGGCAATCGCCGTCACCGCGCTGAAGGCCGGCGCCGCCGACTATCTGGTCAAGGACGTCGGCGGCGAGTTCATTCCGCTGCTCCAGGCCGCGATCGGCGGCGCGCTCCGGCAGGCCGAACTTCAGCGGGCGCGCGACGAGGCCGAAGCCGAGGTCCACGCCTCGCGCGATCGCTATGCGGCGCTCGCCGCCGAACGCGAAGTGCTGCTGCGCGAAGTCAATCACCGCGTCGGCAACTCGCTGCAGATCATCGCTTCGCTGCTGCATTTGCAGGCCAATTCGGCAAGCCAGGACGACGTCAAGGCGGCGCTGACCAATGCAATGGGCCGTGTCGCCGCCGTCGCGCAGGTGCATCGCCGCCTCTACACCTCGCACGACCTCAAGAGCGTGCTGCTGAACCAGTATCTGGAAGCCCTGCTGGAAGATCTGCGCCGTTCGGCCGAAGGCAACAAGATGTCGCGCCTGACGCTGGCGGCCGAGACGATCGAGATCGATCCGGACCGCGCGGTGGCGATCGGTATCATCGTCAACGAGTTGGTGATGAACGCCGTCAAATACGCCTATCCCGACGGCGCCGGTCCGATCCATGTCGAGCTCAAGACCGAGGGCGAAGACCTCGTGGTCGCGATCGCCGACAACGGCGTCGGTCTCAACGGCAAGTCGGACCCGCGCTCCACCGGGATGGGACAGCGTATCGTCAGCGCGATGGCCTCCAAGCTCGACGCCACGGTCGAACGCGATCCCGATCATAACGGCACGCGGATCGTGCTGCGCTTCCGCCGCATCCGTCCGACAGCGTCGCCGAAACCGGCCAGCGCCGCGGCGAGTTAGGCCGGCGTCGCCGCTTCGATCGCGCTTGCTTGATATGAGCGTTGTCGCGCTCTGCGCAACATTTCTTACGATAGGCGCGGACCTTCGGCTTCGCAGTCCTTGCATCCCCTCTTTTGGACGCCGCTATCGCGAAGATGCGGCAACTGGCTTGCGGGCGCCGTTACGTTGTCGCGGGCGCCGCCTCCAGCCGCCCCCGGGTGGATAGAGGACGCCGGGACCACCACCTCGCGTGCAGTGCAGCGCCTATTGTCCGCAGCGGGCCAGCACACGCAACATCCGTCGCGGGCTTCAGGTTAATTTGTCACGGCGGCCTCACGACAAAACAGATTTTGGTTGCTCCATTTCCCGTGCACAACTAACTTAAGAGTGGGAAAAAATAGCCGATAGCGAGTTCAGCCATGAACGCGTCGTCACCTGTTCCAAAGTTAAATACTCAAGTTTTCATATCTTACGCGCACGAAGATACCTTGATTGCTGCGGCGCTAGAAAAGGCATTCTACGCGCTTCGAGACGACGATAATCCCAATCTGACAATCGTCCGCGACGTTCACACCTTTAAGCAGGGCGGTTCGCTGACAGGTCAGATTCACGATCAGCTACAGGAGAGCGACGTTCTTTTCGTTATCTATACGGAGAGACTTAAAAATAGCTATTCGTTTACCGGATTTGAAATTGGAGCCTTTGCTAACCTGATCGACAGGGAGCTGAAGGAGTGCCAGCACACTGACAAACGGACGGTGTCTTTATATTTCGAAGAGCCACCAGGCCCGCTACAAGGACTGATAGGAATTAAGCTGGATGTCAGCGCTCTGGATGAAAAAAATAAGTCTGCGGAGATCGACCCTGAGAACGCGTTAGAGAAATTCTTCCACGAACTGTCCGATCTTATCGTTCGCCGAAAATTCATTGCTTTGTTCAAGGACAAACTAAAGGAGGCCGACTTAGTCAACGCACAGGAAGGAGGACGAGCAGAGATAAGCGTTAAGATCGTCCCGCAATTGAAGCTGGATTTGAGGGAGGCGCTTTCGAGCGTTGTGGCGCGCCACAATATTGAACAACACTTCATTCATTTCGAATGGGACAAGACTTGTCCAGTACCGGCACAAGAGGTTTGTGATGAAACTAAGCTCACTAGTGGAAACACAAAAGTTTACGAGATATTCGGTGTGCTGCCCTTTGGAAAGAAAGCTTCGTGGAAGACCTTCAAGGATGAATTATGCAGAAAGCATCCGAAGAATGCGCCGTTTGTGACTGAAGCGATAGAGAGCGCAATTAAGTCTGCCTTTGATGAAGGTCCTGTCGACAACGATCAGATTTTTCTGTCTGCCAAACGTCAAATGTACAGGGTTATTGTTACCCGCTACTTCGAGTATTACGACGGCACTCGCTCTATGCACGTTTATTTTATCCCCTTTCTTTCAAATCCCCTACAATTCGACGTTGATCATGCCCTCATTTTACTCCGCCTGTCTGCGCACTTACGTAGCAAGTTTTTGCTTCCTGGCAGCAGCTTTCATCCGGAGCGGTTCGATCTCTACAGTAAGGACTTTGAGGCATTCACAAAGCAATTGAGCATCGCAACATCGACGCTTCAAATAATTGCGGCGACATCACACAACGCGGGCTTAGACGAAGAGCGAAATTTCGAACAATTCTTTGGAAAGTCTCCTCAAATGTCGAATGCCGAGATCGCCAATCTGTATGCGCAATGGAAAGCGGAGCGGGATGTGCTGTTAGATTGTGCGGCAGCCGCCCGCAACCGTTCGGATGACGCGTCGGTTATCGACGCTTGGAAGGCAGCATTGCAACGTTTCGTCAAGTTTGCGGACCCAATCAATAAGCAGATGGGTGAGAGGGCGCTTAAGCGGTTGCAGAACTGGTATTCGACCGGCCAATTGGATTGAATTTAGCCCCGGAGAAATATCCGGTGCGTCCTGGTGCCGCCTATCAGATGCCATCAGCGACCTGGGAAGCGGCGCTGCGCGTCCACAAACGCTCGGCGTCGAGCGCGGCATCATCGTGCAGACCACGACCTACGGCGCCGACCATGCCGTGGTGCTCGATGCGCTCGCGGCGACGGGACCGAACTATCGCGGCTGCGCCAACGCATTGGTGTTCGCCGAAGCGGATGACACCTATCTCTCGAAGCTGCACGACGCCGGCGTGCGCGGCGCCCGCTTCAGCTTCCGGCAGGAACTCGGCGCGGTGCTCTCGGACAAGGATTTCGCGCGCGCCATTGCACGCATCCGCGAGCTCGGCTGGTACGCAAAGATCCAGCCGGAGATGGACGGCATCGTCTCCAGCGTCGCCAAGTACGAGAACCTCGACGTGCCCGTCCTGATCGACCACATGGCACGCCCCGATCCGACGGCCGGCAAGGACGATCCAAACCTGCAGAAGATGCTGGAGCTTCTGTCGAAGGGCAATTTCTGGGTGATGCTGTCGCTCGGCGAAAAGACCTCGAAGAAGGGGCCGCCCTGGGACGATGTCATTCCGATCGCACGCGCCTATATCGAAGCCGCTCCCGACCGCTGCGTCTGGGCCAGCGACTGGCCGCATCCGGTCTCGGTGGTGCAGCCGCCGAACGACGCCGACCTGCTCGAACTGCTTTATCGCTACGTGGCAGATGCGGCGGAACTGCAGAAGATCCTGGTGACCAACCCGGCCAGGCTGTTCGGCTACCGGGATTGGCAGCCGTTTCGGCAAGTAGCATGAGGCCCGTGCGTCCTGCTATCATCGGCAGATGACCTCGCGCGAGTCCGCCGCTTCCGAAATCACGCCCGACGTGCTGCTGCGGGCCTATGCCTGCGGCATATTTCCGATGGCCGAGAGCGCTGACGATCCGACGCTGTTCTGGGTCGAGCCGGAAATGCGCGGGGTGATTCCGCTCGACGGCTTCCGCATCGCCTCGCGCCTCGCCCGCACCGTGCGCTCGGATGGATTCAGCGTGACTGTCGATACCGCCTTCAAGGCGGTCATCGCCGGCTGTGCGGCGCCGCAGCCCGGGCGCGACGACACCTGGATCAACAAGCGCATCCGCGATCTCTATCTGGGGTTGCACGAACTCGGGCACTGTCACAGCGTCGAGGTCTGGCAGGACGGCGACCTCGCCGGCGGCCTCTATGGCGTCAGCCTGGGGCGGGCGTTCTTCGGCGAGAGCATGTTTCACCGCGCTCGTGACGCATCGAAAGTGGGACTGGTGCATCTGGTGGCGCGGCTGATCGCCGGCGGCTTCGAGCTGCTCGACACGCAATATGTCACCGAACATCTGCGCAGCTTCGGCGCCGCCGAGATTCCGCGGCGCCGCTATCGCGCCTTGCTCGACAAGGCGATCGCGGGCGAGCCCGCGGATTTCATGCGATTGCCTGCGAGCATCAGCGGCGCGGACGCGCTCGCGATCGTCGCGAAGCGCTCCTGACGGCTAGTTCCCGAACAACCCGCCGAACAGCCCGCCCGGCCGCTGCTGCGGCGCCTGTTGCGGCTGCTGGAATTGCGGCTGCGGCGGTGGTCCCGGCGGACGTGGCTGAGCCTGCTTCGGCTGCGACGGACGCTTGGCGGCCGGCGGCGGCGCCGGCGGCTTCGGCGGATCGGGCTGCGCGCTGACGATGGTCTGGTCGGGCCCTTTGCAGTCGGTCAGCCAGATGTCGTAGACCGGATGCTCGACGCCGTGCAGGCCTGGGCTGGCGGCATACATCCAGCCTGAGAAAATCCGCTTCACCTCGCCCTGCAGCGTGATCTCGTCGACCTCGACGAAGGCGTCGGTGTTGGCGGCTTCCGTCGACGGCCGCGTGTAGCAGGCGCTGGTCTTCACGCGCAGCGCGCCGAACTGCACGGTCTCGCCGATGTCCTCGTCGAAATTGATGATGCGGCCGGTGATCTTGTCGAGGCCGGAGAAGCTCGCCTTCTTGTTGGTGATCTTGGTGGCCGGCGGCTCGGACACGACCTCGTCGCCCGGCTGCAGGGTCGCCGGCGAACTCGGCACGCTCTTGGCCGCGGAAGCCGGCGGCTGGCGCTGTCCGGGCGGCGGCGGTTGAACCGCGACGCCGGGCTGGGTGCCCTGGGGCGTGCCGGGCGGCGGCGCCAGCGGCTGCGACTGGAAGCTTCCCGGCGGCGGTGCGCCCTGCCCCGGCGGCGGCCGGTTCGGGGTCGGCAACAGGCGGCCGCGCGGCAGTTCCGGCACTTCCTCGTCGTCGTCCGGGAACTGTTGCTGCTGCTGTTGCTGATTGCCGCGCGGAATCGCGCCCGGCGGCCGCAGCGGCGGATCGGAAAAGATATTGCCGATCTGCGCCTGCGCGGGCGATGGCGCGAGCGAGGCCATGGTGGCGGCGATCAGGGCCGCAAGTCCGGTCAGGGCTATGGTTCGAAGCATCTCGCGCGGCTTTAAGGGGCGAATCGGGCTCGCGACATAGTACAGACTTATCCGCCGCTCGCGTCCTTCCCGGTTAACACGGCGAATACGGCGGGGAAAGGGCGGTTTGCCCCCTTCCGGCCGCATGGAATCCGGATCCCGAAAGGCCTCCATTGGTTTCCAGACAGGCGTCGCCTGATCTAGCCATGCCCCGTTTCAGATGAAATAGTTGCCCTCGTCGCGCGGTCGCGCGCGAGAACCACCAAAATCCGGAACAACCGGACAAGCCAGAGGAAACCCCAGGACATGCCAGATCGAATTCGCCTCGACGGCCGGGTTGCCGTCGTGACCGGCGCGGCCGGCGTCATTGGAACCGCGACCCTTCGCCTGCTGGCCGAACGCGGCGCAAGGATTGTCGCGGTCGACCGCCGGAAAGACGACCTCCAGGCTGCCATCAGCGGCCTGCCCGCCTCCGCCGAGGCGCTGGCCGTTGCCGCCGACGTCACCCAGGAAGACGAAGTCGCGGAATATATCTGCGCGGCCGTCGACCGGTTCGGCACGATCGACGCGTTCTACAACAACGCCGGCATTGAGGGCGACATCAAGCCGATCCCGCAATATCCGCTGGAAAGCTTTCGCCGCGTGCTCGACGTCAACGTGGTCGGCGTCTTTCTCGGCATGAAGCACGTGTTGCCGGTGATGCTGAAGCAGAACAGGGGCAGCATCATCAATACCGCCTCGATCGCCGGCCTGATGGGATCGCCGATGATCGCGGTCTACAGCGCCAGCAAGCACGCGGTGATCGGGCTGACCAAGAGCGCCGCCTGGGAATGCACCGGCACCGGGGTGCGGGTGAATTGCGTTTGCCCGGGCCTGATCGACAGCCGGATGCTGAGCACGATCCTGCAGGGCCGCAATCCCGGCAACGAGCCGCCCCCGAATGACAAGGTCGTCGACCGGATCCCGGCGCGGCGGCTCGGCCTCGCCTCCGAAGTCGCCTCCATCGTGGCGTTCCTTGCTTCCGATGAAGCGAGCTACGTCTCCGGCTCCGCCTACACCGTCGACGGCGGCCGCACTGCTGCGTAACGCGCAATCGTCATTCCGAAAACAGAGGTCTCCTGAAATCATGCCCGTCACGCTCGATCCCGATGCCGCCGCCGTCTACAAGGCTTTCCAGGACGCGGGCCGTCCCGCCTATGAGACGCTGACCGCGCCGGAAGCGCGCGAGTACTATCGGGCGGCCCGCGTCGTCGCCAATCCCGAGCCGCCGGCGCTTGAATCGAACAAGCCGCTCGCGATCCCTGCGCCGCATGGCACGCTTCCCGCGCGCATCTACACGCCGAAGACGCTGCGCAGGAATGCGGGACTGGCGCCGTGCCTCGTTTTCTTTCACGGCGGCGGCTGGGTGATCGGCGATCTCGATACCCATGAGGTGGTCTGCCAGAAGCTTGCCCATGAGGGCGAACTGATCGTCATCTCGGTCGACTACCGCCTGGCGCCCGAGCACAAATATCCCGCAGCCGCCGACGACGCCATCACCGCGACCAAATGGATAGCGGCCAATGCCGGCCAGTTCGGCATCGACGCCGAACACCTGCTGGTCGGCGGCGACAGTGCCGGCGGCAATCTTGCTGCCGTGGTGGCGCTGGCCGCGCGCGATGGCGACGGCCCGAAGCTCGCCGGCCAGGTGCTGGTCTATCCCGCCACCGACTTTGCAATGAAACACCCCTCGCACAGCGAGCCCGAGACCAGCATTCTGCTGACGCACTCCGTGATCAAATGGTTCTGCAACCATTATCTGGGCAGCACCGCCGACATCGATCACTGGAAGGCCTCGCCTGCCCGCGCCAAATCCTTCGCAGGATTGCCGCCGGCCTATGTCCTGACCGCGGGCGCCGATCCCCTGCGCGACGAGGGCGCCGAATATGCCGCGCGGCTGAAGGAAGCCGGCGTGCCCGTCACCTACCGGCACTTCCCCGGCCAGTTCCACGGCTTCTTCACCATGGGCAAGCTGTTGAACCAGGCCAACGTCGCCGTCAGCGAAATCGCCGCATGGCTGAAGGCGCTGAAATAGCGCTGGAACATCTTTCCCTCAAGCGTCTTCGAGGCCGTGATGATCGACCCCATCCTTGTATTCGGAATTCCCGTCGACTTTATCCTGTTCGCGCTGACGCTGCTCGGGGTCGCGCTGTTCCATCACAAGACGCTTCAGGTTGCTCTGACCGGGCTTGCGGCGATCATCGTCTACAAGCTGGTTTTCACCGGCTTCAAGCATGGTGCTGGAATCGCCGGCCTTGGCCATCACATGGCGCATGAATGGGTCACGCTGGCCAATCTGTTCCTGCTGCTGATGGGGTTTGCGCTGCTGTCCCGGCATTTCGAGGAAAGCCGGATTCCGGATGAGATGCCGGCGCTGCTGCCGGACGACTGGAAAGGCGGCGTTGTCCTGCTCGTACTGGTGTTCGTGCTCTCGAGCTTCCTCGACAACATCGCCGCCGCCCTGATCGGCGGCACCGTGGCGCGGCACGTCTACGGCGGCAAGGTCCATATCGGCTATCTCGCCGCGATCGTCGCCGCCTCGAATGCCGGTGGCTCCGGCAGCGTCGTCGGCGACACCACGACGACGATGATGTGGATCGACGGCGTCAGCCCGCTCGCCGTGGTCGAAGCCTATGTCGCGGCTGTGGTCGCGATGCTGATCTTTGCCGTGCCGGCCTCGATCCAGCAGCAGCGCTACTCGCCGATCCAGAAGGATCCGTCCAAAGGGCTGAAGATCGATCCGGCGAGGGTCTGCATCGTCGCCGCCATCCTGCTCGCCGCACTCGCCGCCAACATCACCGCCAATCTGAAATTCCCCGCGTTGCTCGATGCGGTTCCGGTGCTCGGCATCGCGGTCTGGGCGGTGATCCTGCTGACGGCGAGATGGCGCGCGCCGGACTGGAAGGTGATGCCGGAAACCTTCAAGGGTACGATCTTCCTGCTTGCACTCGTCACTGCGGCGTCACTGATGCCGGTCGAGAAACTGCCGGCCGCATCCTGGCCGACCGCGCTCGGCCTCGGCTTCGTCTCCGCCGTGTTCGACAACATTCCGCTGACCGCACTTGCGCTCAAGCAGGGCGGCTACGACTGGGGCTATCTCGCCTATGCGGTCGGCTTCGGCGGATCGATGATCTGGTTCGGCTCGTCCGCGGGCGTTGCGCTGTCGAACATGTACCCGGAGGCCAAGTCCGTCGGCCGCTGGGTCTCCCAGGGCTGGCCGGTGGCGCTGGCCTATGTCGTCGGGTTTTTCGTGATGCTGGCGGTGCTCGGCTGGCATCCCGACGCGCCGCATTAGGTGGGGTCAATTCTGAAGATCCATTCATCTTCGACCTCATTAAACCTATGTAACTAAACGATATTTCGTGACGACGCGCACATTCACGAGGAGCGCGTGTCGCGCATCCTGTGCGTGCTCGCGGGATCGAGCGCCGGCATGGTGCCGTCGCCGCCGCGGCAGTAACGCAAAGGAGAATCGTGATGAGGACTATCATTCTTGCTTCGCTGGTTCTGGCCGTCACCTCGGCCACGAGCTTTGCCGCGACGCCATTGATCGACGCACGCCAGAACGCCCAGCAGCACCGCATCTTCAAGGGTATCCAGCAGGGCGACCTGTCCTTCAACGAAGCGCTGAAGCTGCAGAAAGGTCAGCAGCGCGTCCAGAACTTGAAGAACAAGGCGCTGGCGAGCGGCGGGGTCATCACCCCGCTGGAGCGCGCCCGCATCCATGCCGCGCAGAACATCCAGAGCGGGCGCATCTTCCTGAAGCGGCACTGATTCGCAGCGCGCGGTTCAGCATATCCGCACAAATGCGGTGGCCGGTTTATCCCGGCCATCGCAACTGTACCGACTCAGGCCGCAATGTTATCCAAGTTTCGCACTAGTTCTGGCACGCAAACGAATCTGCCAGGTGATTCTGGCGGATGGCCGCAACCTCGCGAGGAACCGCCATGTTATTCTTCAAGCGCGAACTCAGCCCGATCGAGCGCTTCGAGGTCGCGCTGAAAGACAAGCTCACGGCGCGGCGGAAGCTGGCCGAGCGGCTCAGCGTCACCGATGCGGAACTTGCCGAAAAGCGCACGGCTGCCGAACAGCTGGCGGTCGCCGGTGCCAACAATTCCCGACTTGATCGCGCCGAAGCCAGCATGCGCGCGGTCGAAGACCGCGCCAAGACGCTGCGCGCCGAACTGGTGGAGGTCGACGACCAGGTGGCTTCCGCCGAGCGCGCGCTTGCCGATGCCAAGGCCCAGCGCGACCGCGACACACTCGCCGACCAGATCGAGGCGATGGCGACGGCAATCGAACAGGCTGCACCTGGATTCGAATCCGGCGCCGCGGCGCTGGTCGATGCCGTCACCGGGAGCGACCTGTCGATCCCGGAAGCCACGCGATTTTCCAGCAGCGTGGATGCTGTGCGCAGCGAGGTCCGCGCGGCGACCGACCTGATCTGCTGGGAGTTGCGCTCCGCCGCGGTGCGCACCCGCGCCGGCAACGCCAACCTTGCCAGCATCACGCTGTCGGAATCCGAACAGCTGGCCTCGACGGAAGTCGATCGGCAACTGATCTATACGCTGCATCCGCTGCGCTGGCGCGAAGGCGACGAGGTGCGCCGTGTCGCGGCCTTTGCCGTGGTCGGGCTGCCCAAGGCGCTGCTGCCGATCGCGCTGCAGCACCAGCATGTCGATCACCTCAACGCCCGTCGCGTGCAGACCCTGATGCATCTTCACGGCAGCGCCGGCCAGAACGGCGAACCGCAGGACGACGATCCGCAGCTCGTCGATCTCGACGCATTGCTGTCAGACCAGCAGCAGCCGAGCGCGCAGGCCGACGTGGCCTGAGCCGCCTACCCCGCCCGCGCCGCACGCCGCAGTGATTGCGGCGGCTGGCCGAAGGCGCGGATGAAGGCGCGGCGCATCCGCTCCGGATCGCGAAACCCTGTGCTCTGCGCGACGCGCTCGATCGCTTCGCTGGAGGATTGCACGCGCTGCCGCGCCACCTCGATGCGCAGGCGCTCCACCGCCTTGGATGGCGTGGTGCCGGTCTCCGCCATGAAGGCACGGGTGAAATGCCGCGAGCTCATGCCGGCCTGCTCGGCAAGATCCTCGACCGTCAGCGGCGCATCGAGGTTTTCGCGAGCCCAGGCCAGCAGCGGCCCGAAGCGGCCGTTTGGCGCCTTCAGCTCCAATAGCGAGGAGAATTGCGACTGGCCGCCGCCGCGGCGGTGATAGAGCACGAGCTGCTTGGCGGTTTGCTGCGCGATCCCGTCGCCATAGTCCTCGGCGATCATCGCCAGCGACAGGTCGATGCCGGCCGATATGCCCGCCGAGGTCCAGACATCGCCATCGCGCACGAAGATGCGGTCCGCCTCCAGCTTCACCTGCGGATAGGCCTTCACGAAATGCCGCGTGCGCTGCCAGTGCGTGGTGGCGCGGCGGCCATCGAGCAGGCCGGCTTCCGCGAGGACATAGGCTCCGGAGCAGACGCTGGCGATGCGGATGCCGCGCTTCGCGACCGCGCGCACGAAGCCGAGCGTCGTCTCGCACCTCGCCGCTTCGCGCACGCCCTCACCGCCCGCGACGATCAGCGTCGTGATCGCGGCTGCCGATTTCAATCCGCGCGCGACAATCTCGACGCCCGACGATGAGCGCACCGGGCCCGGCGTCACCGCCAGCACACGGATCGCCGGCGCGCCCTCGGCAAAGCGCGCCGCAATCTCGAAGGCCGAAATCGGCCCGGCCGCGTCGAGCAACTGGAAATCCGGAAAGACGAGAACGCCGATCATGATGCCGGTCCGTCGAGAGCTTCAAGCGTCATTTTGGCCCATGTCCTGAAATGAGGGATATTTGCCATTTCTGACACGAAGCGACCATGGCAGGATGCCTTCCGTCAAGGCAAATCTTCCGGAGGTCACGATGTCCGCGCCGTCTCCAACCGCTACGCCGCTGCAGATCGGTCTTGTGCTGTTTCCGCGCGTCACCCAGCTCGACTTCACCGGTCCGCTGCAGGTGTTTTCCAGCCTGCCGGGCGCGCAGGTGCACCTGATCTGGAAGCGGATCGAACCTGTTACGAGCGACTCCGTGCTGGTGCTGACGCCGACCACGACCTTTGCCGACTGCCCGCAGCTCGACGTCATCTGCGTGCCCGGCGGGTTCGGCACCGACGACATGATCAACGACGAGGAGATGCTGGCCTTCCTGCGCAAGCAGGCGCCCGGCGCCAAATACATCACCTCGGTCTGCACAGGCTCGCTGGTGCTCGGCGCCGCCGGCCTCCTCAAGGGTTACCGCGCGGCGACGCACTGGACGGCGATGGATTTCCTGAACGCGTTCGGTGCGATCCCGACCAGGACGCGGGTCTGCGTCGACCGCAACCGCGTCACCGGCGGCGGCGTCACCGCCGGCATCGATTTTGCGCTGACACTGGTCTCATTGCTTCACGATCAAAAGACCGCGGAAGCGATCCAGCTCCGCCTCGAATACAATCCCGCGCCGCCGTTCAACTCCGGCTCGCCCGATACCGCACCGGCGGACGTGCTGGCCTTCATGAAGGACCGGATCGCCCCGGCGCAGGTCCGCCGCGCCGAGATGATCGACCGCGCCGCGGCAAGGCTGGAGTAACGCAAAGCTGCATTCGTTTTCGTGTCCCGGATGCGTGCAACGCTGCACCGCAGAGCCGGGACCCAATACCGATCGTCTGGGTCCCGGCTCTGCGTCGCGGCACTTCGCGCCGCGTCGCGTCCGGGACATGCAAACCAGCACACGAAGAAAAAGGCCGCCTGGTTACCCAGACGGCCTTTCCTGTCCTACGGCAGTCACACATTAGCGGGCGATTTCAGAACTTCCGCGCCAGGGGCCTATTTCCCGGCGGTGTTCTACTCGGTGACCGCTGCAAATCGGGGCAGTCGCGACTGGAGCCCGACACCGACGCGATGGTTTCCCATCTCCGCAGGATGTCCCCATTGAGCCGCGATATCGCGGACAGCACAAGTCGCCGCCAGTCTATGTCCCCGCTGATCCCGCTATTCACAGGGATGGTTGTAAGCCAAAGCGCATGCAACGGCGACCGCCACGCCAGCGCGGCGGTGACCGCGCGTCGTCAGCTTCCCGGTGTCCAGGCCTGATAGTCGCCGGTTGCCTTGGGACGGCGGCCGCTGGCCAGCGTCGAGCCGGAAGGACGATAGGCCGCAGGCGTGCCGGTCGGGTTCGGCTGATGCGGCTTTTCCCATTCGCGCGGGGTGTAGCTCTCTTCGGTCGGCGCGACATCGACAGTGTGATGCAGCCAGCCATGCCATGACGGCGGCACGCGGCTCGCCTCGGCATAGCCATTATAGATCACCCAGCGCCGCTCGAAGCCGAGCGTCGGGTCGATCTTGCCGCCCTTGGTGCGGTAGTAGAGGTTGCCCTGCTCGTCCTTGCCGACGAGCTCGCCGAACCGCCAGGTCCACAATTGCGTGCCGAAGGTCTGGCCGCTCCACCAGGTGAAAAACTTCAGCAAAAACTGCTTCATGGGATTCGGCCGGTTCGAGAAAAACGTGCCGCTCTGATGCCATCCGCCGGCACGATTGTCCAGACAGGCGCCGGCATTCAGCCTCTCCCGGGGCGGTGTGGGCCTGCCCGATAGCGTCCGGCGCATGGCCGCGGAATCGGCGCATTCCGTTCATGCCGCATACAGTTCCGGCCGCGCAGGCTGAGCGTGCCCGCAATCGATGCGAGGACTCCGGAACCTACGTCCCGTAGGGGGGTTAGGCCCCCTGTATTCCCGGAAATGGAGCCGACAATGATCAGTCTAAAGGTTTTGAGTACTGCGGCAGCGATGGCGCTGGTGGCCGCAAGCTTCAGCGCTGCCCAGGCGCAGGATAGAGGTGGCGGCGGCGGTGCCGCTGCAGCCCGTGGCGGCGGTGGTGGCGGCGGCGCAGCAATGGGTGGCGGTGGCGGCTTTAGAGGCGGCGGCGGTGGCGGCGCGGCAATTGGCGGCGGCGGATTTAGAGGCGGCGGTGGTGGTGCGGCGATTGGCGCCGGTGGCGGGTTCAGAGGCGGCGGCATGGCGGCCAACAGTGCCGCCGGCGTCAGAGCCGGCGCGCCTTCGATGGCTGGCGACCGCTTCGCGACCGGCCCGAGAGCGGGTTTCCGCCCGGGTCCGGGTGCTGGCGGCGTAGCCGTCGCGACCGGCAACCGGGGCAACTGGTCCGGCGGCGGCTGGCATGGTGGCCATCGTCACCATCACCGCGGCGGCGGCTTCTGGCCGGGCTTCGCAGTCGGCGCCGGCATCGGGTCAGCCTACGGCTATTACGGCAGCCCGGGCTACTACGATGACTCTTATTACTATGACGACAGCAGCGTGGTCGCCGTGGCGCCCCCGGCCGGCGACGATGCCGTGGCGTACTGCATGCAGCGCTACAAATCCTACGACCCGGCGTCAGGCACCTATCTCGGCTATGACGGACAGCGGCATCCCTGCCCGGCGGAATAACACGATCTCGTGAGCCACGAAGGGCGGCGCATTTCGGTGCGCCGCCCTTTCGTTTCAGATCAGGACCGCAGCGCCATAGCGACGCCGCCGAGCGTGATCACCAGCGCTGCGATCTCGCGCAGGCCGAGCGGCTCGTGCAGCACCGCCGCCGCCGCCAGCACGGCGACGACGGGGACCAGCAGGGTTCCGATCGACGCCGTTGCCGCCGGCAACCGCTCGAGCGCGGCAAACCAGCAGACGTAACAGAGGCAGAACTGGATCAGCGTCATACTGACAAGTGACGCCCAGCCGATCCACGACAGCGCCGCAAGGTGCGGTTGCTCGACCGCAAGGCCAACGATCGCCACAGGCAGGCAGCCGAGCCCGACCTGCCATGCGGCGAGCGAAAGCGGCGGCGTCGCCAGAGGAAAATGCTTGGTCAGCACGATGCCGAGCCCGACGCCGATCGCAGCCACCAATGCCAGCGCGATGCCCGGCAGTTTTTCGACGCTGGCCTCGAAACCATTGCCGCCAAGCAGCACGACGATCCCTGCAAGCGCTATTGTCAGCGACGCCGCCCGAAGAAACGACAGCCGCTCACCCAGGATTGGCCACGCCAGGAACGCCACCCAAACCGGGATCGTTATCCCGAGCAAGGCGGCTTCGCTCGCCCTGAGCCACAGCAGCGCCAGCCCCATGAAGGCGACCCAGCCGCTGATCGACAACGCGGAGACCAGCAGCAGGCGCGACCACATCGCCCGCGGCACGCTCAATCTCTCGCCGCGTGCTAGCGCAACCAGCGCCAGCGTCGAGCCGCCGGCGACACCGGCCAGGCCGCGCGAGGACAGCGGCGGCCATTCGGTAAGCAAGTGTTTCATGATCGGGAAGCTGAGGCCCCACCCCACCGACGTGACCGCAAGCAGGAAAAGCCCGAAGGCCAAACTACGTTCCGCATGTTTGATCGGTGACATGGCAGGCCTGGATCCGGAACCGGAAGTGAAATCTGTTCTCGTTCTGACACAACGAAACGGAATTGCCCTCGGCAACTTTTATGTGCACTCTAGCATACAGACGACTTGTCGGCGTTTCGACTTAATCGTCGCGTGGGATGGGGGTCGTCTGACCGCCGCCCAGGGAGAAGGAAGCATCGTGCCGCGCGTTCTCGTGGTCGATGACGACCCGATGGTCTGCGTAGCCATCGAGGCCTGTCTGACGCGCAAGGGGTTCGAGGTCACCGTCGCCGACGGTGGTGAGGCCGGAATGCGCGCGCTCGAAACGTGCGATTTCGACGTCATGCTGATCGACGTGTTCATGCCGCACATGCGTGGTTTCGAATCGATCCGGATGTTCCACGAGCGCAGGCCGGACACGCCGATCATCGCGATGTCGGGTTACGCGTTCGCCAATGGTGAACGCGCACCGGATTTCCTGCGCATGACCATCGAACTCGGCGCGGCATGCTGCCTGCGCAAGCCATTTACGCCGGACGCGCTGTTGACCTCGGTCAACCAATGCATCACCTAACCAGAAGCGTCCACGCGCGACTCGAAATAGCAAGCAATGCCTTCCCAGCGTATCATTCTTGGAATCGGCCTCGCGATCCTTCTTGTCATCGGCGCCGCCTCGATCGGTCTCGACCTCAAGTCGCGGTCCGACACCGAGTCCGTGGACCGCGCGCTAGGAATACTCAGCAAGATCTCCGATATGCGCCCGCTGCTGCGGCGCGCGGAGAGCGCGGCGCGCGCTTTTGCGATCAACGGCGATCAGGAATTCGCCCGCGAATATAGCGAGGCCAGCGATGCCATCGTGCCGGCGCTGGCGGCCCTGATCGAAGCGGTCAGGGACAATCCCACCGAAAGGCAATTGATCGAGCACACCAAGGCGCTGGTGGAGCGTCAGATCGCCGTCCATGGCGAATTGATCAGGCTCCGGACTGCCGGCGACACCGAAGCGGTCGCGGCGCTGGTCGGCCGGGAGGATCGCGCCGCCACCGCCGCGATCGCCGGTAACCTGGAACAGGCGGTCGCGGAGGAGCGCCGGCTGCTGGCGGTCAGGCGTGCCGCGTCCGAGACCAACGGCAGGTTTCTGCTGGCGATCGATCTTGCGGGCGTCCTGCTGATCCTGGTTCTCGCCACGCTTCTGACGCTGTCGGCCCGCCGCTCGCGCCGGGAATTGCAGGATTCGCTCAGCGCCAGCAAGGCGACCAACGAGGCGCTGGAGGCTGCGGTCGCCGAGCGCACCGAGCATCTGGTCGCAGCCCATGATGAACTCAGGCTTTCGGCGGCCGTGCTGCGCAGCACCTTTCACAGCATGGCGGAAGCGGTGCTCGTCATCGACGCCAAGGGAGAGGTGCTGCTCTCCAACCCCGCCGCCGAGAAGATGCTGCATTACCGACCGGGCATGACGGTCGAACTGTTGCGATCGCTCAGCACGGTCTTCCATGCCGACGGCGTCACGCCGCTATTGGTCCGGGACATGCCCGCCTCGCGCGCGTTGCGTGGCGAAACCTTCGACGTCAGCGAGATGGTGGTGCGCCCGGTCAGCGGCAGCCCGCCCGTGCATCTCCTGATTAGCGGCCGCCCGCTGCGCGATGGCTCGGGCGCCATCAGCGGCGCGGCACTGGTCTATCACGACGCCACCGCCTCGCGCGAAACCGAGCACAAGCTGCTGCAATCGCAGAAGCTCGACGCCATCGGCAAGCTCACCGGCGGCGTCGCGCACGACTTCAACAACATGCTGACCGTGATCACCGGCACCACCGAGACGCTGGTCGCAAGTCTCGCCCACCATCCGGGATTGCGGAAGACCGCCGAGCTGATCGACCAGGCGGCGGAACGCTGCAGCGAATTGATCCAGCACCTCTTGGCCTTCGCGCGCCGCCAGCCGCTGCAGCCGCGCAATGTCGATATCAACGCTACCGTGCTCGATATCGCCAAGCTGCTGCGTCCGACCCTCGGCGAGCAGATCGAGGTCGACTCGATCCTCGAGCAGCAAGCGGCGGTCGCCCATATCGACGCCTCGCAGCTCGCCAACTCCCTGCTCAACATGGCGATCAACGCCCGCGACGCCATGCCGAACGGCGGCAAGCTGCTGCTGGAAACTCGCAACGTCGTGCTCGATGAGGCCTATGCGCAGGCGAACCCTGACGCCAGGCCCGGCCCCTATGTGATGCTCGCTGTCAGCGACAACGGTGCCGGCATGCCGCAGGACGTGCTGGACAAGGTGTTCGAGCCGTTCTTCACCACCAAGGAGGTCGGCAAGGGCTCGGGTCTCGGTCTGAGCATGGTCTACGGTTTCGTCAAGCAATCCGGCGGGCACATCCGGATCTACAGCGAGGTCGGCCACGGCACCACGATCAGGCTCTATCTGCCGCCGGCGCGCGGCCCGGTCGAGACGGCGCCGGCGGCGGCACCCGCGCTGCCGCAGGGCAACGAGACCATCCTGGTGGTGGAAGACGACGCGCTGGTGCGCAACTTCGTCATCGCCCAGTTGCAGAGCCTCGGCTACCGGACGATCGCGGCCGCCAACGGCCCGGCGGCGCTGACGCTGATCGAGGACGGCAAGACGTTCGACCTGTTGTTCACCGACGTCATCATGCCCGGCGGCATGACCGGCCGTCAGCTCGCCGAGCAGGCCAGCAAGCGCCGGCCCGGCGTCAAGGTGCTGTATACATCAGGCTATACCGACAACGCGATCGTGCACCAGGGTCGCCTCGATCCCGGGGTGCTGCTCTTGACCAAGCCGTACCGAAAATCGCAACTGGCGAACATGGTCCGCCGCGCGCTGTCGGAGTGAACAGGAAGGCTTCGCCTCTTCTTGCGACGCCGTCTTCCGTGCGGACTGGAGGTATGAAACTATGAGCGAAGGGATTCGCAGGAAGAGTCAACGCTGATGGCCGACGTGATCTACAAGCGCCTCTTTTTCGATTGGGGCGGACGGTGCGCTTATTGCGACGTGGCGCTTTCCCGGATGAAGACGGGCGGCAAGGTCAGGGCCAGCATCGACCATTTCATCCCGCTCTCGAAGGGTGGCCGGAACGGCAGGATCAACCGCGTGCTGGCCTGCTACCCCTGCAACCTCGCCAAGGGCGACGCCGATCCGCGCGAGACCGGGCAATGGCCCGACGTCGAACGGCGGCTCGCCGAGATCGCCGCGTCGCCGGTTATCAGTCACGGGAAGCTCAGGCAGCTCATTCCCGAACTGGTGAAACAGATCGGCATGGAGGCGTGACCTGCAAGGGCGCCCCTCTCACTGCGCCCCCGATCCGCCCGCCACGATCTTCTCGTTCAGCTTCTGGTCGACGGTGTCGACGGTGCGGTCGATCTCGGCGCTGGGCGCGCCGAGCTGATGCGAGATCAGCTTGACCAGCAGATCGACGCGCTCGATGAACGGCGCGCCGCTGGCGACCGCGCGGGCCGCCGAGGACGGCTTGAGCAGGCTCTCCGCCGCCTTGGCATATTTGCCGAACGGCACCTGGTCGGCCGGGTCGGCGCCGAGGCGACGGGCGATGCCGTCGACATGTTCGTAGATCGACTGCGACAGTTTTAGATCGCCGTGCACGGCGTCGCGGATCGACTGCGGCTCATGCGGCGTGATGCAGCGGTAATTGCCGGTCAGCAGCATCGACCATTTGGCCAGCGGCACGAACAGGGAGTCGAACACCTTGAGCTTCACGGGCACGTCGTGGCCGTCGAGCGTCACCGCGTCGATGGAAGCCTCCAGCTCGCGCAGCAGCTTGCTGTGCGCCTCGTCCTCGAAGATCGCCGCCTTGAAGTTGGTGGGCAGCCCGACATGCAGCACGTTCGCCGCCTCCTCCGGCGGACGGAACGCCTGCGGATCGGGCGAGCACAGCGAGACCAGCCCCGGCTCGAAGCGCTCCCAGACCCGGGCGTTGGTGTAGGCTTCCTCGAGGTCCATGTCCGCCAGTGCCGGGATCCGCTTCAGATACGGCAGCGGCGGCATGTTCATGATCGACAGGCACGGCAGCTTCGCCGCGGCGATCTTGACCATCAGCACGCGGATCGTGTGGTTGGTGTATTGCGGCTCCTGCATCGCAAGGCCGACCAGGTCGTAGCGGGAGATGTCGACGTTCTGCGGCGTGACGGCGTCGAGCTTGCCGGGCAGATCGCGCGAGAAGATCGCGCGGTGCACCGCCTCGTCGCGCAGCTTGATGCGAACCTCGGTGCCGTCGCGGTTGATGAGCTCGGCCGTCTTGCTCCGGCACACCAGCGTCACGTTGTGACCGGCCATCAGAAGCTTGGTCCCCAGCAGGGAGCCGTAGGAAGCCCCGAGGATCAGAATGTTGCGTGCCATGCTCTCTCTTTCACCGATGATGCCGGGTCCGTCAGGCCTGGCACTCATTATGCCAGCATTGCCCGCCCCGATGCCTACTGCAAAGCGGGAGGCATTACAATCGGACAGGAGGACTTCACGACCTTGTCGCCAGCACGACGCCGGCGAGCGTGAACAGCAGCGCCACGATCTGGACCGGCCCGAGCGGCTCGCCGAGCGCGATCGCCGACGCGACGACGCCGATCACCGGCACCGCCATGGTGCCGATTGCCGCGACCGATGCCGGCAGCCGCGCCAGCGCGGCGAACCAGCTGACATAGGCGATGCAGAACTGGATCACCGTGGAATAGAGGATCAGCCACCAGCCGAGCGTCGTCACCCTCTCCAGATGCGTGGTCTCGAAGGCGATCCCCAGGAGCACGATCGGGAAGCAGCCGAGCCCGATCTGCCAGGCGGCGGCCGGGATCGGCGGCAGCGGCACCGGCAGCTTCTTCGCCAGCACCGTGCCGAGCGCGAAGCCGACCGCGCCGCCCAGCGCCATCACGATGCCCGGCAGTTTCTCGGTCGTGGCCGAGATGCCGTTGCCGCCCATGATGGCGGCGAGCCCTGCGAATGCCATCACCAGCGCCACGGTGCGCAACCACGTCGGCCGCTCGCCGAGCACCGGCCAGGCCAGCAGCGAGGCCCACACCGGCATGGTGTAGGCGATCAGCGCCGCCTCGCTCGCCGGTAGCCACAAGAGCGCCAGCCCCATCAGCACCATCCATCCGGTGACGTTGAGCAGCGCCAACAGCATCAGCCGCGGCCAGAGATGCCGCTCGACCCTGAGACTCTGCGAGCGCGCCAGCGCCAGCAACGCCAGCAGCGTCGCGCCGATCACGCCGGTGGTGCCGCGCAGGGTCAGCGGCGGCAGTTCGCTCAGCAGGAACTTCGTCACAGGCCAGTTGAACCCCCAGCCCACCGAGGTGATGGCGAGGAACATGAGGCCTGCGGGCGCAATCCGCGCCGGCGCGGTCAGTTTTGATTCTGTCATGGAACCCGGCAAGGGTAAGGACAAGGGTGGGAATCGGCCGCACTTTGCCGGTTATCGGGCACCGCGACCACGGGTGCGCGGACATGCCAGCCCTCCCTCCCCCGTGGCCCCAGGTGAGTCTCGGAGGTGCAACCCCGCGGGGCGAAAAAATACCTGCCCTGTGAACAGCGGGCGAAGCCGCTTTCCACACGGGTAAGAACAAATTTTTTCCCTTGGGAATCCCTGAGGACTCACCGATAGTTGCGTCCATCACAGGCGCGGTATTGACCCCTGTTTTCCCATCCTTTCCACCATATTTAGTGTTTGATTAGGGAACCCGTACTAGTCCTTGACGGGCCCGACGGGTTTGGCCTAGCCTTGCTTCCAGACGGCGCGAGTTGAGTTCAGGGTCCCGCCGATCACTCCCAAACGGGTTCCGAACGAGCACTCCGTCAGCCGGTTGAGGCACGGGTCGAGGGCTTGTCTGCCCGAAATCAGGGGTGATCCGGGGCCCAAATAACGAGCCGAATGGCTCAGGCGACGGTTTGCGGCGTTGAGTTCGAGCATGGTGCGGAGGCCGACTGGGTAGGCGGCGTTTCCTGTCAGGCTCGGGAAGACGGGAATGGGGTTGGCCTCGCTCATTAGGCGGGACGAACCCCTGGGGTGGCGAAAACAGAAACAGGGCCGGGTTCACCGGTAGAGCTTGCGAATCAAGGCACCGAGGTCAGCGACTTCGGGGCGGGAGGTTCGCTCACTGAAACATCCGGCAACCGCAACAAAGCGGACCGGCAATACGGGGCACGAAAAATGCGAATCGAGCGGCGCAACACCACTTCCGGCCAGTCTCCCTATGCGGAGCTCGGCTTTCGGCTGACCACATCGGAGATCCGCAACCCCGACGGCTCGATCGTGTTCCGCCTGGAAAATGTCGAAGTGCCGGAGTTCTGGTCGCAGGTCGCCTCCGACGTTCTGGCGCAGAAGTATTTCCGGAAAGCCGGCGTCGCCGCGCGCCTGAAGAAGGTCGAGGAAGAGAGCGTGCCGTCGTTCCTGTGGCGCTCGGTGCCCGACACCGAGGCGCTGGCGCAGCTTCCCGAATCCGAGCGCTATGTCGGCGAGACCTCGGCCAAGCAGGTGTTCGACCGCCTCGCCGGCTGCTGGACCTATTGGGGCTGGAAGGGCAACTACTTCTCGTCGGATGAAGACGCGCAGGCGTTCTACGACGAGCTGCGCTATCAGCTCGCCAAGCAGATGGTCGCGCCGAACTCGCCGCAATGGTTCAACACCGGGCTGCACTGGGCCTACGGCATCGATGGTCCCGGCCAGGGCCACCATTACGTCGACCCCTTCACCGGCAAGATGACGAAATCGAAGTCGGCCTACGAGCATCCGCAGCCGCACGCCTGCTTCATCCAGGGCGTCGGTGACGACCTCGTCAACGAGGGCGGCATCATGGACCTCTGGGTCCGCGAGGCGCGCCTGTTCAAATACGGCTCCGGCACCGGCTCCAACTTCTCGCGCCTGCGCGGCGAAGGCGAGCGCCTGTCCGGCGGCGGCCGCTCGTCGGGCCTGATGAGCTTCCTCAAGATCGGCGACCGCGCGGCGGGCGCCATCAAGAGCGGCGGCACCACGCGCCGCGCGGCCAAGATGGTCGTGGTCGACGCCGATCACCCCGATATCGAGACCTATATCGACTGGAAGGTGAAGGAGGAGCAGAAGGTCGCCGCCCTTGTCACCGGCTCCAAGATCAACCAGAAGCACCTCAAGGCCGTGCTGAAGGCCTGCGTGAACTGCGAGGGTTCGGGCGACGACTGCTTCGATCCGGAAAAGAACCCTGCCCTGCGCCGTGAAATCAAGTTGGCACGCCGCGCGCTGGTGCCCGACAACTATATCAAGCGCGTCATCCAGTTCGCCAAGCAAGGCTACAAGGACATCGACTTCCCGATCTACGACACCGACTGGGATTCGGAGGCCTACCTCACGGTTTCCGGCCAGAACTCCAACAACTCGGTCTCGCTGAAGGACGATTTCCTGCGCGCGGTCGAGACCGACGGCGACTGGAGCCTGATCGGCCGCACCAACAAGAAGATCACCAAGACGATGAAGGCCCGGGAGCTCTGGGAGAAGATCGGCTACGCCGCCTGGGCCTCCGCCGATCCCGGCCTGCACTTCAACACCACGATGAACGACTGGCACACCTGCAAGGCGTCCGGCGACATCCGCGCGTCGAACCCGTGCTCGGAATACATGTTCCTCGACGACACCGCGTGTAACCTCGCCTCCGCCAACCTGCTGACGTTCTACAACACGGCCACCAAGCGGTTCGACATCGAGTCCTACGAGCACCTCTGCCGGCTCTGGACCATCGTGCTGGAAATCTCCGTCATGATGGCGCAGTTCCCGTCGAAGGCGATCGCCGAACTCTCCTACGAGTTCCGCACGCTCGGCCTCGGCTTCGCCAACATCGGCGGCCTGCTGATGACCATGGGACTGCCCTACGACTCCAAGGAAGGCCGCTCGCTGTGCGGCGTGCTGACCGCTGTCATGACCGGCATCGCCTACAAGACCTCGGCCGAGATGGCGGCCGAGCTCGGCACCTTCCCCGGCTACAAGAAGAACGCGGCGCACATGCTGCGCGTGATCCGCAACCACCGCCGCGCCGCGCACGGCAACGCAACAGGCTATGAGTCGCTCAGCGTCAACCCGGTGCCGCTCGACCACGCCTCGTGCCCGCAGGCCGATCTCGTCGGACATGCGACCAGGGCCTGGGACGACGCGCTGTCGCTCGGCGAGACCAACGGCTACCGCAACGCGCAGACCACGGTGGTGGCGCCGACCGGCACCATCGGCCTCGTGATGGATTGCGACACCACCGGCATCGAGCCTGACTTCGCGCTGGTGAAGTTCAAGAAGCTCGCCGGCGGTGGCTACTTCAAGATCATCAACCAGGCTGTGCCCGCGGCGCTGCGCGCGCTCGGCTACCGCGAGGCCGATATCGCCGAGATCGAGGCCTACGCCGTCGGCCACGGCTCGCTTTCCAACGCGCCCGGCATCAATGCCACCACGCTGAAGGCAAAGGGCTTCACCGACGAAGCGCTGGCCAAGGTCGAGAAGGCGCTGCCGACCGCGTTCGACATCAAGTTCGCCTTCAACAAGTGGACCTTTGGCGAAGACTTCCTGCGCGAAGCGCTCGGCGTGCCCTCAGAAGTGATCGCGGCCCCCGGCTTCGACCTGCTCTCGGCCATCGGCTTCACCAAGCGCGAGATCGAGGCGGCCAACGTGCACATCTGCGGCGCGATGACCGTCGAGGGCGCGCCCCACCTCAAGGCCGAACATTACGCGGTGTTCGACTGCGCCAACCCCTGCGGCAAGATCGGCAAGCGCTATCTCTCGGTCGAGAGCCACATCCGCATGATGGCGGCGTCGCAGCCGTTCATCTCGGGCGCGATCTCGAAAACCATCAACATGCCGAACGACGCCACGGTGGACGACTGCAAGTCGGCGTATCTGTTGTCCTGGAAGCTCGCGCTGAAGGCCAACGCGCTCTACCGCGACGGCTCGAAGCTCTCGCAGCCGCTCAACTCGCAGCTCATCAGCGATGATGACGACGAGGACGATGCGGTCGAGGCGCTCTACGACAAGCCGATGGCCGCGCGTGCCGCCCAGGTCTCGGAGAAGATCGTCGAGAAGCTGGTCGAGCGCATCGTCGTGATGCGCGAGCGCGAGAAGATGCCGGATCGCCGCAAGGGCTACACACAGAAGGCTGTGGTCGGCGGCCACAAGGTCTATCTGCGCACCGGCGAATATGACGACGGCCGTCTCGGCGAAATCTTCATCGACATGCACAAGGAAGGCGCGGCGCTGCGCTCCTTCATCAACAACTTCGCGATCGCCGTCTCGCTCGGCCTGCAATACGGCGTGCCGCTGGAGGAATATGTCGACGCCTTCACCTTCACCCGCTTCGAGCCGGCGGGCCCGGTGCAGGGCAACGACAGCATCAAGTACGCGACCTCGATCCTCGACTATGTCTTCCGCGAGCTCGCGGTCAGCTACATGTCGCGCTTCGACCTCGCCCATGTCGATCCCACCGAGTCGAATTTCGACGCGCTCGGCAAGGGCGTCGAGGAAGGCAAGGAGCCGGGCGACGGCCACCACGCGTCAAAATATCTGTCCAAGGGCCTGACCCGCTCGCGCACGGATAATCTGGTGGTGATGCGCGGCGGCGACGTCGATGCCCGCGGCTCGGGCAACGTCACCGCGATCGCCTCCCACGGCGCCAGCGCCCGCGCCTCCGACGCCCACGAAGGTGCGGTAGCGCTAAAGCAGGAAGCCAGCCACGACCTCTCGCCGACCGAACGGCTGGAAGCGCTGCAGTGGAGCAAGGCCGGCAGCGCCGCAGTCGCCGTCGCCCCGTCCAAGGCCGAACGCCGCGCCGAAGCCAAGGCCAAGGGCTACGAAGGCGAGATGTGCTCGGAGTGCGGCAACTTCACGCTGGTGCGGAACGGGACCTGCATGAAGTGCGATACGTGTGGCAGCACGACGGGGTGTTCGTGAGCTTGCGCTGGGGCTCATAATAGCGCGCCCTCTACTAATGCGTCCCCTGCTTTCGTAGGCGATCTACTCGGCACCGCCGGTGCCGGGTGAAACGAGAAAGGTTCGCGGCGGGCTTCGGCTTCGCCGCGAACCGGCCAACCGAACGAAACATGAATCGACGCTGAGATGCAGATAGCGCTTCTTGGAGCATGACATCGCACAGACACAAGCCATTCAGGCTGACTTTGGGCGAAGGGCTTCCACTGCCGGGCAACGTTGCTTATATTTGACAACGGAATTCCCGGAGCAGCAGCGAACTGATGCATACGATCGAAATCAGCGACGAGGCCTACGAAGCCGCCAAGCGGACCGCCGCACTCGACAGAATCGACGTGCCGACGCTGGTCGAAAGCCTGGTGCATCGTCATGCCGAGTACATCAGTCTCTTCCAGGATGCTTCGCCCGAAATGCCGCCCTTCAGCCTGGAACATTACGAAATGGACCGCGTCCCAGGGGAGTCGGAAGACGATTACCAGGACCGGCTGAGGATGTTCACTTCCCTATGACCAGGCCCTTCGCGCCTGGCGATTTCGTCTGGACAAATTTCCCCTTCGTCCCAGGTCAGGAAGTTCGGCGGCAACCTGCCGGTCGGAGTGATTTCCGTGTCCGCGAACCGGGCGCAGCAAAGCGGCAATCAGACCGCCTTCTTCATCGACGTCCGGCGACGCGCTGCGATCTCAACGACTCGGACATGCAGCAAGGGACACACGCCCGCGATCATGGAAACCCGCCATTTTGGCGGGTTTTTCTCGAACGGTCGAAAGTCGACTGTGCCGCTGGAGAGATTCAATCCACAATGCAGGTCAAAAGCTTCGGGGGCGACTTTGATGGGCAAGGGGCATTTTCACGGCGGAAGCACCTCGGGCACGTATGACGAGGATGGGACTCCGCGATTCAAGGAAGGACCTGAATTCCCCCTGAAAAAGGGACCGGCCCAAAAGCGCTGGTCCGAAAGAGCGGAGACAGATCAGGACGCACGATCCGCGGCAAAGAAGTATCGCGCGGTCGTCTCGATTTTCTTGGCGAAATGCGCGGCAGCCTTCAGAAGTGACCGCCTTACCGCCTCCTTCCCCCAACCGCCGGGAGAACTGAAACCCGAGATCTCGTCCTGGGGCGGGAATATCGCCTGGATCGACAAGCACTCCGGACGAAGGTCCCAGTTCGCGAAATTCGTCCTGAATCAGGGATGGACGCCGGACCCGCCCTCAATGTGAAGCGACTTGCAAGGAGGACGGCACAGCAATGGCCTACCAAGTCCTGATCGACGACAACTTCCACTACCAGGACGAATCCGAACGCGTGAAGCACGGCGTCTTCGCGACGCCGGAAGAAGCGGTCATGGCCTGCCAATCCATCGTCGACGGTTACCTGACCGACGCCTTCAAGCCGGGCATGACGGCGGACGACCTATTCCAGAGCTACACCGCGTTTGGGGAAGATCCCTTCATCGTTTCCGACGGCCCCGAGGGCGCGCCCGTCAAGTTTTCGGCCTGGGACTACGCCCGCCAGCGATGCGCCGAGATCGCGGCCGGCTGATTCAGCATTGCGGCTGGCTCAGCTCGGCTTACCCATCAAGGCTCAGTTGATCCCGAGAGCCTTAAAGGCGGCTGTCTTAGTATCTCCGAAGAAAATGGGGTCGACGTGTTCCAGCACGTCGCCGGTCACCTCCAAGAAGCGCCGCTTGTTTGCGATCGGGACCACCCGTGACCCGTCGCCTCCTCGCCGTAGCTATTTGGACCTCATGGTGAGGAGCGCGAAGCGCGTCTCCGGACGATGCTTCGCTTCGCCGGGCGAACCATGCAGGCCCGTCTGTGGCCTACATCCTTCGAGACGCATCGCTTCGCGACGCTCCTCAGAGTGTGAGAATCTTTCGGCAACGAGCATTTGCCACGGCCGCGATG
>NZ_DAINNI010000056.1:0-30484 GCF_036735945.1 Bradyrhizobium sp. | reverse complement strand
CGCCGTTCTCCAACACGCGCAGCGTGGCCGAACTCGTGATCGGCGAGATCGTCATTCTGCTGCGCCGGATCGTCGCGCGCTCCAACGCCGCGCATGAGGGGCGCTGGGACAAGTCGGCCAACGACAGCTATGAGGTGAGGGGCAAGACGCTCGGCATCATCGGCTACGGCAATATCGGCTCGCAGCTCTCCAACCTTGCGGAAGCGCTGGGCATGCGGGTGATCTTCTATGATCACACCGACAAGCTTCGTCACGGCAATACCGAGCCGACCGCGAGCCTGCATGAGCTGCTGGCGCAGAGCGATGTCGTGAGCCTGCATGTACCGGAAACCGCCGCCACCCACGGGATGATCGGCCGCGAGGAAATTCGCGCCATCAAGCACGGCGCGTATTTCATCAACAACAGCCGCGGCACGGTCGTTGACCTCGAGGCGCTCGCCGAGGCGCTGCGCGAGAACCGGCTTCGCGGCGCCGCGGTCGACGTCTTTCCGGTCGAGCCGCGCTCGAACGCCGAGCGCTTCGTCTCGCCGCTGCAGGGGCTGGAGAACGTCATCCTGACCCCGCATATCGGCGGCTCGACCGAGGAAGCGCAGGAGCGCATCGGCGCCGAGGTCGCGCGCAAGCTGGTCGACTACAGCGATTCCGGCTCGACCATGGGCGCCGTCAACTTCCCGCAGGTTCAATTGCCGTCGCGGCCGACGGGCACGCGTTTCATTCAGGTGCAGCGTAACGTGCCGGGCATGCTCGGGCGCTTGAACGAGGTGCTGGCGCGTCATGCCGTCAACATCGCCGCGCAATATTACGAGACCGCGCACGATGTCGGCTATGTGGTGCTGGACGCCGATGCCTCCGCCGCCGATGGCGAGCGCGTGCTCGCCGATATTCGCGCGCTGGAGGGCACCATCCGCGCCCGCTTGCTCTATGAGTACAAGACCTGAACAGATAGCGTGACGGCCAGCCAATTTTCCGGATCACGCGCTCGTTGGCTGTGGCGTCGATGACAGTGCCATCGGCTGCGGCTCGCCATACATCAGCGTGCGCCATAGCCATTCGACGGGCCCGTAGCGGTAACGTCGCAGCCACCAGCTACTGAAGAACACCTGTCCGATATAGACGGCGACGCCGATCGTCAGCGCGCTCGCAGCACCGATCCGGCCGAACAGGCCGAGGCCGTAGCCATAGAAGACCCAGCCGAAGATCAGGGACTGCATGAGGTAGTTGGTGAATGCCATCCGCCCCAACGGTGCGGCCCATCCGAGCAGCCGCGCTCCGCGCGGAAGCCTGGCGCTGCCGATGATGGCGGCGGCATAGCCCAGCGCCAGCACGATGGTGCCGAGCGCCTCCAAGCCGGCAAGGATCAATGCCAGGCCAAGGCCGATGCAGGGCAGGCCGATAAACAGCAGGCGCCGCGGCGGGTATTGTACCATGCCGATCCGCCAGGCGAGCGCACCAACCAGAAATAAGCCGATCGTGCGTGGAATGATAAAGACATGGAGCGGAAAGATGAACGGAAGCTCGCGGAGGCGGAACGCCAGTACGTCAAGGAAATCGCCCGTCGGATAGATGCGCGTCGCTTCCACCACCTGGTACCAGATCCTGGCCCTGTCGGGAAACAGGCCGGGCGGCGGAAAGCCCTGCATCGCAAGATACAGCGCGAGCGACACCAGCGCCGCGCCGGCGAGCAGCCAGCGCGGGCCGAACAGGATTGGCAGAACGATCAGGCCGGCCAGCGCATATTCGGTGAGAATATCGCCGTTAAAGAGCAAGCATAAATGAACCAGCCCGAACGCCAGCAAGACCGTGAGCCGGCGCACGAGGAGTAAAACGCGGCGCCCGCTGTTCGCCAGCCGATCGAACTGGATGGCGAGTCCTATCCCGAACAGCAGCGAGAACAGCGCAAACGCCTTCAACTCGACGGCCACCGACAGGAACGCTTCGACCGCGCGATCGACCGGCGATTCCGGAGACGGATAGGAGACAAACTGCGCGAAGATTGAAACGCGGAATTCCGTGACGATATTGATCGCCATGACGCCGAACAGCGCAATGCCGCGCAAGACGTCGATGGCGTCGATCCGCTCGGCGGGGCTTATCGGTCCGGAAGACGCGGGGCTATAGGCCATGGCATCATGAATTCCGCTCTCGCGGCGAATCGATCAGTCGCCGGTCAACGACAGCCGCATGTCGAGCAGCCGCCGCCCCTCGGCCTTGAGCAGCTTCTTCACCGCGCTGGAAGCTGCGATCTCGCCCTGGTTGGCGTAGGCCTCGTGGTTCTTCTCGATGTCCTCGAGCCGGTAAAGGTAATTGACCATGATGCCGGCGGATTCGCGCAGGCCCTTGGGCGAGAGATCGCCGAGCCAGTCGATCTTTTCCAGCCGCGCGCCGTTGCCGATATGGAAGCGCGCCACCGAATCGATCAGCCGGCCCTTCGACGTGCGCGCTTTCAGGAAATAATGCGCGGCCAGCGGCTCCAGCACGGCGCGAAGCTGCGCGGTCAGCTCGGCATTCTCGAACCAATCCGGCCTGTCGAGTGCCTCCAGCAGCGTTCGCTCCTCGGCGCTGAGCGGCACGTCGTCAGCCTTCTTCAGCCATTGCATGAAGCCCGGCACCGGCGACAGCGTGATGAAGGTGTCGAGCTTCGGCAGTTCGCGCCGCAATTCCTCGACCACCTGCTTGATCAGGAAACTGCCGAACGAGATGCCGCCCAGCCCCTTCTGCGTGTTCGAGATCGAATAGAACACCGCGGTGCGCGCGCGCTCGATCGGCACCGGCTGGCGCTCCGCGGCGAGCAGCGGCGCGATCGCGGTCGGGATCGCCTCGGTCAGCGCGACCTCGACGAAGATCAGCGGCTCGTCGTTCAGCTGCGGATGGAAGAAGGCGTAGCAGCGGCGATCGATCGGGTCGATGCGGCGGCGCAGGTCGTTCCAGTCGCGGATTTCATGCACGGCCTCGTAACGGATGATCTGTTCCAGAATATTGGCTGGCGTCGACCAGTCGATCCTGCGCAGCACGAGAAATCCCCTGTTGAACCAAGAAGACAGTAGATGGACCATGTCGCGGTCGAACGCGCCGAGATCCTTGTTGGCCTTCATCAGGGCCAGCAGGTCGGTGCGCATCGCCACCAGATCGCTGGTGCCGCCCGGCGCGCGGTTGAGCCGGCGGATCAGCTCCTGCCGCCGCGGCTCGGAAGCGAAGTGAAGGTCGCTGGCGTCGGAGTCGTTCGGCTGGTTGCGCCAGCTCTCGATCGCCTGCGACAACTTCTCGCGGTCGGGACCGAAATCACGGGCGATCGCCTCGAAGAAGGTGACGCGCCCGGCGGTGTCGAGATCGTGGTAGCGGTCGAGCACTTCGCGCGCCATGGCCGTGCCGGTCGCTTCGCCGCGACCCGACAGCAACGCCTCGCACAATTCGATCAAATCCGACGCGTCCTGGCCGTCGTCGGAAGGCCCGGCGCGCCGCAGCAGCGTGCGGCCGCGTTCTGATATCGTGGCTAGCAGATCGGAGAAGAAGGCATTGGCCATGTGGCGGGTCGAATCCAGCTGATGTCCGGCGAAGTCTTACATCGAATTTAGAGCGGTACCGATCACAATCAAGCGTAGGGATTGTACCGAAATATGTCATGCCTCTAAAGTATGCGTTGTCGCTTTCACCCCTTGCCGGCAAACGCCGTCGGCGTCTTGCCGGTGACCTGGCGGAAGGCGTGGGAGAAGGCAGGCACGCTGGCATAGCCGAGATCGGACGCCAGCTGCTTGACCGAGACGCCGGTGTCGGTCGAAAGCTTCTCGATTGCCGCCGCAATCCGCGCGCGCTGGCACCAGCTCTTGAAGCTCAATTGCGTCTCCGCCGAAAACAGCCGCGACAACGTCCGCACTGATGTGCCGACCTCGCTTGCCAGGCTCTCGATTTCGTGGTCGGCCGTCGGGTCTGACAGCACGATATGGGCGGCGCGGCGGCAGCGCGGCTCGCGCGGCAGCGGGATGAAGGTCGCGGAATCCTCGGCGTGGTCGAGCTCCATCATGGCGAGCCGCAGCAGCAGCTCGGTGCGCTCGCGGTTGCCGCGCTCGTCGAACAGAGCAAGGATGGTCTGGTGCAGCAGCGGCGATACCCGCACCACGAATTCCGCCTCCAGGCTGTGGCTGCGCGCCTCGCGCTTGAGCCAGTCCAGCTCGAAATAGAGCGTCCGCATCTCGATATCGGCGAGCACGTCGATCGCGTGTTCCGACAGGGCGGGGACCCACACCGCGCGGTCCGGCGGCACCAGCCAGCGGCCCTTCGGCGTCGTCACCTGCATGGTGCCCTTCGCCGCATAGACCAGTTGCGCCTCCCGGTGCATGTGGGTCTCGATCCGAAAGCCCTTGCCGTAGCTGTTGGCGATCATGTGGATGCCGTCGCCGGTCGAGGTACGGCGCCCGATAATGGCGGCGATTGGCTTTTCGGCGATATTCATTGGCGACATCCCGTCAGAGCTACCCCGTATAACCTATTTGGCAACAGTGCGGGATTCGGAAATCGACCATGAACAGCCCCAGCCGGGTGATATCATTCGTTAACGCCGCCCATTTCATCGACCATTATGCCATGCTGATCTTCGCTGCGGCGGTCATCATCATGGGGCCGGCGCTCGGCATGGCCTATTCCGAACTGCTGCCATACGCGACCCCCGGTTTCGTCGCCTTTGGCGCGGGCTCGCTGATCACCGGCTGGCTCGGCGACCGCTGGAGCCGCCGCCACATGATGGTGATCTTCTTCATCGGCATCGGGGTTGCGATGATCTCGGTCGGCTTCGTGCAGACGCCATTGCAACTCGGTGCGGCGTTGTTGGCCATCGGCCTGTTCGCCTCGATCTACCACCCGGTCGGCACCGCGATGATCGTCTCCTATGCCGACAAGCTCGGCCGCGAGATGGGCCTGAACGGCGTCTGGGGCAATCTCGGGGTGGCGTCCTCGGCGCTGGTCACCGGCGTGATCGGGCAATATTTCGGCTGGCGCGCGGCCTTCATCATCCCGGGAATCCTCACCATCCTGCTTGGTGTCGCCTTCGCACTGATGGTGGTGCACGAGGATCGCACCGGCACCAGGCAGGCGGCGGCGCAGGCGCGCATCGCCAAGCGGGACATGTGGCGGGTGCTGCTGGCGCTATTGATCGTGGTGATCGCGATCTCCACCACGTTCAACGCCATCACGGTCGCCATGCCAAAACTGTTCGCCGAACGGCTCGCAGGCCTGACCAGCAGCCCGGCCATGCTCGGGATCATCGCGGCCGGCGTCTATGTGTTCGGCGCGATGACGCAGTATACGATCGGCAAGCTGATCGATCATTATTCGCTGAAGACGGTGATGCTGCCGCTATCGTTCCTGCTGGCGCCGTTCATGTATTTCGCGGCGACGCTGTCGAACCTGCCGCTGATCATCGCCTCGATCGGCATCGTGATGGGCGCATTCGGCCAGGTCACCGTCAACGACGCCATGGTCGGCAAATACACCACAGAGGAATGGCGCTCGCGGGCCTATTCGGTGCGCTATTTCGTGGGCTTTACCGCGGCCGGCGCCTCCGTCGGCCTCGTCGCATGGCTTTACGAGCGGGGCGGCTTTGCCACCATGCTGCAGGCGTTCGGCGCGCTGTGCCTGCTCGTCATCGTGGCGGCGTTCATCCTGCCGCAGGAGGTCAAGGTGCCGGCTGCGCAATAGACTCATTCGACCTTCGGCAGCACCATCTGCAGATGATGGTTCGAAATCTGCATCAGGCCCTGGAAGGGGTGGCTGAGATCGACGATCAGGAACAGCGCGCTCGATACCGAGAGCGCGAAAACCAGCGTTGATATCATGACGAGCAGCCCGGGCTCGGCGAACAGGCTGAAGCTCGCAAAAATCACCACCAGCCAGAACACCAGCACGATGAAGAACGGCAGCGGTATCGCGTCGTCGGCCTGGGTGAAGACGAGAAGCCGCGTCCGGCCCATGTCGGTGGTGATCTGGATGATGCGGGATTTCAGCGAGGTCTGTTCCGCGTTGGCGGGATTGAGGCCCTCGACGGCCCGGAAGAAGCGTTCGGCCATCTCGCTGACCACGAAGCTCGGCTCGCGGCCTTTGCCCGCGTTGTTCTCCCGCCAGATGCGCGCGGTGGCGGAGGGGATGATTTCCCGCAGCAGGGTGCGCGCCGCCTTTGCCTCCGGCCCGTACTTGGTCAGCATCTGATCGGCCAGCGCCGCATTGGTGCCGAGCTGCCTGATATTGCTGTTCTGGTTGTCGAAGGTGTTTTTCGCCGAGGCGATCATCAGGCCGATCACGAGTGCGGCCAATGTCGAAAGCAAGCCGGCGCCGAGGCGGATGGCTTCCTTGGCGCCGCCTTCCAGCCATTCGGCCGGCAAGGCGCGCCTCAGGCCCATGCCGGCGGCCGCGCCGATCAGGATCGCGGCAAAGGAGGCCAGGAACGCTTCCGTCGAACTCATGGTGTCATCACCCCGTCATGTGCGGGAAATTGCATAGCGGGGAGAGTGGGTCCGGGCTACCCGCGGCGTCTTGTTGCGGCGCAATAGAGTGGTGAGAACGTAACTGGATCAAACAGAGCACTTGACCATGGCCACCCTCCTTGTGTGAGGTGCGGGCATGACCCGAATCCGACTTTTCCTTTGCATCATTGCGATATCAATGCCTTCCCTCGCGACAGCGCAGCAGGCCATGAAGTTCGAGGAGGCCGCTTCCATGCTGGCCGCGAGCTGCGGCAAGGACATCGACGACAACTGCCGTGGCGTCAATCTCGACGCTGTCAGGCTGCGGGAGTGCCTGAACCGTAACCAGGACGTGGTGTCGCCGAAGTGCAAGGCGGATTTCCCGACGGCGCTCGGCGCCATCCAGGCGCGCATCACCGCGCGCACCTCGTTAGTGAAGTTGTGCAATTGGGAGCTGAACAAGCTGTGCGGCGAGGTTCGGACCGATCCGGTCAAGGGGCTGCAATGCCTGCTGGAGTCGACCAAGAAGGCGACCCCGAACTGCAACAAGGCGATTGCCGCAGCGGGGTATCGCTGATGCAAGGTGCAAGGAAGCTGCGCAGCCTCGGTCTCCTGCTGGGCGTCTCGGCCCTGTTTGTGCCGCCGATGGCGTCCGCACAGGCGCAAACGGCTGCCTCGACCGCAGACATCATCGAAAAGCTCGCCGTCGACGGCGAGGCTGATGTCGATGTCGCGGCCTTGCGCCAGCAGGCCGGCGACCGCATCAAGGCGAGGGCGGATGCCCAGCCGCAGAAGCGGCCGCCGATCGCCCCGCAACTGACGAAACTTCCGCAGGTCCGTTTCGATATCGTGTTCGACCAGGATTCCTCCCTGATCCGGCCCGCCTCCTATGGCGCCGTCGGCAGCATCGCCGACGCGCTGACTGATCCGAGGATGCGGCCCTACCGCTACCTGATCGTCGACCACGTCGAATCGGCCGGGCGGCGCGACCACAACCTGATCCTGAGCCAGCGCCGCGCCGAATCGCTCCGCGACGTGCTGGTGAACACCTTCAAGGTATCGCCGAAACGTCTGCAGGCGCTTGGGCTCGGCGAGGAACAGTTGCAGGATCTCAATCGCCCGGCAGCGCCGGCCAATGCGCGGGTCCAGCTCATCCTGCTCGGCAAGTTCGAGACGGAACCCCCCAAGCCGGCCGCGCCGGCGGCGGCGCCAAAAGGGGCTGCAAAGAAGAAGCGCTGATCATCCGCCAAGAGATGAATGCGACGCCAGCCATGGCCAGGGAAGGAGCTTCCAATGTTCAATCAACTCTCGCCGCGCATAGCCGGCCTCTTGCTGGGATGGACAGTGATGATGACAGTGCCCGCTGCCGCCGATGCGTTGAAGGATGAGTTGGCGCCGACCGGCAAGCTCAGGGTGGCGATTGCGATCAGCCCGGCCGGCGGCGCGTTCTGGTCGACCAGGACCGAGACCGGTTATGCCGGCGTGCCGGTCGATCTCGGCAAGGCGATGGCGGAGCAGCTTGGCGTATCAGTCGAATATGTCGCGCACAACAATTCCGGACAGATCGTCGATGCCGTGACGAAGGGCACCTGGGACATCACTTTCCTGCCGAAGGATCCGGAGCGCGAGGGCAGGATGGCATTCGGACCGATCTACGAGGTCGCGGACGCGACCTACATCGTCAAGCCGGGCTCGTCGGTCACGAATTTCGCAACGCTCGACCAGCCCGGCATCAAGGTCGCCGCCGTCAACAACACGACCACGATGCGCGGCGCGATCGCACATCTGAAGAACGCCAAGGTGACGGGCTATCAGACCTATGACGAGATATTCGGCCTGCTCAAGAACGGCGAGATCGACGCGTTCGCGCTGTCGCGCGACCAGCTCAACGCGATGGCCAGGAAGATTCCGGGCACGCGCGTGCTGGACGAAACCTTCAAGCAGACGGTGACGGCCGTTGCCGTGCCGCCCAATCATCCGCAGTCGCTGGCGTTCGCTGTCAAATTCCTCAATGACGCTATCGCCAACGGCACGCTGCGCAAGGCCTATGACAATAACGGCCTGAAGGACCGGCCGGTGCGGACGCAGGCGAAATAGGCCGCGTTCCGATAAACTTGGTGCCTGACGCGGCGAAGATCATGTCCGCTTTGCCCGTGGGCGACCGCCGCGATGCTCAACTCCGCTGAAACAGCATCCACACGCCGCCGGCGAAAGACGCAATCCCCGCAATCCGTGCAATCAGGCGCCCTGACGGCATGATTTTCTCAAGCAGGACGAGGATAGCAAGCGCCGCGATCCAGGCAAGGTTCATCACGCCAAGGGCAAAGAGGAGCACCATCAGCGCCCAACAGCATCCGAGACAATAGACGCCATGGCGAAAGCCCAGCGTCAATGAACCGGTCGCGGTCGAAGGGACGCCGCCATGGCTCAAGATGAAGCCAAGCGGCGCTTGGCACTGCGACAGACAAGCTTCCTTCAACGGTGTCCACTGGTAGAGCCCGGCAAGGATCAACACCGTGCCGCCGACAATATTGCTCGCGCCGGCCATCATCGGCGTGAGCAAGGCCGCACGTTCGAGGGCCCATTGCAACGACGTCGCCACGAGCGAAAACGCGATCCACGCCAGGAAATAGCCGCCCGCAAACCATGCAACGGAGGCCAATGGCCGGCCTTTGGCCGCCTGTCTTCGAACACTTGCGTAGACGAGGATCATCGGAGCCACTGACGGCGTCATCATGCCGATCATCATGACCACCCACATGACGAAGACATATGCGAACTCGATCGGCCGCCAGGGCGAGCTTGCCGGCATCATCAGAGCCTGGCCTGCGGGGATCATGCGGTAGCCCGTCATGTCCATGCCGCCCATCGCCATATCGTCGGCGAGCCAGACCAGGTAGAGCCAGGCGAGTACGGTCAGAACCACCAGCGAGGCGATGATGATGACGCGGTCGCGACGCAAAATGGCTTCTAAAGCCGATGTGCGCATCAGGACGTGCTTGACCACCGGATCGGTGCGTAGTGTCCGTTCTTGCCGGAGTTATCCCAGCGCATCCCGTGATCATTGAAGGTATTTCCGGGTGCCCCGACGGCAAGTGCGAGCTTGTCGGGGCTGACCGGATGGCCCACGTTCGCCCACATCTCGCCGCTCGGATGTGCGGTCGGCAGCGGATCAACGCTCATGTGCAGGATGCCGGGAATTTCGGCGGAGCGCGTCTTGCCTTTGAGGCTATAGGTGATCGGGGTCTTCTTTGCGCCGAGGTGTTTCGTAATCAGCGGCGCAAAATGCGCCATGGGTCCACCGGCTGCTCCGGTGAAAATGGCACCCAACGCTTCCGTCTGCTTTTCGTCAGCGCGCTCATCGATATAGGCCGCCACCGACCAGTTTCCCTCCGCCATCGGCCCCGGTGTATGAACTGCGAGCGCCACGTTCAGGTCGTCGAGCGCGGTGCCCTCATAGCTGCCATTGTCGATGTGAAAGAGCAGCGCGACGTCGCACACGCCTTCGCTTGGCCTCGACGTAAGCGGTGGAGATTTCGATACGAGACAGGGACACACCACGTTGCAGTTACAGTTCTCGAAATAGTCTCCCGATATCTGCCAAACGGCTGCCATTGTTGCGTCTCCTTGAAACCTGTCAACAAGCGCGACTGTTCTCGGATGAATAGGTAGTGCAAGCTGACCTATTGCTTCGGCCATGATTATAGCGCGTCCCGGCCCGGCCGAGAAAGGTTCGATCGCGGCGCAGCAGGCGCCAACATCTGTGCAGCTATGCACAAATACAAGGCACTGATTCCGGTCAGGCCGCTGCGCGATGGGCCCACAACCACGTAGAAATACCCGCCATTTCCAAGATCCACGGCCCGATTTCGGGTTGGCACATCGATTGCTTAATCCTCTCCAGTCAATGACGACTGCCGTCCGTTCGGATCGCCATGGCCAGCGTTGGCCGAGGGGCGTTGGGATCAAGCAGCCTCGCGTGGGGCGCTTCGAACAGTCTTCGCGACCATCTCGCGATCGCTCGCGCATTCCAATTCCCTGATCGGGCGTGGCCTGCGTCGTTCCGTGCCGTCCAGGCGGTTACGGGACTTGTCGCGCACGACGACGGCAAGATCTTTCACTTCATCGGTGCACGGCTGCGCAGCATCCGGCGCGCTCCAGGATTGTCTCGAAAGGGGAAATGTAATGGCCTATCTCGCGCCTTCGGAATTCGTGACCAAGATGGTCGACGCCGGAGAATCCAAGATCTTCATGTCGACGCGCGATACGGTCATCCGCGCCTATATGGCCGGAGCGATGTTGACGTTGGCGGCCTGGTTCGCCGTCACGATGAGCGTCAACACGGGACAGCCGATCATCGGCGCGCTGCTATTCCCGGTCGGCTTCTGCATGCTGTATCTGTTTGGCTTCGACCTGCTGACGGGCGTGTTCGTGCTCGCGCCGCTGGCGCTGATCGACAGGCGGCCAGGCGTCACGCTCGGGGGCGTACTGCGCAACTGGGGTCTTGTCTTCATCGGCAACTTCGGCGGCGCCTTCACTGTCGCGGTGATGGCGGCGATCGTCACTACCTTCGGATTTTCGTCGCCGCCCGACAAGGTCGGCGTCGCGCTTGGCCATATCGGTGAAAGTCGCACCGTGGGCTATGCCGCGCACGGCGCAGCCGGCATGCTGACGCTGTTCGTCCGCGGCATGCTCTGTAACTGGATGGTCTCGGCGGGCGTCGTCGGCGCGATGATCTCCACCACCGTTACCGGCAAGGTGCTGGCGATGTGGATGCCGATCATGCTGTTTTTTGCTATGACCTTCGAGCACTCGATCGTGAACATGTTTCTGTTTCCCGCGGGACTCCTTCTCGGCGGTCATTTCACCGTGGCCGATTATCTGTTCTGGAACGAAATCCCGACCGTGCTCGGCAACCTGGTCGGCGGCCTCGCCTTCACCGGGCTCACGCTGTACTCGACCCATGTCAAAACGGCGCCGAAGCGCACTGGCTCGCAGCAGCCGGCTTCCTCGCGCCTGGCGGCTTGATCTCTCGATGCGGATGGGCCTCCCCTCGCCAGGGGAGAGGCCCATCGTCGTGAAGGGTAGGAATGCCGCGCGAGCTGAAAATATCGGTCGGACAGTTTTCCGATAAGGGGGCCAAGGAAACCAACCAGGATTTCCATGGTGTCCTGATCCCGGAAGAGCCGCTGCTCAGCCTCAAGGGCATTTCCATCGTGCTGGCCGACGGCATCAGCACCAGCAAGGTCTCCAGGATCGCCGCGGAATCGGCGGTCAAGGGATTCCTGACCGATTATTACTGCACCTCGGAATCCTGGTCGGTGCGCACCTCCGCGCAACGCGTGCTGGAGGCGACCAATTCCTGGCTGCATTCGCAGACGCGCAGCCAGTATGCCTACGACAAGGACCGCGGCTACGTCTGCACGCTGTCCGCCATGGTCATCAAGTCGACGACGGCGCATCTCTTTCATGTCGGCGATTCCCGCATCTATCGGCTGTCCGGCAATACGCTGGAGCAACTGACCAACGATCATCGCATCGTCATTTCCTCGCAGCAGAGCTATCTCGGCCGGGCGCTCGGCGTCAATCCGCAGATCGAGATCGATTACCAGATGCTGCGGGTCGAGTGGGGCGACGTCTTCGTGCTCGCGACCGACGGCATCTACGAGCATCTCAGTGCCCGTCGCATTGCGAAGGCGGTGAACGAGGGTGGCGCCGATCTCGACGCGGCCGCGAAGCGGATTGTCGACGAGGCCTTTGAAACCGGCAGCACGGACAATCTCACCGTCCAGATCGTTCGCGTCGATGAAGTTCCCGACGGCGACGCGGCCGAAGTATTCGCACAAGCTGACGAACTTCCGCTGCCACCGCTGCTGGAAGCACGGCAGGTTTTCGACGGCTACCGGATCGTGCGCGAACTGCACGGCTCCAGCCGCAGCCACATCTATCTGGCCGTCGACGTCGAAACCGATGCGGTCGTGGCCATCAAGATTCCCTCGATCGACCTGCGCGACGATCCCGCCTACCTGAAGCGGTTCATGATGGAGGAATGGGTGGCGCGGCGGATCGACAGCCCGCATGTGCTCAAACCCTGCCTGCTGCAGCGCAAGCGCAACTTCCTCTATGTCGCGACCGAATATATCGACGGGCAGACGCTGACGCAGTGGATGATCGACCATCCGAAGCCTGGCCTCGAGACCGTGCGCGACATCGTCGAGCAGATCGCCAAGGGGCTGCGCGCCTTCCATCGCAAGGAGATGCTGCACCAGGATGTCAGGCCCGCCAACATCATGATCGATGCCACGGGCACCGTGAAGATCATCGATTTTGGCTCGATGAAAATCACCGGCGTCATCGAGGCCGAGCCGTCAGGCCTGCGCGACGACATTCTCGGCACCCAGCAATACACCGCGCCCGAATATTTTCTCGGCGAGCGCGCTACGACGCGCTCCGACCTGTTTTCGCTCGGCGTCATCACCTATCAGATGATGACCGGAAAGCTGCCCTATGGCGCCCAGATCGCACAGGCGCGGACGCGGTCACAGTTCAGCAGACTGGTCTACCGCCCGGCGTCGCACGGCGACCGCGACATCCCGCATTGGATCGATGGCACGCTGGAAAAGGCCGTGCATCCCAATCCGCTCAAGCGCTACGACAGCTTTTCGGAATTCCTGTTCGACCTGCGCCATCCCAATGCGAACTATGTCGCGACGTCGTCGACGCCGCTGATCGAGCGCAACCCGCTGCTGTTCTGGAAAAGCATGACCGTCGTGCTGGCGCTTGCGGTGATCGCGCTGTTGGCCATGCAGCACATGCATCGGTGATTTCTGTCATGCACCGCTTGAGGCGGGGCATCCAGTACTCCGTGTTGTCGACTTTTCCTACATAACGCGGGCTGCGGGGTACTGGATCGCCCGATCGAGTCGGGCGATGACAACCTTAGTTCCTCGCGCCCGTGGCGATCGGATCCATGCCGCTCTTGACGATCTCGCCGCGCGCGGCGGGCGATGCCAGGAACTTGATCAGCGCCTTGCCGGCGTCGGGCTCCTTCGAGACGCTGGCGATTCCAGCCGAGAACACCGTGATCTTCTGCAACTCATCCGGCAGCGGGCCGATGATGTCGATGCCTTCCACCGGCTTCAACTCGCTGATCTGCTGGAAGCCGATCTCGGCGTCGCCATGGGCGACGATCTCGCCGACCGGCGTCGCCGGAATCTTTCGTGCCTTGCCCTGCATCGCGTCCTTGATGCCGAGCTTGTCGAACATCTCGGTCGAAACGTAGACGCCGCTGGCGCTGTCGGAATAGGCGATCGTCTTCGCCGCGAGCAGCGCGCGCTTGACCGCATCCGCGGTGGAGATATCCGGCTTCGGGGCACCCGACTTCACGGCAACGCCGATCGGCGACTTGACGAGATCGACGCTGGTCCCTTCAGCCACCTTGCCCTTCTTCGCGAGGTCCTCGAGCGCATAGCCGACCATGATCAGCACATCGGCCGGCTCGCCGCGCTCCAGCCGCACCGGGATCGCATTGGTCGTCGTCCCCATCGACGGCCCGTAGGCGGTCAGCACCTTGTGGCCGGTAGCCTTCTCGAATTCCGGAACCAGTGCCTTGTAGGCGGCCGACAATCCGCCCGAGATCATCACCCGCACCTCGGCGGCAGAGGCCGTGACGGTCAGCAGGAATGCGCCGGCAAGGCCGAGCGCGAGGGGGCGAAGCGTCTTGGAAAGCCGCATGATGATTCCTCCCGGGGCGACTCTTGAGCGGTCGGCCGCGTGAGGGTTCTACAGCGGGAGAGGGAAGGCGGCTAGCTCTGGCGTCATTCCGGGGCGATGCGAAGCATCGAGCTACGGGGCGCCCTTGCGCCCCTGAGAATCTCGAGATTCCGGGTCTGGTCCTTCGGGCCATCCCGGAATGACACCGCTTGTCACGAATTGACATGCACGAAATCCCGCAGCAGCGGGTAGATCTCGTTATTCCACTTCCTCCCCGAAAACACGCCGTAATGGCCGACGCCGGCCTGCATGTGATGCACCTTGCGATAGGCGCGCACGCCGGTGCAGAGGTCTTGCGCCGCCAGCGTCTGGCCGATCGAGCAGATGTCGTCCTTCTCGCCTTCCACCGTCATCAGGCCCATGCGGCGGATCGAGGCCGGGTTCACCGGTCGCCCCCGATGCATCAACTTGCCCTGCGGCAGCAGGTGCTCCTGAAACACGTCGCGCACGGTCTCGATATAGAATTCCGCCGGCAGGTCCATCACGGCAAAATATTCGTCGTAGAAATTCTTGATGATCTCAGCCTTCTCCCGCTCGCCCTTCGCGAGATGATTGGCGAGATCGATATGCTGCTTGATGTGACGCTCGAGGTTCATCGAGACGAACGCCGTGAGCTGCACGAAGCCGGGATAGACCTGGCGGAACGCGCCCTTGCATTGCATCGGCACGTAATTGATCAGGTTCTTCTCGAACCAGTTCAGCGGCTTGCTCTTGGCGAATTCGTTGACCTTGGTCGGCTGGATCCGCGTGTCGATCGGCCCGGCCATCAGGGTGAGCGTGGCCGGGCGCGCCGGATGATTGTCCTCCGACATCACGGCGGCTGCGGCCAGCGCCGATACCGACGGCTGGCAGATCGCGACCATGTGCGCGCGCGGGCCGATCTGGTCGAGGAAGGTGATCAGGTGGTCGGTGTAGTCCTCGAGGCCGAATCGGCCGTGACCCAGCGGAATGTCGCGCGGATTGTGCCAGTCGGTGATGTAGACGTCGTGGTCCTGCGACAGCGTCTTCACGGTGCTGCGGAGCAGCGTCGCGAAATGGCCCGACATCGGCGCCACCAGCAACAGGCGCGGCTGCTCCGGCGCGTTCTCCTTCTTGAAGTGCAGCAGCGAGCCGAACGGGGTGGCGAAGCTGACTTCCTCGGTAACCTCCAGCTCCCGGTTGCCGACCAGAACGCTTTCGATGCCGTACGCCGGCCGGTCGTAGGTCAGGGAGGAGCGCGAGATCAGTTCGAGCGCGGCGGAAAGGCGGCCGAACACGCGGTCGGAGACGCCCTGCGGCACCAGATTGAGATATCTCAGCGCGGCCGACGCCCCGGTGCGCCATGGTGCCGTCAGGTCCATGTGGTTCTGGTAGGCTTGGTACATCATCATCGACATCATTCACATCGGTCCCTGTCCGCCCTGGCCATGCAATATCGACGCCAGAGCGGGGCGGGCTGCCTTCAAAACTGGCACGTGGCTTGCTGGTAAAATGGCCCGGCGCCCAGCGCTTGAGCGGCGGCGCGGCCGGCTGCCGTGCCGGGGCAAGGGTACGGTTTGCGTTTGAGGGAAGGCCATATGGCGAAGACCACACTGACCATCTCCAGCAAGAATTATTCATCCTGGTCGCTGCGCGGCTGGTTGCTGGCGAAATTTTCAGGGCTCGAATTCGAGGAGGTGGTCACCGCCCCGGACGATGCCTCGGCGCGGGCCGAAATCCTGCTGCTGTCGTCGTCGATCCTGGTGCCGTGCCTGCGCCATGACGGCGCCACCATCTGGGACACGCTGGCGATCGCGGAATATCTCAACGAGATCAGGCCGGAGGCCGGGCTGTTGCCCGGTGACCGCATCCAGCGCGCGCATTGCCGCTCGATTTGCGGCGAAATCCATTCCGGCTTCACCACGCTGCGGGCCTCGCTGCCGGTGAACCTGAAGGGCCATTTTCCCGGCTTCAAGATCTGGTCCCGCGCCCAGGCGGACATCGACCGGGTCTGCACCATCTGGCGCGATTGCCTGAATGCATCGGATGGCCCGTTCCTGTTCGGTACACGCACCATGGCCGATGCGATGTACGCACCTGTTGTCACCCGCTTCATGACCTATGACGTGAAGCTCGAGCCTCCGCTGGCGGCCTATGCCGCCACCATCATGGCGATGCCAGAGATGCAGCAATGGATCGAGGCCGCCAGGGCCGAACCCGCCGACATCGAAGAACTCGAGGTCGAATATTAGGCAGGCCCGCTGCGGCGCTGCCCGCCCGAAAGGCTCAGGTAACGAGCAGGCCTTGCTCAAGCCGATGCCAGCACAGATGGACCGCGGCTTGTTCATCTGCGGCTTTCCGCGTGCCGCCGAAATCGGATTCCGGCCTCCCGCCAAGCGCTTCGCTGCGCCAATCCCGGTCAGTCGCCGCGGTGCAGCGCGGCTGGCGCGGAATTCGCATAGCAGCATCGAGGCGAGAACGCGACGATGCGAGGCTGCCGAAAATCTGGACGCACTCCGCGCACATGGTCCGCGTTCTCGCGAGCGAGAACCGTGGAGGCTCCAAAATGAACAAGCAGGCCGTCGTCAGCAAGTTCTCTCACGTCAAGCCCGGCGATACCGAATTCAAGGGCGGAGGTCTGCGCGACTTCTTCCTCTATCGCGACCTCGGCATTGCCGATGCCACCGGCGGGCAGGTGATCTGCCATCTGGTCAAGGCCAATCCCGATCTGCCGCCGGAAGAGGGCACCGGCTGGCACAAGCACGAATGCGAATTCCAGATCGTCATCATGACCAGGGGCTGGGCGCGGTTCATGTACGAGGAAAAGTCGACATTGGTGCAGGCCGGCGATGTCGTGCACCAGCGGCCCGGCATCACGCACTATCTCTACGATTACTCGGAGGACATGGAGTATCTCGAGATCGTCAGCCCGGCAGACTTCAGGACCGTCGATGTGCCGCCGTTCGTTGACAAGGTCCCAGCGCCAACTCCGTGGAAGTAGCCGCCATGTCATCCCCCGAGGAATTAACGCTTGTCATCGGCCGCTGGCTGCGGCCGATCGTGTTCGTCCTTGATGTTGTGCGCTGGCTCGGATGGCGACCGACATCTAGCCGTGAACAGGCGCGTACGGCGCCCGATCACTGATTCGGGCGCGGTTCGTTCCACCCGCGTTCCGAACGTTAACAGTCTGCTGCACTCCCGTCGCATTCTGGCACAGTGCGCGGTGAAATCTAGTCGCGCGTCGCGCGATCCCTCAGGCCGCGCCGGAGCGCGGCAGCCGCCAGCCCACGACGGTCGCTTCGACCATGCCGCCGGTCCTGTCGTTGCGCCATCGGCCGTCGATCCAGCGGCAGGCAAAAGGCAGTTGATAGGTTCCGCTGTGATCCTCGCAGAGTACTTCCAGCGGCAGGTCCGGTGGCGGGTCGCCGTTGCCGTCGAACTGCGCCAACCGCTTTTCACGCGTTGCCATGCAATCAATCTCCACTGCCGCGCTGGCCGATAGCTGTTCGACGTTCGCGGCTAAATCCAACCACCGTTAAGGGGGTTAAGCACACCGCCCGAATGAGGTATCAGTATGGAAACTCTGGGGTCGGAAACCTGCGTCACGCAAATTGCCGTGATGGACGTTTCGCCCCATGTTCGACGCTTTCGGGAAAAAGAGGAAGTTCATGATTGCAGGGATCGCCAGGATCATTCTCATCGCTTGCGTGCTGACTGTGCCGGCGGCGCTTCACGCGCAGGACGTTCCCGGCATCGAGATCTGCACCGTCGAAAAGACCATGGAGCGGCGCACCTCCTGCCTGCAGAGCAATGTCGACTTCCTGCAGAAGACGATCACCAGGCTCACCACTGACCATCAGCAGAAGCTGGATGCTTCCAACCGGCAGATCGAGGCGCTGAAGGCCGCGGTCATCAGCCTGCAGAAGGTCGTCGGCGAACTGCAGTCAGCGCAGGCCAAGGCGGCGGAAGACGCCAAGAAGGCTGCCACGCCTGCGGCGAAAGACGCAGCGCCGGCCGCAAAGGACGCCGCGCCGGCAAAGGAAGGCGCGAAGTAGCCGCCGTCACGATATCCGGTATTGCTCCATCACGGCCCTGTCGGGCTCGTAGCCGATGCCGGGGCCCCGGGGCACCTCGACGTCGCCATTGGCGTCGACGTCGATGCGGCCGCCCCACAGGCACGCGGGGCGCTTCATGTAGAACATCTCGACGAAGCTCGAATCGTCACGCAACGACAGCAGTTGCAGCGTCGCCAGAAGGCCCGGTCCGAAATACGGCGAATGCGGCGCAAGCCTGACGCCGAACTGGTCGGCGAGATCGACGACCTTCAGATATTCCGTGATGCCGCCAACCTTGATGACCGAGGGCTGCGCGTGGCTCACCGCGCCGGCCTGCATCATCTGCTTGAACTGATAGGCCGTGCAGGCGTTCTCGCCCGCCGCCACGCTGAGCCCGCCCTTGCTGCGCACCTCCGCCAACGTTGCGAAATCCTCCGGTGGCCAGACCGGCTCTTCGAGGAACAGCGGCGCGGCGTCGCGGCAGGAATGCGCGAACGCGATCGCCTCTTCGCCGGTCAGCGGACAGTTCATGTCGACCATCAGCGGTATATCAGCGCCGATCGCCTGACGCGCGGCAAACACGGCGGGCGTCGTGGTCTCGTGCAATTTGATCGCCTTGTAGCCCTGCCGCACTGCCGTTTCGCATTCACGCGCGATCAGCTCGGGCTTGCCGATCCGCAGCAGGCTGGCATAGGCGGGAATCCTCGTCCGCTTGATCTCGCCGATCAGCCGGTGCAACGGCACGCCCTTCGCCTTGGCGGCAATGTCCCAGATTGCGATATCGAGCGCCGATATCGCAAACATGGTGATGCCATAACGGCCGAACAGATGCAGGTTGCGCTGAATCTGTTCCATGAAGGCGGGAATGCCAGCCGCGTCCGGAACCTTTTGGCCGAGTGCCTGGGGCGCAATCATTTCCTCGACGGCGGTGCGGTTGGTCCGCGGGCTGACATAGGCAAAGGCATCGCCCCAGCCGGTGATCCCCGCATCGGTGGAAACCTCGACCATGATGATTTCCAGCGCCGATATGGCGGAAGCGCCTTGCTTGAAGCTCGCGACCCCCGCGTCATAGGGAATGCGGATATGATGGGCCCGGACGTTGGTGATCAGCATGGTTGCTCCCGAATGGTGCCGACAGGAATGTGCCATCATAGCAAGGGCGCCGGTTCCCGGCACGATTGGATGAACGCAATGCTGTGCGGCAAGAACGGGAGAGCAAGGACTGTCAAACGAAGCACGCCGCATCGGGCCATGATGCGCCTGCTGCGCACGAGCCATCCGCCATGAACCCGGCCCAGAAAGCGCTCTGGTACATCGAAAGCCATCTCGCCGAGCCGCTGACGCTCGACGATGTCGCCGGCGTTGCCGGCGTCTCGCGCTTTCATCTGGTGCGGGCGTTTGCCGCGGCCACCGGCGTTTCGGTGATGCGCTATGCGCGCGCCCGGCGGCTGACCAGGGCTGCGCAGGCGCTGGCGGCAGGCGCGCCGGATATTCTCAGCCTTGCGCTGGAGGCGGACTACGGCTCGCACGAAGCTTTCACCCGCGCGTTCCGCGACCATTTCGGCACCACGCCCGAAGCGGTCCGCGCCGCAACGCGCCTCGATCGTCTCAAGCTTCAGGAGCCCATCGTCATGGATTCAACGCTGCTCGAACATCTCAAGCCCCCGCGTTTCGAGACCTCCAGGCCGCTGCTGGTCGCCGGCATCAGCGAGCGCTGCACCTATGAGAACGGCGGCGCCGGCATTCCGAACCAGTGGCAGCAGCTTCACCAGAAGGTCGATTTCATTCCGGCGCGGATCGGCAAGGTCGCCTACGGCGTCTGCTGCAACGGCGACGATTCCGGCTTCGACTACATTGCCGGCGTCGGGGTTGCTAACTTCTCCGACCTGCCGCGCGAGTTCGCGCGAGTGCGGATCCCAGAGCAGAAATACGCGGTCTTCACCCATTCGGAGCACATCTCGGCCATCCGCCGCACCATCATCACGATCTGGAATCACTGGCTGCCGATCTCGGGCATGAAGGCCGCCGACGCGCCGAGCTTCGAGCGCTACGACGAGAAGTTCGATCCAGCCACCGGCAACGGCGGGCTGGAAATCTGGGTGCCGGTGAGGGAATAGCGTCACCGCAATGCTGCCCTGCGCGGCGGGTGTCAGCGCTTGCTTGGCAAGCGATGACGGCTTTGCCATAACGACGTGACAAGAAAGTTGCGCGTGCGGGGACCGGGCTTCAAATCCTCCTGCAGCCAAGCAAGCCGGGAGGATTTCATGGCCGATATCCGCGTTCTCGCCACCGATCTGGAGTTTCCGGAAGGGCCGGTGGTGATGCCCGACGGCTCCGTGGTTCTGGTCGAAATTCGTGGGCGCCGGCTGACGCGGGTCTATCCCGACGGGCGGAAAGAGGTGGTCGCGCAGGTCCCCGGCGGCCCCAACGGCGCGGCGCTGGGCCCCGACGGCAAGATGTACATCTGCAACAATGGCGGCTTTAGCTGGATTCCCACCGGAAAGATGATCATGCCGGGGCCGCAGCCCGACGATTATCAGGGCGGCTCGATCCAGCGCGTCGATCTGCAGAGCGGCAAGGTCGAGACCGTCGTCGCCAAATGCGGCGAGCACGCCCTGCGCGGGCCGAACGACCTGGTGTTCGACAGGGATGGTGGGCTGTGGTTCTCCGAACTCGGCAAGCGCCGCCACCGCGAGATGGATGTCGGCGGGATGTACTATCTCAAGCCCGGCCTGAAGGAGATCGTCGAGGTCGTGCATGGCGTGCTGCCTGCCAACGGCATCGGGCTGTCGCCCGACGAGAAGACGGTCTACATCGCGGAGACGCCGACCGCGCGCCTCTGGGCCTACGACCTCTCCGCGCCCGGTACGCTGAAGCCGCGCGACGTGATCTATCGCGGCGAGCGCGGCAAGCCGATCGCGGGCCTCGGCGGCTACCAGATGTTCGACTCGCTGGCGGTCGAAGCATCAGGCAATGTCTGCGTCGCGACGCTGATCTCGGGCTGCATCTCGGTGATCGCGCCCGACGGCACGCTGGTCGAGCAGGTGCCGACCGGCGACCGCGTTACCACCAACATCGCCTTCGGCGGGCCGGAACTGAAGACGGCGTACATCACGCTGTCGGGCAAGGGTGAGCTGATTGCGATGGACTGGCCGCGGCCGGGGCTGCCGCTGAACTTTTTGAACAGATGAGCTATCCCCGTCATTGCGAGCGCAGCGAAGCAATCCATACCGCGTCACGGGGATCGATGGATTGCTTCGTCGCTTCGCTCCTCGCAATGACGACGGAGAAAGGATAACACCTCATGGTGAGGAGCGCGGCACGCGCGTCTCGAACCATGAGGCCACAGACGGGGCCTTCATCCTTCGAGACGCCGCTTCGCGGCTCCTCAGGATGAGGAGAGGGAGTGTATTGAATGGCCTTTCTTGAACCGGTGACCCTGCAAGGCGCGCACGCCCGCCTGGAGCCGTTGTCGCACGATCACATCGACGGGCTGGTGGAGGCGGTGAGGGATGGCGAGCTGTGGAAGCTCTGGTACACCTTCATTCCGACAGCCGAAAACATGAAGCAGGAGATCGACCGCCGGCTCGGCCTGTTCGCGGCCGGCTCGATGCTGCCGTTCACGGTGTTCGATGCCGACGGCAAGGTCGCGGGCATGTCGACCTACATGAATGTCGATGCCGCCAACCGCCGCGTCGAGATCGGCTCGACCTGGTATGCCAGGCGCGTGCAGCGCAGTGCGGTCAACACGCAGTGCAAGCTGCTGCTGCTGACGCACGCTTTCGAGAAGATGAATTGCATTGCGGTCGAGTTCCGTACGCATTTCTTCAACCACCAGAGCCGCCGCGGCATCGAGAGGTTGGGCGCCAAGCAGGACGGTATCCTGAGAAACCACCAGATCGCCCCGAACGGCACGTTGCGCGACACCGTGGTTTACAGCATCATCGCCGGCGAGTGGCCGACCGTGAAGGCGCATCTCACCTATCAACTCAACGACAAGCCGCGGTAACGAAGCCGCGCCAGAAGCGAGACGATGGAAACGTTCGATTATGTGATTATCGGCGCGGGCTCCGCAGGCAGCGTGCTCGCCAACCGGCTTGGTGAAGATCTCGCGACCCGCATCTGCGTGCTCGAAGCGGGCGGCAAGGACTGGCATCCCTACATTCATCTCCCGGCGGGTTTCATCAAGACGTTCCACATGAAGAGCGTCAACTGGGCCTACAGCCAAGAGCCGGGCCCATGGACCGGCGGGCGCAGCATCTATGCGCCGCGCGGCAAGACGCTCGGCGGCTCGTCGTCGATCAACGGCCACATCTACAACCGCGGCCAGCGCCAGGATTTCGACACCTGGGCGCAGATCGGCAATCGCGGCTGGGGCTATCCTGACGTGCTGCCCTATTTCAAGCGGATGGAGCGGCGTGTCGGCGAGGGCGACGAGACGTTTCGCGGCCGCGACGGCAATTTGACCGTCACCACCATGGACTGGAACGATCCGCTTTGCGAAGCCTTCATGGAAGGCGCCGTCAGCCTCGGCATCCCGCGCAACCCCGATTACAACGGCGCGATCCAGGAAGGCGTGTCGTACTGCCAGCGCACCATCGAGAACGGCCTGCGCATGAGCGCGGCGAAGGCGTTCCTGCATCCGGCCCGCAAGCGCGGCAATGTCGACGTGCGCACGCATGCGCATGTCACCAACATCATCTTCGAAGGCAAGCGCGCGGCCGGCGTGCGTTATCTCAGGGGCGGCAAGGGCGGCACGCCCGTCGAGGTGCGCGCCAGCAAGGAAGTCATTCTCTCGGGCGGCGCCTATAATTCGCCGCAGGTGCTGCAACTGTCCGGCGTCGGCTCGCCGGACCTGCTGCAATCGCACGGCATCGAGGTCCGCCACGCGCTGGCGGGTGTCGGCGAGGGCCTGCAGGACCATTACGCGCCGCGTTCGGTGGCGCGCGTCAAGAACATCCAGACCATCAACGAACTCCGGCGCGGCCTCAGCCTGTGGGTCGAGGCGCTGAAATGGGCGACGACGCGGCGCGGCCTGCTCTCGCTGTCGCCGACCATGGTCTATTGCTTCTGGCATTCCGGCGAGACCACCGAGAGTTCCGACCTGCAGCTCACCTTCACGCCGGCGAGCTACAAGGAGGGTGTGCAGGGCCAGCTCGAGGACGAGCCTGGCATGACGGTGGCCTCCTGGCAGCAGCGGCCGGAAAGCCGCGGCTATGTCCGGATCCGCTCGGCCGACCCGTTCGCAGCGCCGATCATCCAGACCAATTATCTGGTCGAGGAGATCGACCGCCGCGTCGTCGTCGCCGGCATGAAGCTGGCGCGCCGGCTGCTCGCGTCAAAACCGCTCGCGCCCTACTACGCCTACGAGGATTTCCCGGGGCCGAAGGTGCAGAGCGACGATGAGCTCCTCGCGGCCGCCACCGAACGCGGCACCACCACGTTCCACCCCGGCTGCACCTGCCGCATGGGACCGGCTGAAGCCAAATGGGCCGTGGTCGACGACCAGTTGCGCGTCCACGGTTTGCAGGGCCTGCGCGTCGTCGACGCCTCGATCATGCCGCGCATGATATCAGCCAATCTCAACGCCTCGACGCTGATGATCGCCGACAAGGCCTCCGACATGATCCGCGGCAAGACGGCGCCGGAGGCGGTAAAGTTTCCGGTTCAGGCGTAGCTACGAACTCGCCATGCCCGGGACAAGCCCGGCCATGACGATAGCCCAAGCCGCAGCCTACGCCGCTTCCGGCCGGTACAGCGTGTCGATCGTCACGACCCCGATCGCGCGCGACACGCACGGGCAGATCTTGCGGTTCTCGCGCTTCTGCTGATCGCTGAAGAACACGTCGCGATGGTCGATCTCGCCGTCGACGGCGAGGACATCGACGGCGCAGACGCCGCATTCGCCGCGCCGGCAGTCTGATATCACCTCGAATCCGGCGCCGTTCAGCGCATCCAGCATCGAGCTGTTCGGCGGCACCACCAGTTCGGTATCGCCGTCCTTCAGCCGCACGCGAAATTCCGCCGTCGGCTTCAATCCGCTGGAGCCGAACGTCTCGTAACGCAGGTCGGCGGGCGCGCGTCCCAGATCGTTCCAGGCGCGCCGCGCCGCCTCCAGCATCCGCATCGGTCCGCAGATGACAGCGATCGCATCGTCCGGCAGCGCGCGGAAAGTGGCGTCGAGATCGAGTCGGTCGCCGGCATCCGAGGCGTACAGGCGCAGCCGGTCGCCGAGCAGATCGGAGAGTTCGTCGAGGAAGGCGGCATCACCGCGCGACTTCACGGCATAGTGCAGGGGCGCGTCGACGTTCCGCCGGCGCAGCGCGGCGGCGATGCTGACGATCGGCGTGATGCCGATGCCGCCCGCGATCAGGCAGTAGTTCTTGCGGCTCCAGTCGATGTCGAGCAACGAGGTCGGGTTGGTCGCCTCGATCCGCGCACCCACTTGCAAGCCCCACATGCCGCGCGAGCCGCCGCGGCTGTCCGGCGCCAGCCGCACCGCGATCCGATAGGTGGCGGCATCCACGCTCTCCACCAGCGAATAGCAGCGTCGCGCCGGCTGTCCGTCGATCAGCAGCGCGACCGTGATGTGGCTGCCGGGCGGGCAGGGCGCGACACGGCCGTTCTCGGGACGCAGACGGAATTCGCGAATCGTCGGCGTCACGTCACGGATGGAATCGACGGTGCACCAGCTCCATTGCTCGGCAAAGCGCATGGGTGATCCTATTCGGCTGATGATTTGAGCAGCGCGAGCGCCGGCATCAGGTCGAGATGCGTGCGGTTTCGGATTGCGAGCCGCAGATTGCGCGCGGCAAGGCGCGAATGCTCGCGCATGACGGCTTCGGCCCGCGCGCCCTCGCGGTTCTCGATGGCGTCAACGACGATGCGGTGATGGTCCTGCCCGAGCAGCAGGATCTGGTGCGCCTCCGGCAATGCCGACTGCGCCATCACGAAGGCGCTTGGGGAAGCAAACGGCAGCGCGGAGACGCGGTCGATCTCGCGGATCACGGGCGCGCTGGCGGAGAGCTCGTTGAGCAGCGCGTGAAAGCGCGCGTTCATCGTCACATAGGCGGAAAAAGCCTCGACCGAGATCGGGTCCTGCCGCACCAATTGGTCGAGATCGCCGAGGCATTCCTTGAGCGGCTCGAGGCTGCGCGCGCTAACGCCGCGCTCGGCGGCAAAGCGGGCGGCGAGGCCTTCGAGCGTACCGCGCAGCTCGATCGAATCCAGGATGTCGCGCTCGGTGAACGCCTTCACCATGAAGCCGCCGGAAGGGATCGCCTGCAACAGGCCTTCATCCTCCAGCCGCACCAGCGCCAGCCGCACCGGCGTCCGCGACACGCTGGTGATGTCGACCGCCTGCAATTCTGAGATGCGCTCGCCCGGCCGCAGTCGCCCGGACAGGATCATGTCGCGCAGCGCGAGCTGTGCCCGCACGGTCTGGGAGACGGAGCGTTCGGCGTCGCGCTCGCTCATGGCCTACTCCGCGGCCTGCATGGCCTGTGGCGCCTTCTCGCGCGCGACCATGCGGTCGATCACGCGCCGCGCCCACATCGCGCCGGCATCGATGTTGAGGTTGTAGAAGGTGCGTTCGGGGTTCTCGTCCATCGCGCGCTGCTGCGCTTCGAGGATGATTTCGTCCTCGTGGAAGATGCCGGAAACGCCCTCGCGGATTTCGGTGGTCAGCTTCTGTTCTGTGGTCCGGTAATTGCGGACGAAGGCCCAGAAATAATGACAGGTCGTCGCGGTCTCCGGCGTCATGGTGTTGAGCACGAAGCCGTTGACGCCCTGCGAGCGCTCGCCTTCCGGCGCGCCGGTCCCGGCGGGCGCAACGCCGACGTCGATGTTGACGGTGCCTGGCGCCTGGAAGTGGATGATCTGCCAGCGATCGACCGGACCCGGCTTCTGCAATTGCGCGGCCCAGAACGGCGGGGCGTCGATACCCTTCATCCAGCGCGTCACCGTCACGGTGTTGTCGCCATGGGTGACGTCGAACGGGGCTTCGGCGACATGGTCGTTGCCGATGCTGGAGCCGTGCACGAAGGTCTCGTGGGTGAGGTCCATCAGATTGTCGACCACGAGCCGGTAGTCGCATTTCACGTGGATGGTCTTGCCGTCGCCGGCCCAGGCGGGATCGTCGTTCCAGTGCATGTCGGGCACCAGCGCAGGGTCAGCCAGCGCCGGATCGCCCATCCAAAGCCAGATGAAGCGATGGCGCTCGATCACCGGATAGGAGCGCACGCAGGCGGACGGGTTGATGGTGTCCTGCGAGGGCATGTAGGTGCAGCGCCCCTGCGCGTTGAACTTCAGCCCGTGATAGCCGCAGACGACGCTGTCGCCGTCGAGCCGTCCCTTCGAGAGCGGCACTAGGCGATGCCAGCAGGCATCCTCCAGTGCAGAGACCCGCCCGTTGGACTGGCGGTACATCACGACATGCTTGCCGCAGATCGTGCGCGGAAACAGTGCGTGTTTGATGTCGACGTCCCAGGCGGCGGCGTACCAGGCATTGAGCGGGAATGAGGATGGCATGGTTGCACTCCATGGTGAGTGCATGATGTATACATAGAATGGACAAAATCAGCAAATAATTGCTATTGACGGTATCAATATACCTTCCCAGTATACATGCTTGGAAATGAGTGCCCGATGGCTCCACAAACTCGTCACGGCCGGGCTTGTCCCGGCCATCCACGTCTTTCGCACGCGATCAGGACGTGGATGCCCGGGACCCCGGGCATGACGGAACCGGTGAGCGGACGTCACCTCGCAGCATCCGCCTCCGGCCTCAGCCGTAGACGAACGCCTTGTCCTTCAGGTCGATGTCAGGAAATTCGTCCTTCTCGGCCCAGTAATCCTGGTTGTGCTGCCATTCCGGCTTGTCGCCGCGCCTGGGCAGCAGGTGCATGCCGCGCATCATGTAGCCGGGATTGAAATTTTCCGGATCGATCCACGGCAATAGCGGCATGTTGTGGTCTTCGGGGCGAAGCGCCGGCGTGACCTTTTTCGCGCCCGTCGCCTTCATGTGATTGAGCAGCCGGCAGACGAAGTCGGCGACAAGGTCGACGCGCAGCGTCCAGCTTGCGCGGAAATAGCCGAACACCCAGACGAGGTTCGGCACGCCCGTGAACATCATGCCGCGATAGGTCACGGTATCGGCGAAGTCGAGCGGCTTGCCGTCGACCTCGAAGGCGATGTCGCCATTGGCGCAGAGGTTGAAGCCGGTGGCGGTGACGATGATGTCGGCCTCGAGCTCCTTGCCGGATTTCAGCAGGATTCCCTTTTCGGTGAAGCGGTCGATCTCGTCGGTGACGACGGAGGCCTTGCCGGACTTGATGCCCTGGAACAGGTCGCCGTCCGGGATGAAGGCGATGCGCTGCCGCCACGGCCGGTATTTTGGCGTGAAGTGGGTCGCGATGTCGTAGTCCTTGCCGAGATAGGCCTCGACCGCCGACAGCAGATCCTTCTTCGCCGCTTCCGGCTCGTTGAAGGTCTTGCGGGTGAAGGCGTCCTGGTCGAACAGGATTTTTCGCCGGGTGATTTCGTGGATCCAGGTCTCGTCGACCTGTAGTTTCCGCAGCTCCTCGGCGATCTCGATGGCGTTGCGCCCGGTGCGGAAATAGGTCGGCGAACGCTGCAGCATGGTGACATGCGCGGCATCCTGCGCCATCGCCGGAATCAGCGTCGCGGCGGTCGCGCCGGAGCCGATCACGACAACGCGCTTGTTGCTGTAGTCGAGATCCTCAGGCCATTTCTGCGGATGGACGATTCCGCCCTTGAACTTCGCCATGTCCTTCCACTCCGGCGTATAGCCCTCGGTGTGGCGGTAATAGCCCTGGCACATCCAGAAGAAATTGGCGGTGAAGCGGACCTGCTCGCCGGTGTCGGCGCGCGTGGCCTGGATGGTCCAGAGGTTTTCCTCGCTCGACCACGAGGCCGAGGTGATGGTGTGCTGATAGCGGATGTGACGGGCGAGACCGTTCTCCTCGATCACTTCACCCATGTATTTGCGAATTTCCGCCGCGGTTGCGATCGGCGCCGACGTCCATGGCTTGAAGCGGTAGCCGAAGGTGTGGAGGTCGCTGTCGGAGCGGATGCCGGGATAGCGATGGGTGGTCCAGGTGCCGCCAAACGTCTTCTGCGTCTCCAGCGCCACGAACGTCATGCCAGGGCATTGCGTGGTGAGGTGATAGGCGGCGCCGACGCCGGAAATGCCGGCGCCGGCGATCACGACGTCGAAATGCTCTGACGTGTGCGGCGAAGTCCTGTCGATCTGTGCCTGAACGTTCATCTTCCCTGTTCTTTTTGGTTTGCTGTCGTCTGAAAAGCGAAACGCCAGAACCTTAGGTTCCGGCGCTGCAAAGTCGTTAGCGAATTATACTTCGCGTCGGCTGAGGAAGGCGAGCCGCTCGAACAAATGCACGTCCTGTTCGTTCTTGAGCAGCGCGCCGTGCAGCGGCGGGATCAGCTTGCGAGGATCGCGCTCCCGCAGCATCTCGGGCGTGATGTCCTCGTTGAGCAGCAGCTTGAGCCAGTCGAGCAGTTCCGATGTCGACGGCTTCTTCTTCAGCCCGGGCACCTCGCGCACCTCGAAGAAGATGCGGAGCGCCTCTTCCACCAGGCGCTTCTTGATGCCGGGGAAGTGGACGTCGACGATCCGGCCCATGGTGTCGGCGTCGGGGAACTTGATGTAGTGGAAGAAGCAGCGGCGCAGGAACGCGTCCGGCAATTCCTTCTCGTTGTTGGATGTGATCATCACGATCGGGCGCAGGCTCGCCTTGATGTTCTCGCCGGTCTCGTAGACGAAGAACTCCATGCGATCGAGTTCGAGCAGCAGGTCGTTCGGAAACTCGATGTCGGCCTTGTCGATCTCGTCGATCAGGAGCACCGGGCGCTTATCATGGGTGAAGGCTTCCCATAATTTGCCGCGCTTGATGTAGTTCGAGATGTCGGAGACGCGGGGATCGCCGAGCTGGCTGTCGCGCAGGCGCGACACCGCGTCGTATTCGTAGAGGCCCTGCTGCGCCTTGGTGGTCGACTTGATGTGCCAGGTCAAAAGCGGCGCGCCGAGCGCCTTGGCGACTTCCTCCGCCAGCACGGTCTTGCCGGTGCCGGGCTCGCCCTTGATCAGCAGCGGGCGCTCGAGCACGATCGAGGCGTTGACGGCGACCTTGAGGTCGTCGGTGGCGACATAGTCCTTGGTGCCGGTAAATTTCATCTATCCGTCTGCCTCGTTTTTCGTCTTGTTGGTCCTTGGGCCACGATGGCCTGAACAGTAAACGACCGCCGGTCCGGCGGTCGCGATTGAGTATGACGCGGCTTCCTCAGCGTTTGATCAGCGACAGGATCACCAGGATGATCACGGCGCCGATGGTGGCGTTGATGATGTCGCGGACCCAGCCAACGCCCAGGCTGACGCCGAGCTGCGGCAACAGCCAGCCCGCCAGCAGCGCGCCGATGATGCCGATCACGATATTGCCGATCAGCCCGAAGCCCGCACCGCGCACAATCTGTCCGGCAAGCCATCCGGCGATACCGCCAATGATCAGCGCCGCAATGATGCCCATTGAATTTCCTCTGCCGGAATAAACCCTTTACCGGTCGATTGTAATTGAAAAAGCCTCCCGGTCTAGGCCTGACAGCTATGCGCCGGCCATTGGCTCGCGCTGGCCCTTGACGTGTGCGGCCCGGCGGGCAATCTGTATCCCATGTTCCTGCAATTCTTCACATCGTTGCGCGACGCGCAGGTCCCGGTGACCCTGCGCGAATATCTGACGCTGATGGAGGCGCTCGACGCCGACCTCGCCGATCAGACCGTCGAGAATTTCTATTATCTCTCCCGCGCCGCCCTGGTGAAGGACGAGCGCAACCTCGACAAGTTCGACCGCGTCTTCGGTTCGGTATTCAAGGGGCTGGAAAGCCTGCTCGACGCCATGGACAAGGCCGAGATTCCCGAGGAGTGGCTGAAGAAGCTCGCCGAAAAATACCTCACCGAGGAAGAGAAGAAGCAGATCGAAGCCATGGGCTGGGACAAGCTCATGGAGACGCTGCGCAAGCGCCTCGAGGAGCAGAAGGGCCGTCACCAGGGCGGCAGCAAGTGGATCGGCACCGCCGGCACCTCGCCGTTCGGCGCCCACGGCTACAATCCCGAAGGCGTCCGGATCGGGCAGGAGAAGAACCGCAACAACCGCGCCGTGAAGGTGTGGGACAAGCGCGAGTTCAAGGATCTCGACGGCAATGTCGAGCTCGGCA
>NZ_DAINNI010000055.1:0-30690 GCF_036735945.1 Bradyrhizobium sp. | reverse complement strand
AACAAAAAATCTCAAAATTCGCGTTTTCGGGCGCGAATCCGCGAAGTCGGGTTAATGCCGAGAACCGCTGCCTCCGATCCGGGCGCGACGCGCGAACGCGCGCATCCTTCCCGCGGACTATTCACAGATGCGCCCCTCACAATAGATATCTAAAATATCACTTATTGACATAATAACATCAATACTTATGATGGAGAAATGATCTCCGAAATCCGCCCGAGCCTCGCTGGCGAGGCCACCTGATGATCACCGCGGCTCAATTGCGGGCTGCCAGGGTGCTTCTCGGCCTCGATCAGCGTCGGCTCGCAGAACTATCGGGACTTTCGGCGCCCACCATCCAGCGCATGGAAGCGAGCGGAACGATGGTTCGAGGCAACGTCGATTCGCTGGTGAAGCTGATCACGGCGCTCGAAGATGCCGGCATCGAATTGATCGACGACGGCGCGAGCAGCAATGCCGGCGGGCGCGGCGTTCGGCTCAAGGCTGGTTCCGGAGATCGCACGGATAGCACAACATCGAGCGGGACGCGCAGATAATGTCGGCGGTTCTCCTGCAAATGCTCTGTGTCGCCGGATTGTTCGGATCGGCGGCGCTCGCGATCGTCCTGAGCCGCTCGAAAATCGCCACGACCATCATCTACGGTGCGACACTGGCCATATCGGCGATTGCATTGATCGGCGCCATACGGAGCCTGCTCGGCGGCGCAGACGCCACCGCGCTCGCCCTGCCGGTCGGACTGCCGTGGCTTGGCGCGCATTTCCGCCTCGACGCATTGGCCTCATTCTTCCTCATCGTCATCAATCTGGGCGGGGCGTCGGCAAGTCTCTATGGCCTCGGCTACGGCCATCATGATCCTGCGCCGCATCGCGTGCTGCCGTTCTTCCCCGCCTTTCTGGCCGGCATGAATCTCGTGGTGCTGGCCGACGATGCCTTCTCCTACCTGCTGTGCTGGGAGTTCATGTCGCTGGCGTCCTGGGCCCTGGTCATGGCGCACCATCGCGAGGCGGGCAACGCCAGAGCCGGCTACGTCTATCTCGTGATGGCAAGCTTCGGCACGCTCGCGCTGCTGCTCGCCTTCGGCCTCCTGGCAGGCCCGGCGGGAGACTATGGGTTTGCCGCCATCCGCGCCGCGCAGCACACGCCCTCTTCCGCGACGCTGGTGCTGATCCTGATGCTGCTTGGCGCCGGTTCAAAGGCTGGCCTCGTGCCGTTGCATGTCTGGTTGCCGCTCGCCCATCCCGCCGCGCCGAGCCACGTATCCGCTCTGATGAGCGGCGTCATGACCAAGGTCGCGATCTACGGCTTCATTCGGGTCATGTTCGACCTGCTCGGACAGCCGGGCTGGGCAGCCAGCGCGATCGTGCTGTTCCTCGGCAGCATCACCGCCGTCATGGGGATTCTGTATGCCCTGATGGAGAAGGACCTGAAGCGCCTGCTGGCCTACAGCACCATCGAGAATATCGGTATTGTCTTCGTCAGCCTCGGCCTTGCCATGGCATTCCAGGCCAACGGACTGAAGGCGGCGGCGGCGCTCGCCTTCACAGCCGCGCTGTTTCACGCACTCAATCACTCCCTCTTCAAGAGCCTGCTGTTCTTCGGCGCCGGTGCGGTCCTTAGCGCGACCGGCGAGCGCAACATGGACAAGCTCGGCGGCCTCATCCACCGCATGCCATTTACGAGCTTCGCCGTTCTCGTCGGCTGCGTCGCGATCTCGGCACTGCCGCCGTTCAATGGATTCGTGTCGGAATGGCTGATATTCCAGGCCGTGCTGCAAAGTCCGGAACTGCCGCAGTGGGCGCTGAAGATCATGGTGCCCGCGGTCGGTGCGATGCTCGCTCTTGCTGCCGCGCTGGCCGCCGCCTGTTTCGTCAAGGCTTACGGCGTGACGTTTCTCGGCCGCCCGCGCGATGCGGCGGCGGCGGGCGCGCATGAAATCGATCGCTTCTCGCTCGGCGCGATGTTCATCCTCGCAGCACTCTGCCTGCTGGCCGGAATCCTGCCGGGCCTGGCAATCGACGCCCTTGCGCCGGTTGCGACGCAGATGCTTGGCAGCCGCATGCCGGCCCAGGCGGGTCAGCCCTGGCTCTCGATCGTGCCGATTGCGGAGAGCCGCAGCTCCTATAACGGGTTGCTGGTGATGGCGTTCATCACGGCAACTGCATCGCTTGCCGTCTATGTCATTCATCGCCTCGCCTCGCAGGCGCTGCGGCGGGGACCCGCCTGGGGATGCGGCTTCTCCGACGCCACGCCTGCCGCGCAATATTCGAGCGTCAGCTTTGCGCAGCCGATCCGCCGCGTGTTTGGCACGCTGGTGTTCCACGCCCGCGATCACGTCACGATGCCGCCGCCCGGAGACCTACAGCCGGCCCGGCTCCGAATCGAGCTGCACGACCCGGTGTGGAGCACGCTCTATGCGCCGATTGCCGACACGGTTGGCTTCCTGTCCGGACGGCTCAATCGCCTGCAGTTCCTGACCATCCGGCGATATCTCAGCCTGGTCTTCGCCACCCTCGTGACGCTGCTGCTGGTGCTCGCGATATGGTCCTGATCTCGGACATCATCGTGCAAGGCGTGCAGATGCTGCTGGTGCTGCTGCTCGCCCCGCTGCTGACCGGCTATGTGCGCAAGATCAAGGCCCGGCTGTTGCGCCGCCGGGGCGCCTCGGTCTTTCAGCCCTATCGCGATCTGCTGCGGCTGTTGCGCAAGGAAGTGGTGCTGGCCGACAACGCCTCATGGCTGTTCCGCGTGACGCCCTACATCACCTTCGCGGCGATCTGGGTTGCCGCCGCCCTGGTGCCGACCTTCGCGACCGGGCTGCTGTTCAACTGGACCGCCGATCTCATCGCCATCGTCGCGCTGCTCGGAAGCGCGCGCTTCTTCCTCGCGCTCGCGGGGATGGATGTCGGCACCAGTTTCGGCGGCATCGGCTCGAGCCGCGAAGTCATGATCGCAGCGCTCGCCGAACCCGCCATGCTGCTGATCGTGTTCTGCCTGGCGCTGGTCGCCGGCTCGACGCAGCTCTCGACGGTCTCGCACCTCCTCGCCTCGTCGTATGTGGGATTGCGGGTATCGCTTGGAATGGCGCTGGTCGCGCTGTTCATGGTGGCGATCGCGGAGAATGCGCGCATTCCGGTCGACAACCCGGCGACGCACCTCGAACTCACCATGGTGCATGAGGCGATGATCCTGGAATATTCCGGACGCCACCTCGCGATGATCGAACTCGGCGCCTTCCTCAAGCTGCTGCTCTACGTCTCGCTGATCGCCTGCGTGTTCTTTCCATGGCAAATCGCCCTCTACGGCAGTGGCGCCCTGTCCTACACGATCGGCGCCGGCGCCTACATCGTCAAACTCGCGCTGGCCGGCTTTCTGCTCGCGCTGTTCGAGACCGCCACGGCGAAGATGCGGGTGTTTCGCGTCCCGCAATTCCTCGGCGCCGCCTTCATGCTGGGACTGCTCGGCACTCTGTTGCTGTTCGTTTCGAGGAGCTTCTGATGCAGGTGCACAGCCTCGCTTTCGACGTCTCGCATACGCTGGCCGGCGGACTGGTGCTGATCAGCCTGATGATGCTGTATCAGGACCGCCTCTATTCGCTGCTCAATGTATTCGCGCTCCATGCCCTCGTGCTGTCGCTGTCGGTCGCCTGGCAGGCCTTCATCCAGGATGCGCCCCATCTCTACGTCACCGCGATGATCGCCCTGGTGTTCAAGGCGATCGTCATTCCGGTGGCGCTCCACCGCATCGTCAAGCAGCTAGGCATTCACCGCGACATCGAGTCCGCGGTCGGAATCGGACCAACCATGCTGGCCGGAATGGGACTCGTGGCACTCTCGCTGGTTCTCATGCTCCGGGTGACGAGCGACGCCGACCCGCTGGCGCGCGAGGATCTCGCCTTTGCCCTGTCGGTGGTGCTGCTCGGACTTCTGGTCATGGTGACGCGCCGCAATGCGGTCAGCCAGGTTGTCGGGTTCATGTCGCTGGAAAACGGACTGGTGCTGGCCGCGACCGGCGCCAAGGGCATGCCGCTCGTTGTCGAGATCAGCATCGCGTTCTCGATCCTGATCGCGTTCATCGTGATCGGCATCTTCCTGTTCCGAATCCGCGAACGCTTCGATTCGGTCGACGTCTCCGCGCTCGACGATTTCAGGGGCGAACGCCGATGACCCTTTCATTCTTCGATCCGGTCACCGCGGTGCTCGTGATCCCGATCGCTTCCGCGGCCCTGCTCGCCGTACTGCCCGGCTATCGGCTGACGGCGCGGCTGAACGTCGTGGCGAGCCTGGCGACATTGCTGTCTGCGCTCTCCTTGTTCGTGATCGAGCGGCCTGCCCCCGGACCATACGTGCTGGTCGACGATCTGAACATCGTCTTCATCGTGCTCAACAGCTTCGTGGGATTCACCACCAGCATCTTCAGCGCCAGCTATATCGCGCATGAACTCGAGACCGGCCGGCTGACACCGGCATACCTGCGCTTCTATCATGCCATGTATCAAACCATGATGTTCGGCATGAACCTCGCGTTCGTGTCGAACAATATCGGCCTGATGTGGGTGGCGGTCGAACTCGCGACCCTGACGACGGTGCTGATGGTCGGCATCTACCGTACCCATGCGGCACTCGAAGCCGCCTGGAAGTATTTTATTCTAGGCAGCGTCGGGATAGCGCTCGCCTTGTTCGGCACCATCCTTGTCTACATGGCGGCCCGCCCAGTCATGGGCGAAGGCCACGACGGCATGGTCTGGACGCTGCTGGTCGAGCGCGCCGCGAATTTCGACGCGGCGTTGCTCAACGTCGCCTTCGTATTCCTGTTTCTCGGCTACGGCACCAAGGTCGGCCTCGCGCCGCTGCACGCCTGGTTACCGGACGCGCATGCCGAAGGTCCGACGCCGATATCGGCGGTGTTGTCGGGCCTGCTGCTGAACGTCGCGCTTTATGCGCTGCTGCGCTTCAAGATATTGCTCGCGGCCAATCCGGCCTCGATCGCGCCCGGTCCGCTGATGGTGACGATGGGCCTGGTCTCGCTGATCTTCGCGGCGTTCATGCTGTACCGGCGGCGCGACATCAAGCGGCTGTTCGCCTATTCCTCGATCGAACACATGGGCATCATCGTGTTCGCGTTCGGCATGGGCGGCCCGCTCGCCAATTTCGCCGGGCTGCTGCACATGGTGATGCACAGCCTGACCAAGTCGGCCATCTTCTACGCCGTCGGGCACATTTCGCAGATCAAGGGCACCCAGCGGATTTCGCGAATCCGCGGCCTCACCGTTACCCATCCGGCGCTTGGCTGGGGACTGGTCGTGGGCGTCGTCGCGATCGCCGGGCTGCCGCCGCTCGGGATATTCATGAGCGAGTTTCTGGTGGTGAGTTCGACCTTTGCAAGGCAGCCGTTGCTTGCGATCGCGCTGGTATTGGGCCTGCTGCTGGCTTTCGGCGCACTGACATTGCGCCTGACCAGCGTCGCGTTCGGCGAGCCGCGCGGCAGCACGGCTTCGGCCGACGCCTCCTATATCCCGATGTTCGCGCATCTCGCGCTGGTACTGGGCGCGGGGATTTATCTTCCCGCCCCCCTGGTGGTCTGGTTCCAGCACGTGGCGCAGCTCCTTGGATAGGAACGAATTGATATGCCATCGCTGATCGATCTGACGCTGGAGGGTCGTAAGGTCGCGCAATACGGCCTTTGGCCACGCGTGCTGGTCGATGCTTCGATCTGGACATTTGCGGCGAGTGAACTACCCCACGGTCGCTGGTCTCTGCTCGGCCTTTGGGGCGAGCCCGCGACCGTGCACATGGCGATCATGGATGGACAGGACGCCGGCATCGCGGTCATCAGCCTCGAATGCCCCGACCGCCGGTTTCCTTCCGTTGCAAGGCATCACCCGCCGGCACTGCGGCTGGAACGCACCATCCACGATCTGTTCGGATTATCTGCCGAGGGCGCGCCCGACCTCCGGCCCTGGCTCGATCACAACCGATGGAATGTGCGCTTCCCGCTGGGAGATCGCAGCGACGCACTGCCGAAGGCTGAGCCCTACCGTTTCCTCGCCGCGGAAGGCGACGGCCTGCACCAGATTGCGGTCGGCCCGGTGCACGCAGGGATCATCGAGCCCGGACATTTCCGCTTTACCGCCAGCGGAGAGACCGTGGTCCGGCTGGAGCAACGGTTGGGGTATGTGCACAAGGGTATCAACGGCCTGATGGCCGGTGTCAGCCTCGAACGCGGCGCTCAACTCGCGGGCCGTGTGTCGGGCGACAGCACCGTCGCCTACGCATACGCGTTTTCGCGCGCGGCCGAAATCGCGCTGGATCTTGTGGTACCGGAGCGAGCCGTGTTCCTGCGCGCGCTGCTCGCAGAACTCGAGCGGCTCGCCAATCATCTCGGCGACATCGGCGCGATCTGCAACGATGCGTCCTTCGCGCTGATGCACGCGCATTGCGGCATCTTGCGCGAGAGCGTACTGCGCGCAGCCGGCGCGGCCTTCGGCCATCGGCTGATGCGCGACATCATCGTGCCCGGCGGCGTCAGCCGCGACATCGGAAAAGATGGCACCGAAACCATCCGGGCCGCGCTGGAGAACATTCGCGCGCGCTTCCCGGCGCTTGTTGAACTGTATGACAACACCGCTTCGCTCCAGGACCGTACCGTCGATGCCGGAACGCTCAAGCCGCCGCTGGCCCGACAATATGCTGCCGGCGGCTATGTCGGCCGCGCCTCGGGCCGCTCCTTCGATGCGCGCCGGACGCTGACCTATCCGCCTTACGACAGCCTGCGTTTCGACGTGCCTGTCCTCAATGAGGGCGACGTCAACGCACGGGTCTGGATCAGGATACGCGAGGTCGAACAGAGCCTTTCTCTGATTGACCAGATCCTGAGCCGCCTCCCCGAGGGACCGACCAGCAATGAAGTCCCGCTTGGAGGACAGGTGCGCGAGGGCATGGCGACCGTGGAAGGATTCCGCGGCGACATCCTGGTCTGGCTGCGCTTGCGCAATGGCCTGATCGAACGATGCCACATGCGCGACCCTTCGTGGTTCCAATGGCCACTGCTCGAAGCGGTGATCGAGGACAACATCGTTGCGGACTTTCCGCTCTGCAACAAGTCGTTCAACTGCTCTTATTCGGGTCACGATCTGTAAGGACGATTGCGATGCGCAAGCTGTTGTTCGAAAGCGTGTTTCGCCAACCCCTCACCGAGCGGGCGCCGTCACCGGATGACGCCGCTGTGGCGGAGCTTGCAACGGTGCTCGGACAGGCCGCGCGACGGCGGCTCGGCCGCAGCCTGTCGATCCGCGAGGTCGACGCCGGATCCTGTAACGGATGCGAGCTGGAGATTCACGCGCTCAACAACGCCTATTACGACGTCGAGCGATTCGGCCTGCGGTTCGTCGCCTCGCCGCGCCACGCCGACGTCCTGATGGTGACGGGCCCGGTGACGAAGAACATGCGCGAGGCGCTGGAGCGCACCTATCACGCGACCCCCAACCCGAAATGGGTCGTCGCGGTGGGAGACTGCGCACGGGATGGAGGATGTTTTGCCGGCAGCTATGCCGTCGTCGGCGGCGTCTCCGAGGTCGTCCCGGTCGATCTTCACATTCCCGGCTGCCCGCCCACCCCGATCGCCATGCTGCAAGGGCTGCTCGCGCTGCTCGAACGGGCGGATGCGCGCAGCAGCAAATCGTGAGGAAAGCTATCGAACCCGTTCCAGCACCCGCTTCGGCTGGCGCACGGTCTTGCCCTTTATCTTCGGATTTGCGACATGCTCGCGCAGGCGCACCCCTCGCCCTCCCGTCGCGCTCACCGCGCCAGGATTGATCAGCTCTATTCCTGCGCCATCAAGCGCGGACACCAGCTTCATCAGGGAATCGACGTTGGCGCGGATCACGCCGTCGCTGGCTTCCATGCGCTGGATGGTCGGCACCGAAAGATCGGCAAGCCCGGCCATTTGCCGCTGATCGATGCTCAGAAGCGCGCGCGCGGCCCTGAGTTGGTTGCCGGTAATCATGGGGTGGGTCTCCCGGTTCCGAAGCAGATAATTATCTGATCTAAATTTGCGCTTCAAGCATCAATATAGAGGTTCAGTATATCAACCACTCCTCTCAGCATGATTGGCATACGATGCAGAACATGATAAACGAAGCTTTAAACATCCTATTTGATGCACGGTGAGCAGGTGCGTTTGCTGGGGCGCTATCAGGGCCGGAACGGCGCAATCGAGATCGTCGAGTGCTCCGCGGATGGAACGCGGATCTATTTCGAGGAAGGCGTCAGGCAGAGCCAGGCCACGCCCGATGGCGAGAGCGTCTTCAGCTATGTCAAGCTGATGGACGAACTCCTGCATCGCGCCACGAACATTCTGATCCTGGGATGCGGCGGCGGCAATCTCGCCACCAGACTGGCACGCCTTGGCAAGAAGCTGACGATCGTCGACCATAATCCGATCAGCTTCGTGATCGCTCAGCAATATTTCGGACTGCCGGACGGATTGCCGCTCGTGGTGTCCAATTTCCGGAAATTCATTTTCGATGACAACCAGCTTTACGACGGAATCGCGATCGACGTTGGAGGTCCGGACTTTTGCTTTGATGCCGAATTCGACATCGAGACCTGCAACGCCATCCGCGCGCGGTTGGCGCCCGGCGGCTGCATGGTCATGAACGTGCTGGTCGCGAACGATATCGATCCATTGCCTGATCGCATCGCCGCACGGCTTGCCGGCGACCGGCTGCGCGCATGGATCATCGACGAGGAAGGCATCCAGGATCGAAATGCGATCATTGCCTGCATGTCGGAATGGCAGTTGAGTGCGCGTCCTGCGCTCGCCGAGGTCATGCAAAACAGCATCGAGCGATGGTCGATCCGGCGAAGCAGGGTGCGCGGTCGCGGGGTCGGTAATCCATTCCGCCGCTGAGCATTTTCGTCATGCCCGGCTTTGTGCCGGGCATCCACGCCCTGGCTTCATCCCGCATATTCGATCGCCCGGATCGCGCCGCGCAATTCGGCGAGTCCGCGCAAGCGGCCGATCGCGGTGTAGCCGGGATTGGTGCGCTTGGTGGCCGCGAGATCGTCAAGCATGCGATGGCCGTGATCGGGCCGGAACACGATTTGGTCGTTGGACGATCGCTTGCGGTTCTCGGTCAACAGCGCCTTGAGCACCGCGATCATGTCGACATCGCCGTCGAGATGATCGGATTCGAAGAACGACAGGCTGTCGCCTTCCCGCTTGGTCGCGCGCAGATGGGCAAAACCGATCCGCGGCGCAAAACGCTTGACCATGGCAGGCAGATCATTCTCGGCTCGCACGCCGAGCGATCCCGTGCAGAAGCAGATGCCGTTGGCCTTCGAGGGCACCGCGTCGAACAGGGCTTGATAATCTTCAGCCGAGGATGCGATGCGCGGCAGGCCGAACAGCGGGCGTGGCGGATCGTCCGGATGCAGCGTCAGCGTTACGCCGAGCTGCTCGGCGACCGGCGCGACGCGGGCGAGGAATTCGCCGAGGTGCCGGCGCAGCACCGTGGAATCGATGCCGCGATATTGCTGCAGGCGGTCGCGGAACTGCGGGATGGTCAGGGGATCGGTGGTCGATCCCGGCAAGGCGCTGGCAATGTTGGTGACGAGAACATCGATATCGGCCTGCGTCATCCGCGAATAGACGTCCTTGGCGCGCCGCTGCGCAGCTTCCGAATATTCGTTCACCGCCTCCGGTCGCTGCAGGATGTGCAGGTCGAACGCCGCGAACCGCTCCTGGTCGAAGCGCATCGCCTTGGCGCCGTTCGGCAGCTCCCATTCGAGATCGGTGCGGCACCAGTCCACGACGGGCATGAAATTGTAGCAGATGATGTTGATGCCGGCGGCGGCGACCGCCTCCATGCTGGCGATCCATGCCTCGATCGAGTGCGTCGCCCCGCCCCCGAGCCGCTTGACGTCATCGGGCACGGGAATCGATTCCACCACCGACCAGGTGAGCGGCGAGCGTCCGGCTTGCGAGTTCTCGATCAGGTTCTTGCGTTCCTCGACCGCGGCGCGCGTCCAGGCCTCGCCGATCGGCACCTGATGCAGCGCGGTCACGACGTCAGTCGCGCCAGCCTGGCGGATATCGTCGAGCGATACCGGATCGTTGGGCCCGTACCACCGCCATCCCTGCAGCATCATGGCCGATCTCCTAAACTCTGGTTTACATTCAAGCCGTCAGCACGACCTTGACGCTTTGCGAACGGTCGAGCGCCAACCTGACGGCGTCGGGCGCCACCGAAAGCGGGCGTTGCGCCGTCACCAGCGACAGCACGTCGACGCTGCCGTCGGCGATCAGGTCGACTGCCGTGAAGAATTCCCCGCCGAAGCGGAACGAGCCGCGCAGGTCGATCTCCTTGGCCATCACGGCATTCGCCGGCACCGGGATCTGCCCGCCCGGCAGGTTGCCGACCTGAACGACGACACCGCCCCGCCGGACGGTGCCGATGGCGCTGGCGAGACCGGCCGCCGTTCCCGAGACCTCGAATGCGACATCGAACGGCTTGGCAGTTGCCTCGGCCTTCAGCGCGTCCTCGCCGCCGGAGATATCGACGACGTTATTGGCGCCGAGTTTTGTCGCGAATGCCAGCGGTGCGGCCGCGATGTCGACAACGGTCGTCTCCGCCATGCCGGCGCGCCTGGCCGCCAGCATCGTCAACAAGCCAATTGGCCCTGCGCCGAACAGCACCGCGCGCTTGCCGGTGACATCGCCGGCGCGGGCGACCGCATGCAGGCACACGGCCAGCGGCTCGGCGAGCGCTGCCGCCTGATAGGTCACATGATCCGGAATCTTCACGCACTGCGCCGGAATGGCGTCGAAATACGAGGCAAAGCCGCCCTGCATGTGCGGGGTCTTCGACGCCGATCCCATGAAGAAGATGTTCTCGCACAGGTTCTGCCGTTTCTCTCGGCACGGCTTGCAATGGCCGCACCAGCGCGACGGATTGACGGCGACGCGGTCACCGACCTTTACGCCCGGCGCGCTGCCCGCGATCTCGACGACTTCGCCGGCGATCTCATGTCCCAGCACCAGCGGCGAGGTCACGACAAAATCGCCGGTGCGGGCATGGCGATAGTAGTGCATGTCGGAGCCGCAGATGCCGCCGGCGCCGAAGCGGATGCGCACCATGCCCGCGGCAAGCGGATCGAGCGGCCGCTCGATCATCCGCAGATCTTCCGGGCCGAACAGCGTTGCAGCCAAAGCCATCGATGTCATTTTGAAAGCCCCATGTATTTTGGCAGCCAGAGCGTCAGCTCCGGGATGTAGGTGATGGCGACGAGCGCCAGGAGCAGCGGCACCAGCCAGGGCAGGATCGCCATGGTGGTGCGTTCGACGGACAGTTTCGCCACGCGCGCCAGCACGAACAGCACCATGCCGAGCGGCGGATGCAACAGGCCGATCATCAGGTTCAGCGTCATGATCAGGCCGAAATGAATGGGATCGATGCCGAGCTTGAGCACGATCGGCAGCAGGATCGGCACCAGGATGGTGATCGCCGCGATGGTATCGATGAAGCAGCCGACGAACAGGATCAGGATGTTGGCGAGCAGCAGGAACACCCACTTGTTCTGGGTGATGCCGAGCATCGCGTCCGTCAGCGTCTGCGCCGCCTGCGACACCGTCAGCAGCCAGGCGAAGATCGAGGCCGCGGTGACGATGAACAGCACGGAGGCCGTGGTCTCGATGGTATCGAAAGTAGCCTTCGCCACCGTCTGCAGCGTCATCGAACGGTAGCGGACGAGACCGAGGAACAGCGACCAGATCACCGCGGCGACCGCGGCTTCCGTCGGCGTGAACCAGCCGAGCGTCATGCCGCCGATCAGGATCACCGGCGCCATCAGCGCCATCACGGCGGAGAAATCGAAATACCAGTCGAGTGCCAGCAGTGCCACGAGGCCGATGCCGACCGCCATGTTCACCGAGAGGCCGGCGAGAACCAGCAGCCAGACCACCAGCGGGAACGCGAACACGATGACGATTTCGAGCGTGGCCGAGCCGAGCTGCGGCCAGGAGAACGGCGTGTCGCTGCCCCAGCCGCGCCGGTGCGCGAACCAGGCGACCGTCGCCATCATCGCCAGCGTCATGACGACGCCGGGAATCACGCCGCCGAGGAACAGCGCGCCGATCGAGACGTTCGCCATCATGCCGTAGATCACGAACGGCAGCGACGGCGGAATGATCGGACCGAGGGTTGCGGACGCCGCGGTGACGCCGACGGCGAACTCGGTGGAGTAGCCGTGGTCCTTCATCGCCTTGATCTCGATGGTGCCGAGGCCCGCGGCGTCGGCAATCGCCGTGCCGGACATGCCGGAGAAGATGACCGAGCCGATGATGTTGACGTGGCCGAGGCCGCCGCGCATCCAGCCGACCAGCGCGACCGCAAACTTGTAGATGCGCCCGGTGACACCGGCGATGTTCATGAGATTGCCGGCGAGAATGAAGAACGGCACCGCCAGCAGCGGAAAGCTCTCGACGCCCGCGATCATGCGCTGCGCCAGGGTCACATCAGGCGTGATGCCGCTGACGAGAATGTAGACCAGCGACGAAGCCGCCATGGCCAGCGCGACCGGCAGGCCGAGCAGCATCAGCAGCAGAAATCCCCCAAGCAGCAGCAGCATCGCCCTACCCTTCCGTTCCGTCGAATGCGCCGGGGCGTTCCAGGATCGAATAACCCCGCCGCCAGTTCTCGACCGCGATCTGGATCGAGCGCACAAACATCAGCACGAAGCCGAGCAGCACGGCGTAGTAGACAAAGCCCTTCTGAAACTTGATCGTGGTCATCCGCTCGTCGCCGATGATCTGGATGAACTGCCAGACCAGCTTGATCGCGTAGCCGAGGAACGCGATGCGGATCAGGTCGATCACCGTCGAAAGCCCACGCGCCGCGGCGTGCGGCAGGTAGCGGAACACGAGGTCGACCTGGATGTGCCGCGACAGCCGCACGCACATGGCCGAACCGATGAACACGACGCCGATCAGGCAATAGGTGGCGATCTCCTCGGTCCAGGCGTAGCTGTCGTTGAGGACATAGCGGGTGAAGAACTGCAGGAAGACGCACAGCGCCATGATCCAGAAGATCACCAGCGCGAGCCAGTCCTCGGGCGCGTACACACTGAGATCGGCGCCCTTGGGGACCTCGTCCTCGAAGGTATGGGCGATCTCGTCCGCCGTGATTTGCTTGTGAACTTCAGCCGTCGACATGCGCCCTCCCCGGACTGGCCTTTGAGATGTCTCCGCCGTGCCGGCCGCCGCCGCCAACGCGGCCGGCACGGCGGGAACGATTGCCGCTTACTTGACCGCCTGGATGCGTTCCCAGTCGGCCTTGCGGTAGTCGAAGCTCTCGAAGCTCACATTCTTGAGCACGGTGTCGCGGAACTCGTCCTTGTTGACCTCGGTCACCGTCAGGCCCTTCTGCTTGAAGAAATCGACCAGCTTGCCTTCGTTGACCTTGATCTCGGCGGTGGCCTTCGCGGCCGCTTCCTGGGCGACCTCGGTGAAGATCTTGCGATCTTCTTCCGACAGCTTCTTCCAGAGCGCGCTTGACGCCACGGTGTTGAGGTGATCGACGATGTGGCCGGTCAGCACGATGTGCTTCTGCACTTCGTAGAACTTCTTGGCCTCGATCGTGGTGAGCGGATTTTCCTGCGCTTCCACGGTGCCGTTCTGCAGGGCGAGATAGACCTCGGCAAAGGCGATCGGCGCGGTATTGGCGCCGCAGGCGCGCGGCATCGCCAGATAGGCGGGCACGTCAGGCACGCGAATCTTGAGGCCCTTCAGGTCGGCGCAGGCCTTGATCGGCTTGTTCGACGAAGTATGGCGCACGCCGTAATAGGTCACCGCCAGGATGCGATGGCCGGTCTTGTCCTCGTAGCCCTTCGCGAGCTCCTTGAAGATGTCGCTCTTGGTGTAGGCCAACAGATGATCCGCATCGCGGAAGGTGTAGGGATAATAGGTGACGCCGATCGGCGGGAAGCTCTTGGCCGCGAAGCTCGAGCCGGAAATGATCAGGTCGACCGAGCCGAGCGAAAGGCCCTGGTTGATGTCGGTTTCCTTGCCGAGTTGCGAGGCCGGATAGACGTCGATCTGATAACGCCCATTGGTGCGCTTGTTGATCTCGCCCGCGGCCCAGACCGAGGCGGTGTGGAACGGCTCCGACGTCTCGTAGACATGCGCCCATTTCAGCTTGGTCTGCGCCATGCCCGAGGTGGTCGCGGCCAGAATCGCGGCAGACGCCGCCAAGGCAACCGTCAATTTCTTCAACACTGGAATTTCCTCCCTTGCTCCAAATTGCTTTTGTTACCCAACCGGCCCGGCGCCTCGCCGAACCGTTCGAATTCTTCTCTCTCAACTGCTCCGTGACGCAGCGCGGACGGATGGTGCCGGCGCACCGAAATTCTGCGCAAAGCGGGCCTGCGAGCGCGCCAGATGCTCGCGCATCGCCACGCGCGCCGCGTCCGGGTCATGGGCGGCGATAGCATCGCGGATCGTGCGGTGCTCGGCCAGCGCCGCGTTCCAGGATTGCGGGTTCTCGAAATAATGCGCGAGCTTGGCGAAGTAGGGATTGAGCCGCTGGTCGAACAGTTCGCCGACGACGCGCACCAGCACGGCATTGTCCAGACATCCGGCGACCGCGACGTGAAACGCGCGGTCATGGACCATGGAGTCCTCGCCCGGGTGCTGCACCGTGGCCATCGCCTCCAGCGATGCGTCGATGCGCGCGATGTCTTCCGCGCTCGCCACGCGGGCGGCCTGCTCGGCAATCGCGCCTTCGAGGAACTCGCGCGCGCGCAACAGTTCGAACGGGCCCTCGATCTCCGTCGTCGCCGGAAGCAGCGGCGCGAGCGGCGGCGGTTCGCAGACATAAATTCCGGAGCCGACGCGGATGCGCACCCTGCCCTCGACTTCCAGCGCGATCAGGGCTTCGCGCACCGTGGGCCGCGATACCTTCAACTGTTCGGCAAGATCACGTTCGGCGGGAAGACGGCTGCCGACGACGTATTCGCCGCTGTCGATCAAGGCGCGAAGCTGATCGGCAACCTGGCGATAAAGGCGTCGTGCTTCCACGGCTTCGAGCGGCACGCTCGGCTCTCCCTGACGATTCCCTGAGGCGAATCGATTTTTCTTGCTTTGATCGGCTGATGATCAATAGATCTGGATAATTGGCCTTACCAATTGACCAGTAGTTGGAGGATTAAGCCCGCCATGTCAAGCGAAACGGCGAAAAACCCGCCTTCTGGCCCGAAAGGCGGCAATTTGCGCCTGTCCGAGGCCAATCTCAACAAGGTTCCCGGGCAGATCCATCGGCCGGCCTACGACCGCTCGGGCATCACGCCGGGCATCGTTCACCTCGGGATCGGCGCGTTCCACCGCGCGCACCAGGCTGTCGTTATCGACGATCTGCTGGCCGCCGGCGCGATCGAATGGGGAATTATCGGAGCGAGCCTGCGCAGTTCGCAGACGCGCGATGCGCTCGCGCCGCAGGATGGCCTCTACACGCTCGCGGTCCGCTCCGGCAAAGGCACCGACCACCGCGTCATCGGCTCGGTCCTCGCCAGCGATGTCGCCAGGGAAAACCCGAGGCAGTTGATCGCGCACCTCGCCGATCCGGCGACGCGCATCGTGTCGCTGACGGTCACCGAGAAAGGCTACTGCCACACGCCGCAGACCGGCGACCTCGATGAACATCATCCCGACATCGCCCACGACCTGCAGAATCCGGACACGCCGCGCTCGACCGTCGGATTTCTCGTCGCCGCGCTCGCGCGGCGGCAGGCCGCGGGCGAGCGCCCCTTCACCGTTCTGTCCTGCGACAACCTCTCCGCCAACGGCCGCACCGTCGGGCGCATCGTGACGCAGTTCGCCGGCTTGCGCTCGCGCGACCTCGCCAGGTGGATCGAAGCCGAGGTCGCCTTCCCTTCGACCATGGTGGACCGGATCGTGCCTGAAACCACGGATGCCGACCGCGCGGCGATTTCGTCCGCGCTCGGCATGACCGACGCATGGCCTGTCGTCACCGAGCCGTTCACGCAGTGGATCGTCGAAGACCGCTTCACCGCGGGAAGACCGGATTTCGCAGCCGCCGGCGTGCAACTGGTTTCCGACGTGACGCCCTTCGAGCACATGAAGTTGCGGCTGCTCAACGCGAGCCACTCGGCACTGGCCTATCTCGGCTATCTCGCCGGTTTTGAGACCATCGCCGCGACCATGACCGACGCGCGCTTTGCAGCGTTTGCCCGGCAGGTGATGCAGGACGCCGCGCCGACGTTGGCGATGCCTGAAGGGACGGATCTGGCCGCCTACAGCGCTTCGCTGCTGCAGCGTTTTTCAAATCCGGCCCTGCACCATCGCACCTGGCAGATCGCGATGGACGGATCGCAAAAGCTGCCGCAGCGGCTGCTCGCCACCATGCAGGACCGGCTGCGGCTGGGATTGCCGATCGACACCCACGCGCTCGCCGTGGCCGGATGGATGCGCTATGTCACCGGCACCGACGAACAGGGACGCGCGATCGACGTCTGCGATCCGCTCGCCGCGAAATTGAAGTCCATCGCCGAGAGCGCCGGTCCGGTCGCGGACCGGCTTGCGCCGGCGCTGCTGCAAGTAGATCAGATCTTCGGCGCTTCAGGCACTGACCCCCGCATGCGCAGCGCCGTCATCGAGGCGCTTAGCAAACTCTACACCCTGGGCGCACGTCAGGCCGTGCAGACGTTTCAGGTAGGCTAAGCAGATAGCAACGCCCTGGTGAGCTGGTGATCGGGATCGGCGAGCCCGTCGACGACATCGAAATGATGCCGGCCGGGTTCTTCGATCGCGCAGGTCTTCGCGCCGAGCCCGGTCCAGATGTTGGCGAGCAGCGCGTTCTGGCGGACGAATTCCGGACGCTCGGCGCTGCCCACCCAGCATGTCACGCGCGCATTCGGCATCGGCTGCAGCAGCGCCGGGCTTTCCATCAGCGCCTCGGCCTCGTCGATGCGAAGGTCCATATTCATGGCGGCCTTCATCAGCGGACGAAGGTCATGCAGGCCTGAGATGGAGACGGTGTGGCTGATGCGGGCCCGGACATGTTCCGGAAGCGGTGACGTCGCCGAAATCATGCGTGTCACCAGATGCCCGCCGGCGGAATGTCCGGTCAGGAACAGCGGGCCTTCGATTATCGCGGCGGCACGCTCGACGGCGTCAGCGACTTCGCGCGTGATCTCGGCGATGCGCACCGCCGGGCATAGCGGGTAGGACGGCATCGCCACCGCGTAGCCGCTCTCCACCGATCCGCGCGCCAGATGCGACCAGAAGCTCTTGTCGAGCGCCTTCCAGAATCCGCCATGCACAAAGACGACGAGGCCCTTCGGCCGGCCTTCCGGCTTGAAGAGATCGAAGCGGTTTCGTTCGCGCGGCCCATAAGAGATGTCGAGCGTCGCGCGGCCACTGCCTTGCAAAGCGTCGCGATAGGCCTGCGCGGGCTGCACCCACGCCGCCGGCCAGCGGTCGCCGCTCGGAATGTTCGGCGCATTCGCGTATGCGTCGGTCCAGTCGGAAATCTGATGAAAAATCACGCGATTCGACTTTCTGTTTGCTTCTGTGGGCTTGCCGACGTTCGGATCAATGCCCGCCGCCAAGCAGTCTACACCGGGAAACGCTTACTGCCATAAATTTCAAGCTTGAAATAATCGACACCTGCGCGAATAATTCCACCCGCCGCGAACAGGGACAGACATGACTGATTTCACGCGAACGAAATCCCGGTTCGCCATCCCCGATGGCGTGATCTATCTGGACGGCAACTCGCTCGGTCCGCTGCCCGTCGCGGCCGCCGATCGCGTCGGCCGCATGATGACGGAGGAATGGGGCAAGCACCTCATCAAGGGCTGGAACCTCGCCGGGTGGATGACGCAGCCGCGGCGTATCGGCGACCGGATCGGACGGTTGATCGGCGCGGCCGACGGGACGGTGGTGGTCGGCGACACGCTGTCCATCAAGGTCTATCAGGCGCTGGCCTCGGCGCTCGAGCTCAATCCGTCACGGCGCGTTATCCTGTCTGATACCGGCAACTTTCCTTCCGATCTCTACATCGCAGGCGGCCTGCTTCAATCGCTCGGCCGTGGCCACGAGTTGAAGGTCGTGGCACCAGACGATGTCGAAGCCGCCATCGACGAGACCATTGCAGTGTTGATGCTGACCGAAGTCGACTATCGCACCGGCCGGCTGCACGACATGCGGGCGCTGACGCGCAAGGCGCATGCCGCCGGCGCGCTAACGGTCTGGGATCTCGCGCATTCCGCGGGCGCGATTCCGGTCGATCTGGAAGCTTCTGGCGCCGATTTCGCGGTCGGCTGCACCTACAAATATCTCAATGGCGGTCCCGGCGCGCCGGCGTTCATCTACGTGGCGCCCAAGCACGCCGATACGGCGCGGCCGGCGCTCTCCGGCTGGATGGGTCATCAGGCGCCGTTCGCCTTCGACCTCGACTACCGGGCCGGCCCCGGCATCGAGCGGATGCGGGTCGGTACGCCGCCGATCATCGCGATGGCCGTGCTCGATGCCGCCCTCGATATCTGGGACGGCGTCAGCATGACCGACGTGCGCGCTGCTTCGATTGGGCTCGCCGACCTCTTCATCCGCGAGGTCGAGCGACGTTGTCCCGAGCTGACATTGGCCTCGCCGCGGGACGGCAAGCAGCGCGGCAGCCAGGTTTCGTTTCGTCATCCGGAAGGCTACGCGATCATGCAGGCACTGATCGCGCGCAACGTCATCGGCGACTTCCGCGCGCCCGACATGATGCGCTTCGGTTTTACGCCGCTCTACCTCGGAGAGGCCGAGGTTCGCGCTGCCGTCGAAATCCTCGCCGACGTCCTGGCCAACCGCCGCTGGGATACCGCGGAGTACCGCAGGAAGGCGCTCGTGACATGACCGGCAATCCCGACGAGTCCCCGCGCGAGGGAGCCGAGATGTCGTTCGAAGGGCGGATGTCCTACAGCGACTATCTGCATCTGGAACGCGTCCTGAACGCGCAGGAGCCGCTTTCGGATGCGCATGACGAGTTGCTGTTCATCATCCAGCACCAGACTTCCGAACTCTGGATGAAGCTCGCGGTCCACGAAATTCGCTCCGCCATCAGGGCGATCCGCCACGACCAGCTGCAGCCCGCCTTCAAGATGCTGTCGCGCGTCGCCCGGATCTTCGAGCAGCTCAACACCGCCTGGGATGTGTTGCGCACGATGACACCCAGCGAATACACCGAGTTTCGCGATCAGCTCGGCCAGTCCTCAGGCTTTCAGTCGTACCAGTATCGCGCGATCGAATTCCTCGCCGGCAATCGCAATCTGGCGCTGCTTGCCCCGCACGCCCACCGCCCCGACATCATGGCAATGCTCGAGGACATTCTCGCCGAGCCGGGCCTCTATGACGAGGCGCTGCAGCTATTGGCGCGCCAGGGCTTTGCCATCGGCGAAGACGCCCGCCGAACTGACTGGCGCGTCACGCGCACGCCGAACGCCGAGGTTTTGGAAGCCTGGAAGACCGTCTATGCGTCGCCGGCGAAACACTGGATGCTCTACGAACTGGCGGAAAAGCTGGTCGACTTCGAGGACTATTTTCGCCGCTGGCGCTTCAACCACGTCACGACGGTCGAGCGCATCATCGGCCTGAAGCGGGGAACCGGCGGCACCTCCGGCGTCTCCTATTTGCGCAGGATGCTCGAGGTCGAGCTTTTTCCAGAACTCTGGAAACTGCGAACCGAGCTCTAGGAGATGCCCCGCCCAGCGGGCTTCAGCGCGGCACAACCGCCGTCGCCTCGATCTCGACGCGCGCGTCCTTCTCGACCAGGCGCACCACCTGCACCAGGGCCATGGCCGGGTAATGCGCACCAAATATCTCGCGGTAGATGCGGCCGAGTTCTTTCAGGCTCGCCAGATATTCCTCGATATCGACGACATACCAGGTCAGGCGCACGAGATGCGCGGGGCCGGCGCCGCCTGCGGCAAGGATCTCGGCAATGTTGGCGAGCGTCTGGCGCACTTGTGCGACAAAACCCTGCGCCAGGCGGCCCTTGGTGTCCCAACCGATCACGCCGCCGGTCACGACAATGCGGCCGTCCGCTGCCATGCCGTTGGCGTATCCTTTCGGCACCGGCCAGCCGCTCGGCTGCAGTACCTGCGCGCCCGACGCGGCGTCGGTCGTGGGATGAGGCACCATGCTCGGCGTGGGGCCTTTGGCGACGGTCACCGGCGTTCTCCCTCAGGTTGGAAATTATTCGGCGGCGACGCTCGGTGGCGTCGGGCCGGCCGCGGCCATCTGCCGGAGCGCAAAGCGCCGCAGCTTGCCGGTTTCGGTCTTCGGCAGTTGCGCGACATATTCGATCGCGCGCGGATATTTGTACGGCGCAATCGCCTGCTTGACGTGATCCTGCAGCGCCTGCGTCAGCGCGGCGTCGCCAAGGGCGCCGCCCGCCAGAACCACATAGGCCTTCACGACCATGCCGCGCGCCTCATCAGGCGCGCCGACCACGCCGCATTCGGCAACGGCGGGATGCGACAGCAGCGCCGCCTCGACCTCAGGGCCGGCGATGTTGTAGCCGGAAGAGACGATCATGTCGTCCGAGCGCGCGACAAAGGCGAGGCGACCATTGGCGTCGCGAACGAAGGTATCCCCGGTCAGGTTCCAGCCGCCGCGCACATAGTTCGCCTGCCTTGTGTCGGCCAGATAACGGCAGCCGGTCGGCCCGCGCACCGCCAGCTTGCCGACGATGCCATCAGGCAGTTCGTTCATGTCGTCGTCGACGATCTTCGCCACGTAACCCGCGACTGGATGCCCCGTCGTTCCTCCGACCGCATCGCCGACGCGGTTGGTGATGAAGATATGCAGCAATTCAGTCGAGCCGATACCGTCGAGAATGGTCTTGCCGGTCTTGCGGGTCCAGCTTTCGAACACCGGCGCCGGCAGGGTTTCGCCCGCGGAAACCGCGATCCGCAGCGACGACAGATCCGCGCCCTTGTCCATCGCCGCCATCATCGCGCGATACGCCGTCGGCGAGGTAAAGCAGATCGTCGCCTTGTAGGTCTCGATGATCTTGATCATCTCAGGCGGCGAGGCGTTTTCCAGAAGCGTCGCCGTCGCGCCGAACCGCAAGGGAAAGATCGCCAGTCCCCCGAGGCCGAAGGTGAAGGCCAGCGGCGGCGAGCCGACGAAGACGTCGTCCTCGGTGACGCTGAGCACTTCTTTTGCGTAGCCATCCGCAACAATCATCAGGTCGCGATGGAAATGCATCGTCGCCTTGGGTTCGCCCGTGGTGCCCGAGGTAAATCCGAGCAGCGCGACGTCGTCACGGCCGGTCTTCACCGCCTCGAACTTCACCGGCTTGTTCAGCGCGACACGGTCGAGCTCGGCATCGTGATTGGAGGTGCCGTCGAAATTCACCACCTGCTTGAGAAAGCGGCTGGTCTTGGCGCAGGCGACCAGTTCATCGGCGATGCGGCTGTCGGTCAGCGCCAGCGCGATCTCCGCCTTGTCGACAATCTTGCCGAGTTCGCCGGCGCGCAGCATCGGCATGGTGTTGACGACGACGGCGCCCGCCTTGGTCGCGCCAAGCCATGCCGCGACCAGCGCCGGGTTGTTGCCGGAGCGGATCAGGACGCGGTTGCCGGGCTTGACGCCGTAGTTCTCCACCAGTGCATGCGCGAGGCGGTTGGACCAGTCCGCCAGCTCCTTGTAGGTGCGCTGGCGCCCGTTACCGATCAGCGCGATCCGATCGCCCCAGCCTTTCTCGACGATGCGATCAGTCAGCTCGACCGCCGCATTGAGATATTCGGGATATTGAAATTCCGGACGTTCCAGCAGCAGCTCAGGCCACTGCTCCAATGGCGGCAGATTGCGCCGCGCGAAATCATCGACATGGCTCGATGGACCAAGAACCCGACTGGGAGTTTGACCTGACATTTCCATCGCCCCTCGCTTTCATCCATGAAAGGCTTGAGCTCGACATCGAGGACGCCCGGCTGCGCTGTCTCGGAAATCATTTTAGGCTTAAAGTAATTTTCCGCAAGTGCAGAATCGAGCCCTGCTGCGAAATGACAAGAGCCGGGCAGCCGCTCGCGGCGGCGCCCGGCCCGTTGGAACCATCTTCCCTGTGCGGCGGCGCCGATCTATTCGTTGGCCTCGGGCGGCAGGAAATCGACCTCGTGCTGCGCCGAGATCCGAACCACCTCTTCGGGATCGGTCAGATTGTGCAGCTTGTCGAACAGGGCTTCGAGCTTCTGCATCGGCGATACCCAGAACAGGGCGCGGGCCGGCTTGTCGGACTTGTTGAAATAGCCGTGCGGGATACCGCGCGGCATCCGGACGAGGTCGCCCGCCTTGGCCTGCACCCAGACGCCATCGAGCTTGAGATCGAGAACGCCCTCCTGCACCAGGATGAACTCGTCCTGCGTCGGGTGGACGTGCACCGGAACGAACTGGCCGGGCTCGCTGTTGGTCTCGAAGGCGAAGGTGGAATCGGTGACTGCCTTGGGAAAGTAGACCTGACCCAGGATGTTCCAGGTCTTGCCCGCGTAACCGGTACCGCTCCTGGTGATGCCCTTTTCGAGTGCCGCCATATCGCCCTCCTCTGCTATGTTTACTGGTTCTCAGCCCGTACGCGCCTTGGCCGATTTCTGCGCCGACCCCTTGGTCTTGGCCAACAGGCGCATCAGTTCGCGCACGTCCTTCGGCGTGAGGTCGCCGAACATGTCGGCGATCCACAGTTCATGCTCCGCCGCCATCTTGCGGAATTCGGCGCGGCCCGCCTTGGTGAGGCGGATCATCTGGACACGGCGGTCGGCTTCCGAGGTGCGACGGTCGAGATGGCCTGACTCAACGAGGCGTTCGACCAGGCCGGTGACGTTGCCGTTCGAGACCATCATACGCTTGGATACGTCAGACAGCGTCATGCCCTCCGGCACCTTGTCGAGCTGCGCCATCAGGTCGAACCGCGGCAGCGTGACGTCGAAGCGCTCGCGCAGGCGGCTGCGCACCTCGCCCTCGATCAGGGTCGTGCAGGTCAGGAGGCGCAGCCACAGCCTGAGCTCGTCGCCATGATGCTCGGGGAGTTCGACGGCCTTGGTCTCTGAATCCAGGGTCATGGCCGCAATCATTGCGCAGATTTCTTTAGGTTTCAAGCAATTGGCGCATGGCTTGCATGGAGGCGTTCTGCTTGCAGGTGCAGTCGTCGTCAGAATAAGCTGCCCTCCGAGCAGTTGGCGTGGCATGGGTTTCGGCCGCGAAGGGCCGAACGGAGGAACAAGATGAAGCAGTCGTTGAAGCTGACCGGACTTGCGGTTTTGCTGGGTACTGTCGCCGCGCCGGCGATGGCGCAGGAGAAGATCAAGGTCGGAATCATCGTGACGCTGTCCGGCCCCGCCGCCGTGCTCGGCCAGCAATCCCGCGACGGCTTCCAGCTTGCAGTCAAGGACCTCGGCGGCAAGATGGGCGGCAAGGACGTCGAGGTCGTCGTCGTCGACGACGAACTCAAGCCTGACGGCGCCGTGACCAAGGCCAAGGGCCTGCTCGAGCGCGAGAAGGTCGACTTCGTGGTCGGCCCGATCTTCTCCAACATCCTGCAGGCGATCCACCGTCCCGTCACCGAGAGCAAGACGTTCCTGATCAGCCCGAACGCGGGCCCTTCGAGCTATGCCGGCAAGGAGTGCAGCCCGTTCTTCTATGTCACCTCGTACCAGAACGACCAGGTTCACGAGATCCTCGGCAAGGTCGCGCAGGACCGCGGCTACAAGCGCGTCTATGTGCTGGTGCCGAACTATCAGGCCGGCAAGGATTCGGCCGCCGGCTTCAGGCTCGACTACAAGGGCGAGATCGCCGAGGAAAGCTACACGCCGCTCGGCACGCTGGATTTCCAGGTCGAACTGACCAAGATCGCCAATTCCAAGCCGGATGCGCTGTTCACGTTCATGCCCGGCGGCATGGGCGTCGGGCTCGTCAAGCAGTACCGGCAGGCCGGGCTCGCCGAGAAGATTCCGGTATTGTCCGCCTTCACCGTCGACGAATCCACGCTGCCCGCGCAGCAGGACGCCGCCGTCGGCATGTTCGGCGGCGCCAACTGGGCGCCCGACATGGACAATCCGCAGAGCAAGAAATTCGTCGCCGCCTATGAGGCCGCCTACAACAGCGTGCCCGGCACCTACGCCATGCAGGGCTACGACACCGCGATGCTGATCGACAGCGCTGTCAAGGCGGTGAAGGGCGATCTGAAGAACAAGGACGCCGTGTCGGCCGCGCTGCGAAAGGCCGAGTTCACCTCGCTGCGCGGCGACTTCAAGTTCAACGCCAACGGCTATCCGATCCAGAATTTCTACCTGACCAAGGTCGCCAGGCGTCCGGACGGAAAATTCCAGACCGAGATCGTCGAGAAGGTGTTTTCGAACTACGGCGACCGTTACGCCAAGGATTGTCCTGCGAAATAGCCTCGAAATATTCTTGGGAAGGGAACAGCAATGAAGACCGAAATCGCCGGCATCACCCGCGCCAATGAAGGCATCCAGGGCATCTCCTGGAATATCCTCGGCCAGACCTATGTGCCGAAGAACGTCACCGAGCACTCCTTCTCCTGGCATGCGACCTTCCCGGCCGAGACCTTCGTGCCGCCGCACATCCATCCCGACCAGGACGAATATCTCTACATCCTGGAGGGCCGGCTCGACTTCTTCCTCGACGGCGCCGAGACGAATGCGACGCCCGGCGATCTGGTGCGGCTGCCGATGGGCAAGCCGCACGGCATCTTCAACAAGTCCGGACGCACGGCGAAGACGCTGTTCTGGGTCTCGCCGACCCGGCGGCTCTACGACCTGTTCTGGGCGATCCACAACATGAAGGAGCAGACGCCCGACGCCGTGGTGGCGCTCGCAGCCGAGCACAACATCCATTTCCTGCCGCCGCCTCCGGAGGCGTGAGGATCCCGCTACCCCCGCACCGCCGCCAATCCGAGTTGCGGCGGCGCGAAGCCGGCCTTGGAGGCATAGCCGCGCACGATCGCCTCGCGCTGGGCGTGGCTCAGCACCTTCTCGATATCGGCGAAGCCATCAGGCGCCAGTTGTTCGACGGCGTCGATCACGCCCTCGGGTCCGCCGCGGCGGTTGGAGCGCACGATCTCCGCCGTCATCGGCAGCCGCTTCTGCTCGTAGGCGACCAGCGCCTGGCGCGGATGTTCTGATCGCGCCAGTTCGTCGGCGAGCGCGCGCGCATCGAGGATCGCCTGCGAGGCGCCGTTGGAGCCGACCGGATACATCGGATGCGCGGCGTCGCCGAGCAGCGTCACCCGGCCCCAGGTCCAGTACGGCAGCGGATCGCGGTCGCAGCAGGGATACTCATAGAACTCCGGCGTCGCCGAGATCAGGCTGCGCACGTCGACATGAGGCACCTTGAACATCTCGACATGCGGCATCAGCTCCTCGCGCTTGCCGGCCCGCGACCAGTCCTCGCGGCGCGGCGGCGGCGAACTACCCTCGCCGATCTTCACCAGCACGGCCCAGTTGGTCAGCCGGCTCGACGGGCTCGATCCTTCCGCAATCGGATAGACCACGACCTTCGCATTCAGCCCGCCCGCCACGATCATCGAGCGTCCGGTCAGGAAAACCGGCCAGTCGCGCGCGCCGCGCCACAGCATCAGCCCGTTCCAGCATGGCGGCCCTTCGTCCGGAAACAGCATCTCACGCACCCGCGAGTGAATGCCGTCGGCGCCGATCAGGATGTCGCCGCGCGCTGTTTTGACATGGGCGCCGGTGCGGTCGAAGAAATGCGCGATCACGCCGCCCTCATGCTGCGCGAACGCGCCGAGCCGGCAGCCGGTGTGGATCGCCTCGTGGCCGACCCGCTCCTCGACGGCGCGATGGATCACGCTCTGCAGGCGACCGCGATGAACCGAGAATTGCGGCACGTCGTGCCCGGCATCCAGGCCGCGCGGTTCGCGCCAGACCTCCTGGCCGTGGCGGCTCAGATAGTACAATTGGTCGGTCCGGACCGCGGCGGCATCGAGCCGATCCAACAGGCCAAGGCCTGCCAATTCCCTGATCGCATGCGGCAGCGTGTTGATGCCAACGCCGAGTTCGCGGATGGTGTCGGCCTGCTCGAACAGTTCACAATCGATGCCGCGTGCGCGCAACATCAGCGCGGTGGTGAGCCCCCCGATGCCGCCTCCGACAATGATCGCCTTCATCAACGTTACTCCAGCTCTACCCGTCGCACTTCAACCTCTCCCCGCGAGGGGCGGGGAGAGGGAGGGATCAAGCAAGCCTGCCATTCGCCTTATTCGGCTGCAAGCGGCTTTGTCGCCTCGGCTTTCAGCTCGGCGCGGGTTTTCGGCTTACCCTTAATTTTGAGGTCCTCGAAATCCTGCCGGTCGCGGACGCTGTTGCGGAAGATCTGCTCCTTGCCCGGCAGATATTGCGGCGGACAGGCGATATCGGCGCCGTACCAGGCGGCGGAGCGCATCGTGAAGGACGGATCGACCAGATGCGGCCGCCCCAGCGCGACGAGGTCGGCGCGGCCGGCGGCCAGGATGGTGTTGACCTGATCCGCCGTCGTGATGTTGCCGACGCACATGGTCGCGACACGGGCTTCATTCCGGACCTGGTCCGAGAACGGCGTCTGGAACATCCGGCCGTAGATCGGCTGCGCGTCGCGCACGGTCTGGCCGGTCGAGACGTCGACCAGATCGACGCCAGATTCCGCAAAGGCACGGGCGATCACCACCGCATCGTCGCCGGTGACGCCTCCGGCGGTCCAGTCGGTGGCGGAGATGCGCACCGACATCGGTTTGTGCGCCGGCCACGCCGCGCGCATCGCCGCGAACACTTCGAGCGGATAGCGCAGCCGGTTATCGAGCGTGCCGCCATATTCGTCGGTGCGCTGGTTGGTCAGCGGCGAGATGAAGCTCGCCAGCAGATAGCCGTGGGCGCAGTGCAGCTCCAGCATGTCGAAGCCGCAGGCCTCGCCGCGCAGCGCGGCCGCCACGAACTCGGCCTTGACGCGGTCCATCGCCGCACGGTCCATCTCGCGCGGCACCTGGCTGTCGGGAAAGTAAGGCAATGGCGACGCCGAGATCGTGTCCCAGCCGCCCGCTTCCAGCGGCCGGTCCATGCCTTCCCACATCAATTTGGTCGCGCCCTTGCGGCCGGCATGGCCAAGCTGCAGGCAGATCTTTGCCGCCGAATTGGCATGGACGAAGTCGACGATGCGGGTCCAGGCGGCCTGCTGCTCGTCGTTCCATAGCCCCGCGCATCCAGGCGTGATGCGCGCGTCGCGGCCGACGCAGGTCATTTCGGTGAAGATCAGGCCGGCGCCGCCGATCGCACGCGAGCCGTAATGCACCAGATGGAAATCGCCTGCTACCCCCTCCTTCGCCGAATACATGCACATCGGCGATACCACCGCGCGATTCCTCAGCTCCATCTCGCGCAGCTTCAGCGGCTGGAACATCGGCGCAACAGGCTTGTCGACATCGACATCAAAACCCCTGGCGCGCACCTGCCTCGCAAAGGTCTGGTCGACCTCACGGACGAACTCCGGCGCGCGCAGCATCAGATTGTCGTAGGTGATCGCCTTGGCCCGGGTCATGACGCCGAAGGCGAACTGCACGGGGTCGAAATCCCAGAAGCGATCGACATGCTCGAACCAGACCAGCGACACGTCGGCGGCGTGCTGGGTCTTCTCGACCTCCTCGCGCCGTCCGTGCTCGTAGGTCTGCAGCGCGACCTCGACCGTCGGCGCCGCGGCCATGGCGTCTGCGAGTGCGATCGCATCTTCCATCGCCAGCTTGGTACCGGAGCCGATCGAGAAATGCGCGGTCGCCTTGGCGTCGCCGAGCAGCACCATGTTGTCCTTGACCCAACGCTGGCTGCGGATCATCGGGAAATTGCGCCACATCGAGCGGTTGATCAGGAGCGGATGATCGCCCAGGAACCAGCCGAAGATTTTGGCCATGCGGTCGGCGGACTGCTGTTCGTCCAATCCTTCGAGCCCGGCATGCTTGAACGTGTCGGCGTCGGTCTCGAATATCCAGGTCGAGCGGCCGGCCTGGTATTGATAGGCGTGCGCGATGAACGGGCCCCACTCGGTCTCCTGGAAGATGAAGGTGAAGGCATCGAGCGGCCGGGTCGAGCCCATCCAGGTGAACTTGTTGGAGCGCAGATCGATCTCGGGCTGGAAATGGTCGATGTATCTGTCGCGGAAGCGGCTGTTGATGCCGTCGGCGAGCACGATGAGGTCGGCACCGGCGAAGCGACGCTCGTCGTCGATATCGGTTTCGAACAAAAGCGTGACGCCGAGTTCGCGGGCGCGTTCCTGCAGGATCAATAGCAGCGTGCGGCGCGAGCAGCCGCAGAAGCCGTTGCCGCCGACGCGATGCACGGTGCCGCGGAAATGCACGGCGATATCGTCCCAATAAGCGAATTCCTGGGTGATGCGGCGATAGCTCGGCGGATCGTATTTCTCGAAATTGTCCAGCGTTGCGTCGGAAAACACCACGCCGAAGCCGAACGTGTCGTCGGCGCGGTTGCGCTCATGGACCGTGATCTCGGCCTGCGGCCGCTGCTTCTTCAGGAGGATCGCGGCGTAGAGACCGGCCGGTCCGCCGCCGATTATCGCGACCTTCATCTACCGCCTCCGAGAGGGCTGTCGGACTAGTTGGAAATTACTTTAAGTATAAAGCAATTTCTCGGCAAGGGGCTGTTCGTAGCCCGGATGGAGCGCAGCGCAATCCGGGAATTTCGCCAGATCGGACAGTGTCCCGGGTTTCGCTGCGCTCCACCCGGGCTACGATAGCGTCAGTTCCCCTGGAATGCCGGGGTGCGCTTGTTCGAGAACGCCTCAAACGCGCGCGAAAAATCTTCCGTGGTCATGCAGAGCGCCTGGGCTACCGCTTCCGCCTCGATTGCCTCCTCCACCGACATCGCCCATTCCATCGCCAGCATGCGCTTGGTCATGGTGTTGCCGAAGGTCGGTCCATCCGCAATCTGCCTGGCCAGCAATTGCGCCTGCGCCAGCACCTGCTCCGGGGTGACGATGCGGCTGAAGAAGCCCCACTTCTCGCCCTCCTCCGCGGTCATGAAGCGGCCGGTATAGAGCAGTTCCGAGGCCCGCGACTGGCCGATGATGCGCGGCAGGATCGCGCACGCCCCCATGTCGCAGCCGGCAAGGCCGACCTTGTTGAACAGGAACGCGACCTTGGCGCCGGTGGCGGCCAGACGCATGTCGGAAGCCATCGCGACGATCGCGCCCGCGCCGGCGCAGATGCCTTCGACGGCGGCGACGATCGGCTGCGGACAGGCGCGCATCGCCTTGACGAGATCGCCGGTCATCCGGGTAAAGGCGGTCAGCCCCTTGGTATCCATCTGGATCAGGGGGCCGATGATTTCGAAGACGTCGCCGCCGGAAGAAAAATTGCCGCCCGCGCCGGTCACGACGATGCTCTTGACCTCGTCATCCATCGCGCAGGCGCGGAAGAAATCGGTGAGCTCGCGGTAGCTTTCGAAGGTCAGCGGGTTCTTCCGCTCGGGCCGATTGAGCGTCACGGTGGCGACCCGGTCGACCACCGCCAGCAGGAAATGTTTTGGCGAATAATCCGCCAGCGGCAGTGTGACGGGATTGGCTGGTTTGCTCATGTTCTCTCCCTGATATTTGCTGCGGCGTTCCGCTCAGACCTCGCCGCCGGCGACCGCGATCGCCTGCCCGGTGATCGCACCAGCCCCCTTGCCGCACAGCCAGAGCACGGCGTCGGCGACTTCCGACGGTGTAACGAGGCGTCCCTGCGGGTTGTGCTTCGAGAGTTCCGCGACGGCCTGCTCGCGACTGCGGCCGGTCTTCTTCATGATGTTCTCGATCGAGCCTTCGAGCAGATCGGTCTCGGTAAATCCGGGGCAGACCGCGTTGACGGTGACGCCGCTCTTGGCCGTCTCCAGCGCCAGCGAACGGACGAGGCCGATCACCGCGTGCTTGGCGGCGCTGTAGGCCGAGACATAGGCGTAGCCCTTCAGGCCTGCGGTGGAGGCGACAGCCACGATGCGGCCGCTGCGGCGCTCCAGCATCCCCGGCAGGACGGCATGGGCAGCATGGACGACGCCCATGAAGTTGACGTCCATCATCCGCTGGAACAGCGCCGCCTCGGAGCGGCCGAACGGCGCGGATTCCGCCGCGCCGGCATTGGCGATGAGAATATCGACCGGCTGCCGCGCGGCGGCATCCGTAATCGCCGCCTTCACCGACGCGGGATCGGCGACATCCGTCACGGCAGCATACTGCGCCGCGCCAGACGCAACCGCGTCATCGAGCGTCGCCCGGTTGCGCCCGAGCACCGTCACCGTACCGCCTGCTTCCGTCAGCGCCGCGGCAATTGCCCGGCCGATGCCCCGCCCGCCGCCGGTAACGAGCGCGTGGGAGGAACGCGATAACAGGCTCATCGGTTCAGCCTCCTGAATGACGGTTCAGCATATATTTTAAACTTCAAGCTTTTGCAAGGAAGCGGCGGCGGTCGCGGTGCGGTAGTACTGGAAGCCAGCGCGCCGCAAACACCATTGTCATCCCCGCGCAGGCGGCGCGCAGGCGGGGATCCAGTACGCCGCGGCTTATCGGGTCGATCATTGGCGTCTCTGGAGTACTTGTATGGGGAGAGATCAAGAGTGATCGTTGTCAGATCATTTCATATCATCT
>NZ_DAINNI010000054.1:0-30888 GCF_036735945.1 Bradyrhizobium sp. | reverse complement strand
TCGCGGCCGTGGCAAATGCTCGTTGCCGAAAGATTCTCACACTCTGAGGAGCGCGTCTTCGCGCGTCTCGAAGGATGAATGCCACCAGTCGGTCGGGCCGCATGGTTCGAGACGGTACATTCGCGCCTCCTCACCATGAGGGTCCAATACACAGACTCCATTCACCAACTGGAAACTCCCTCGCCCTAGATTCTGCCGCGCTACCTCTGGGGGAGGGGATCTTGATTGTCTCGACCGTCGCGGCAAAGCGCCGCGCGTTGTTCGTCGTTGCCGTGACGCTGATACTGGCCGTTTCGAGCTTCATTACGAAGGCTTGGGCGGCCGGCGCCTTCGCCATCGGCAAATGCGGCGCCTATGGCCAGGCCTACGACTATCCCGCCGAGGCAGCGGCGCGTGCCGCGGCGCTGAAGCAATGCAAGGGCGCCTGCACGGCGGTGACCATGAAGCGGGCCTGTGCCGCGCTCGCGGTCGACATGACCAACCCCTGCGGCGCCCACGGCTACGCCGTCAAACCCAGGATTTCGAGCTCGCTCAACGCCGCGACGAAAAAGTGCTACGAATTCGGCGGCAAGGAATGTGTCATCCGCGCCTGGGCCTGCGACGCCAAGGGGTGATAGGTTGCCCCTCCAACCCTCAAGCCTATCGGTAATTCGCAAATGCAATTCGACACCAAGATCGCGGTCGTGATCCGGACCGATCTCGAAGCCTGGCAGAAGCTCAACGTCGCGTCCTTCCTCGCCGGCGGCATCGCGGCCGCCTTTCCGGAATGCATCGGCGAGGCCTATGGCGACGCCTCGGGCACGCAATATTTGTCGCTGATCGGCCAGCCGATCCTGATCTACGGCGCCGACCGCCCGGCGCTGTCGCGGGCGCTGGAGCGCGCGCTGGCCCGTAACGTCGCGCCCGCGGTCTATACCGAGGACATGTTCAGGACCACGCATGACGCCGCCAACCGCGAGGTGGTCAAGGGCGTGATCCGCGCCGATCTCAACCTGGTCGGGATCGCCATGCGCGCCGAGCGCAAGGTGATCGACAAGATCATCGACGGGCTGAGGTTTCACAGCTAGCGCTTCCACGCCTGCCCGGAAGTTCGGTATGGTGGGAGCCGGATGGTCCCGGAAAAGGGCCGCGCCCCTTGCGCCAATGGATTGTAATCGAAGGAGTAAGCACATCATGAAACGCCGTACGTTCCTCCAAGGCAGCGCCGTGGCCGGCGCGGCGACGCTAGTGGCGGCACCCGCGATCGCGCAAGGCGCACCCGAGATCAAGTGGCGGCTGACCTCGAGCTTTCCGAAATCGCTCGACACGATCTACGGCACGGCGCAGACTTTTGCGAAATACGTGGCTGATGCCACCGACAACAAGTTTCAGATCCAGACCTTTTCGGCGGGCGAGATCGTGCCCGGCCTGCAGGCGCTCGATGCCGTGAGCAACGCCACCGTCGAGATGGCGCAGACGCCGCTCTATTTCTACATCGGCAAGGAACCGGCGCTTGCTTACGCCACCGGCGCGCCGTTCGGCATGAACCACCGCCATCAGCATTCCTGGTGGTCGTTCGGCGGCGGCGCCGAACTCTGCAACGAGGCCCTGAAACCATTCAAGACGCACGCGATCCTGTGCGGCAATTCCGGCACGCAAATGGGCGGCTGGTTCCGCAAGGAGATCAAGACCGTCGATGATCTCAAAGGCCTCAAGTTCCGCATCGCGGGCATGGGCGGCCATGTCCTCTCACGGCTCGGCGTCGTGCCGCAGCAGATCGCGGGCGGCGATGTATATCCGGCGCTCGAGAAGGGGACGATCGATGCGGCGGAGTTCGTGGGCCCCTACGACGACGAGAAGCTCGGCTTCTACAAGGTGGCGAAGTACTATTACTTCCCCGGCTGGTGGGAAGGTGGCGCCATGCTGCACATGATCGTCAATGAGGAGAAGTGGAACGCGCTGCCCAAGCAGTACCAGGCGATCCTCAACCAGGCCGGTGGCGCCGCGGGCGCGTGGATGATCGAGAAATACGACAGCGTCAATCCGGCCGCGCTGAAGCGGCTCGTCGCCGGCGGGGCTGAGCTGCGCGCCTTCCCGCAGCCGGTCATGGAGGCCTGCTACAAGGCGACGCAGGACCATCTGAACGAGATCGCCGAGAAGAGCCCGCTGTTCAAGAAGACCAAGGAGAGCCACGACGCCTACATGAAGGAAGTGCTCTTCTACACGCAGATCGCGGAAAACTATTACGACAACTACCTGCTCAGCAAAATGCGCAAGGGCTGAGCGGCAGGTCGATCGGAGAGGGGGCGCGAGCCCCCTCAGCTGGCGCGGGCGCCGTATCCGCGCATGTCTTCGATCCAGCGCAAACGCTTCTTCTCGTCGGCGAAAGTGAGCCCGTAAAGGCTCTCGCGAATCGGCTTGATGCCGGCAAAACTCAGCATGCTGCGCTCGAACGCCCGCACCCCGAAGGCGCCGAAGTACCATCGATACAGCATCACCGGCATGCCCATGGTCACGACGATGCGGGCCGAGCGCCCGGCGAGCAGACGTCTTGGGAACTGCTTTTCCCGGTATTCCATGGCAAAGCCCGGCCGAAAGATGTGCTCCAGGAAGCCCTTGAGCAGGGCCGGCATGGTGCCGTGCCAGAGCGGAAAAAGAAAAACCCAATGCTCCGCCCACCGCATATCGTCGCGGGCCGGTACGAGAGCCGCCGGCAACTCGCCGGACTCAAAATCCGCCTGTGTACGTAACAGCGGAAACTCCAGCTTCGCGACCTCGATACGTCGCACCTGGTGCCCCGTTGACGCCGCGGCCGCGGCATAGGCGTCGGCCATCGCGTTCAGCAGGTGACTGCCCGCCGCATCCGGATGGCCTTGAATGATGGCAATACGCTTCGTCATTCGATGCCTTTCCGTTCGCCGAGGCCCGTTGTGCAGAACTCATCCGAAGCCAGGACTGGCGTCGCGTCCTTGATCCAGGTCAGGATGGATGCAGCAGCGCAGCCTCGCGGTTGATCTTGCGGCGCCGGCGCAAAACGCAAATACTTGTCCCAGCCGGGCTCCCGAGGGGAAGCCGGCCAAGAAAGCCCGGGAGCGGGCGAACAGGGAGAGAGACATGGCGCACGGACGCGGGGCCACTGCGGCTGGAGGCAATCAATTCGACACCGACCGTTTCAACTCCAGCCGGCGCAGATTTCTCGGCGGCTCGGCGCTGGCGGCACTAGGGGCGGCCATCGGCACGCTGCCCTTCTCGCAAGGCGGCATCGGCATTCCGCAGGCCCATGCGCAGGCCGCGTCTCCGGCTCCCGCCAAGGGACCGCAATACCTCAAATTCCCCGGCAAGAATGAAGGGCTCGTCGTGCTCGGCGAAAAACCGCTGGTCGCGGAGACGCCGGAGAGCCTGCTCGACGACGACACCACGCCGATCGAGAAGTTCTACATCCGCAACAACGGACAGATCCCCGAGGAGGCGAAGGATCCCGACGCCTGGAAGATCACGATCGATGGCGAGGTCAACAACAAGATCGAGGTCACCCTCGGCGAACTCAAGTCGAAATACAAGGCGGTGACGCGGCGCATGGTGCTGGAATGCGGCGGCAACGGCCGCGCGGGTTTCTCGCCGCCGGCGCGCGGCAACCAGTGGACCAATGGCGGGGCCGGCTGCGCCGAATGGACCGGCGTGCCACTGGCCGAACTGCTCAAGAAGGCCGGCTTGAAGCAAAGTGCAAAATACACCGCGCATTATGCGGCCGACCTGCATCTGTCGGGCGAGGCCGGCAAGCCCAGCATCTCGCGCGGCGTGCGCATCGAGAAGGCGCTGGACCCGAACACGATGATCGTGTGGGCCATGAACGGCAAGCCGCTGCCGAACATCCATGGCGGGCCGGCGCGGCTGATCGTGCCGGGCTGGGCCGGCTCGGCCTCGCAGAAATGGCTGACGCGCATCACGATCCGCGACCGCGAGCATGACGGCCCCGGCATGACGGAGTTTTCCTATCGTACCGCGATCAAGCCGATGGTGCCCGGCGGCAAGGCCGATCCGGCCAACTTCCGCATCCTGGAATCGATGCCGGTGCGCTCGATCATCACCAATCCGGCGAACGGCGCGAAATTCGCCGCCGGCACCAGGGAGCTGAAGCTGCGCGGCGCCTCCTGGGCCGGCGATCTAACAGTGAAGCAGGTCGACGTATCGCTTGATTTCGGCGCGAGCTGGCGGCGCGTCACGCTGGAAAAGCCGAAGAACAAGTACGACTGGCAGCGCTGGACCGCGACGGTGAAACTGCCGACCGACGGCTATTTCGAGATCTGGGCGCGCGCCACCGATTCCAGGGGCGCGATGCAGCCGCATCAGGCCGGCTTCTGGAATCCGCAAGGCTATGGCGGCAACGCCATGCACCGCATCGCCGTGCTGGTCGGATGATGCCGCGCCTGACGTGGCTTGCGCTGGCCGCTGCGCTCTGGATCGCACCGGCCAGCGCACAAACGACGTTCACGCCACGCGATGAAAGTCCGGAGGAGTTCGTTGCCGGCGCCGGCCGCAACGAGACCTTCTATGCCTGCACCGCCTGCCACGGCTTTCGCCTGGTGGCGCAGCAGGGCATGACGCGCGCGCAATGGGAGGATTCGATCAACCTGATGGTCCGCCGCCACAGCATGCCGCCGCTCGACCAGAAGGATCGCGACGTCGTGCTGAACTATCTCGAGACCGCCTATCCGCCACGCGCGCCGGCGGGCAGGGGAGGCTGGGTCAATCCGTTCGCGAAGTGAGCGGTCAAGACTCACGCGGCCGTGATCGCGAAACACCACTGATTCGCGTGGCTCGCAGCGCCATGCGTATTCGATGTTACAGCCATGTGATTACGCCCTGCATTTCTGCGCGGAGCGGTTCAAAATTGATGCATGGCTGCGACGAATTTGGCCTCGCATTTGTCGACACCAATACCTATTTCTCGTGCCAGGGGATGGATTCGCCCACGGACAACTCCGATTAAAGGAGCCTATCCATGGCGAACGTACTCACCACTGGGGCCTCGTTTTTTGCCCCTGCACCAAAGCCCTCATTTCTCTCTCGACTGTTCCGCGTTTATCTCGAAGCCCGGCAGCGGCACGCTAACCGTGCGGTCGAACAGTATCTTGCTGCCCGCGGATTCACGCTGACCGATGACGCAGAGCGCGACATCGAGCGCATCCTGGCCAACGGGGGACGTCAGCCATGATCACGCTCATTCTCGTGCAATTCGCAAACTCGCTCACCCGCTTCGGCAGGGAGGCCTATGCCACGTGGCACGAAGCCCAGCGGCTTCGTCGCCGCCTGCTTCCCGGGCCGACCGACGAGTAGGCGGTCGTGCCGACCCTCATGATGGAGCGCCGGTTCTGCACAGCTCAGAACCGGCGCTCAAGCGAACGCTTGACGCGCTTCCGCTTCAGGCCAGAATGACCGGCAGCTTTGCGGGAGCCGGTCACATGAGGTTTTTGATTACTGCGCAGGATACCGCTGGAAACGTCACCCTCAACCGGGAGTCGGGTCCGGCCGCGTTGAAGAAAGCCAGCGAGCTGATGTCGGATGGTTGCTGGAACGTCGAGATCGTCACGCCCGACGGCGCCACCTATCAGTCGGGCGAGTTCGAGCAGTTGCGCGAGCGGGTTGGCGCGGCGGCCCCGTGATATCGCTGATGACGACAGTGTCGTAGCCCGGATGAGCGCAGCGACATCCGGGAATTCATCCCGCATATCGCGTTGCTCATGCGGGCTACGGTCTACCTGCCGAGTTGATCAGCCCGGCGCGCCGCTGACATAGGGAATGCTGGCGACGACGGCGAACAGCACGACGGCGTTGGACAGCATGCCGCCCCAGTGCAGGCGGCGCAGCTGGCGTACTGCATCGGGATTGCCGGCATCCCTGGCGCTGAGCTCCGCATTCCATCGCTGCATGAACCAGCCGCGCCCCCAGATCGCGATTGCCGCGATCAGGGCGATGCCGACGACGAAGGCCGGCCGTCCCGCCACCGCAAAGGCTATCATTCCGATGACGGCAGCAATGCGCAGCATCAGGAAGTGCACGCTGAACATGCCGCCCAGCAACTGCGTGACGGGCGGGATGTCGAGCTTCACCAGCAGAAAGGCAGGCGAGGCCAGGAAGAAATAGCCCATCGGGAACAGCAGGATCACAATGGCGGCCAAGGCCATTCCGTCTGGCGTCATGGGATCACCCCTTCTTCTTCATTCTCGAGCAAGGGCCTTTCAGCGGCGGCCTGCAATGATGCCGCCGGCTGTCTTGTACCATTGGGCTATGGTCGCGGCTACGCTTCAGCCGCGCTTGCCGCCGAGCGAGACGGAAATCGTCGGTGCATTGTCCTCAGGGCATCGGCGCGTTCAGCCGCTCGCCGATGACCTGGTAGAGACGCGACGCGATCACCGCGATCAGGGTCGTTGTTATCAGGAATAATGTGCCGAGCGAGAGCAGGCCTGCGACCATTCCAGTCAGGCTTCCTGGCGTCATCCATGCCTTTAGCAGGGCCACCGAGGCGATGCCGAGCAATCCTATTGGAATGAATGGCAGCATCGTAACCGCAATCGCATACCAGATGCGATTGCGTGTATCGCTGATCGCATTCTGCCAGCCGGCTCCCGGTGCATCCACAGCCACCGCCGGAAAAAGCACGAGAAGTTCACGGAGGATGACAGTGGAGTGCGTCGCTCTTTGCGCCAGCAAATGACGGGGAGGGCGCGCCTCGAGCAACCAACCCCGCATCTGTGGGATGGCCACGGCAACACTCAAAACCTTCAATGCGGCCCGGACCTCGCCCGCGCCGGTCACGCCCATGTGAGAGCCGCCGTCCAACGGAAAATTGACAATGACTGACCAGTCAGTCATATATGAATCATGAAAAATGAAGCTGCCAGGAGCCCTCGAAAATACGCCGCAAAACCTGCTGGCCGCCGGCGCGCGCCGCCAAGCCCGGCCGCCAACCGCGCCGAGCGCGCGGCCGAGCGGCGTGGGGCGATCATCGAGGCGGCGATGGACGAGTTCATCGCGCGCGGGTTCGCGGCGACGCGGCTCGACGACGTCGCCAGGCGCGCCGGCGTCGCCAAGGGCACGATCTACCTGCATTTCAAGGACAAGGAATCGATGTTCGAGGAATTGATCAGCACCGCCATCGTTCCGCTGGTGGTCCGCCTCTCATCGACGCCGCCGCCGCCGGGGGCGTCGGTTCGCGACATGGTGGAACTGTTCGCCAAAAATTTTATCGCCGAGATCGCGACCACAAGGCGCGGCGATATCGTGCGGCTGATCGTGGCGGAGGGGCCGCGGTTTCCGGCGGTGGCCGACTTCTATTATCGCGAGGTCGTGACGCGAGGGCTCGCCGGAATGCGTGCGCTCATCGAACGCGGCATCGCGAGTGGGGAGATCAAGCAGAAGAAGCTTGCCGAGTTTCCCCAGATCTTGGTGGCTCCGGCGATGATTGCCGTGATCTGGCAGAGTCTTTTCGCCCGGCACGCACCGCTCGATGCGATCGCGATGTTTCGCGTGCATCTCGATCTGATTTTTGGCGAACGGAGGACGACATGACTTCGTCGCGAGCGATAGCGGTCCTGGTCGCACTGGCGCTGGCTATCGTGCTCGCCGGCTGCAAGGAGCGCAGGGATCCCGGCTTTCAGGGCTGGGTAGAGGCCGACATGATCTTTGTCAGCCCGGACGAAACCGGCCGTGTCATCAAGCTCAATGTGCGGGAGGGCGACGAGGTCAAGACCGGCGACTTGCTCTATTCGGTCGACGACGAACTGCAGCAGGCCGATCTCTACCAGAGCAATGCGACGCTGGCCAACGCCCAGCAGGTCTATGATCGCGCGGCGTCGCTGAGCAAGACGGGTTCGGGCACCCAGGCAACGCTCGATTCCGCGCTGTCGGCGCTGCGCGTTGCGGAAGCCCGTGTCAACACCTCGAAAACCAGGCTCGCGCGGCGCAAAGGCTTCGCGCCGGTGGCCGGTACGATCCAGCAGATCTATTTCCGCGAGGGCGAGATGGTGCCGTCGCAACGGCCGGTGCTGTCGATCATGCCGCCCGGCAACATGAAGCTGCGCTTCTTCGTGCCGGAGACCGAATTGCCGAAGCTCGCGGTCGGCGACGAGGTGAAGGTGACCTGCGACAATTGCGCGGCCGATCTCACCGCAAAAATCTACTTCATCGCAACGACGGCGGAATATACCCCGCCTGTCATCTACAGCCTCGATGAACGCAACAAGCTGGTCTACCTGATCCAGGCGCGGCCGAGCCGGCCGGACGTGCTGCGCGTCGGCCAGCCGATCAGCGTGTTCCTCAATCCACGGACGCCGGTGGCGGACAAGCGATGAACGCAGCGCCCGCAGCAGCCCCCGACATCGCGATCAATGTCGAAGGCCTTTCAAAATCGTTCGGCGGCCGTGAGGTCGTGCACGATCTTTCGATGCAGGTGAAGCGCGGCTCGATCTACGGCTTCCTCGGACCGAACGGCTCCGGCAAGACCACGACGATCCGCATGCTGTGCGGGCTTTTGACGCCGGATGCCGGCGAGGGCACCTGCCTCGGCTACGACATCCGCCGCGACGCCGACAAGATCAAGCGCCAGGTCGGGTACATGACGCAGCGCTTCAGCCTTTACCAGGATCTCTCGGTGCGCGAGAACCTCGAATTCGTCGCACGGCTTTACGGCCTGCGCGACGCGCGCGCCGCCGCGGCCGACATGATCCGGCGCATCGGCCTGGGCGGCCGCGAGGAGCAACTCGCCGGTGAGCTTTCGGGCGGCTGGAAGCAGCGGCTCGCGCTCGGCGCCTGCACGCTGCCCAGTCCGCAACTGCTGCTGCTGGACGAGCCGACCGCCGGCGTCGATCCGAAGGCACGACGCGATTTCTGGAACGAGATCCACGCGCTCGCCGCCGAAGGGCTGACCGTGCTGGTCTCGACCCACTACATGGACGAGGCCGAGCGCTGTCACGAGATCGCCTACATCGCATATGGCCACCTGCTGGTGCACGGCACGGTGGACGAGGTGATCGCGAAATCGGCGCTGTCGACCTGGACCGTCTCGGGCGACGACCTCAACGGGTTGGCGACCGAACTTGCCGGCAAGCCTGGCGTCGACATGGTGGCGCCGTTCGGTACCAGCCTGCACGTCTCTGGCCGCGACAAGGCCGCGCTCGAGGCGACGATCGCGCCGTACCGGGAGGCGGGGAGGTGGCACTGGCAGGATAGCGAGCCGTCGCTGGAAGACGTGTTCATCGACCTCATGAACCGCTCAAAGGACAATTTCCAATGAGCGCGACCGACAGCGCCGTTCATCCCGTTGGCGAAGTGAGGGAGCCGGCCTTCGGCTTCTGGCGCCGCAGCTATGCAATGCTGGTCAAGGAATTCATCCAGCTTCGCCGCGACCGCGTCTCGTTTGCGATGATCGTGATGATCCCGGTCATGCAGTTGCTGCTGTTCGGCTACGCCATCAACACCACGCCGCGGCATCTGCCGACGGCGGTGCTGGTCCAGGAGGACAGCGACCTCGCGCGCTCGGTGCTCAAGGCGATGGAGAATACCAGCTACTTCCGCTTCACCCGCGAGGTGCACAGCGTCGCCGAGTTCGACGACCTCCTGCAGTCCGGCAAGGTGCTGTTCGGGGTCGAGATCCCGCGCGGCTTCGAGCGCGCGGTGCGGCGCGGCGACCGTCCGGCGCTATTGGTCGCCGCCGACGCCACCGATCCGGTCGCGGCCGGCTCGGCGCTCGGCTCGCTCGGCGCCCTGGTGCAGACCGCGCTGGCGCACGACCTTCACATCGGCGATCCGCCCGAGATGCCGTTCGAGATCAGGGCGCATGCGCGCTACAACCCTGCGGCGGAGTCCCGGCTCAACATCGTGCCGGGGCTGGTCGGCACCATCCTGACCATGACCATGCTGATCTTCACCGCGCTGTCGGTGACGCGCGAGATCGAACGCGGCACCATGGAGAGCCTGCTGTCGATGCCGATCAGGCCGGTGGAGGTGATGTTCGGCAAGATCATCCCCTATGTGATCGTCGGCTTCATCCAGGCGACGCTGATCGTCGGCATCGGGGTGCTCCTGTTCGGCGTGCCGATCCTCGGTAGCGTGGTCCTGCTCGCGGTGCTGACGACGCTGTTCATCACCACCAATCTGTCGATCGGCTACACCTTCTCCACCATCGTGCAGAACCAGTTGCAGGCGATGCAGCTATCGATGATGTTCTTCCTGCCCAGCATTCTCTTGTCCGGCTTCATGTTTCCGTTCGCGGGCATGCCGGTCTGGGCGCAATATCTCGGTGAAGTCCTGCCGCTGACCCATTACATCCGCATCGTCCGTGCCATCATGCTGAAGGGCGCCGCGCCTTCCAACCTGCAATACGACACGATTGCACTCATTGTACTGATGCTGGTGGCGATGACGATCGCGGTGACACGCTTCCGTCGCACGCTTGATTGAGGTTATACATCTCACAGTCATTCCGGGGCGATGCGCAGCATCGAACCCGGAATCTCGAGATTCCGGGTTCACGCTCCGCGTGCCCCGGAATGACAAGGGGCAATTATGTTTGGGCTCTGGGGCAAGAAAGAAGACATCCAAGACACCGGCGTCTCGGCTGATTTCCAGCGCGCGTTGACGCACGAGGTGATGTCGACCGAACTGCTCCGCGTCAAGGCGCTGATCGGAACGACCGTCGTGCTGTCGGTCATTCTCTGGACCGTCTATCTCCTTGCACCGGAGACGGTCAGCGAGGTCTGGCATGGCAATCTCAAGCCGCGCTACCTCTATTCGGTCATGGTGCCGTTCGTCCTGTTCGAATGGTGGGTGCACGGCGCGATCCAGCGGCACATGCGCCAGGGCCGCGACCTGCCGCTGTACCGGCGATATCTCGGCGCACTGATCGAAACCTCGATACCGACGGTGGCGCTGGCGCTGCACATCAACGCCATGGGGTCGGTCGCTGCGCTCGGCTTCGTGGTCCCGATGACGTATTTCATCTTCATCATCCTCTCCACGCTGCGGCTGGATTTCTGGCTCTCCGCCTTCACCGGATTCGTCGCCGCGGCACAGCTGTTTGCGATGGCGATTTTCTATCATCCGGACCCCGGCCAGGAAGTCAGCGTCTTCTATCATGCCGCGCGCAGCCTGATCCTGCTGATCGGCGGCGTGCTCGCGGGCGCTGTGGGTCATCAGTTGCGACGCCAGTTCGAGAAGAGCATCATGGCGGCCACCGCGCGCGACCGCATCACGAACCTGTTCGGCCAGCACGTCTCGCCGCAGGTGGTCGAGCGCTTGATGGCCGAGGGCACGAAGACCGACAGTGACATCCGCCGCGTCGCCGTCATGTTCGTGGACTTCCGCAGCTTCACGGCCGGCGCGCGCACCCGCACGCCGCAGGAAGTCGTGAACCGGCTCGACGGCGCCTTTGCGATCCTGGTCGAGATTCTCGATCGCCACGGCGGCATTGTGAACAAGTTTCTGGGCGATGGCTTTCTGGCGCTGTTCGGCGCGCCGCTCGAAGCGCCGGACCCGGCACACCGCGCAGTCGCCGCCGCGCGCGAAATGCTGGAGGCCAATGCGCGTGTCAACGAAGCTACGAGCTGGCCGCTACGCATCGGCATCGGCATTCACCTCGGAGAAGTCGTCGCCGGTAGCATCGGCTCGCCGCGGCGCAAGGAATACACTGTGATCGGCGACACCGTGAATTTCGCCTCGCGGCTCGAGGCGCTCAACAAGGATTTCAATTCGCAGTTCCTGATCTCGGAAGCGGTCCACGAAGCGCTCGGCGACGCCTGCGGCGATGCTGTCTCACTCGGCGAGGTCGAGGTCAGGGGCTATGAGCGGCCGATGGCCGTGTGGCGGCTGGGATAGGAGTATCGAAATGGTCAGGCGTTACATCACGGTCGACGTTTTCACCGACCGCGCCTTTGGCGGCAATCCGCTTGCCGTGGTGCTCGACGCCGGCGGGCTGTCGACGGAGCAGATGCAGGCGATCGCGAGGGAGTTCAATTACTCGGAGACGACCTTCGTGCTGCCGCCGCGCGATGCCGCACACGACGCGCAGGTTCGCATCTTCACGGTGAACCGCGAGATACCCTTCGCGGGCCACCCCAATGTCGGCACCGCCTTCGTGCTGGCGACTGAGGCCGCCAAGCCGCCGGCGCGGCTGTTGTTCGAGGAGGAGGCCGGACTGGTGCCGGTCGAGATCGTGACCGAGCAGGGCAGGGTCGTCAGCACCGAATTCACGGCGCCGCAGCCCTTGAAGCGCCTGTCGCTAGTCAGTGCCGAGCAGGCGGCGGCGCTGCTCTCGCTGCCGGCAGGCGATGTGCGAACCGACCGGCATCCGCCGCAGGTCATCTCGGTGGGATTGTCCTTCATCGCCGTCGAACTCGCCTCGCGCGAGGCGCTGCGGCGGGCGAAGCCGAATGCGGCGGCATTCGAAAAGACGTTCCCGTTGGACGGCAGCGATGCAGTCTATTTCTATACCCGCGATGTGCCACCGGGCGAAAGGCCATGCGAGTTGCAGGCGCGGATGTTCCATCCCGGTTCGAGTGGCCTGTCCGAAGATCCGGCCACCGGCAGCGCGACGGCGGCGGCCGCGGCGCTGCTTGCCGATCTCGACGCTACCAGCGATGGCGAACTGAAACTGAAGATCGGGCAGGGCGTCGACATGGGCCGCCCGAGCCTGTTGCTGACGCGTGTCCGCAAGCAGAACGGCAAGGTCGCGTCGATCCATGTCGGCGGTGCGTCCGTGAAGATGATGGAGGGAACGTTCCGGCTGGAAGGGAAGGGGTAGTTGTTCGTAGCCCGGATGGAGCGCAGCGCAATCCGGGGCAGGTCGATCCGCTTGCGGCACCGTTCCCGGATTGCGCTGCGCTCCATCCGGGCTACGGCTCTACACCTGCGGCGCGACCAGATTCTGCACCTTCACCCCATCGCGTTCCTCGATAATCTCCGCGATCCAGTGCCGGTGGCAATGCGTGTGGTCGCGTTCGTAGCAGAGAATGCAGACCGGCCCCGCCTGCTTCACCAGCGCCGACAGCTCGTCGAGTTCCTCCCTGGCTTGCGGCGTTTTCAGGTGCTTCGAATAGATCCGGTGCATCAGATCGTACTTGCCGCTGCGCGCCGCCAGGCGGCCCTCCTTCGGCGTGCCCAACTCCCTCAGATGCAGATAGGAAATGCCGCGTTCGTCGAGCCCCGCCGCGAGCTGGTTCTTGGAGAAGCCCGGGCGCCGCGAGGAGGCCACGGCGCGGACATCGACCAGAAGCTTGACGCCCGCCTGCTCCAGTTCGTCGAGCACGGCCCTGGCCGGCGTCTGCTCGTAGCCGATGGTGAAGAGGCGTTTTGTCCTGCGGGCCATGTCGATATCCGCTGCGCTGATCTGTCATCGGTAAAGCTAGGGTAGCGCGGCGATGATTGCCATATGTCGCGTTGCCGCCGGATGTGGCCTGTCGCATAGTCCCAACAAAGAGCCTGTCGAAGGCCGCATCTCGCGGGGGGACACGATGAACCGATTTTTCCGGACATTGACATCGCTGCTGGCGTTGGCCGCAGGCGGCATTGCCGCAGCGCACGCGCAGTCCGGCTATCCCGACCGTCCGGTGAAGATCATCGTCCCGATCGGCCCGGGCGGCAGCTACGATCTGGTCGGGCGGCAACTTGCCGACGCGCTTTCGAAGCGGATGGGGCAGGCCTTCGTGGTCGAGAACAAGCCGGGCGCCGGAACCGTCGTCGGTACGCAGGCCGCCGCTGCGGCCGAGCCGGACGGCTATACGCTTGTCGTCGGCGGCCTCTCCAACATGGCCTTCAACTCGGCGCTGTATTCGAAGCTCGGCTACGATCCGCGCAAGGATTTCGTGCCGGTCGCACTGATCTACAAGTTCGGTTACGTGATGGTCGCCCGCAAGGATCTGCCGCATGCGAAATTGCAGGACATCGTCGCCGCGGCGAAGGCGAGCCCGGGCTCCATCTCGGTGGCGACGGCCGGCGTCGGCACCGGGCAACATCTGGTAGCTGCCGCCTTCATGAAGGCGGCCGGCGTGAAGTTCCAGGAAATCCCCTACAAGGGCTCGCCGCCGGCCTTCACCGATCTGCTCGCCGGCCGCATCGACCTGTTCTTCGATTCCAATTCCGCCGGGCTGCCTTACGTCCAATCAGAGCAGGCGCGGGGCATCGCGGTGCTGTCGTCGAAGCGCAGCCCGCTGGCGCCAGATGTGCCGACGATGTCCGAAGCTGGAGTCCCCGGCCTCGACGTCGATTCCTGGCTCGGGATATTCGCGCCGGCGAAAACGCCGCCCGAGGTCCTCGCAAAACTGCGCCGGGAGATCCGCAGCATCCTGCCCGAACTCAAGGAACGGTTCGAAAAGAGCGGCGGGGAAGCGTGGGATCTTGCCGACGACAAGCTCGATGGCTTCGTCGCGTCCGAGTACGAGAGCTGGACCAGGCTGATCCGCGAGGCCGGCATCAAGCTGGATTGAGTGCCTCGATTATTTCACGCGCTCGATCAACTCCATCGCGCCCGCCGGCGCGCGGATCTTGCCCTCGTGGATCACATAGGCGAACACGTCGCGCGGCATCTTCTTCGGCTTGCTCTTGTCGACCCGCGACAGGTCGTCGGGCTCGCCGCCATCGGCCCAGGCCTGAAAGCGCTTGGCCCAGGCGTCGAGTTGTTTTGGCGGATAGCACGTCTTGATCTCATCATCGCCCTTCTGCAGCCGCGCATAGACGAAGTCGCTAGCGATGTCGGCAATCGCCGGATATTTGCCGTGTTCGGCAAACACCACCGGCGTTTCGAACTGGCGCAGCAGGGCGATGAACTCCGGCACGCAGAAACTGTCATGCCGCACCTCGACCACGTGGCGCAGCGCGTGCCCATCCAGCTTGCGCGGCAGCAGTTCGAGGAACTTGCCGAAGTCGGCCTCGTCGAATTTCTTGGTCGGCGCGAACTGCCAGAGCACCGGACCGAGCCGGTCGCCAAGCTCCAGCACGCCGGAATCGTAGAAGCGCTTTACGGAATCGCCGGCCTCCGCCAGCACCCGGCGATTGGTCGCGAAGCGCGGGCCCTTCAATGAGAACAGGAAACCATCGGGCACCTCGCGGGCCCATTTGCGAAAACTCTCCGGCTTCTGCGATCCATAATAGGTGCCGTTGATCTCGATCGAGGTCAGCTTGGAGGCGGCATAGGACAGCTCCTTGGCCTGCGCGAGCTTCTCCGGATAGAAAACGCCGCGCCACGGCTCGAAGGTCCAGCCGCCGATGCCGATATAGATGCTGCCGCTGTTCTTCGCGGTCGATTTCGCAGGCTTGCTCACGGGAGAACTCGTCGGGAATGAGAAGGGGCCTGATGATGTTAGCCAAACCGGTCATGGTTGGCCAGATTGCGAAAGAGGCCCCGGAAACCGGAGCCTCTTGCTGCTGTCAATCTACTCGTTTCGAGTTGCGTGCGCCCTAGCGCTTGTCCTGCGTTGGCGACGCCTTGCCTGCCAGTCCCTTGAAGGGATCGAGGGCTTGCCTCGCGAGGCGGGTGTGGAGTTCGCAGATCTTCTGCGACTCGGCGACCGAGTTTTCATAGGCCCGCTTCACGAATTCGCTCTGGACCGTCATCGCCTTGTCGAGCGAGCGCGCGCCGCTGAGTTGCTCGACAAACGAGCCGAACTCCTCGAGTGATTTCCTGGTGTAGTCGCGGTAGGCGTTGGCGATGGTCTGCAGGCTTACCAGCGTGATCTCGGCCGGCGGGGCTTCGGCAGCCTTGGGGGCTACGGGCTCGGGCGCCAAGGGCTCGGGCGCCAAGGGCTCGGGCGCGGCGTGCTCCAGCGCAGCGGGCGAGGGCGCTGCTTCCGGCGCAGGCCCGGGCAAAGCGGCGACGGACTCTACCGCTGCAACGGCCTCGACCGGCTCGGCTGCGGCCGGCGGCTGATCCATCGCGGGGCTCTCGACGACAACGGGCTCCGGCTGCGATTGCAGGTTCTGATCCGCCTTCTGCGGTTCGACAGGTTCCGGGGTCTGCAACTGGACCGGCGCGGGGCTCCTGACGTTCGCCTTCTTCTTGCGCTCGCCTTTCCCCTTGCTTCGCCCGGATTTTCCCGGCGGTTTGGTTACATCTGTCGTCGGCATTCTTTTCCCTCATCCCTGTCAAAATCAAAGGTCGAAACTCTGCCATGTTTGCGATGGAATCGCGGTTCTTGCTTGTCCGTCGCGCGGCACTCGCGTGGTGAGATTTTGAAGATCCGCCGCTCGGCCGATTTTGCCGGTAACCGATGCCGCGGCCTATTTCGTCACGCGCTTTTTCCATGATATCAGTTCCCGGTCAGGCAGGGGATAGCTGAGCATGAATTCGCAATCGATCGCAGGTCTTTTGGGCGCTATTGTCGCTTCGGTTGTGATGGTGGTTGCGATTGCCTACGGGCCGATCGGCCAGTACGGCAAGCCGGCCAGGCCGGCGAGCATCCAGCAACCGGCGTCGGCGCTGCAGCAGGTTCCCGCGGCGCCGGCCCCGCGCGGGCCGGTGATTCGCGAAGTGCCGAACTAGGACCCCTTGCGGAAGGCCCTGGGCATTCCTATCTCGCATGTAACGGCGACGTTGACGCGTTAAAGCTCCGGCGCTGGGACGACCATGAATGGCTCGGCTGCGCCGGATGTACGCGCGCCCCCTGTTCGTGGTCGTTGGCATTTTCAGAGCATTTTCAAGCGATGTAGGGTCTGGGGGACGATCCGGCCGCGGCTACCGATTCGTCCGCGCTGGACAATCAGCCGGCCGATCTCGTCCCGGTTTTCACGGTCCGGTCACCTCGTCGCCAAGCTCGCCTTGGCATGTCAGCGGCCTGCGGATATACGCTGCCGGTCATGAATGACGCCATCAAACCGGACTCCCTAACCCCGTCGCAGGCCGGTTTGCCTGAGCTTTCGGTCGTTGTCCCGACCTTCAACGAGCGCGACAATGTCACCGTGCTGTACCGGCGGCTGGAAGCCACGCTGGCCGGCATCGCCTGGGAAGTGGTTTTTGTCGACGACAATTCCCCAGACCAGACCTGGGAAGTGGTGCGGGCGCTGGCGCGGAAGGATTCCCGCGTCCGCTGCATCCGCCGGATCGGACGGCGCGGCCTGTCGGGCGCCTGCATTGAGGGCATTTTGGCCTCGAGTGCGCCCTATGCGGCGGTGATCGACGCCGACCTGCAGCACGACGAGACGCAGCTCCCGAAGATGGTCGCGCTGTTGCGCAGCGGCGAGGCCGAACTCGTGGTCGGCAGCCGCTATATCGAGGGCGGCAGCGCCGACAGCTTCAACAAGCAGCGGGCAGGGGCCAGCCAGTTGGCGACCGAAGTCGCCAGGCGTACGCTGAAGGTCGAGATCGCCGACCCCATGAGCGGCTTCTTCATGATCCGCCGCGACCGTTTTGAGCAATTGGCGCCGCAGCTCTCGACCCAGGGCTTCAAGATCCTGCTCGATATCGTCGCGACCGCGCAGGGCAAGCTGCGCACGATCGAAATTCCCTTCACCTTCGGGTCGCGCCAGCATGGCGAGAGCAAGCTCGACTCCATGGTGGCGCTGGACTTCCTCGGCCTGGTGCTGGCCAAGATGACGCACGACGTGGTGTCGCTGCGCTTCCTGTTGTTCGCGATGGTCGGCGGCACCGGCCTCGTCGTCCATCTCGCGGCGCTGTTCGTCGCGCATGAAATCTTCAGGGCGCCGTTTGCCGAGGCGCAGGCCGTCGGCGCGCTGGTCGCGATGACCAGCAACTTCATCCTGAACAATTTCCTCACCTATCGCGACCAGCGGCTGAAGGGATTTGCGATCCTGCGCGGCCTCCTGCTGTTCTATCTGGTGTGCGGCGTCGGGCTGCTCGCCAATGTCGGCGTTGCCTTTGCGGTCTTCGACCAGGAGCCGATCTGGTGGCTGGCGGGACTTGCCGGTGCGCTGATGGGCGTAGTCTGGAACTACGCGATGTCGGGCCTGTTCGTCTGGCGCAAGCGATAATCGGAACATGAACCCGAATGAGGCGCGGGTTGCCCTGAACACCGGTCTGGTGATCCTGGGGCTGGTGGCGCTGCGCCTGATCGCCGCCTGGTTCACGCCGATCACCTTCGACGAAGCCTATTACTGGATGTGGTCGAAGCATCTGGCCGGCGGCTATTACGACCATCCGCCAATGGTCGCCGTCGTGATCCGGCTCGGCACCATGATCGCCGGCGACACCGAATTCGGCGTGCGGCTGGTGTCGGTCCTGCTCGCGCTGCCGATGAACTGGGCGATCTATCAGGCCGCCGCCATCCTGTTCGGCAGCCGCCGCGTCGCGGCCTCGTCCGCGATCCTGCTCAACATCACGCTGATGGCCGCGGTCGGCACCATGATCGTCACGCCCGATGCACCGCTGCTGGTGGCAACCGGCGTTCTGCTGTTTGCGCTCGCCAAGGTGCTGCAGACCGGTCAGGGCGTGTGGTGGCTCGCGGTCGGCGCTGCCGCCGGCTGCGCGCTGCTGTCGAAATACACCGCGCTGTTCTTCGGCCCGGCCATCCTGATCTGGCTGGTTGCCGTTCCCAAGCTGCGGCACTGGCTGATGTCGCCGTGGCCTTACCTCGGCGGGATCGTTGCGCTGCTGCTGTTTGCGCCCGTCATCCTCTGGAATGCCGAACATCACTGGGTGTCCTTCATCAAGCAGATGGGGCGGTCTCGGATCGAGCATTTCCGCCCGGCCTATATCGCCGAATTGATTCCAACGCAGATCGCGTTCGCGACGCCGCTGGTCTGGGTGCTCGGGACGATGGGGCTTTATGCGCTGTTCCGCCGCCGCGCCGGCGCGCAGCCGGCGCGCGTGCTCGTCAATGCGATGTTCTGGATCGTCGTCGCCTATTTCGTCTGGCATTCGCTGCATGCCCGCGTCGAGGCCAACTGGTTTGCGCCGGTCTATCCGGCATTTGCGATCGCCGCGGCGGTTGCCGCGCATCTGGTGCAGTGGCCGCCGCGCTGGCAGCGTCTGGCGGACTTCTGCCGCCGCTGGGCGGCGCCAAGCGGTATTGCGATGTTCGTGCTGCTGGTCGTGCAGGCCGACACCGGCCTGCTGTCGGGCTATCGCCGTGATGCCACCGTGCGCAGCATCGGGGTCGGCTGGCGAGAGACGGCCGCCGCGATCGAGGCCGCGAGGGCGCGAACCGGAGCTACCTGCGTGCTGGCTTCCGACTACGGGACCACCGGCTGGCTCGCCTTCCATCTGCCGAAGGGCACCTGCGTCGCGCAGCAGAGCCAGCGCATCCGCTGGGTCAACATGCCCGAGCCTGACGCGGCGCAGCTTGCCGGCCCCTTGCTCTACGTCCGCGAGGTCTTCCCCGGCGATGACCCGTTGAGCGACAGGTTCGCCAGCGCGGAGAAGATCGGCGAAGTCGAGCGCAAGCGCGGTCCGCTGGTGATCGAGATTTATGCGCTGTATCTGCTGCGCGGGCCGAAGGGCGAGGTGTTCGACCGCACGCCGCCGCCGGCGATGTAGGCGGCGCGGCGGTCACTCGGCGGCGTCGTGTCGCGCACATTGATCCGGCGTCAGGCATTCGCTCCGCCACAGCCAGACCGTAAGCGAGCCGGACCTGCCGCGAATCTGCGCTTCGACGGGGCCGGAGAGGCTGCCGGTCTTCAGCCGCGCCCCGCTGCTCTCAGCCGCAACGCGCAAGGTGTCGCTCACCGCCAGCCGGACATCGTGGCGGGCCGCCACTTCCATCAGCCGGCTCGCCACGTTCACAGTGTCGCCGGTGGCGGTGATGTGCTGATGGTTGCGGCCGCCGAGCCTCGAGGCGACGATCGGGCCGAAATGCGCGCCGATCTTGAAGCCGATCCGCGCCGCGATCTGCGGCGGCAAGGCCTCGATCCAGCGTTCGGTCCTGACGCACAGCGCGATCGAGCACTGTGCGGCGCGTGTCGCATCGTCCACCGAAGCCTCCGGCAGGCCGAACAGGATCATGGCGCCATCGCCGAGGAAGCTCGTGATGACGCCGCCGCAGCGGGTCACCTCCTTGTCGACAAGGGCGTGGAATTCGTGCAGCAGCCCGCGCGTGGCATCGGGGTCGAGCGTTTCGCTGAGCGAGGTAAATCCGGACAGGTCGACGAACACCACGGCGGCATTCTGCCTGACCGGCGCGAGCAGAAAGTCGGGATCGCGCTTCAGCCATTGCTGCAGGCCCGGGGTGTGGAATTGTTCGAGCAGCCTGTTCTGCGCGGCGAGACGCTCGGCGCTGCGCCGGCCCGACCATAGCTGAATGCCGCCGAACAGCATCAGCGGCGGGGCTGCGGCCGCGATGGTCACCGCGGCGTTGAGCCAGATGCCGTGCGCGAAGGCGATCGCGTTCGCGGCCGCCCATGCCAGCACGACGGCGCTGACTGCAATGAGACCGACGGCGTTTCGCCGCCACGCCAATAGTCCGATCAGCAGCAGCGGAAGCAGGATCGTCGCGATCGCCTCGATGATGCGGACCGGCCGGTCGCGCACGATGTCGTCCGCCGCCACGAGGTGCGTGATCGCGGTTGCGATGATTTCCACGCCCGGCATCAGCGAGTCGAACGGCGTCGGAAAGAAGTCGCCGGCGCCGGTCGCGGTGGCGCCGAGAACCACGATGCGGCCCTGGATCACTTCCCTGTCGACATTGCCGTCGATCAGATTGGCAGCGCTGATCGTGCGGATGGTCTGGCGCGGGCCGTAAAAGGAAATCGGCAGTGCATAGTCCGCGGCCGTTTGGACGGGCCGGCCGCCGAACCTGAGGCGGTCGGGCTCGATCGTCAGCTTCTGGCCGATCGCAATGGAGGCGACACGGAGCGGAAACGACAATTCGATATTGTCGCGCGACCGGAACAGCATCGGCACCGATAGCGGCGTGCCGGTCTGGCCCGTCGCCACGTTGACGATGCCGACTTCGGCGCGCTCGGCAAATGCCGGGAGCGGCCGCAGGAAGCGGTTGGCCGTCGGCAGCCGGGCCAGCGGCCCATCGCTCTCCGCGGAGGGTTGAACGGTGTCCGAGAACACGGCGGCCGCCGCGAGCACGGTCGGACGGAGCGTGAAAGAGTTTGCGAGCGCCGCATCGCCATCCGCGGGACCCTTGTCGACCAGCAGGAGATCGACGGCAATGACCTTCGGCTCCAGCCGCGCGATCGCCTCGACGATTTTGGCGATCTCCGCGCGCGGCAGGGGATAGGCGCCGCCGAGCTTGACGATGGTGTCGTCGATCGCGACGATCGTGACCAGGTCCGGCGGCGCCTTGACGCCCCGCGCCAGCGTTCGCGCGTCGGTCAGCGCCGATTCCAGCCGGTCGAGAAAGCGCAGATGACCGCGCGTATGGCCGAACCAGATCGCGCCTGCCCATAATCCCGTGCAGAGCAACGCAACCACAATATGAAGACGTCGGCTGCTCATTGGCTCGGCTTCTATTGTCCCAATCTTGCCATCAGGGCCGCAACGCGCGGCGCGCCCCAGCGCTTGACGACGAGGTTGCCCGAGGTCTCGACGTCGACGCCTTCGCCGGGGCCGAGCACGACGCTGCCGCGACCGGCAGCGCGCGCGACGCTCACGCGGCCGTTGACGACGAAGACGGAGGTCTTACCGCCCTCGGCGTCGACAGCCCATTTGGTGCCACGCACCGCGGCAATCGCCTGTGGCGTAATCACATTGAAGCGCGCGCGGCCTGCCTTCTTCGGCACTTCGAGCAGCAGCGCCCTGTTGCTGAGTTCGACGGAATCGACATGGCCGTCGCGGTTGCGATCCCGCAGTTCAAACCTGGCGCCGCTCTCCGCGACGATCGTGATCCCGGACTCGCACTGCAAGGTCTGCGTCGCCTGCGCGGTCAATGTGGACGTACAGCCGGATATTGCCGGCTGGGCCGCAACGGGCACGGCGAACAGCAACAGCCCCGCGAAGGCGATCGATCCGGCGCGCGCCGGCGTCATTGTCATGGCAGCTTCCCCTTGGGTACGGACGAATATAGCGATTAGGGGTTGTGATACGGTGCCGTATCGCTTGCCGTCGCCAATGCAAAGCCAATGGCCGGCGATAATGTGTCTCTGGGCGAGGATTTAGGTTCGGCGATAGCTGCCATGCGAGAAATCGGCCAAAAACGTCGCCAAAACAGGCCGAAACCGCTAGTTTATCACCGATTTTTTGCTCGCCGCTGTCGGCCTGGCGAGGCGATGGACGTTCTTCCAATCGACCAGTCCAACAGGAGGTGTCCCCATGTCCGGTTCCACCCTGAAGCCCGCCGCCGAACTCGCCCGCGCCAGCAGCTTGCGCTTTCCCAACGAGAGCGCCGAATATCGCCGCGCCCGCGAGCAATTGCTGGCGGAGGAAATAGAACTTCGCCGTCACATCGAGCGCGTCGCCGCCTTGCGCCGCGCGCTGCCGCCGGGCGGCGCGGTGATGAAGAAGTATGAGTTCGAAGGCGAGGGCGGCAAGGCGACGCTGCCGGATCTGTTCGGCGACAGGCAGACGCTCGTGATCTTCAGCTACATGTTCGGCCCGCAGCGCGAGCAGCCGTGCCCGATGTGCACGTCGTTCATGAGCACGTGGGAAGGAAAGCTCCCTGACATCGCGCAGCGCATCGCCTTCGTATTCGTGGCGCGCTCGCCGATCGCGCGGCTGATCGCGGCGAAGAAGGCGCGCGGCTGGACGCAACACCGGATCTATTCGGATATGTCGGGCGACTACACGCGCGACTATGTCAGCGCTGCCGACGCCGACGTGCCCGGCTACAGCGTGTTCACGCGGCGCGACGGTAGTATCCGTCATTTCTGGTCCGGCGAAATGGGAGGTGCGACCGCCGATCCCGGACAGGATCCGCGCGGCGCGCCCGACATCGATCCGCTCTGGACCATTCTCGACACCACGCCGGAAGGGCGCGGCAAGGACTGGTATCCGCGGCTCAGCTATTAGCGCATTCGACCCATTCAAGGATTGAGGCCGAACTTGGTCCAATATGGGACATCCGGTGTGGGCTTTGCGCCGGATGTCCCTGATCCCAGCCGATTCAAGCTGATTTCTGCATCGATCGAGAACCGATTTTCCCAATAGTTCCATATGTTTGCAAGCGCCTTAGTTCCGCCCGCGTTTAATCCTGATTTAACTAAAATTCGCCTTAATGACGCTCTGTGCCTCTGCGAGATGCTGCGGGGTACCCGTCGGGACGCGGCATCAAAGGGGGACTTGGTGGAATTTGTTCTGGGCGTTGTGTGAATGAGTAAGCGTACGCGTGCGTTCGGCCCTGCGGCTTCCAACCGCAGGAAACCTTCCCGTAAAGCTATTCCTCAAAATTTCCTCGGCGGTGTCGCGGTCGCTGGCCTCGTGCTGGGCTGCGCCTGGACCGTTTACACCAACGTGATCGGCGCCAGCATCTATCCGACCGTGAACAGCGGCGCTTACGACGCGCCCGTTGCCAGCAGTAACTCCACTGTCATTGCCGCCCGTCCGGTGCAGCCGGCCTTCGACGAAGTCTTCGCATCGCTGGAACAGCGCCCGCTGGTGATGCCCGCGCCGGAGAACGTCGCGAACTCGATGATGTTCAACGAACGGTTCGCTGCGGCTGCCGCGCAGGGCGAGCCGTCGAGAGCCGGCGAGGCGAGGCAAGTCGAAACAACGAAACTTGCGGCGGTCGCTCCGCCGGCTGAAGCGCCGAAGGCTGTCGAGGCGCCCAGGCGCGCCGAAGCGGCCAAGCCGAAGGTTGCGGCGCCTGCGACCCAGCTTGCGCTCAATGTCCCGGCGCCGGCGCCGCAGGAGCCCGCGAAAGCCTCCGCCAATCCCATTCGCGACATGGCGCAGCGCGCCAAGGCGGCCGTGATGTCGATCGGCTCGGGCGACCGCGCGAACATGGTCGAAAAGCTGTGGGGCAAGCAGCCGGCGAACGCGCTGCTGGCCTATGCCTCCGCCGACGCCAGCGTCACCGGAAGCATCATCGATACGCGCAGCCAGAATCCGATGCTCGGCGGCGCGCCGCCCTATGATCGCCAGACGGCGGTCTACGACATTTCCGCGAAGATGGTCTATCTGCCCGACGGCACCAGGCTGGAGGCGCATTCCGGACTCGGCTCCAGGATGGATGACGTTCGCTCCTCGCATGTGCGCATGCAGGGCGTGACGCCGCCGCACATTTACGAGCTGAAGCCGCGCGAGGCGCTGTTTCACGGCGTGCCGGCGCTGCGGCTGACGCCGATCGGCGGCCAGGACAAGATCTTCAATCGCGACGGCTTGCTCGCCCACACCTACATGCTCGGGCCGAGCGGACAGTCCAACGGCTGCGTCTCCTTCAAGGACTACTACGCCTTCCTCGATGCCTACAAGAACAAGGGCATCCGCCGCCTCGCGGTGCTCGCGAAGGTCCAGTAGGTAGCGCGCGACACTGCTTCGCGAGCGAGCGTTGTCGATCCCCGCGAAAGCGGCTGCACGCCTTTCGATTCAGGCAAGAACATCCTCCTTGTCATTGGGAGCCGCGAAGCAATTCATGCGCCCGCTCCGGGACGGATGAATTCGCTTCGCTGCGCCCAACGGGACATCGGTGCCTCTCTTCTAGCAGCCGGATGTTCGTTACGAGCGGATATAACGGCGATACGCTAGCGAACAACACTCAAGCGAAAGTCCGGTGCTGGAACCGAATTGCGGCGCACTGCTTCCTTGTTACCCATGCGCATTTCAGGGTTGCTTCGGGCATCTCATTTGCATCTAACTCCCTCGACGGCATGCGAGCGGAAGGTCCGTATTGCAACCAAGCACTGGAAGCTTGTTCGTCTGTAGAGAGAGCGCGTCTCATGGGAGTACGCGCGAAAGAGGGCAGATCTGATCGATGTTGAAACCGACGTTTCGCGACGTTCCGAATGGCGAACGCCGCAGACGCGTCACTGGGGGTTTTCCGCAGTGAAGTGTCGCGACACAATGGGCAACCGCCTTCTTGCAGCATTGCCTGCGCCGGATCTCGATTTGCTGGGGCCTGAACTTGAGACGATCGCGCTTGAGCAGGACGCCGTCCTTTCCCGGGCAGGCGACGAAATCGAATATGTCATCTTTCCCCACAGCGGCGCTATCACAATGATGATCGACATGGCGGACGGACACACGGTCGCCACCGCGGCGGTCGGGCGCGAGGGAGCCGTCGGCATGCTTTCGGTGCTCGGGCCATCACCTTCGGCAACGACGTCCGTCGTTCGGGCGGCCGGCGCCGCGTTCCGGATTCCGGCATCGCGGTTCTACAGGGTGTTCAACCGGAATCCTGCGGTCCGGCGCATGGTTCAAAGTCACGTCAAGACGATGTTGGTTCAGTTCCAGCTTGGTTTGGCGTGCAATGCGCTGCATCCCGTCGAGGCCCGCATGGCGCGGTGGCTGCTTCAACTGCGCGACTGCGTCGACCACGATGAGCTGCCGCTCACCCAGCATGCGCTGTCGCAGATGCTCGGTGTGCGACGCACGACCGTGACGCTCCTGATGCGCAAGCTGCGTGCGCGTGGAGGCATCAGGGCTGATCGGCGAGGCCTGATCGAGATCGATCCGAGACGGCTCGCGGTCGCGGCGTGCGAATGCCATCGAACCATGCGTCGTGAAGTCGAGGAGATTTTTTCAGCGGATTGGGACCCATCGCGCGCGCCGGTTCTACGCGAACACGAGCGCACTCCTGGGAGAAAGTCGGGTAATGCCTTGTGAGCGCTTTCGCGCGATCCTTGATCCCCGCATGATCTCCTGATGCATTTGCTGCGAAGTCCAACCCGGGGGAGAGAACTCGCCGGATCAGCGTCTCTGCAGCCAATCATGTTCGGGTGGTTGCTGCGATACCGCCTCGCGCTTTGCAATTTCCCGCAGCACTTTCGCTGTCTGGCGCAGCTCCTTGCGCTCAGGACCCGGCTTCAGCCGTCGTGCCTCGTCAAGAATGTCCTTGGCCTGCAGCAGCCAGGTGGAGGTCTCATCTGAAATTTGCATGCGCGGCATGGCGTCCCCTCGACCGCAATCATCCTCCGTCCCGCGCAAACGATTACGCCGTAGAGCCGGCGTGATGCTGCAACCGGATGCTCGACTCGTCGACCCAGGCTTCGCGCGCGAACCAGGGATGATCGGTGTGGCAGATCACGCAGCGCGTGCGTGAGAAGAACACCGAGCAACGGCCGAAGCTCTCGCGATCAGTCCTGATACCGGTGGGGATCGCGTGTCCGGTTCGCGGACATTTGACCATTACCATACCCATGTCACTCTCCCTGCAAATTGCCCGTTGCTTTTGTGCGGAAAGTACCGGCCGGTTGGAGCATGCCTGTGGTCGGTGCGGGTCACTTGGGGGGCATCGCGCACCTTGTCGGTCGAGCAGAGCTGGTGGGGGCTCTGTGCTCAACGGGCCAAGTTCCAACCGGCCGGATCTCTCCTTGAAAGTCCCTGGACGTGTATCGGGCAGGCTCTCAGTTTGCCTGACGGAGAGCCTTGCTGAAGCGCTTCCTCATCGGCTCGCCGGTTTCGTTCGCAAGCTTCTGCGAAAGCGCCCACAATTCGCTGGTCTGGTGGGAAGCGGTGTCGAATGCCTTGCGCGTTTGCTTCGCGGACAATTCAAAAGCGTCTGTCGCCGATTTGCTGCCGTAGAGATGGATCATGAAATCGAGCGCAGAGACGGTGTTGACGCTCGACAGCTCGAGCACTTTCAGCCCGTAGTCGGTGGCGCTCCTGGCGTTGCTGGAATAGGTCTCGCGCAGCGCTTCCGTCATCTCCTCCGACGCGGCCTTGATCTTCTCGAGGCGTTCCCGGGTGCGGGCGAGGGCCTGCTCGCTGCCGTTGATGCCAGGCAAGCCGATGTTCGAGAAGCCCAACAGCGGCAGTCCGAAAACATTGGCTTCGTTCGTTGCTTTCATTTTGCTTTCACTCACGCAGCATTACTCCATTCAGGCGAAAGCATTCTCCGCGACGCTAACCAGCGCCGCGAGAACTCGCGCTCCGTGTCCGACCAGATTTTGGATGAGCTTTGATTTAGCCCCTTACCCGATGCAACTTTGCGCCAGGAGACGTCGAACGTCGGTTCGAATTGCGACTCTCGCGAAGAATTTTTTCTGCGATTGTCAACACAAACGATCGTATATCCACGGCGCATTGTGCAAAACAGGGATATCTCGGAAATCGGGCAGCCATCTCGTCAGCATTGCCGTGTGTCCGCGCGGCCGACTTTCGCTGCGTTACGGCAAGCGTCTGCATCGCCGGCCCAAAACGAAAACCCCGGCATTGCTGCCGGGGTTTTGCATTCTTGTTGGCTTGAGTGGCCGGACTTAGAAGTCCATGCCGCCCATGCCGCCGCCCGGGGGCATGCCGCCCGCCGGAGCGTTCTTCTTCGGCAGTTCGGCGATCATCGCTTCGGTCGTGATCAGCAGGGCCGCGACGGACGCCGCGTTCTGGATCGCCGCACGGACCACCTTGGTCGGGTCGATGATGCCCTTGGAGACCAGGTTGCCGTATTCGCCGGTCTGCGAGTCGAAACCGTAGCTGTACTGCTCCTTCTCGAGGATCTTGCCGACGATGACAGAGCCGTCTTCGCCGGCGTTGATCGCGATCTGGCGGGCCGGCGCGGACAGCGCCTTGCGCACGATCTCGACGCCGGTCTTCTGGTCGTCGTTCTGGGTCTTGATGCGCTTGAGCTGCTCGGAGGCGCGGAGCAGGGCGACGCCGCCGCCCGGCACGATGCCTTCTTCAACCGCCGCACGGGTCGCATGCATCGCGTCATCCACGCGATCCTTGCGCTCCTTCACCTCGACTTCGGTCGCGCCGCCGACGCGGATCACCGCTACGCCGCCCGCGAGCTTGGCCAGACGCTCCTGCAGCTTCTCACGGTCGTAGTCCGAGGTGGTTTCCTCGATCTGCGCCTTGATCTGGGCAACGCGGGCCTCGATGTCGGCCTTCTTGCCGGCGCCGTTGACGATCGTGGTGTTCTCCTTGTCGATCATCACCTTCTTGGCGCGGCCGAGCATCTGCAGCGTGACGTTCTCGAGCTTGATGCCGAGGTCTTCCGAGATCGCCTGGCCGCCGGTCAGGATCGCGATGTCCTGCAGCATGGCCTTGCGACGATCGCCGAAGCCCGGAGCCTTGACGGCCGCGACCTTCAGGCCACCGCGGAGACGGTTGACGACCAGCGTGGCCAAAGCCTCGCCTTCGACGTCTTCGGCGACGATGATCAGCGGCTTGCCGGTCTGCACCACGGCCTCGAGCAGCGGCAGCAGCTCGTTCAGCGAGGAGAGCTTCTTCTCGTTGATCAGGATGTAGGCGTCATCCATCTCGACGCGCATCTTGTCGGCGTTGGTGACGAAGTAGGGCGAGATGTAGCCGCGGTCGAACTGCATGCCCTCGACGACGTCGAGCTCGGTCTCGAGCGACTTGGCTTCCTCGACGGTGATGACGCCCTCGTTGCCGACCTTCTTCATGGCGTCGGCGAGGAACTTGCCGATTTCGGCGTCGCCGTTGGCCGAGATGGTGCCGACCTGGGCGATTTCCTCGTTCGAGGTGACCTTCTTGGAGTTCTTCTCGAGGTCGGCGACCACGGCTTCCACCGCGAGGTCGATACCGCGCTTCAGATCCATCGGGTTCATGCCGGCGGCGACCGACTTGGCGCCTTCACGGACGATCGCAGCCGCGAGCACGGTCGCGGTGGTGGTGCCGTCGCCGGCCGCGTCAGCGGACTTGGAGGCGACTTCGCGCACCATCTGGGCGCCCATGTTCTCGAACTTGTCGTCGAGCTCGATCTCCTTGGCGACGGTGACGCCGTCCTTGGTGATGCGGGGAGCGCCGAACGACTTGTCGAGGACGACGTTGCGGCCCTTCGGACCGAGCGTGACCTTCACGGCATTGGCGAGAATGTCGACGCCGCGCAGCATGCGGTCGCGGGCATCGACGCCGAATTTGACTTCTTTGGCTGACATATTTGGTTTCCCTGAGTTGATCTTTGTTTCTCACCCTTTGCGGGGAAGCGCCTTGCGGCGCTCCTCAGGGTGAGCGGTGCAGGCGAAGGATTAGGCGGCCTTCTTCTTGGAGGCGGGGGCGTCGAGCACGCCCATGATGTCCGACTCCTTCATGATCAGGAGCTCCTGGCCGTCGATCTTGACCTCGGTGCCCGACCACTTGCCGAACAGCACACGGTCGCCGACCTTGAGGTCGATCGGGATCAGCTTGCCGGCTTCGTCACGGCCGCCGGGGCCAACGGAGACGACTTCGCCCTGGGACGGCTTTTCCTTGGCACTGTCCGGAATGATGATGCCGCCAGCGGTCTTCTCTTCAGCGTCGATGCGCTTAACCACGACGCGGTCGTGAAGCGGACGGAAGGTCATGCAGTCCTCCTAAACGTATGGGAATGTTGTCGATTTTGTAGTTTTGGCAGTCCGTGCCAGCGAGTGCCAGCACGGCTGCGGCTGATTTAGGCCAGACTTGTTTGGGGGACAAGGGCTTCTAGCAGAAAAATTAGCACTCGGAAAACCGGTCTGCCAATTTCGTCGGGCATGATTAACGACCGGCCGGTCACCGCCGGACCCCGTATTAGCACGTGCGGTAAGCTGCTGCTAACGCGTGAATTTTCAACACATCATTAAACATTTAGGCTTGTGATGGGTTGGTATCGTGCGTCACATTTCTCTCATGTGAGCGCATCTCCGCCGGGGTGGCTCGGTGTGCAGCCACCTCGACAATGCGCTCCAGAAATGGAGGTATTGGCATGGTCTCGCGGGTTGGTGTTGTTTCCGACGACTTCCGGAAACAGGTGCTGGGTTACGGGCTGACGACGGCGCAAATCCTGTATCGGATGCCGGATCATCCCTCGCTGCTGCAGACCTATGTCTGGCAGAACTACGATCTGTTTCCGAAATTTCCGGCGCTGAAAGATTTCCTCGCCTTCTGGGAGGAAAAGCTCGAGGGCCCGCTGTTTTCCGTAACCGTTGCCCATTCCAGGCTGATCAAGCCGGCGGAGCTGCGGGCGGTCGACGGGGTGTTTCAGCTGCATTGAAGCTTGCGCCGAGGCTGTAGGGTGGACAAAGCGCAAGCGTGCCCACCATTGCCGATGCAAATCTCGCGCTTGATGGTGGGCACGGCGCTGTGCGCCTTTGCCCACCCTACCGAATTGAATTCGTGTTAGCCTCTCGTCAAACAACGATGGAAAGGGAGGAAACAATGGCCAAGAAGAAAGTGGCGTCACGCCCGGCGGCGCAGCCCGCCGTGAAGAAGAAATGGTCGGGCCACAAGACGGCGGCCAAATCCTCGGCACGCAAGACCATCAAGTCCAAGGCGCGCGTGTCGAAGGCCAAGCCGGCCAAGAAGGCGCGGCCGAAGCAGACCATCGCCGTCAGCCATCACCGCGAAGAGGACTTCAAGGCCGACGGCCTGCGCACTTACGCAAAGTACCGCGACCTCGGCATCAAGGATGCGACACATGGCCTGGCGCAGGCCCATGTTATTCGCCTGGAAGGGCCCTGCAATCCGGCGGAAGTTTCCAAGCTGCATTACCACGACGTCGAATTCCAGATGGTCTACGTGCTCAAGGGCTGGGTGAAGACCTACATGGAAGGGCAGGGCGAGACGCTGATGCAGCAAGGCAGCGCCTGGACCCAGCCGCCGCGCATCAAGCACCTGATCATGGATTATTCCGACGACGTGGAATTGCTGGAAGTGATCCTGCCGGCGGATTTCAAGACGGTGGAATTGGCAGGTTGATCTCGTAGCCCCGATGGAGCGAAGCGAGATCGGGGGCCGCTGCCGATCAATGAACACGTGTCCCGGATTGCGCTTCGCTCCATCCGGGCTACGGGTTTATGTGAGCACCCCCACCACTGAGCCCATCAGGCACGTCGTCAGCGTGCCCGACACGATCGACTTCAACCCCAGCGCATTGATCTCCTCGCGCCGCTCGGGTGCCATGGTGCCGAGGCCGCCGATCATGATGCCGAGGCTGGCGAAGTTGGCGAAGC
>NZ_DAINNI010000053.1:0-30897 GCF_036735945.1 Bradyrhizobium sp. | reverse complement strand
TCGACCGCATCGAGGGCATCGTGCGCGAGAGCGTCAAGCCGATGGAGAAGATCGAGGGCATCCGCATCCTCCAGGTCGACGGCCTCAACGGCAGCGGCCACGGCGGCAATGGCGGCCGCAGCGCCACCGACGAGGTGATCGACTCGGCGCTGCGCTACCGCGTGCAGGCGCCGCTGATCGACTCCATCCTGTCGGACATCGGCGTCGAGGGCGGCAGCCTGGCAAAGATGCCGGGCCTGATCCGCGAGGCCCGCGACATGCAGGGCATCAAGGACTCCGCGCGCAAGGGCGGCAGTGGCGGCGACAAGCCGGCGGCCTCCCCACCTGCGACCGAGGGCGGCGGCGAGCCGCCGGCCGAGCGCGGTCCGCGGAAGAAGAGCTGAGGTCTGACCCATGCCCCGCGTCTACGTCTCCACCGTCGTCAATGCGCGTAACGACCGCGTCTGGGCGCGGGTGCGCGATTTCAACGGCCTGCCGAACTGGCATCCCGCGATCGCCGAAAGCCGCATCGAGGGCGGCGAGCCCTCGGACAAGATCGGCTGTGTCAGGGATTTTCGCCTGCGCAATGGCGACCGCATCCGCGAAAAGCTTTTGGGCCTCTCCGACTACGACATGTTCTGCACCTATTCGATCCTGGAATCCCCGATGGGCGTCGAGAACTACGTCGCGACCTTGCGGCTGACGCCCGTCACCGACGGCGACCAGACCTTTGTGGAATGGACCGCCGAGTTCGACTGCGCGCCGGAGCGGGAGACCGAGCTCGTCGGCAATATCGGCGGCGGCGTGTTCCAGGGCGGGTTCGATGCGCTGAAGCGCGTGTTCGGAGGCTGATGTCTGTGCCGCATGTCGTCAAAAGCACGATCCTGGACGCGCCGACCGATGCGGCGTGGTCGGTGCTGCGCGATTTCAACGGGCACGACCGCTGGCACCCGGCGGTCGCGACCTCCTCGATCGAGCGCGCGCACTCCCCGGACAAAATCGGCTGCATCAGGCGGTTCAGGCTCAAGGACGGCTCCGAGCTGCGCGAACAGCTGCTGGCGCTGTCCGACCTCGAACAGAGCTTCAGCTATTGCCTGCTCGATACCCCGATCCCGATGTTCAACTACGTCGCCCATGTCCGCCTGCTGCCGGTGACCGATGGCGACCGCACCTTCTGGCACTGGGAGTCGCGCTTCACGACCAGGCCGGAAGACCGGAATCGCATCACCCACATGGTCGCGGAAGACATTTACCAGGCCGGATTCGAGGCGATCCGCCGCCATCTCAAGGAGGCCGCATAGTCATGGCCGTGACAGTCAAGACTTTCGCAAGCGCCAGCGAGGCGGCCGGTGCGCTGTCCTCGGACCGCACCGCACGCTATCTCGGCGGTGGCACGCTGGTGATGCGGGCGCTGAACGAGGGCGACGTCTCGATATCGACCGTGGTGCGCGCCCAGGACCAGGCATTGACCCGGATCGACGCCTCCGGCCCGCGCGTGACCCTGGGCGCCGGCGTCACCTTCGCGCGGGTTCTCGCCGAGCGCGATCTCGGCTTCCTGCATGCTCCTGCCCGCTCGATCGGCGGTCCCGCGGTGCGCAACATGGGCACCGTCGGCGGCAATCTCTTTGCGCAAAATCCCTATGGCGATTTCACCGTGGCGCTGCTGGCGCTCGATGCCACCGTCGCCGTGCAGGGCGGCTTCGGCGCACGCGACATTCCGATCGAGGAGTTTCTGCAGGCGCGCGACCGGCAGGCCGGGACATTGGTGCTGTCGATCTCCTGCACCAGACCGGCGAGCACCGAGGCGTTCCGCTATCGCAAGATCGCGCGCATCAAGCCGAAGGGCGGCTCGGTCATCACGCTGGCCGCGCACCTGCCGATCTCCGGCGGCCGGATCGCGGGCGCGCGGATCGCCCTGGGCTCGATGGCGCCGACCCAGATCCGCGCCCGTGCCGCCGAGCGCGCGCTCGAGGGCCGCTCGCTGGATGCCACGACAATCGCGACTGCCGCATCCGCGGCGACCGAAGGAACTTCGCCATCCGACAACGCGCTCGGCAGCGCCTGGTATCGCCGCGAGATTGTCGGCGTCCATCTGCGCCGTCTGCTGTCCGGCCAGGAATAGAGCCCCATGTCGAAAATCCCGCTTCAATTTCGTCACAACGGCCGCGACGTCGCGATCTTCGTCGACGGCGGCACCAATCTGCTGGTCGCGCTGCGCGAGCTGATCGGCGACATGACGCCCAAATTCGGTTGCGGCCAGGGCGGCTGCGGCACCTGCAGCGTGCTGATTGACGGCGAGTTGCATCTCTCCTGCCTGACGCTGGCCGAGACGGTCGCCGGTCGCTCCATCGAGACGCTCGACGGCATGAGACAGGGCCCGAACCTGCACCCGCTCCAGCGCGCCTTCGCCGACAATTTCGCCGCCCAGTGCGGCTATTGCACGCCGGGCATGCTGATGGCCGCGAAGGCGCTGCTCGACCGCAATCCCTCGCCGAGCCGCGACGAGGTCATCGAGGCGATCTCCGGCAACATCTGCCGCTGTACCGGCTACGAGCCGATCATCAATGCCATCCTCGCCGCCGCCGGCGGCCGGGTCAGCGCCTAGGGGACGCGACCATGCTGGAACTGCGCAAGGACATTTTCGCCGACGAGCGCGACGACAATCTGAAGGAGATCGGCAAGGGCACCCAGCGCCAGGACATGCTCGGCCATGTCACGGGCACGTCGAGCTATTTCAATGATCACAAGCTCCAGGGCATGCTGCACCTGAAGGTCGTGCGCTCGACGCAGGCCCATGCAAGGCTGCGCCGCATCGACACCACGGAGGCCGAGCGCTCGGCCGGCGTGCGCCGGATCATTCGCGGCGTCGACGTTCCGGTCAATCTCAACACGCTTCTCAGCCTGATCAATTTCGGCAAGGACGACGAACCGTCACTGGCGGTCGACAAGGTCCGCTACAAGGGCGAGCCGATCGTCGCCATCGTCGCCGACAGCGAGCGCGAAGCGTTCGAGGCGATTGCAAAGGTGAAGGTCGACTACGAACCGCTGCCGGCGGTGTTCGACGTCGAGGAGGCGCTGAAGCCCGGCGCGCCCGTGGTCAACGAGACCTACCCGAAGAACACGTTCACCTATCACGAGGTCTATGACCATCAGAAGCTGCGCTTCGGCGATGCCGACGCGGCGCTGGCGACCGCCGATCACGTGCTGGAGCAGCGCTACCAGATGTCGCCCATCGAGCACGCGCCGACCGAGACCAACGGCGCGATCGCGGCGCCCGACACCAATGGCCGCTACGTGGTCTACACCTCGACGCAGGCGCTGTTCTTCTCGGTCGACACCTGCGCCAAGATTTTGGACGTGCCGTCGAACACCTTTCACTTCATCGGCGGCACCGTCGGCGGCGGCTTTGGCGGCAAGGTCGACACGCTGACCGAGCCGCTCGCCATCCTCGGCGCGATGCTGACCGGGCGCCCCGTCCGCTATGTTTTCGGGCGCGAGGAGGAGATGCAATATGGCCCGCCGCGCGGCGCCGAGCGCATCTATATCAAGGACGGGGTGATGCGCGACGGCCGCATCGTCGCGCGCAAGATCCGCGCCTATTTCGACAGCGGCGCCTATACGCGGCTGTCGAGCTACGCCGCGGTGAAATGCGCCGCGCATTTGCCCGGCCCCTACACCATCCCCAACGTTTATGGCGACGTCTATTGCGTCTTCACCAACCGGACACCCGCCACCGCCATGCGCGGCTTCGGCGTCACCGCGATGGACTTTGCCATCGAGTGCCAGATGGACAAGCTGGCCCATCTCGTGGGCATGGACCCGATGGAGTTCCGGATCCTGAACGCCTATCGCGACGGCGACATGAAGGCGCATCGGCGCGAGGCCAAGAACACCGCGCTGATCGAATGCGTCCAGGTCGCCGCCGAGAAGGCCAAATGGCCGCTCCGCGAGGAGTTCAAGCGGGCGTCGTCGCGCAAGGACGGCGGCGGCAGCCGCGCCGTGATCCCACCGACGCCGACGGATTCCCGCAGCCGGCCGACTGCGCCCGCCCAGCAGCGCACCAGCTACGACAGGCTTCCGCCCACGGTTACCCGCGAGCCGCCGCGCGAACCACCACCGCCGGCGCCACCGCCGCCCTCGCCGCGGCCGGCCGCGCCCTCGCATGGCGCCACCCGTTTCTCCTCCGTCTTCGGCACCAGGAGGCGCTAGATGGCCCGGCATCGCGGACGCGGCATCGCGTCGATCAACTATCCCATCGGCATGAACCTCGGCGGCGATCCCAGCCAGGCGCTTGTGCATTCCAACCCGAGCGGCAAGTTCACCGTGGCCCTGTCGTCCATCGACCTCGGCCAGGGCATGAAATCAGTGACGCGGCAGATCTGCGCGGAGACGCTCGGCGTGCCGGTCGAGGACGTCTATGTCGACACCGCGGACTCCGACACCGGACCGCACTGCATGGGCTCGTTCGCCTCGCGCGGCACCCACCGCGTCGGCAACGCCGTGATGGCGGCCGCCCGCGAGGCGCGCGGCGTCATGATGGAGGCGGCGGCCGAGGAACTCGAGGTCAACGCCGCCGATCTCGAGACCGACGGGCGCGGCAACATCCACGTCAAGGGCGCCCCGCACCGCTCGATCTCGACCAAGGACGTCGCCATCGCCGCCCAGTTCAAGCAGGGCAAGACCATCTCCGGCCGCGGCATCTTTCTGGTGCCGCTCTCCAGCGTCGATCCCGAAACCGGGGAGATGTCGCCCGCGACCTGCTACGCCCATGCCTGCCTCGTCGCCGAGGTCGATGTCGATGACGAAACCGGCGAGGTCGCGATGGTGCGGATGGACTCGGCCTATGAGCTCGGCCGCGCGCTCAATCCGCGCCTGGTCGAACAGCAGCTCGTAGGCGGCGCCTGGATGGGCGTCAGCCACGCGCTGTACGAGACGCCGGAGCCCTATTACCCGGAGCCGGTTCACGGCCCGCGCGACTTCGTCGAATACCTGATGCCCGGTCCCGGCGACATCTGCCCGCACGATATCGCCGTGCTGGAGCGTCCCGCCCCTGACGGTCCCTTCGGCGCCAAGGGTCCCGGCGAGATGTGCGCCAATCCGGTCTTGCCCGCTGTCGCCAATGCAATCTTCAACGCGGTCGGCGTGCGCATCGACGACCTGCCGATCACTCCGGAAAAGGTGCTGCGCGCGATCAAGGCCCAGGGCGGCGCACGGCCGCAGGCGCGGCACTAGAGGTTCTCGTTCATGGCGGTCCGCAGCAATATCGTCGGCATCGACAGCCCGGAGGCGCTGGAGAAGGCGCTGCGCGCGGCCTATTACCTCGCCGACGAGGGCCTGGCGACCGCCGCCTATCTCGGGCTCGCGCTTGGCAAGCCGCTGTTGCTCGAGGGCGCGCCCGGTGTCGGCAAGACGGAAGCCGCGAAGGCCATCGCCGCCGTGCTCGGCCGCCGCCTGATCCGCCTGCAATGCTACGAGGGCATCGACGCATCCGCGGCACTCTACGAGTGGAACTATCCGCGCCAGATGCTGGCGATCCGCCAGGCCGGCGACGACAGCATCGATATCTATGGCGAAACGTTCTTGATCGAGCGGCCGATGCTGGCTGCGCTGCGCGCGCCTGATTCGACCGTGCTGCTGATCGACGAAATCGACCGCGCCGACCAGGAATTCGAGGCTTTCCTGCTCGAATTCCTCTCCGACTTCCAGATCTCGATCCCCGAGCGCGGCACGGTGCGCGCCACGGAGCGCCCCGTCGTCGTGCTGACGTCGAACCGGACGCGCGACCTGCACGAGGCCTTGCGCCGCCGCTGCGTCTACCACTGGATCGACTATCCCACCGAAGAGCGCGAAGCACGGATCGTGATGCTGCGGGCCTCCAGCGTCGCCGAAGCGACCGCGCGGGCCGTCGTCACGGCCGTCGGCAAGCTCCGTCGCGAGCCGCTCGGCAAGGCGCCGGGTATCGCCGAGGCCGTCGACTGGGCCGAGGCCGCAACGCTGTTGCATGAGGGCGGCGCGCGCTGGCCCGACGCCTTCAAGCGCTCGATCGGCGTGGCGCTGAAAGACGAGGAGGATCTGCACTTCATCTCCCCCCGGCTCGACGCGATGCTCGCGGAGGCGACCGCATGAGCACCGAGCCGCAGCTTCCGCGCGCCGCGCGCGTCTTCGTCTCCTTCGTAGCCCTGCTCCGTGGCAACGGCTTTGCCGTCGCGCCGGAGCAAACCACCGCGTTCCTCACCGCGATCGAGTTGCTCGGCCCGCGCGACATACGGGATATCAGGCAGGCGGCGCTGGCGACCCTCGCGCCGCCGCCCGAGCGCCGCGCGACCTTCGACCGCCTGTTCGATCTGCACTTCCGAGGCAGCGAGGCAATCGAGCATGCCGACGACGGCGAGGACGACGAGACCGTCCGGCTCCAGGAGGAAGGCCGCGGCGACGAGGAGCCGCTTCTCTCCGACGATGCCAACGAATCCGGCCTGACGGCGACGCGCACCGAGGCGCTGGTCGAGCGCCGCTTCGGTCAATTCTTGACCACGGACCCGCTCCGCCGCCTGGCGCGCGAAGCGCCAAGGCGCCTGCCGAGACGGCGTGGCCACCGCCGCATCCGCGCCCGCCGCGGTCCCTTTGCCGACCTCCGCCGCACCCTGCGCGACAGCGTCCGCAGCGACGGCGAGATCTTGCGGCTCGGTCACATGAAGCGGCGCCCGCGCCCGCGCAAATTCCTGCTGCTGATCGACGTGTCCGGCTCGATGAAGAGCCGCACCGAAGACAACATGAAGCTCGCCCATGCGCTGGTGCAGGCCGCGCCCAATGTCGAGGTCTTCACCTTCGGCACGCGGCTCACCCGCGTCACCCGCGCGCTGCGGCTGAAGCGCCGCGAGCAGGCGCTGAATGCAGCCGCGCATCTCGTCAGCGACTGGGACGGCGGCACCCGCATCGGCGACGCGCTGCAGGCCTTCCTCGCGGTACCCCGCTTCGGCGGTTATGCGCGCGGGGCCGCCGTGGTCGTCGTCTCGGACGGGCTGGAGCGCGGCGAGCCCGACGCGCTGCGCGACGCGGTGGCAAAACTGTCGCGGCGGGCCTGGCGCGTGAGCTGGCTGACGCCGCTCGCGACGGGACCGGGCTTCCGTCCGCAGACCGAAGCCCTCATTGCGATCGCACGCTATGTCGATGACCTCGTCGATGGCGGATCGAGCGCGTCGATCGTCGCGCATGTACTGGCACTGGGACGAAGGAGAGTTGCGTGACCGAGATTGTCGACGGGCATCATCATATCTGGCGGCAGGCCGACCTGCCCTGGCTGATCGGCCCCATGCAACCCCGCATCTTCGGACCCTACGAGCCGATCCGGCGCGACTATCCGATCCGGGAATATCTCGACGACCTCAAGGGAAGCGGCGTGACCCGCTCGGTCTACATCCAGACCAACTGGGCCAATGATCGCTTCGAGGACGAGGCGGCTTGGGTCCAGAATACGGCCGACGAGCACGGCTGGCCGCATGCCATCGTCGCCTACGCCGATTTCGCCGTCGACGACGTGCGCCCGCAGCTCGACCGCCTGAAGCGCTATCCGCTGGTGCGCGGCGTACGGATGCAGCTGCACTGGCACGAGAACCCGCTCTACCGCTTCGCGGCCCGGCCCGACCTCTGCGTCGATCCCATGGTCCGCCGCAATATTGCGCACCTCGCCGATTACGGCTGGAGCTTTGATCTTCAGGTCTTCACGCCGCAGATGCCGGATGCGGCACAACTCGCCGAATCCTGCCCCGAGGTGACCTTCATCCTTCAACATGCCGGCATGCTCGAAGACCTCTCGCCCGCGGGCCGCGCGGCCTGGCGCGCCGGGATGGCGCGCCTCGCCGCCTGTCCGAACGTGGTCTCAAAGCTGTCCGGGCTCGGCACCTTCATTCGCCGCAACGACCCCGCGCATATCGCCGCCGTGGTCGCTGACACCGTTGCGATCTTCGGCGCCGGGCGCTGCCTGTTCGGTTCCAATTTCCCGATCGAGAAATTGTGGACCAGCTATCGCGAGCTCGTCGACGCGTTTCGCGCGGCGGTCACGCCACGGAGCACCGAGCAACAGGACGCGATCTTCAGAGGTACCGCAACATGCGTCTATCGGCTTTGACAGACAGGAAACAGGGACAGGGAGGGCAACGAATGGCGCTGGAGATCAAGATCCTGGACTACGGCGATATCGAGCTGGAATCGAGCTTTCTGGTTCTCGGCCGCGACTGCGGTCGCACCCGCCGCGTCCTCACGCTCGGCTTTCTGATCCTCGGCGGCAAATATCCGGTCGTGGTCGACACCGGCTACCGCTCCAACCAGATCATGGAAACGCTGGGCATGCGCGGGCTGCAGTACCACGAGAACATGATCGAGAACCAGCTCGCCCGCCACGGCGTCCGCATGGGCGACGTCCGCTTCGTCTGCCACACCCATCTGCACATCGACCATGCCGGCAAGGACGATCTGTTCCCGATGAACACGACCGTGGTCCTCAACCGCAAGGAACTCGAATATTCCGTGTCCGGGCTGATGCACCCGCAATATCCGGCGCCCGACATCAAGCACCTGATCGACCGCCTGCACACCAGGGGCGCGCTGCGCTTCCTCGACCTGGAGATCACCGGCCCGATCGAGCTGATGCCCGGCGTCTATTGCGACGCCGCCGGCGCCCACACCGAGGGCTCGATGAACATCATCGTCGAGACCGCCGACGGCATCGCCACCATCTGCGGCGACGTGATCTACGACTTCAACGACCAGATCGTGACGCCCTTCAACGAGATCCACGACTGGGAGCCGCGCACGACAGGCAACCACGGCACCAGCAAGCGCGCGGAGAAGGCCGCGATCAAGAAGCTGCTCAGCAACTCGCGCTATCTGCTGCCGGTGCACGACCGCCCCGCCAGGATCGAAGGCGGCAATGTTGTCGGTCGGTTGCACGACCAGGTCCCAGGACCGATCGTGCAGTCCCTGCCCGCACGCAACTGGTTTCCGGCCTGAGATGACCTCAAGGATCGACCCATGACGCACGTCACCTTGCGCTCCGAATTCGAGACCCTGATCGACCCCTACGCGCCGGTTGCGCAGGTCGGAACCGGTTTTGACTTCACGGAAGGGCCGATCTGGCATCCGGTCGATCACTACCTTCTCTTTTCGGATATGCCGGGCGACGTGCGCCGGCGCTGGGACGCGCGGCGCGGCGTCGCCGAGGTCAAGCGCCCGTCGAACAAATGCAACGGCATGACCTATGACGCCGAGCTCAACCTGATCGTCTGCGAGCATGCGACCTCGTCGCTGATCCGCGAGCGGCCGGACGGGCGGCGCGAGGTGCTGGCCTCGCACTTCGCCGGACAGGAGCTCAACAGTCCGAACGACGTCTGCGTGCACTCCTCGGGCGCGATCTATTTCTCGGATCCCTGGTACGGCCGCATGCCGGTCTATGGCGTCGAACGGCCGCGCCAGCTCGGCTTTCAGGGCGTCTATCGCGTCATGCCGGGTGGCGCGCCTGAGCTGGTGGTGGATCGCAATCTGTTCGACCAGCCGAACGGCCTGTGCTTTTCGCCCGACGAGAGGCTGCTCTATGTCAACGACACCGTGCAGACCCTGATCCGCGTCTTTGACGTCAATGCCGACGGCTCGCTGTCGAACGCGCGCGTGTTCGCGAGCGGCATTCGCTCCGAGCTCGAGGCTGGCGTGCCCGACGGCATGAAATGCGATCAGCACGGCAATGTCTGGGTCACCGCGCCCGGCGGCGTCTGGGTCTACTCGCCGCGCGGCGAGCTGCTGGGCAAGATCCGTGTCCCCGAGCTCGTCGCCAACCTCACATGGGGTGGACCGGACTTCCGTACGCTCTATTTGACCTCGACACATTCGGTCTATGCGATACCGACCAAAGCCGGGCCGCGCCACGAGCCCTATATGAGCGGCAAGCGCGGCGGCGGCCCTGCAAGTGCCGGCCCCGCGGCCGCGGCCCCGATCCTCGCCGACGGCGAGATGCGGCTCGATCCGCAGCGCTGCGCCATGATCATCCAGGACCTTCAGAACGACGTGATCATGGACGGCGGCGCATTCGCTGAATCAGGCGCGCCCGGCCATGCCAAGCAGCAGCATGTCGTCGAGAATGTCCGGCGCCTCGCCGAGGCGGCGCGGGCCCGCGGCGTCGCCATCATCCATGTCTGGTTCGTGGTCGAGCCCGGCGCGCCCGGCGTGACGCTGAACGCGCCGCTGTTCGAGAGCCTCGTCGACAGCAAGGCGATGGTGCGCGGCAGCTGGGGCGCGGCAGCGGTCTCCGGTCTCGAGCCGCGGCCCGGCGATTTCGTGGTCGAGAAGATGCGGATGAGCGCCTGGGAAGGCACCCGGCTCGAGACGATCCTCAAGGCGACCGGGCGCGACATGATCATCAACACCGGCGCCTGGACCAACATGTCGGTCGAGCACACCGCCCGCACCGGCGCCGACAAGGGCTATTTCATGATCGTGCCGGAAGACTGCTGCTCCACCATGAATGCCGACTGGCACAGCGCCTCGATCAACTTTGCCATGCAAAACGTCGCCGTCGTCACGCGCGCGGATACCGTCATCAGAGCGCTGGGATGAGCAGTGGCAAAGCTCCTGCATCTGTGCTGCTCGCCCCGCGCCGAATCCGAGTCGAGCGCAGCCGCCCGCGTCTTCCTTGACGGTTTTTGCCAGGCCCGTCCGGATTGGGACGTGGACGTCGTGGATCTCTGGCGCGAGCCGCTGCCGGAATTTTCCGGTCCCATCGTCGAGGCGAAATATGCGCGCATGCAAGCGCAGGCCTTCAACGACGCGCAGCGGAACAGCTTCGCCGAGGCCGAGCGGATGGCGCTGCGGTTCTCACTGGCCGATCGCGTGCTGATCTCGACGCCGATGTGGAATTTCGGCATCCCCTACAAGCTCAAGCAGTGGTTCGACATCGTCATCCAGCCCGGGCTGACGTTCCGCTTCGATCCGGCTCGCGGCTATCTTCCGCTGCTGAAGGACCGACCAACCATCGTCATCCTCGCCTCAGGCAGCGATTTTGCCACCGGCATGAACCGCGGCCGCATCGACATGGCGACCCCCTATTTGCGCGAAGCGCTCCGCTTCATCGGCGTCAGCGATGTCCGTTTCGTTCCGATCGGGCCGACGACAGGCCCGGCCGAACCGATCCGCGCCGCCCGCGAGACCGCCCACCGCCGCCTCGCCGAGATGGCGAAGGGGTTCTGATCCGCAGTACTCCGACAAGCCGTCACCTCGTTCTGCGATCTGCCTCATCGCTTGCCTTCGACCGCTATTTCGACGAGGTACGGCCGATCTGCCGCAACCGCCGTCGCCAGCGCCGATGCAATGTCGTCAGCCTTTTCGACCCTGACGCCTTCGACGCCCATGCCGGCCGCCAAATGCACGAAATCCAGCTCTGGCCCCGTCAGATCCATCTGCTGGTAAGGATGTTGCGTACCGGCTTCGAACTTCGTACGCCAGACGTCCACATTGTGCTTCAGGATACGATATTCCCGGTTCGAGAGGATGACGAATACGATCGCCAGCCTGTGGTGCGCCGCTGTCCAAAGCGCCTGGATGCTGTACATCGCCGAACCATCGCCGGAAATGGCGACAACCGGACGATCCGGCATCGCGACCTTGACACCCAGGGCGCCGGACAGCCCCTGACCGATGCCGCCACCGCGCCCGCTGAAATAGTCTCCCGGCCCGCGATAGTCGAAGGATCGTGCAAGGTCGAGACTCGAGGTGATGCTTTCATCCACGATCACGACATTATCGGGCAGTCCGCGTCTAAGCTCTGCCATCACGCGCGGCATCGAGCCCGGCTCGCGGTTCCAGCCCTTCTCCAGCCGCGCCCGATACGCCTCCTTGTCTCGCGCGCTCAGTTGGGCCAGTGCCTGGTTGCGGCGTTTCGCAGCAAGCTGAAATTCCTCGCGCTCCCGCGAGCGCACCGCATTCGTCAGCAATCCGATGCTGGTCGACATTTCGCCGACGATCCCGCCATCGAGGCGATGATTGAACGCCAGCCGCTCGGGCGACTCCTCGATCTGGACGACGAGCGCACCTGCGGGGAAATGACTCCCCTCCGCATACCAGATGTCCTCGAAGAATGGGCCGCCCAGCAGGATGATGAGATCGGCGCCTTCGAGCGCCTTGCGAACCTGCGCCGCATCCGGCGGAAGCGACTGACGAAAGCTGGAATGGCCGGTCGGAAAGGACGCATGGTGCCGCAATCCTTCAAACCAGACCGATGCGCCAATGGCTTCGGCAAGCTTCACGAGCGCTTCGGTTGCGTCGGAACGGGCAACGTCGTCGCTGGCGATGATCGCGGGACTATTCGATTTCAGGATCAGCGAGGCGACCTCCTCAAGCCCCCTGGGATCCGGATGCGAAGAACGCCAGAGGTTACCCGGCCCCACGGCTGCAACCGCCGTCTCCTGTTCGAGTACGTCGATCGGAAGAGAGACGAAGACGGGTCCCTTGGGGGCATCGCTAGCCACCTTGAAGGCGCGACGCAGGATGGGAGCAAGCTCGTCCGCACGCTCGACCTGCACACTCCACTTTGTGACGGGCGAAGCCATCGCGACCAGATCATGGCCCAGCACAGGATTGGTGAGCCGCATGCGGGTGTCCTGTTGTCCAGCCGTTACCACGAGAGGCGAATTGGCCTTGAACGCGCCATAGAGAGCGCCGATCGCATTCCCGAGCCCAGGGGCGACATGGAGGTTCGAAACCGCGGTGCGACCGGTGGCTTGTGCATAAAAACTCGCCGCCCCGACCGCCACGCCCTCGTGCAGAGCCATGATGTATTCGATCTGCGGATAGGTGACGAGACTGTCCAGCAACGGCGTCTCCGTCGTTCCCGGGTTTCCGAAGATATGACGCACGCCGTGCGACATGAGGGATTCCATCAGCACACGTCGTCCGCGCATTCGATTCCTCGTAAAGCTTTTTTGTGCAGCAAGAATAGCACGCACATAACATGGTCTCCATCCTTGGAGACCGATCGACGTATGTCGGCCTGGCCTTGATTGGCAACTTCAAGGTGAGCTGCGGAGCAGTCCCTACCAGACCCTGTCATGCTCGCTGCAGATTTCCTCGCGGCCGGGTTCCAGGAACGGAACGCAAGGCGTTCGAGAGCGTCAAAATGACAAGTTTGAGATTGATTTCATTATGATATTATGAATTGAATATACGGCTTTTAAATATCGATGCTTCTGCGAAATGAATTGGGAATTGAACCTATAGCACCTTTGAAAGGCGTCATATTTGCGCCGGCCGATAGAGACCGCTCCAAAGGACGGAAGAGATATCCGGCTTGAAGACGATCAAGCCGCTTGTGACGTCGCGCACTGGTCATCCCAATCGAGCCAGTGGGTCCGGAAAGGCGGGAGCGCCATCAGGATAGTGCCGGCTTATTGGAGCCCCATAGCAATATCGCAGCCGCACTATCAAGAAGATCAGACGTCAAGCAATTCATTTCGCAGCAGCTACGCCCGCCGAGCCGTTTCCATCTTCTTTATCGCCGTTGTGCTGACGGTGAGTGTGCCAGTCTGCGTGTACTTCTGGTCCGAGATTTCAACCGTCGCGGCGCGGCTTTTGGAGTTGCGAGACATTGGTGACACCCGCCCTGGCGATGGTCGAACTGCGTCGGCAACGGGACATATTGGGGCTCCCGTCGCGAACGTGCGGGAGCCTCCGGGAAGTCTGCAATCGTCCCGGCGCGAAACATCCGTCGCCGCAAAACAGAACTCCCAGGCTGCACCCGATGCCTTCACGTCAAACCCGATGGAATTGCGCGAAGCTCTTCAAAAGGAAACTTTGCTGAACAACGCCCTGGTAGGTGAATTGGCGGCGTTGCGCAGCGAACTGATTTCAAAGTCTGCCATCGCAGACAAAGCTGCCGCTGAATCCGATCAGACGAGGCGGACGGCGGAGGTTGCCGAACTGCAGAACTCCGCACGACAGGAAGCCGAAAGATCCGCGGCTCTCACCAGTGAGCTGGCGAAGATGCGCGGCGAAATCGAAATTCAGGCGGCCCAATCGCAAAAGGCTGCCGACTCGGCCACGAGAGAAAAGCAGGCCGCTGAACGCACCATTGCAGATCTGCGGCAGACATTGGCGCAGGAGCAAAAGAAATCTGCCGCCCTCATCGAGGACAGCAAGGTTGCGTCGGCAAAGACAGCGGCTGCGGAGCAACAGCGCCGCGCCCTTGAAGAGGCACAGGCGCGGGCCACGGAACTCACGAACGATCTGGCGAGGACGCGCGGCGAGATCGAAATTCAGAGGACACAATCCCAGGAGCTGATTGACTCGGGCGCGAAGGAGAGGCTGGCAGCGGAACGCACGATAGCCGATCTGCGACAAACATTGGCGCAGGAGCAAAAGAACTCTGCCGCGCTGATCGAGGACAGCAGGGCTGCATCGGCAAAGACAGCGACTGCGGAGCCACAGCGCCGCGCCCTCGAAGAGGCACAGGCGCGGGTCACGGAACTCACGAACGATCTGGCGAGGACGCGCGGCGAGATCGAAATTCAGAGGACACAATCCCAAAAGGCAATTGACTCGGCCACGAGAGAAAAACTGGCAGCGGAACGCACTATCGCAGATCTCCAACAAACATTGGCGCTGGAGCAAAAGAAAGCCGCCTCCCTGATCGAAGACAGCAAGGTCGCGTTGGCAAAGACGGCGGAGCCGCAGCGCCGCGCCCTGGAAGAGGCACAGGCGCGGGTCACGGCCATGACGAGTGAGTTGGCGAGGATGCGTGGCGAGATCGAGATCCAGAGGACACAATCCCAAAAGGAAATTGACTCGGCCGCGAAGGAGAAGCTCGCAGCAGAACGCACTATTGCAGACCTGCGACAAACATTGGCGCTGGAGCAACAGAAATCTGCGGCCCTGATCGAGGACCGCAAGGTTGCACCGGCAAGGAAAGCAGCCGTGAACACACGTGCTGCGGTTACGCCGTCGTGGAACGGCCAAGCCCCACGTGTCGCACCGGCCGCGAAAACATCCGCAACGGAATTGAACAAAGGTACCGATGCACAGGTAGGCGAAGTGGGCAAATTGATCGCCCGTGCTGCCACGCTCATTGCTCAAGGCAATATCGGTGCGGCGCGGATCGTCCTCGAGCGAGCCGCCGAAAGCGGTAACGCTCGGGCGAGCTTCATGCTCGCGGAAACCTATGATCCCATCATCTTGTCAGCATGGGGCACTCAAGGAACACGCGGCGAAGCGATGAAAGCACGCGAGCACTACGCGAAGGCGCACGCTGGTGGCATCCAGGAGGCAAAGGGTCGACTGGACGCCTTGGGTCGGTAGACCAGCACTCGCATTGTCGACGACTGCTGGAGATCAAGCGGGAGTCAATATGAAGGGCATATCACGGTTGCGCGCGTTACTGCTATTTGGCGGGCTGGTATCTGTCAGCTTGCCTTTCTCGACTGACGCCGGGGCGCAAGGCGTCAGGGGCCAGAACCCGGATGTGCGTCGCATACTTCCGCAGACCGAAAAAGAGAAGATGAACGCCTGGACCGTCGGCCTCGCAGGTGGCCTGCTTGAGGGCGCCCCTCTGCGGCTGGCGGCCGAGATGGCTCGCGTCGTTGATGACGGCCCGAATTTGCATGTCCTGCCGATCGTAACTCGGGGCGCCACGGAAAATCTGAACTCGCTGCTCTACTTGCGGGGCGTCGATACGGCGATCATCAATTCGGACGCGCTTGAAGAATACAAGGTTCAAGTTCCTGATATCCTGCGCCGGACCAATTATCTGCTTAATTTATTCCCCTCGGAATTGCATATCTTCGTGCGCCCCGAGATCGAGAAACTGCAGGATCTCGCTGGCAAGAAAGTAAACTTTAACACGCAAGGGACAGCTGCAGCATACTCGGGACCGCTAATCTTCAGCCGTCTCGGCATCGACGCAGAAAAGACCTTCATCCCGCACCAGGTCGCGCTTGAGCAGATGCGCAAAGGTGAAATGTCGGCTGTGGTCTTTATTACATCGAAGCCGGTTGACGCCTTCGTCAAGGGACGCTGGGAACCGGGCTTCAAGTTTCTTGCCGTACCGTACGACAGCAAATTCGAGGATTACTACCTTCCTGCGGTGCTGGAGGCGGCGGAATATCCCGCTCTGATCAAGCAAGGTGAACGAGTGCCGACTATTGCGGTCCCAACCGCGCTTGTCGCATTCAATTGGCCGAAAAACACAAACCGCTATCAACGCGTGGCACGCTTTGTCGATACTCTGTTTTCGCGAATCGACAGACTGCAGGCGCCTGGATTCGACCCGAAGTGGAAATCGATCAACCTCGCTGCGGCGGTTCCTGGCCTCGATCGCTTTGCAGCAGCGCAGGAATGGCTTGATCGCGAGGCGCGCGCACCCAGAGCTTCACGATGAAGGCGATCGCCATATCCGTGGCATTGGAGGTTGCGAGCCGTATCGCCTTTGCACAAGCCGCGGCTGACTCGAATGCGCACACTATTGCTTGCAGCATGTCGGAACCTGGAGAGCACCAGTGCCTGGAGACACCGTCGCGTGACGTTGCAGCAGCGGAGGGTGAGGACAACTGGGTTATCAGTGAGACGACCTCACCTGTAAACTACACGCCTATCGTTACCGCCACGGCGCTCTCTCGCGGTGGCTCCCTGACACAGATCGCCATCTACTGCCGCGGCGGTCGCACGGAATTGGTTGTGTCCGGCCCTGCTGTCGCCAACAGAGGTGACGAATACAGCATATCGTATCGCGTCAACGATGCCGAACCGATGCAACTTCCGGCAAGCCCGTCATCGTTTGGAGCCGGAGTTGCATTTGCGGGCGACACGGTGCATCTGCTGCAATCACTCCCGCAAGACGGTCATATCGACATTCGGATCTCACCGCGCAGGGGTAATCCCCAGGACGGGCGATTTCCGTTGGGCGGGCTACAGACGGTGCGGGCAAAACTGGCGGCGGCTTGCAGGTGGCCAAACGCCCTCGCCAAGCCGCGCAAATAACGGTGACGGTATAGTCAGGAAAGGGAATGCAATGACCCCACGTCAGAATTCCGTGAGAGCAGCGGTTGGCATTGTAGCGCTCATCATCTTTTCACAACCGTTCGGAGCCTCGGCGCAGGATACCCAGGTGCGGAAACAGTCGTTGAAGCACTCGGTCGCCGAAAGGAAGACAACGACAAGGCAGATCGCTGCCGAGGCGACGCCACATCGCCTTGTCCTGCAGGTCAATGTCAACGATCCCGCAACAATGAACCTCGCGCTCAACAACGCGATGAACGTCGCGCAGTACTACAAGGATCGTAACGAGAAGGTGGCCATAGAAGTGATTACGTTCGGACCTGGCCTGCATATGCTGAGGGATGATACTTCGCCAGTCAAAGCCCGGATCAAGGCAATCAAGGAAGGCAATTCAGCCATTTCCTTTCAAGCCTGCGGTAATACACAGGAGAATATGCATAAGGTCGAGAACAAGGAAATCCCCCTGATTCCTGAGGCGACCGTCGTGAGGTCGGGCGTGGTGCGTGTCATGGAGTTGCAGGAACAGGGATGGACCTATGTGAGGCCCTGACGAAGCCGGGGAACGTGCTGCGGGTTCGAGAGTTCATTCTTCGCTGAGCCGGCAACAAGACCGCTGGATGCGTAGCCGTCGCTATTGTAGGCGAGCGCGACGTAGACGGCTTTGTTCTTGACCGGTCCCTCGTCGCGGATTTTGACCCGCATCGCGTCGAAAAACACGATGGGATAGACGGCGTCGAGCGGCCGGCTCTGCCACTCCCGAACCTCCTCGAGGACGGTGTCGGTCACCCGGCTGATCAGATCAGGCGAGACCTCGGCACCGTACAGTTCGGCCAGGTGGCCCTGGATCTCCCGCACTGTCATCCCGCGGGCGTACAGGCTCAAAATCTTGTCGTCGAAGCCGTCGAACCGGGTCTGGCCCTTGGCGATCAGCTGCGGCTCGAAGCTGCCGGCCCGATCTCGCGGCACCGCAATCTCGATCTCGCCGTCCTCGGTCAGAATCGTCTTCGAACTCGTCCCGTTGCGGTTGTTGCCAGTGCCCCGGCCTCCGGGATCACCCTTCTCGTAGCCCAGATGCTCGCTCAGCTCGGCCCCAAGCGCTCGTTCGATCAAGGCCTTCTTGAGCTGTTTGAACAGCCCGTTCTCGCCCGTCAGGTCCTCGGGCTTGCTGTAGTTCGCCAGAAGCTGGTCCAGCAGTTCAGCAGTGATCGTCGAATCAGTCGTCATGTGAGTCTCCCTAAAAGGTAAACTCACAGAAACCTACTTACACATCGTTCCGGACACCCTTGCCGCCTACCCCCGTGGTTTCGCAACAAACGCTGCCTCGCAGTCGAGTCGTTTGGAAAGAGTTCACGCTCTTCGCACTGGAAGCCCTCCCCGTGTCCTTATCGATGAGCCCGTAGGCACGGTCACCCACGACACCCCGCACGGACATGAAGTTGTTCGCCGCCCATAGATTTCACTGGGAATCTCTACAACGCAGCTACGGAGCCTACGTCTTCACTGACCGCCAAGCGTTCTGCCGAATTCGCCCCTCTGATCCCGGATCGTCAACAATCGATCCCGCAAAAAAAGCACATACGAAGCCAGCGAGCGCCGTAACGATCATGTAGATCGAAACCGGCCAAGTACTACCTCCACTCCATGCGACGAGCGAAGTTGCGATTAACGGTGTAAATCCACCTACAATTCCGCCGCTGACCTCTCTGCAGAAAACAAGCCCCGTATAGCGTATTCGCGTGTGGAACAACCCAGCATAGAACGCGGCAATAGACCCGGAGACTGAAGCTACCCCGAGCGACAAGCCGACGACAATCGCGAGCCAAATGATCCAAGTCTCGCGCGAGTTCAACATCCAGAAGAAGGGAAACGCGAACAGGGCGGAGGCAGCAGTGCCTAGCATGATCACGCGGCATGCCCCGATGCGGTCTGCCAGTGCACCGAAAAAAGGGATTGTGAACGCCGCCGCGGTGGCAGCAAAATGCGCTTCGGATCGGAGAATACTTCCAGTAGTGGAACGGCGGCTTGCGCGCGCCGGGCTTGCACGTCACTAAATTCAGGCGTCTCCTGTAACGTAAAGCGCATGTACAGGCCGACAGCAATGACCACGGCACTGAAGAGATAGGGTAAACGCCATCCTCAATTCAGAAGCGTCGCTTGCGACATGAAGCCTGTGACAAGTGTGAAGATGCCCAACGACAAGGCGATACCGATGAATACACCCGACGCCGCGAAAGCTCCGAAGAATCCTCGGCGGCGCGGGTTTTGCTCGGCGAGCAGAAGCGCTGCTCCTCCGTATTCGGCGCCAGCCCCGAGTCCCTGTGTTAGTCGAAGAACTGCCAGGAGAATTGGCGCCCAAACTCCAATTTGATCAAAGGTCGGCAGCAATCCTATTAAGAAGGTCGATACGCCCATGATCAAAAGCGTCACTGCGAGCACGGGCTTTCGTCCGATCTTGTCGCCGTAGTGACTGAAGATAATGCCGCCGAGCGGCCTTGCGAGAAAACCGACCGCATAGGTCGCAAATGCTGCGAGAGAGCCAGCGATCGGTGAAAATGTAGGAAAGAAGAGAGGCGCGAAAACAAGTGCCGCCGTGACGCCGTAAAGAGCAAAGTCATACCATTCAAGCGCAGTGCCGATGAGAGCTGTTACTATCAGCCGTGGCACGCGTGTGGACTGGGTCGCCCGAACTTTGTCCACTATCATGCCGTCGTTCCTGGCGATCTTCTACTTGCCTGCAGTGATTCGGAAAGTCCTCGTCACAGTCGCCTGTCGAACGAATTTGTTGGACGGACCATCAATTTGGCACGATGCTTTTTCTAGTAGCCCTGCAGGAAGTCCGAGAACCTTTGGCGTTGCAAAACGCTTTGATGTTGACGTTGCTTCGTAGGTGACACTCCGGAACGCGTGACCTCGCGCACCTCCGCGGGAGCCATATCAAACTCGCGCCTAAAGGCGCGACTGAAACTGGACGGATCGGGGAAGCAAAGGCTTGCCGCGACATCCGCAATCGACCGGTTTTCCGAGACATCGCAGAGCAAAGCGAAGCTTTCCGCAAGTCGATGGCGCTGAATATATCTGGCGACACCGCCCTCGTTCTCAAGGGCACGATAGAGTTGCGAACGAGACAATCCCACTTCCCGGCAAAGTTCATCGGGGCGGAGCGATGGTGAGCGAAGATTCTTGCGAACCGCCCGTCGAATCTTTTCCAGTATCGTGATGCCAACCTGGGGCGAGGCGATCATACACCGCTCGGCAGAGGGAGCGATGCAGGCCGCGACCATTGCGCGAACTGCATTTGGTAGCCGGGCCGCCTCCTCGGTTGTGAGATTGGGCAGATTGCGCTGAAGCAGAAGCATAAATTCGGCAAGGAGTTGGCCAGGTCCCGTCTGCAGAATTGATCCTACCGCTGCATCCAGGGATCCTCCGATCTCCGAAAACGAATCGCGCGGCAGGTAGAGCTGCAGTCGGTCCGAAGCGACGCGGTGGCTATCTGAGAACTGTCCCAGCGACCAGACGAATGGTACACCAGCTCTAGCATTCAGTTGCAGGTTGTTTGCGGAATACGCAGTGTCGCCCCGCTGGCAGTACGTAATCACCCAATGATCGACAGGACAACGGCGCAAATTCATCGCGGAGCGCACAGAGCGTGTGGCGGGAGCAGAAACCCGGGTAAAACTGAATTCGGGAAAATCCCAAATCAAATAATTTGCCTCAAAACCTTGTTTGTGAGCGCCAGCTGCGTGCACGTCAAAAACGGGCTGAAACCACTCTGTCCAAGCCGCCTTCTGGTCTCGGGCACGGACCGCTTGCGTCGAAAATCTGAAAGGATCCATAGGCTTCTCTCATTGCACCTTCTGCCGCGCCTTTGAATCGGGCAACGAGCGCCACCTGCCAGAATTATCGCCAGGAAACCGCTTTGACAAGCACCCGCATGCAATGCCCGCCCGAGCGCCGTGTAATACTTTTGCCGAAGAGAGCTCACCCGACCTAGAAACGCGCTGGTTCGCACACCTGCGCTGCGGGTCTGCATGGAGTTATCGACTCATTGCGAACCACATGTCATGCCCCGTCATCGTCCACAACTGATGGCTGCCGCCACCGAGGGCATAAAGTACCAACAGATAGTACAGGATGTAGAGATTGTAGGTGTGTCCGTTGCCGGTATAGATGCGTCGACTGCGCTCTGACGCGAATTGAGCGCACGCCATTACTGCATTCCAGAACCCGACAGCAAGCGAGGGCGTTAGCGCGACGCAGATGCGCTGAGAAGCCTCAAAGACGCTTTCAGAGCGCACTGATCGTCCACGCCGACTTGTACGCCGCAGCAGGAAGAGCAAACCCAGCAGCGCCGCGGAGATCGCCACTGCGAAGGCCATCACAGGCAATGGATTCCAGTACGCATAGATCAGCTCTAGCGACATACCTTCCCAGCGAAGCGTCGACGCAAATTGCGGGTCGATGGCCTGAGAAATCGGCTCGATCAGGAGCTTCGGGAAGAACGACATGGCAAGGATACCGCCGACCAGAAGATATTGCGGGAGCAGGAGCGCGAGCGGCGCTTCGGTAATGGTCGTCGCCGGGCGCTCCGACACGCCGAGAAAGATCGCCTGGATGAAGCGCGCCATGTAGAGAAACCCGATGAACGTGGCGAGCAGCGTCATCACCGCTGGCGCGTACCAGCCCTTCTCCAGCATGGCGCTGAGCAGCAGCCATTTGCCGCCGAAGCCCGCGAGCGGCGGCAGGCCCGACATCGCGACGACGGCTACGGTCGCGAGCGCAAACGTCTGCGGCATGGCACCGGCGAGGCCTCCTAGTTCGGTCAGCCTGCGCGTGCGGGTGCGCAGGATTACCGCGGCGGCGACAAGGAACAGGATGCCCTTGACCAGCAGATGGTTGGCGACGAGATAGAGAGCGGTCACCCAGCCGAGATGGCTCATGAGCGCGATCGCCGCGACGATATAGCCGAGCTGACTCATGCTGGAATAGGCGAGCATCCGCTTGATGTCGTCCTGACGCACGGCGAGCATGGCGCCGACCAGCGTCGTCAGCATGCCGATCCAGCCAAGAACAAGCGCGAAGTTCAGGCCCGCCTCAAGCCGGACCGCGACATAGGTCCCGACCAGCAATCCAAAAATCGCAACTTTGCTGATGACAGCTGACAAAAGCGCAGACACATCGTTCTCCGCCTCGGCATAGGTATCAGGCAGCCAGACATGGACGCCAGTTGCACCCGCCTTGATCAGGAGACCGATTGCCAGCAGCACGAAGACTGGCGCGACGCCGGGACCTGCGGTACGGAAAGCCGATAGCGACTGCGTTTCCATGATCGCATTCATGACGGCGAACCCGACCAGCATGAAGAACGCCGCAGTGAGCGAAAACAACAGATAGCGGAGCGCGTGCGCAGCAGTTTCGGGTCGACGCAGGACGAGGAAGTAGGAGGACAGCGTGATGAGTTCCCAGATGAAGATAAACTCGAGGCTCGTCGTCGCCCGCGGCAGCGCGGGTAGCGAGAGCAACATCACCGCAAGCAGCGGATAGAAGCCGGGTCGCTGATCGACGCGGTACAGGCAGCCGATCGACACAACTAGACCGCCAGCGAGCAGAATAATGGCATAGAGCCGGCTCAGGCCGGAGAGATCGCTGACGAACCAAAGGCCGGCGATCAGGACGAGCGCAAGCGCAATGAGGCCCTGCATGCGCGCGGGCAAGCGCCAGAGCCCGCAAGCAACGAGCCCTGCGGCGAGCGGAAGCGCTACCCAGGGCACATCGAGACCTGCGAAGCGCGCGATGATGCATCCGCTGATCACAAGCAGCGCCGCCATGCCCCCGATCGGTGTCAGCCCCGTCAGTCTCTCGGGTAACCCTTCGGCATTAGCGTCACCGTGGAGCGACTGGCCGAACCAGCGGAACATGTAGGCTGCTTCCAGCAGCGAACCCGCCAGGATGACAACGATGTAGAGATACCGCTGGTCGGACGCGAGCGTCAGGATCAGCTGCCACTTCGCGAAGAAGCCTGGAAAGGGTGGCAGCCCCGAGATCGCGGCGATGAAGATGCCAAACAAGACGACCGCCGCGGCATTCCTGCCTGGCAGCGACCAATCGCGCATGAGCAACTTGCCGACACGGCCCGCCAGCCAGAACAGGCCAACCTTGGCGAACAAATGATTGATGAACAGCCCGCCGACCACCAGCAACATCGTGGCTTCGGCGCCGGGACGATAGAGGAGCGCGACTGCCATCGTCAGCAGTGCCATCTGGCCGATCGAGGAATAACCGAGCAGGCGCTGCGCGTTGGTCTGCCGAAGCCCGATGAGATTCGAGAATACGAAGGTGATCGAACCAAGGATCGCGATTAGCGTGAGTTGCGCCTCGAACAGCGGCAGCAGCTTGAGGAGCGCAAAAAACACGCCGGCCGAAACGCCGCCGGAGATCATGGCGGCAACATCGGGGCGCGCGGTTTCGTAAACATCAAGACCCCAGCCATTGGCCGGAAACGGCTTCAGTTCCAGCAGCAGACAGGCAAGAAGGAAGATCAGCCCGGCGATCCCGATGGGCCCGGCAATGGCGGCACGGTTCGCGATCAGGTCATCGATGTTGAGCAGGCCGGTGACGGCATAGAGCAATATCGTGCCGATCAGAAAGAAGCCGGACGCCAACACCGTTGCCATGAGGTACTTGAACGTCGCGGACAAGGCGGCGGGCGTATCGCGCAGGCTGAGCAAACCGTAGGTCGCGATCGACACGATCTCGAGAAACACGAATAGATTGAACAGATCGCGGGTCATCACCATGCCCTGGATGCCCATGACGATCAGCAGATAGATCAGGACGGTGCTGTATTTCTCGCGCACGACGTGGACCGCGCCGAACAGCGCGACGAGATTCACGCCGAGCGCGAAGATCGCCTCCGGCAGCCCGAGCCGCAGGTTGATGGCTACCGGCGGCTTCGCGCCGCCGGTCAGCATTTCGATCGGTGCCGCTCCCTGTGCGAGCCGGAACAAGCCAACAGCGGAGATCGCTGTCATCGCCGCGAGCGCAAGCAGCAGCCCCACCGCCACTGCGTTGCCGCCGAGCCGATAAAGCAACGGGATCAGAAAGGCTACGCCGAGCCCGACAATGAAGATGTTCAGCGGCTGGAGCAGACCGTCTACCATTTCGAATCCGTGAAAGCGTCGATGGAGAGCGTCTTTTTCGCGTCGTAGAGACGGATCGCATAGGCAAACATGACCGCCGAGACCGCAAGGCCGATGACGATCGCCGTGACGACCAGCGCGGAGGGGACGGGGTCAACCGCGCGCACCGGGGCTTCGGCGATACTCAGCGCGCGGTCGATGATCGGGGCCGTACCGCCACGCACATAGCCGATCGCGACAATGAGAATATGCGAACCGGTTCCGAGCAGCGACAGCGAGATAATGATACGCAGGATGTTGCGATGTGTGAGCACGCCCCAGATGCCAATCAGCATGACAATGAGACCGGTGATGAGCACTATGGTGGAAATCATGATGGACCTGCCCGCATGAAGAGTTCAGGTTCGGAAGCTGTCTAGGATGACAGCGAGTTCGCACCCGACCTTGACGCCAAGCAGCACCGACAGCACCGGAATAGCTCCGGCGCTGAAAAAAGCCCCGAACTCCCCGAGCGGCAGCACCCGGTTGTCCAGAAAGCCGCCGGCGAAGATCAGCCCCGCAATGCCGACGAGAACAAACGAAACGCCCGCGGCGGATTCAGTAATGCTGAGAAAGGCGGTGTTCAGCACCAGCGACGGGTTCGCGAGCAGCAGGAGCATGACGGCAGATGCGATGACGGCGCCGCCCTGAAAGCCGCCGCCCGCAGAAATATGCCCATTCATAATGATATAAGCAGCGAAAATCGAAATCAGCGGCACCAGGATCTGGGTGGCGCTTTGTATTATCTCGGACGCGGGCGTCTTGCGTTCTGCTTCCGGATCCTCGGCGCCGGGAGATTTGGCGGTTACGCCGAGCACGAGTCCGACGCCGGCAGCCACCATGAACAGCACCGCAACCTCTCCCAACGTGTCGAACGCGCGGTACGTGAGCAGGATGCCGGTGATGACGTTCGGCGCGCCGAGTTCGAGCGGCACCAGCCGGACGTAGCTCTCCGCCAGCGGGCGCAGCGCCTGCTGCCCGCCATATCCGATCGCGATGCTCGCAAAGATGAGTGCGAACAGGACGATGGCGGCGACGGACAATATGCGCTGCATCAGGCGCTATCCCGTACGGTCGTGGTCGAACCGGAAAGCGGATTCGCGCCGGCCTTTCCGGCCATCGGGATTCCGATGCGGCGCGCCGCGCGCGCCAGCGCGTGCGAGGAGACCGGATTCGTCATAAAAACGAAATAGATCAGGATGACGAGTTTCAGCGTCCAGCCGGGATGATACATCGCGATGCCGATTAGGATCAGCGCGTTGCCGAGCGTCGAAGCCTTGGTGCCGGCCTGCATCCGCGTAAAGGCGTCTGGCATGCGCAGCATGCCGAGCCCGGCCGAGAAATGAAAGAACGCGCCAAGCAGGATCAGTATGCTTCCAATCAATTCCGCCATCACTCAATCCTTCGCACCCGCGGTCCTGCGGATCGTGTAGACCAGGATAAGAGTTGACAGTCCGGAGCCGATCGACGCTTCCGTCATCGCCACATCGGGGGCACCGAGCAGCACGTAGCAGACGGCGGCGAACAGGGTCGCGAGCCCGCCGCTGATCGCGGCAACAAGCACACCATCGAGAACGATCGCGAGAATTCCGCTGACAACGATCGCACCGCAGATGAGGAAAACGAGGAGCTCGAGCATGACGGCTAGAGCCCGCGTTCGAGATAGCGCGCCGTCGCCACCACGGCGAGGAAGCTCAGCACCCCATAGACCAGGGCGACGTCGAGATAGGCGAACCGGCCCGCAACATGTGCATATAGTGCGATCATCGAGATCGAAATGACGGCGAGCAGATCGACGGCCGCCACGCGATCCACAACCGTTTGCCCGATGATCAGCCGCAGCACCGCAAACCCGATGGCAAAGAAGATCAGGGCACCAGCCATGAGCAGGATGTTGTCAGCCAAAGGTCTTCTCCAGGTCGCGCTCGAACGGGCCGGCGATGAGGCGGCCGGCTTCTTCCGGGTCCGCCGTCTGCACGTCCAGCCAATGCACGGTCAGGGTATCGCCTTCCAGATCGACGACCAGCGATCCTGGCGTGAGCGCGATGGAATTTGCCAGCGCCAACCGACCGACCGGCGTCTGCAGGCGCGTTTTGATCTTGACGATGCCCGGATTGATGTCGATGCGGGGCGCGTAAACATAGCGCAGCATGCTGAGATTGGCGCGCACCATCTCCACCGCGAATACGCTGGTATAGCGAATGAAGTGCAGCAGGCGCGAGGGAGACAACCGGATGTCCGACCATGCCGGGAAGCTACGAACGAAAATCCAGGCGAGCACGCCGGCAATGAACGCGCCCGTTGCAAGCGCCTCGATCGCAAGCGACGAATTGGCGGCAAACCAGATGATGGCGAGAAGCAACCAGAGCCACAGAAAGCCTTTGGCTGATCTTCTCGATACGGGACGGTCCGGCGCCATCTTTGTCAGCGACTCCCCCAATCCCGAAGGCGTTGGCGATGCGTGATGTTAACTTTGGCGGCGTTGAAAAGCAATACAATCGACCTAGTCCTCCGTCCGAAGCAAGCAGCGCGCGTCTTCAAAGCTTTGACTGGCGTGTCATTATGCTAGGCTTCCTTCCAACTGAACTCGCTCGGACGCGCGCATGGACCGGATTTTGCGAGATTGGGAGCGCTGCTGCGCCACCCATCGGATACTTCGTTTCGTTGACATCAATTTGCGCGGTGCGGGACAAGTCTTGTTTCAGGACAATCCACTCAGCGGAGCGCTCTTCCTGGTAGCGCTCGGCTGGGGCGCATTGGCCGCGGGAACAGTGCACGTGATGACAGGCGGGATAGCCGCGCTCGTTGCGGGAACCGCGACGGCATACTGTCTGCGCGCCGACGCGGCGTCGCTCAGGACGGGTCTTTATGGCTATAACGGTTTGCTTGCTGGCCTTGCGCTTACCTACGTCCTTGGCCGGGGAGTCGAGGTGCTCGGCTACGCGGTTCTGGCGGGCGCGGTCACGGCTATCGCAATGCTTGGTCCGCTCAATGCCGCTAGCTGCGCTGCCACGGGTGAAAGTACAAAGCCTAGAACGACGCTCGTCATGATGGAGAGTGGTACCGTCGCAATATAGCCAAGCGAAGCGCTAAAAAGGATTTCCGAAAAGATGGGCGCAAGCGCGCATCCGAAGAACGCGACATTGATATGACTTGAAAATGACTCGCGCTTGAACCGAGCATAGAGGAAGGTGCCCAGCACAATGAACCACACATTCAGAAGATTCTTTCCGAACAATGCAAAGCCGAGCACCAAGAATAGCGTTGCAATCGCGGCGCCGGTCATCTCAGCCCTGGCCATCCGGTAGATAGCGCAGGCAGCAAGCGTGAGCGCGCCGGCATTGACAAACGCCCCCCCGATACCGCCGAGACCAATATAATCTGTTAGTAGGGTGTCGCGGCTGAACAAAATTGCTTCGAGTCCAAGTGCTGTGGCCTCGGGCCCGGACACCGCCAGCCCGAATATGACGAAAGCCGCGGCGTACGCTGCTACCATGAGGAGCTTGATGTCGTCGGAACAGAGGCGGTCCGGCGTCCGCTCAGCGTCCCGAGTTGCTCTCGCTGCGTTCACTCTCCCTCCTAACGAACGACGAACAGTATTTGGTCCAGCATCACGGTGCAATGTCACGCGTTCCTAAAGCCCTAGATGTCGTACAGTGTCCCACAATGTCTGCAAGCGGCGGACCTCCTCACTCTCTGAGCACCTACGTCATTCGTCGATGTTGTTCGCAGATCATTCCGAATGATGGAGATATTTCTCGCCATTCAGAAGAATGGCCACGCATTGGAATGTTTTGAAGCTGAACTGTGATTTAGGTTATGAATTCGGGCGTCCGAGCCGCAACTCCCGAGCAGGGAAATTACTCGAGCGGGTCGCGTCGAACTTGCTCTTTCTGCGCTGCGACCTGCTGTCTCCCCGAATACCGCTACCAGTGTTCTCGAGTATGAGATTTTTATTGCAAGCTCATACTACCTCGCTAGAATGTAGCAATTGTCATGCGGGGACATGAGCGTTGCGTAGATCTGCTTGGGGCGCGTTTTCCGCCGCTGCATACCTGTTAGCCGCGGAGTTTCCAGCGAATGCCCAGACCGCCGCGGCGCAAACGCCCGGCCAGCTTCCCGCGGTGACGGTCAATCCCCCCGACGCGAGGCCGCGCAACCGTCCCAAGCCGCCCCGTCGAGAGAGAGCTGCGCAAAATCCATCCGCGGTCCAGCCAAGCGTGCCCGTTGCACCGCAGGTCAGTAGCGGCGTAACGTCGGGCTCCGCGACCGCAGGGCCGGCATACATGCAGCCCACCGCCGCCAGTGCCACGACCATCGGCGGCGCCGAGGTGAACGCGTTGCCGTTCGCCCGCCCCGGCGAGGCGCTGGAAGTGGTGCCGGGCCTGATCGTCACCCAGCATTCCGGCGAAGGCAAAGCCAACCAGTATTTTCTGCGCGGCTTCAATCTCGATCACGGCACCGATCTCTCCATCAAGATCGACGGCATGCCCGTCAACATGCCGACCCATGGCCACGGGCAGGGATACGCCGATATCAATTTCATGATTCCCGAGTTGATCCAGTCGGTGAACGTCCGCAAGGGACCGTACTGGGCCGACGTCGGCGACTTCGGCTCCGCCGGCGCCATCGCGATCGACTACATCAACCGGCTGCCCAGGAACATTCTGGAGACCACCAACGGCACCTTCGGCTATCACCGCGGGCTGGCGGCAGGATCGACCGCGGTCGGCGCGGGCACGCTGCTGGCGGCGATCGAGGGTGTCAAATACAACGGCCCGTGGGACGTGGCGGACAATGTGCGCAAGATCAACGGCGTGCTGCGCTACAGCCAGGGCACGGCGACCGACGGGTTCACGCTGTCGGCGATGGCCTATTCCAACGGCTGGAATTCGACCGACCAGGTGGCGCAGCGCGCGATCGACCAGAGCATCATCGGCCGCTTCGGCACGCTCGATCCGACGGATGGCGGCACGTCCAGCCGCTTCTCGCTGTCGAGCAACTGGGCGCATTCGAGCGAATACGGGCAGACCAAGGCCAACGCCTATCTGATCCGCTCGTCGATGAACCTCTACAACAATTTCACCTACTTTCTCGACGATCCCGTCAACGGCGATCAGTTCAGCCAGCTGGACAAGCGCACGGTCTACGGTCTCAATGCCAGCCACGCCTTCGATATGCGCGTGGCCGGCATCGAGACCCAGACCCGCGTCGGGTTGCAGACGCGCGGCGACGATATTCGGGTCGGCCTGTTCAAGACGTTGCAGCGCGACATGCTCTCCACCGTTCGCGAAGACAGCGTGAGGGAAGGCAATGTCGGCCTGTGGGCCGATACGACGGCGCGCTGGAACGATTGGCTGCGCACCACGGTCGGCATCCGCCAGGACTATTTTGCAGGCCGCGTTTCCAGCGACACGCCGGAAAATTCCGGCAACGCACAGGCGTCGATGACGAGCCCGAAGGCCGGCATCGTGCTCGGCCCCTGGTACAAGACCGAGTTCTACGGCAATGCCGGCTACGGCCTGCACTCCAACGACATCAGGGGCGCGACGATCACCGTCGATCCGATCGACAAGGTGACGCCGCAGGATCGCGTGCCGCTCTTGGTGCGATCGAAGGGCGCCGAACTCGGCGTTCGTACCAAGGCGATCGATGGGCTCACGAGCTCGGTCGCGGTCTTCATGCTCGACTTCGATTCCGAACTGCTGTTCGTGGGCGACGCCGGCACCACCGAGGCGAGCCGGCCAAGCCGGCGGATCGGCGTGGAGTGGACCAACAATTACAAGCCGCTGCCGTGGCTGGCGCTCGATCTCGATGTTGCCTATACGAAGGCCCGCTTCACCGATTTCGACCCCGCGGGCGATCGCATCCCCGGTGCGCCAGCGTGGATCGCGAGTGGTGCGGTCACCTTCGGCCACGAGGCCGGCTGGTTCGGCGCGCTGAAGGGACGCTATTTCGGCCCGCGTCCGCTGATCGAGGACGACAGCGTCCGTTCGCAGTCGTCGATGATCTTCAATGCGCGGGCGGGTTACAAGTTCGACAACGGCCTGCGGTTTCAGCTCGACGTGCTGAATCTCTTCAACGCGAAGACCAACCAGGTCGAATACTACTATCTGTCGCGTTTGCCGGGCGAGCCGATCGACGGTGTTGCCGATCGTCACGTTCATCCGGCAGAGCCACTCGCGGTGCGGCTGACGCTGGCGGGGAAGTTCTAGGATAATTCAGAGTCTAGCTGTTACGACCCGGCTCGCCGCGCGGCAGTTTGCACGCTCAGCAGGGTTGCTTTCTCTCTCACATTTTAGCGACAACCGGCAAAGTCTCTACCGTTTCTACTGTAGGCAAAGGGTCAGAACCGGACTTGGCTAGGTGCTTTCAGTCTGGCGGTTCACAGTGATTGCACGCGTCCGTTTGTTCGCCACGAGGCTGAACCGAGCCGTTCACTCAGAAATTCCAAGAACACTTTTACCTTTAGAGATCGTTGGCGGCCCGACGGTAAGAGAGCCGACAGCGGGTAGCCTTCGCTCACCTGCACGTCTAGTAGAAGCGGCTCCAGACACCCGTTCCTGAGCGCCCTAGCAACTGCCAGTTCGCCTAATCGAACGATCCCAACGCCTTCCATAGCTAATCTCAAAAGAACGTCCGAACTGTCGGCACTGATGGCACCGGGTCGTGTCCCCAGTGATGGTGTAGCTCGGTAGAGCAAGGCCGTCCGCCCGCG
>NZ_DAINNI010000052.1:0-31476 GCF_036735945.1 Bradyrhizobium sp. | reverse complement strand
TTCTTGCCGTGCACGCCGGTCCAGCACAGATGGTCGGAGACCCATTTCGGCTCGACGCGCCGGGCGAGATCCTTCAGGGCCTGCAGATATTCGAAGTTCGGCGGCGCGGTGGAGGCGATCGACATCGAGACGCCGTGCATCACCACGGGATAGCGTTCGCGGATCCGATCGAGCGTGCGCAGCGGCTGGCCGCCGGGCAGCATGTAGTTCTCGCTGATGACCTCGAACCAGTCGATGGGCGGCTGGCCGTTCAGGATCTCATCATAGTGCTGGTGACGCAGGCCGAGACCGAAGCCAAGGAACGGAGGCCTGGCCGACATCGCCGAATGCGCCGCAAGCGGGGACGCCGAGCTATCAGGCATTCTGCTCGCGACGTTCATCTCGTCTCCACTCAAAGGCCGCCAAACCGGAAGGCCCTGCCAAATTATCCCGACAACCTAGCATGGATGCAAGGCCCGGCCTACACCGGGCCTCGTTCCCGCGGCTCAGGACGGCTGATACTTGCCCTTGGCGGCGTCGCACTTTTCCTTGGTCAAGGCCGAGAAGCCCTGACCCTTGCAGGCGTTCTGGCCCTTGCAGGCGTTTGCGCCGCCCTTGCATGCGCTCTGGCCCTTGCAGGCATTGACGCCGATGCATTTGCCTTCGCCGGCTGCGTAGGTCACCGTCGACGCGGTGGTGCCGGCCAGGAACAGGGTGGCAGCGGCGGCGGCCAGGGCGGCGCCGGACTTGGATGTCATCTTCATTGGTATCCTCCAAAGGAAGTTGAGAGGGTGCACCGCCCATAAGCAGCGACAAATCCAGCCGACAAACGGCACCCGGAGAAAACTACGCAGCGGGTTCGGATCAAGTTACAGGCGACGCCAACTTTATTTTGAGCGCCGGCCCCGAAACAACGGGGGCCCGGCATCGCCGAACCCCCGGGGACCCTGATCCGCCGATCAACCCTTGACGAACTTGGCGCCCATGGCGGCGCACTGTTTTTCGGAAGACATCGAGAAGCCCTGACCCTTGCAGGCGTTCTGGCCCTTGCAGGCATTGGCAGAGCCCTTGCAGGCGCTCTGGCCCTTGCAGGCGTTGCCGGCCATGCACTTGCCCTGGGCGGCGTTCGCGGGCGTCGACACCGTCGATACCACCGAACCGGCAAGGAACAGGGTGGCCGCGGCAGCGGCGAGCGTCGCACCGGATTTGGAATTCAGCTTCATGACGATCTCCTCGATCATTGTTTGAAGACAGGACGTTGCGAGCATCTCCTGATCGTTCGATCACGGACCCCCACAAGCGAAGTGAAGGATGGCGGCCGGTCGGGACGGCTTGCCGTAAACGGCAGGTTTTGCGACCGAGTGCGCATCCGAAAACCAGCTACGGGGCATCGGGCGATTTGGTTACAAAGTTTCGAAAGAAAATTTTCTTTTTTTGCGGTTGGATATCCCATCCAGGTCCAACCCCCGCGGCGCGACAGTATTTCGTTGCGCCCCGCGCTGACCGTTGCGCGCGAGCGCCTCGTTGCGGCGCACAATGAAAACCTCGCCCCGCCTATCCACGTCCAGGCTTCAGCTTCGCCATCTGCGCGACCGTTGCCCGAAGTTCCTCGGCATTGAACGAGGGGAACGAACAGATGCGGTTGCTGCAGGCAAAGGCCGCGGGCTCGCCGAGGTCGGGATATTCGACGTCGGGGTTGGGCAGCTTGCCCTCGCGCAGGTCGAGCCATTCCAGCCGCTTGTAGCGGGCCGGCAGCGCGCGGCCGAGCGCGTGCAGCGTCCTGGCGCGGGCGTCATCCTTGTGCCCGACGATGGTGATGTGGGTCGGCTCGACCGCGAGTTCTTCGTCGGCGAGCAGCACGCCCGGCAGGGGACGCATCATGCTGGCCGCAGCGCTGGCGAGATAGCGCATCGCATGCGCGGCCTGCTCGCGATAGGTCTCGTTGCCGAAGTAGCGGTTGAGCAGGTTCATGAAACGGCTGACCTGCACCTGGTCGTCAAGCAGCTTGGCGGGCTTGGCAAGCACGCCGGTCTTGCCTTCCGCGGTCTTCGAGGTGATGAAGCCGCCGGCCTTGTCGCGAAAGGTCGCGACGAAATCGCCGGCCTTGGCGGCCCTGGCGAGCCAGTCGCGGTTTCCGCTTGCGGCATAGAGATCGACGAAGGCCTGACCCATCGCCAAGGTGTCGCCGAGGAACGGACCGCCACGATCCTTCTCGCCGTGGCGGAAGCCGCCATCGGGCAGCGCGCGGTTGTCGATCACCCATGTCGCGGCGCGTTCGGCGATCGCCAGCGCCTTCGGATCGTTGCTGACGTTGTAATAGGCCGCAAGGGCGGAGATCGCCCAGCCGTTCTCGCGGGCGTAGAGGTTCTTGTCGATGCGTGGCATGCCGAGCTTGCGCCGCTCGCCGTCCGGCAGCGCATAATATGTGTGCCCGTCGGTATCGTGGTCGAGATCGGCATCCTGGCTGACATAGAACGCGCCGTCGGGAGCGGTCAGGAATTCCGCGAGATAGCGTTCGATGCTGCGCGCGGCCGCGAGATATTTCGGGTCTTTCCACAGCGCATAGGCCTGGCTGTATTGCCGCAGATACTGTGCCTGGAACGACATGATCTTTTCGAAATGCACGCGCGTCCAGGAGCCGCCTTCGGAATATTGGTAGACGCCGCCCCAGACCGGATCGATCAGCGCGATCGCGGCATCGAGCGTCTGCCGGGCGCGCCTGATCGCGGTGGCGTCCCCGGCTTCGGCGCGGGAGATCGCCAGATCCATGCTGTCGGCGTCGATGAATTTCTGGTTCTCGCCCCAGCCGCCGAGCTTTTCCTCGTAGGATTCGTCGACATTCCTGTTGAGCGCGGCGCGCTGCGGCTTGTCGAGGAAGGCCGAGGTCGACGGCTTCACCTCAAAGGCTTCGCCGACCGACGGTCCGGGCGAGGGATCGTCGATGATCGCCTTGAGCAGCGCCTGCATCCGCTCCGGCTCGATATATCCCCGGATCTTCGCGATCTCGGTGCCATCGGGGCCGAACACGATGGTCGCGGGCCAGCCCCAATCGCCATAGCGGCTCGACAGATCGGGATTGGCGTCCTGGTCGACGCGAACCGGCAGGTATTTTTCCGCGAGCAATTCGCGAACCTTGGGATCGGCGTAGGTCGTCTTCTCCATGACGTGGCACCAGTGGCACCACACGGCCTCGAGATCGAGGATGACGAAGCGCTGTTCGGCCTGCGCGCGGGCGAACAGGTCATCGCCCCAGCCGCTCCATTTGGGACCGTCCGCAGCCAGCGCTGGCGAGGCGGCAAGGGTGGCGAGCGCAAGCGCGGCGATACGAACGAATGTCATGGCGGCTTCCCCGGAAGATGGCGTCCTCTTCAGCTACGGGGGTGACCGGCTGCGGGCTCAGCCTTCCGCTGATGTCACGGCATTGTGAGTCGGATAACCCCTTCGGTCAGGTGGAAGCCTTGGCATGACCGCCGGCATTCAGCAGCAGCCGGTCCAGCGACGCGGCGCCGGGGCCTGCGATCGCGAGCCACATGAAGCCGGCGAAATAGGTCGCCTCCTCGAAGCCGAGCAGCGTTTCCACGGAATCGACGTCGCCCCATTTCGCCGACCTGATGGCGACGAGCATGACCACGGCCAGCATCGCGGCGGGGATCCGCGTGAACAGGCCGAGCATCAGCATGATGCCGCCGAAGAATTCGACTGACGACACGAAGGGGGTGAGTATCCCGGGAAATGGAATCCCCCAACCGATAAAGTTTTCCGTGACTTGCGCCAGATTATTCAGCTTGCCCCAGCCGGCCTGCATGAAGGTGTAGCCGGCCACGAGCCGCATGATCAAAGGCCCCGCCCAGGAGAAATGCGAGGCGATCCGCGCAGGCAGCAGGATGAGAAGATTGATGATGAAATGCATGCGAACTCCCCTTCAAGTATTTGAACTCGCGAGGCCGCATGCGCGCGAACGCGCACCGCGCCCGCCTCGCGGCAATCTGGCTCTGATTCCAGCTTCGCAATAACCGGTGTGCTTGTTACGGGGCCCTAGCCGATATTTTGCAGGGCCGGAAAGGTCTCCAATAGCCAGATACTGACATTGGAGACGGCCCCGGTCAGGAAGCCGATGCCGGTGATCACCATCAGGACGCCCATGGCATGCTCGACCTTGCTCAAATGCCGCTTCATCCGCGCGAACAGCGAGGAGAACTGCTCGATCATCAAGGCGGCCAGCAGGAAGGGAATTCCGAGCCCTGCGGAATAGACCGCGAGCAGGCCCGCGCCCTTGGCGACGGTGGCTTCGGCGGCTGCGATCGACAGGATCGCCGCAAGGATCGGACCGATGCACGGGGTCCAGCCGAAGGCGAAGGCGAGCCCCATCGCGTAGGCGCCCCACAGGCCGACCGGTTTCGGCATCGGCATCCGTCCCTCGCGCATCAACAGGCTGATCCGGGTCAGGCCGAGGAAATGCAGGCCCATGATGATGATGATGATGCCGGCCAGGATCGAGAGTTGCGCCGACCAGGCGCGAATCAAGCCGCCGATCAGGGAGGCGCTGGCGCCGAGCGCCACGAAAACCGTGGAAAAGCCAAGCACGAACATCAGCGCCGAGGTCATCACCGCGCGCTTGGAAGTCTCCGTCGTCTCGTCATTGGCGACATGCTCGATGGTCGCGCCGGTGAGGTAGACCAGGTAAGGCGGCACCAGGGGCAGGACGCAGGGAGACAGGAAGCTGACGAGACCGGCAATCAGGGCCGCCGGGATGGAAACATCGTTCATTGCATGACCTTCGAGAATTACCGCAAGGCATAGCGCCCTCCTGCCTTGTACGGAACAGCCAATCGATAAGTTTCGTCGCCATTGCGGCTCAACTGCGGTCACAGAGCCGTGTCCAGGCGGCCAAATCGGCCTCGCGGGCGAAACATGGGCTGGTATGGTCCCGTATAGCGGCTATCAGCCCGCCATTCTGGGACCTTGCATGCGCCTCGGCATTCGTACCGCGATTTCCGCCCTCGTGCTGACGTCGATCGTCGTCAGCGCCGTCGGCGTGCATCTGCTGTGGTGGCGTACCGCCCAGCAGGTCAGCCAGACGCTGGCCAACACCATCAACGACCAGATCGTGTCGGCGGTCGGCGACGAATTGCAGTCGGTGACGTCGGAGGCGCGCTCGTCGATGCTGGCGGTGCGGACGCTGCTCGCCGAAAAAGTGTTCGATCCGCGCGACGCCCGAAAGCGCGAAATCGTGTTCCGCTCGCAATTGCTGTCGCAGCCGACGATTTCCTGGGTGGCGTTCGGGTGGCCGGACGGATCGTTCTATGCCGGGCACAAGCTCGGCAACAACGTCATTGAAATGCTCGAGATCACGCCTGACCGCACCCTGCGCATCAACAGCTACGAATTCGTCGGCAACGATCTCAGGCTCAAGGCCAGTTGGTCCGAAGAGACCGACTATGCCGTGACCGAGCAGGAATGGTTTCGGGTCGCCCGCGAGACCAATGACGAATACTGGTCGACGCTGACTGTGCATCCGCGCGGTGAACGACTGGCGGCGGCATTTTCGGCGCCGATCGCCATCGACGGCAAGCCGGCCGGGGTCGTCGCCATCATCATCGAACTGACCCGCGTCTCGAACTTCCTGTCGCAGCTCACCGTCGGAAAATCAGCCGGCGCCTTCATCCTGGAGCGGGATGGCAAGGTGGTGGCCTCGCCCGATCCCGATGCCAGCGAGCAGATGGAACTGAAGACCGATCATCCGCTGTTTCCGGTCGCCGTCGATGCGATCCGAAATGCCGGCAGCGCCTACGAGCCCGGCGAAGGACAGCCGTTCAATACGACAGTGACGCGCGACGGCAAGGCCTATCAGGCCGTCATCACGCCGATCTCGTTTCCGGGCTGGTCGCTGGTGACGGTGGTGCCGGAATCGGAATTTCTCGGACCGGTGCGGATGACGATCCGGAACCTGCTGATCGGTCTGGCCATCCTGATCGTCTTCGCCGGCTTGTTGTCGGCCTGGCTCGCCCAGCGCCTGATCGCGGCTCCCCTGATCAAGGTGGTGAACGAGATAAGACATGTCGAGCGCTTCGATCTCGACAAGGTGCAGCGGCATCCATCGCGGCTGGCCGAAATCCAAAATCTTTCCGGCGCGATCGGCGACATGGCGCAGGGGCTGGCGGCGTTCCGGAAATACATTCCCGCCGACCTCGTGAAGCGGCTGATCAGCGACGGCAATGGCGCGCGGCTCGGCGGCGCGGTGCGGCCGATGAGCGTGATGTTCATCGATCTCGCCGGCTTCACCGGCATGTCGGAGCGGCTCGGCCACCGCATCATTCCGCTGCTGTCGAAATATTTCGACTGCGTCTCGGCAGCGATCCAGAGCCAGAACGGCACGATCGACAAGTTCATCGGCGATGCCGTGATGGCGTTCTGGGGCGCGCCGTCGCCGAATCCCGATCATGCAATCGATTGCTGCCGCGCCGCGCTGGCATGCCGGCGTGCGGTGGAAGAGGCGGGCCTCATCGACGACCACGGCCATTCCGTCGGGATCCGCATCGGCATCAATTCCGGCGACATGCTGGTCGGCAATATTGGATCGGAGGTGCGGCTGAACTACACCGTGATCGGTGACGCCGTGAACATTGCAAGCCGGCTCGAGAGCACCAACAAGGCCTACGGCTCCACCATCATCATCGGTCCCGAAACGCGCCGGCTTGCCGGCGAGCGCATCGTGGTGCGCGAACTCGACCGGCTCGCGGTCTATGGCCGCGCCGGCGGGCTGCAGATCTATGAATTGCTCGGCATGGCCGGCGAGATCGACGATACACGCGACTGGGTGGCCTCATATGAAGCCGGGCTTGCCGCCTGGCGCGCGCGGGATCTTACGGCCGCGATCGGCGCCTTCGAGCGGGCGCGCGAAATCCGCAAACAGGATGCGGCGTCATCGGCGATGATCGAGCGTTGTCGTCAGCAGCTCGAAAATCCCGCCGGCGAAGACTGGGATGGTACAACCATCGCGCGGAGCAAGTAGGGCAATGAGATTGCCGGCCGCCTTGCATGCTGCGACGGCTTGGCCATAGATGTGCCCGCCGGCCACGCCGAACGTGCCGGTCTCTGAATCGGGAAGGCCTTGAGCGTTGAAAATACTGCTGACCCATACGCCGCAATCCCGCGCCCAGTATTACGGCGCGCGCGCCCTCGGCGGCCTGCAGGCGCTCGCGGAGGTGAGGCTGCATGACGCGAACGATGCGCTCGACGCCGCGGGCCTGATCGCGGCGGCGCGCGAGGTCGATATCATCGTCGCCGATCGCCTCACTGCGGGACCGGCCGAGATATTCCCGGCGCTGCCGGCCCTTCGCGCCTTCGTCCGCTGCGCGGTCGATATCCGCAACGTCGATGTCGGCGCCGCGTCGGCCGCCGGCGTGCTGGTGACGCGGGCCGGACCGGGCTTCGTCCAGTCGGTTGTCGAACTCGCGCTCGGCTTCATGGTCGACCTGTCGCGCGGTGTCTCGCGCGCCACCGCCGACTATCATGCCGGGCAAAAGGCTGACATCATCATGGGCCGGCAACTCGCCGGCAGCCGGCTCGGCATCATCGGCTACGGCAGCATCGGCCGTTACCTCGCCGCCATCGCCAAGGCGCTGGGCATGGAGGTCCTGGTCGCCGATCCCTACGCGACCGTGAGCGACGCCGGTATCGGGCATGTCCCGCTCGACGATCTGCTGGCGCGCGCCGATTATGTCGTCTGTCTTGCGGTCGCCAACGAAGAGACCGAAAACCTGATCGGGCAGGTGGCGCTGGCGCGCATGCAGCGCCATGCCTTCTTCATCAACCTGTCGCGCGGCAACCTGGTCGACGAGGCGGCATTGGCGGCAGCGTTGCGCGAAAACCGCATCGCCGGCGCCGCCATGGATGTCGGCCGCGCACGCGACCAGATGCCGTCGCCCGAACTCGCGAGGCTCCCCAACGTCATCGCGACGCCCCACATCGGCGGCTTGACGCCGCCGGCGATCGAGAGCCAGGCGCTGGAGACGGTGCGGCAGGTGGAGAAGATTATCACGGGTGAAATCCCGGTCGGCGCGGTCAACGCCGATGATTGGAAGCGCCGTCCTTGACCTCCGAAACCGTGGATGCCAGCGTCCTGTTGTCAGGACGACCCGCAACAGCGCGGCTCGAAACGGTAATGCGGTGATGCGTCTTCCCTTCTTCTACGGCTGGCTGATCGTTGCGGTGACGTTTGTCACCATGGCGATCGGCGTCAATGCGCGCACCGCGTTCTCGCTGTTCTATCCGCCCATCATCGGCGAGTTCGGCTGGGATCGCGGCGTCACCGCGGGGGCGTTTTCGTTCGGTTTCGTGGCTTCAGGCGTCGCCAGTCCGCTGATTGGCCGCATGATGGACCGCCTCGGGCCGCGCGCGGTGATGGAGCTTGGCGTCGCGCTGATGGGCGGCGGCCTCCTGCTTGCGCCGCTGACGACGCAGCCCTGGCATCTCTATCTCACCATCGGCGTATTGGTCGGCGCCGGCAGTGTGTGCCTCGGCTATTCCGGCCAGTCGTTCTTTCTGCCGAACTGGTTCATCCGCCGCCGCGGGCTGGCCATCGGCCTTGCCTTTGCCGGCGTCGGCATCGGCTCGGTGACCCTGCTGCCATGGGTGCAGCACATGATCGAAGGGACCGGCTGGCGCACCGCCTGCACCGCGATGGGCGTTCTGGTGTTCGCCGTGCTGGCGCCGATCAATCTCCTGCTGCGCAAGCGCCCCGAGGATATCGGCCTGCTGCCCGATGGCGACGCGGCGCCGTCGGCGACATCGGCCGCCTCGCGCTCGAACGTCGTCGATCCCGTCTGGGCCAATACCGACTGGACGCTGGCCCGCGCGCTGCGCACCGCGCGCTTCTGGTGGATCTCGCTCGGCTACTTCTGCGGCCTCTATGTCTGGTACGCGGTGCAGGTGCACCAGACCAAATTCCTGCTCGACGTCGGCTTCAGCGCCAACGTCGCGGTGTGGGCGCTCGGCGTCGTCGGCCTGTTGGGTATTCCCGGCCAGATCTGGCTCGGACATCTCTCCGACCGGATCGGGCGCGAATGGATCTGGGCGATCAGCTGCGCCGGCTTCGCGATCTGCTTCGCCGCGCTGGTCGCGCTGAAATTCGCGCCGGTGTTGCCGCTGGTCTATCTCATGATCTTCACGCAGGGCGCGCTCGGCTATGGGCTGACGGCGGTGATGGGTCCGATCGTTCTGGAGATCTTTCAGGGCAAGCATTACGGCGCCATCTTTGGCACCATCATGCTGGCCGCCCTGGCGGGCGGTGCGGCCGGCCCCTGGGCCACCGGCTGGCTGTTCGACCTCACGGGCAGCTACACGATAGCTTTTGCGATCGGCGTTGCCGTCAGCATCCTGTCGGCGGTCGCGATCTGGCAGGCCTCGCCCGGCAAGGTGAGGGCGGTTGCCGGACGAATGCCCAGCGCGCAGGGCATCACCGGCAAGGGTTAGCCGCTCATCGCGGACGCACTTCGATGTCGAACGTCTTTCGCAGCACTTCCGCGCCGTCCCTCGTGACGCGATAGGTCGCGACATAGCGGCCCGCCGGCCACGCTGCCTCGCCGCGCTTCCTTCCGGCATGTACGAGAAACTGCGCCTTGTCACGATCGAGCGCGGGAAGGTTGGCGGCGGCGACGGAAGCGCCCGCAGGACCTTGCACCGCGAGCGATTGCTGATCGCCGGCCTGCAGGCCGATGGTCCTGACATAGGCGACGAGCGCATCGGACGCCTGCGTCACCGGATGCTTGTCGATCTCTCCGGATTCGATCTGCTCCATCGTGGGCGCGATGCCGGCAAAGCCGAAGTCGATGATCTCGCGCGGCCTGTATTGCATCTGCTCGGCAAGGGATGTGGCCCAGAGCGATCGGCCGCCGCCGCAGGAATTTTCCGCGGCACCGTACGCAAAGGGGTCAACGGCCTTGCCGCGATAGCGCACGGTGAAGTGCAGATGAAAAAATTCGGTGTCGCCGGACAGGCCGACGAGGCCGATCGGCTGCCCCGTCGTCACGGCGTCGCCAACCTTGAGGCGGACGCTGCCTTTGGCCAAATGGCAATACTGCGTGGCCCAAGCGTTGCCATGCTCGATGAGCGCGCCGTTGCCGCACTCCTTGCCGGCGATGGCGGTCTTGCCAACCGTCCTGACCGAGACGTCGTCCATGTCGTCGCGCGTCCCGATGACGCGGCCGGGCGCGGCGGCGAGCACCTCGATCCCCTGCTTCTGTATTTCCTGATTCCGGATCCGGATGTCGGTGCCGTCGTGGCCGTCATAGCTGCGCCGGCCGCAGTTGTAGTCGCGGACCTTGTCGGAGGTGTCGGCGTCGACATAGTTCTGAACGAAGCAACTCACGCCCACCTGACACCTGATCGGCAGCGCGAGCGAAATGACTTCCTCCGCCCCGGCGCCGACCGCACCGCACAGCCACAGCAAAATCAGGATCAGGTGTTTCAGGCGCGCCATCCGATTGCAGCCCAACAATACCCAAGCTTGGCTCGCAGAATGTGTCTAAACTCCGATCCCGGCATTGTGTCACGACCGTGACATCAGCTTCACGTCGTGGCGATTCCCATCGTTCGCTGCAGATCGCCGATGGCACGGAAAAAGCTGTCCGGTGGCGTGGTCTCGGGATCGATCAGGCGGTGCAGGCGAAAACCGTCCTCCAGCGCCAGCACCAGCGCTCCGGCCCATGTCGGGTCGAGGATGGTGGTCCGGCCGCCATTCCTCGCCGTGGTCTCGATGATGTCGGTGACGAGCTTGCGCCGGGCGCGCAGCCGCTTGGCGAGTTCAGGACGGCGCTTTTCGGCGCGCGCCACGAACAGGATCATTTCCATGTGGAGCAGCGGGGAGCGGCCGAGCGGATCCTGCGCGCTGCGATGCATGCTCTTCAGCGCATCGATGAAATCGGCAAGGCTGTTGTGCCGCTCGAGCAGGTCGCGAATCCGCCCGATCGATTGCTCGACGTGATCCTCGAGCATGGCGATGATCAGTTCGTCCTTGCTCTTGAAGTTCGAATAGAACGCGCCGCGCGTGAAGCCGGCCGAGGCCGCGATCGCCTCGATGCTGGCGCTGCCGATGCCCTGTTCCTCGAACACGCGCGCCGCCGCCTCGAACAGCTTGTCGCGGGTGTCGTCCCTTGTCGGTCTGGTTCGTAGCCTTGACATCCGGCCAGTTTAGGCGAGAATGCAACTCAATACAACAATGTATCGAGTTTTGATCGATCCGCCCCGGGAGAAAACGCGCTGAACGGCGCGCCAATCAGTAGAGGTCACCATGAACGAGCATGTTCAGACGGCCGGCAGCGCGCCGCTCTTCAATCCGCTGGACCCGGAATTCATCCGCGATCCCTATCCGCATTATGAGCGGATGCGCGCCGTCGATCCGGTGCACCTGACGCCGCTCGGGATGTATGTCTGCAGCCGCCACGCCGAGGCGAGCCTCGTGCTGCGCGACAAGCGGTTCGGCAAGGATTATGTCGAGCGCACCATCCGCCGCTACGGCCCGAAGATCATGGAAGAGCCGGTGTTCCGCAGCATGAGCCACTGGATGCTGCAGCAGGACCCGCCGGACCACACGAGGCTGCGCGGCCTGGTGGTGAAGGCCTTCACCGCGCGCCGGGTCGAGGACATGCGCCCGCGCATCCAGCAGATCGTCGACGAGACGCTCGACCGCATCATCCCGCAAGGCAGGATGGACCTGATCGAGGATTTCGCGTTCCGCCTTCCGGTCACCATCATCTGCGACATGCTCGGCATCCCCGAGGAGCATCGCGAGGCGTTCTATGCCGGCTCGCGCGACGGCGGACGGCTTCTCGATCCGGTGCCGCTGTCGCCGGAGGAGATCAGGCAGGGCAACGCCGGCAATGCGATGGCGGCGATGTATTTCCAGCAATTGTTCGAACTCAGGCGCAAGACCCCCGGCGATGACCTGACCACGCAACTGGTGCAGGCGGAAGAGAACGGCAGCAAGCTCACCAACGAGGAGCTGACCGCCAACATCATCCTGCTGTTCGGCGCGGGCCATGAGACCACCGTCAATCTGATCGGCAACGGCCTGCTGGCGCTCTACCGCAACCCCGACCAGCTCGCGCTGCTCAAGGCGAAGCCGGAGCTGATCACCAACGCGGTCGAGGAATTCCTGCGCTACGATTCCTCGGTCCAGATGACCGGCCGGGTGGCGCTGGAGGACATCGACGATCTCGGCGGCAGGCGCATCCCGAAGGGCGAGAGCGTGCTGTGCCTGCTCGGCTCGGCCAATCACGACCCCGCGATCTATCCCGATCACCCCGAGCGGCTGGACATCACCCGGCCCAATGTGAAGCCTTTGTCATTTGGCGGCGGCATTCATTTCTGCCTCGGCGCCCAACTGGCGCGGATCGAGGCCGAGATCGCGATCTCGACCCTGCTGCGGCGGATCCCGGACCTGCGGCTGGATGACGCTGTCAACGCGGAATGGCGGCCGACCTTCGTGTTGCGCGGCCTCAAGAGGCTGCCGGCAAGCTGGTGAAGGCCTGACAATTCCACCGGCATGGTTTTCCCCGGCTCGTTCGAGCCGGTTGGGGCTTCTGTCGGGTTGAAGCTGTGACTTCGTCGAACTTGTCTCTATATTCCGGGCTGCTCCGGGGCCGGTTCCGGCGTGGCGCGGCCGGCGCCGGGGCGGTTCAAGGGGAGACACGGTGCAGACGACGCTGCTCGGCCTGGCAATCGCCTTTATCATTGCGCTGATTGCCGCGCTGGTCGGGCCATACTTCATCGACTGGAACCAGTTTCGGCCGCAGTTCGAGGCCGAGGCGACGCGTGTCCTCGGCGCGCCGGTCCGCGTCGGCGGCAAGCTCGACGCGCGCCTGTTGCCGGCACCGTCGCTGCAACTGCATTCGGTCGTGGTGGGCGGGGTCAACGACCTCGGCAAGGTGCGCGCCGACAAGCTCGACGTCGAGTTCAGCCTCGGTTCCCTGATGCGCGGCGAGGTGCGCGCCACGCAGCTCACCATCAACCGCATGTCGCTCGATCTCGGCCTCGATGCCAGGGGCCGGATCGACTGGCCGGCCTCGGCCGGCACGTTCAATCTGGGTTCGCTGGCGATCGACCGGCTCAATCTCACCGGCCGCATTGCGCTGCATGACGCGGCGAGCCGCACGACGCTCGAGCTCAATGACATCGCCTTCAGCGGCGACGTCCGTTCGCTGGCCGGCGCGATCCGCGGCGACGGCAATTTCATGTTTTCGGGCACGCGCTATCCGTTCCGGGTCTCCTCGGGCCAGGGTCCCGACGGCAACGGCACCCGCGTCCATCTCAACATCGATCCGGGACAGCGCGCGCTTGCGATCGATCTCGACGGCCTCCTGAATTTCGATGCCCGCGCGCCGCGTTTCGAGGGCACCGCGACGCTGGCCACGCCCGCACCCCAGAAGGGCAAAGGCGACGAGGTGCCGTGGCGCGTCGCCGCCAAGGTCAAGGCGGATTATTCGGCGGCGCGGCTCGACCAGCTCGAAGTGAGCTTTGGCGCCGAGGATCGCGCGCTGAAACTCGCCGGCAGCGGCGACATCCGGTTCGGCGCGGCGCCGCTGTTGCGAGCGGCGCTATCGGCGCGTCAGCTCGATGCCGACAGGTTCGTTGCCAGGGAATCGACAAAGGAGAAGGACGGCGCGGCCGAGCCGGTACGCGTGCTGCCGGCGTTCCAGGCGCTGAACTCCGCCATTCCGCTTCTGCCGATATCAGCGCAGGTCGAACTTGCTTCCGAGCAGGTCATGCTTGGCGGGCGCCCGTTGCAGGACATCGCGGCCGAGTTGCAAGGCGATGCCAGATCCTGGCGCGTCCACCGGCTGGAATTTCGCGCGCCGGGCGCGACCCGGGTCTCGGTCAGCGAAGCCGACGGGAAGCGCGGCGCGCCTGACCGGTTCAAGGCGGCGCTCAGCGTCGAGTCCTCCGATCCCGAAGCGCTGCTGACCTGGCTGCAGGGCCGCGGCGACACCGCCTATCGCAGCCAGAAGCCGCTTCGCCTGCGCGGCGATGTCACCGTGGCGGCGGACGGCTTTGCCATCGACGCCATGAAGGCCGATATCGATGGCGGCACGGTGGAGGGGCAGGTCGTGGTCGCGCAACGGCAAGCCGACCGCGGTCTCCGGGTCGAAGCGGAATTGAAGGCGGAACGGCTCGATCTCGATGCCGCGGCCGCCTTTGCGCGGTCACTGGCCGGGCCGCAAGGCGAGTGGCCGGACGAGGGCAAGCTGTCGCTTGAGGTCGGCCGCGCCAGCTCCGCCGGCCAGGAGCTCAGTCCGTTGCTTGCGAAGGTCGCCTATTCGCCGTCGAAGGTCTCGATCGAGCAGTTGAAGATCGGCCAGCTCGAAAGCGTGACGCTGGACGCCGCCGGCAATTTCGACCGCACCAACGCCACTGGATGGCTGGCGCTCAATTCGAGTGCCGCCTCGCTCAGCCAGTTGACCAGCCTGGTCGTTCCGATTTCGCCGGCGCTGGCCGCGCGTCTCAACGCGATGGGAGCGAGCGCGGGCCCGGCGCGGCTGAAGCTGGCGCTCGATCTCACCAAGCCTGCCGGTCAGTCCGACCGGATCCAGGCGCGCGCGGTGGCCGATCTCGACTCGCCGCTGCTCAAGGGCGCCACCACGATCACCGGCAGGCCGGCGGCCGCCGCCATCCAGAGCCTCGATCTCGCGGCGCTCGGCCGCAGCGAAGTGTGGGTCGATTCGAAAGCGTCGTCCCAGCAGGGCCGCGCGCTGCTGGCGTTGCTCGGTGTCGACCGCGTGGTTTCGGCCGGCGATGGTCCCGGGCAGTTCGAGGGCACCGCGACGGGCGCGTGGGGCGCGCCGTTGCGGCTCAAGGCCAGGATCTCGGCGACAGGTCTTGACGCCGAAGCGGAAGGCTCCGCCGAACCATGGGCGGCGGAGCCGCAGGCAAGCCTCGGCCTGAAAGTGCGCAGCGCCAATTTCGGACCGCTGCTCGATCTCAAGCCGCAGGACTCACTGCTGCAGAACATCGGCCTGTCCGCGCGCGCGCAGCTCGCCGGAAACAAGCTGACCTTCGACGACCTCGACAGCAGTATCGGCGGCTCGCGCCTGCGCGGCCGCATCGCGGTGACGCTCAGTGAGGAAAAGGAGATCGAGGGAGAAGTCGGCGTCGAGCAGCTTGCGCTGGCGCCGGCCTTTGCCACCGCGCTCGGTGCGGCCGGGAAGGACCCTGGCGAGCCGCTCGGCGCCGGGCTCGCCAGGGGCTGGCGCGGCAAGGTCGCGTTCCAGGCGTTGCGCGGCCTGCTTCCCGGCGGCAGCGAATTGCAGCCGGTGAGCGGCGTGGTCAAGAGCGACGGCCAATCGCTGACCTTCGATGCCATCACCGGCAGGATCGGCGGCGGCGAAGTCAGCGCGACGATCGATGCGCGGCCCGGCGCGAACGGCATCGGGTTGAACGCGAGCGTCCAGTTTTCAGGCGTGGACGGCGCGGCGCTACGCTATCGCAACCTTGCGATGCCCGCCGGGCGCGCATCGCTGCAGATGACGCTGACCAGCCAGGGTCGTAGCGCCCAGTCGCTCGCCGGCGCACTGTCGGGCAGCGGAACGCTGACGCTGGAAGGGGCCAGGATCGCGGGCCTCGATCCGCGCGCCTTCGAAGCGGCGGTCCGCGCCAACGACAGCGGGCAGGCCAAGGACGACGTCCGGCTGAGGCAGATCGTCGAAGCCACCCTGCCGGCCGGCGCGCTGGCGGTGCCATCGGCGCAAATTCCGTTTACCATCCGCGACGGCCGGCTTCGCGTCGGGGCCACGCCGCTGGACGGCAATGGCGTACGTGCCGTCGTCTCGGGCGGCTACGATATTGCCGCCGATCAGACCGATATCCGCGCCGCACTTTCCCTGACGATGACCGCAGGGCGTCCGGAGATTCAACTGCTTGCGGTGGGCACGCCGGACGCGCTCAGCCGCAGCGTCGATATCGCCCCATTGTCGTCCTGGCTGGCGGTGCGCGCGATCGATCACGAAACGCGCAGGCTCGATGCGATCGAACGCGGCGAGCCGCCGCCGGCGGCACCGCCGCCGATCGTGCTGCCCGCGGACGGACAGGCGCCGCTTCCGGAGGCTTCGCCAAGCGTGCCGGCCGCCAAGAGCGGCCGCGATCGGCGGCCGGCGAAGAAGGCGACGCCGCCGCGTCCGCCCACCGTCCATGCGCCGGCCGCACCGGTCGCCGGCGCGCCGCAGGTTGCACCGTTGCCGCCGCCGATCGATGTCCGGCCGGCCCCGGGTGCCGCCAGGCCGAAGCCGCGTCCGCCGCTGGCGCTGACGCCGCAACTCGCCAACCCACCGCCGCCGCGATCGAACTAGGATCCTTGTCCTACACGCACCCTGGAGCAGGCCGTCCGTCCGGCAAATGGCGCGGGGTACTCATGGTTCCCAATGAGTACCGCAGGGTGGGCGGTGAAGGTTCGATCCCAGTTCCTCTCACTCCGCCAGCCAAATTTGGTTCGTCGTACTTCCCAGGCGCCAAGGGTTCAAGATTCCGCCGATTTTGCAGATGTTTTGGGCGGAGCCCCTTCAGTTGCTCTCGAAAGGGTCCGGAGAATGCATTTTTCTCCGCAACCCTTGTACCAACTCCGAAAGTCCGATTCCCATTTTGCCGCAAGCCAATGTGTGCAGGGCCGATCGATTTCGAATCCTTCTCCCCCAGCCAAATCTCACTTTTCGCTGATTTCGTGCTCGCGTCCGTCTCAGTGCGCGCGGCGGTGGTCGCGGTTTCCGCAAGCATATCAAACCGCTCGCGAAAGGTCGCGACCACTTCGCCATCCTCCCAGTTGCAGTTCGATAGTACGAAATTCAGCGGCCGGCGTTTTTCGCGCGATTCCTGCATCGCGAACAGTCTTTGAGCATTCCGTGCGAGGTCGAGAAGTTCGACACCTTTGTCCAGATACGATTTGTCGGCCTCCTGGTGCCGCCCGATCTCGCGCGGGCAGCGAAGCTGTTCCTCCCGCCACTGGTTCGACATCTTCCCGAAAAACGCCGCGTCAACCACTCCATCGAGCTTGTCGACGTACATGGCGTGAATCCGCAGACGACTCCCGACGAAAGCGGAGACGGCGAAACGGCGGCGCTTGCCACTTTTTTGGGTCTTCGTGGCGCCGCGCTGATAATGATGTCGAGGCTGCACGAGGCGTTGCGCGATCTGTCGGAAGTGATCGAAATCTGGGCGCCCGGTGAGAGGAGCCTATCGGATAGCGATGCCACTTCGTTGGCACTGACGCTCGGCGGCCGCCACGTACCCACCAATAGCGTTGAGCGCATCTGCGCGCAAAGCGCAATCGACAACTGTACGCCGTTCGCTGAACGCGGCGAGGACAGCCGAGCCTCGCTTTCCAATTGCTTGAACCGGCCCGCGTGGCTGCAGGCTATGAGCCCGGCTTCCAACGTTCGCGATGGAAAAAAAGGCCCTGGCGAACGCGACGCGAGCGTGTGAGCTCACGGAGTCGAAGATTTCGGCCTTCATGGACACGTTAGCGGGCCGCACTCGCCGAGACGGGCAACTTTGATGGCGCGATTGACTTGCTTAGCAATCCACTCGACGTCACCGATGACACCGATAAGCCCATGTTCGCGGGTCGACTAGTTGTACCGAAAAGGGATGCCATATCGCGACGTTCAACCGTAGGAACTGCTATAGGTGTACGTGTGTGCGCCTTGGAAAGGTGATTCCAATCTCACGACTTGGCAGGCCTATCGTGTGACTAGCCAGATCATGGCAGCCAGTAGGCAGACGATGAAAAACAGAGGCACAGCGCATCGAATATATTCGCCGAGCCAAAAGCCGATACCTGCTTCTGCCGAACTTTTTTATGCGCCGCATGTGACGTAGTTAACTATCCGGATAGCAACGGCCCGGATTATAATTGCTCGCAAACTAGCTTGAAGCAAGTCTGGAGTCAAAACGCGCGGGGGATTTGCATGTTTCGATCTGCGAGGCAAATACTTGGCGCGTCTTTGATCTGCGTCGGCGCACTCACCCTAGTCGTCAACTTTGCAGCGACAGTGATTATGGGGTCGGTGTACTTCCAGCAACGAAAGGAACTGACCGATGACCTTTCCCTACTGGAAATCGTTTTCCCCTTTATCATCGGCTTCGCGTTCTTATCTTTGGGCTTCGTTTTGCGAGAGGGGAAAAAGCGCACGCTGCTATTTCTCAGGCCATTCAACTCAATTGCGGATGATCTCACCATGAAATCGATTTCAGGTAAGATCGGAGCAAGTTTCACTGCCGTGGCCTTGGACAACGGAACTATGCGCTCACCTAGGTCGTCGCTTCGAGATCGCGCCGCAGCGCTCTTCTTCTTCCTGCCGGCAGGGTTGGTCCTCCTTTTCGTGGCATCGGTAGTTTCTCCTAAGCATAATTATGAAAACTCTTTCGTCGCGAACTTACCTTCACTCTTTTTGTTTGCATTCGCACTTTTCGTAATCAGCCGCGCTTTCCGATGTATTTTTCCGAAGTCAAATAGGTTCATCATCAATAATGAAGAGCAGCTTCTTGTTGCTACTCAAAAAGTACAACTTCTGTCCACGTGGTTCCCACGAATAGTTCTGCCTAGAACTCAAATTTTCCATTCATCAGATGCGTTCTGGAAGAGAGCCGTGGAGCGCATTGGAGACGAATGCGAGTTCGCGGTGATAGATGTTTCGCGAATGAGCGAGAGTATATATTGGGAGCTGAATTATTTGACAAATAAGAAAGTGGGAAAATTCGCGCTTATGATCAGAGAAGGCGTGGCATTACCAGCGCCGCTATCTCACGTCGAAGCTTCTGTGCTCAAATACACTGGAGATCTCGGGGAGAGCGCTGAATTTTCGAGAGCGCTAGGTAACTGGTTGCAGAACGCGTCCAAAAGGCTTCCTTTTACGGAGCGAGTAATCCTTGCTGAGAAACAATTGCGCGCCCATGAAACGAACAAAGGTTCAAGTGAGGTGGATTGGGAAGCTTGGGCGCAGGTCGTATTTCGCGGAGAACTAGACATCCCAACCCTGAGCTCTTCTTCGGAGCTAGCGAAACTAAGCCTTGCCTCGAAACCCAAGCTTCCAGAGGCCGACAAGAAGCGAGCATTCGATTTGGTTACGCGACTCGCGAATTCGCTTCTAAACAGACCGGATATTCTTGGTCGCCTTCACAAGACGTTTGAACTCGCGCTATTGCCTTTGGCATGGTTTCAAGACGAATCAGAGTTTACACAGGAAGCTTGTTGCCTGTACGCCAAACTCTGTCACGCGATAGCAACACATTCGGCTGACGCCTACAAAGTCTCCGCTTGGCTAACTATACCTAACATGATCGCAGATGGAGCTGATTTCAAGCGGTCCATGCGTCAAATGCAAGTTGAGGTGGAGGAGTTGCAGAAAAAATGGGAACACTTGAAGCGTCTCGAAGACCAACCGAGCTCGCGAATGAGAGCCAATGAAAACATGAAACAAATGGTCGAAGTTGCCCTTGGACGGGCAGAATGTTCGATAAAACGATGGTGCTCAGAAGGTTTCTAAGAGCCGCCTCCAAGAGCTTCCTGAATCGGATGAATGAATTGCGATGGTTGTGGGGCCAAGCACAGCTGCGACTTGACCGTGACGTTGAAGAACAATCGGTGGGATTGACAGAAAGTTAGATTTTCAAAGACCGTATGAAATAGATATAATCGCTGGTCCGATTTCGTATCTCTCACCGTCGCCGTTTCCGCATCCCGTCGTACCTGACTTCACCTGCGACTAAGTAGTCCGCACTAGGACTCGGGACTCATTGTCGCAGCCGCCTGGTTTCGCGGCAAAGCAGGGATCACTTGGCGCGTCCGCGGTCCTTGGAGCCAGGCACTGTGATTTAGGTCATAAAGCCCGACTATTCGTCTCGATAAATCTGCATTGCCTGAATGCCGGTTTCGACCAGGGCACGATGATGGACCTTTCGCATGATCCGAAAATTATTGTTCTGCTTTGCAATCCTCGTCATCGCTGCCCCCGCAGCGGCAAATGAAGCGGAGCGTTGCCTGCGCGAAACCGGCGAAGCCGCAGTCGCCGCGTGCACGCATGCCATCAACTCCAGCGCGGGGCGGCCATCCATAAACTACACCCGTCGGGGCATTGCCCATCGCGACAAGGGCGATACGAAGCGTGCCATCGCCGACCACAGCGAGGCGATACGGCAAGATCCCAGATATGCGGACGCGTACTACAACCGCGGCAACGCCTACAGCGACAGGGGCGAAACGGACCGCGCCATCGCCGACTACACGGCGGCGATACGGCTGGATCCCGCCCATGCGAACGCACACTACAACCGGGGTAACGCCTACAGCAACAAGGGCGACACGGACCGTGCCATTGCCGACTATACGGAGACGATACGGCTGGAGCCGACCTATGCGAACGCGTACTACAACCGGGGGAACGGCTACAGCAAGAAGGGTGACACGAACCGCGCCATCGTCGACTACACCGAGACGATACGGCTGGATCCCAGGTATACGAACGCGTACTTCAACCGGGGAAACGGCTACGGCGACAAGGGCGATACGGCCCGCGCCATTGCCGACTACACCGAGGTGATCCGGCTGGATCCCGATTATGCGAACGCGTACATCAACCGTGGACTGGCCTACGAGAAGCTCGGGGATTTCGCCAGCGCGCGGTCCGACTTCAAGGCCACGCTCGGATTGACGCAGAAGGCCTCAAGATGGGCGCAGGACAAGGCGCGAGAGCGGCTCGCCGTCCTGCCTTCATCGCAACCTGCGGCGCCATCGATCGAGAAGACCAACGTCACGACAGCTATCGTTACGGCCACCGCGCCGATCTCGAACAATGATCGGCGCATCGCCCTTGTCATTGGCAACTCCGCCTATAAGAACGTGGCCGCATTGCCAAACCCTGTGAATGACGCAAGCCTTGTCGCCGACGTCCTGAAGCGCACCGGGTTTGAAACAGTCATTTCGTTGACCAATCTCCGAAAGGACGACCTGGTCAGCGCCCTGCGCGACTTCGCGGCGCGTGCAGAAACGGCGGACTGGGCAGTCGTATATTATGCCGGACACGGCATGGAAGTCGGCGGAATCAATTATCTCATTCCGACCGACGCCAGGATCACCGCGGATCGCGATATTGGATTTGAAGCCGTAGCACTTGAACAGGTTCTGAATGCAGCGGAGCGCGCCCGGAAACTACGGCTCGTCATTCTAGATGCCTGCCGCGACAACCCGTTCGCCAACCAGATGAAGCGCACGCTGACCGTTGCATCCCGTTCGGTATCGCGAGGTCTGGCCGCGGTCGAGCCGGAGGCGGGAACGCTGGTGGTTTATGCCGCCAAGGATGGCGAGACCGCGCTCGATGGCGACGGGACCAACAGTCCGTTCACGTCTGCCTTCGTCAGGAATCTTCCGACGCCCGGCGTCGAGGTCCGGAGGCTGTTCGATTTCGTGCGCGACGACGTCATGGAGGCGACCGGCCGCAGGCAAAAGCCTTTCAGCTACGGCTCGATTTCCGGCAGGCAGGACTTCTATTTCGTGGCTGGCAAATGACTTCCATACGAAATGCAACCCGGACCTGATCGCTGTCATTCGAATTGACAGGTCGGATTCATAACAAGTCGCCGGAGGCATCGAGCACGATCTCCCCTTCGATCCCGATCGCCTGCAGGAACGCCTCGTCGTGGCTGACCACGATCAACGCGCCGTCAAAGCCCTTCAGCGCGCCTTCCAGTTCCTCGATCGAAGCCAGATCGAGATGGTTGGTCGGTTCGTCCAGCAGCAGCAGGAGAGGCGGCCGCGGCCGCGCGAAGACGCAAGCCAGGCCGGCGCGCAGCCGTTCGCCGCCACTGAGGCTCCCCGCGATCTGCAGTGCTGCACGATTGCGGAATGCAAAGCGCGCCAGCGCTGCGTGAGCTTCATTGGCCGTGAGCTCGGGATTGAGGCGGCGCAGGTTGTCCAGAATGCTTAAGCCGGGATCGAGCAGGCCGATATGCTGATCGAGCACGGCAATGCGGTCGGTGAAGCGGCCGATGTCGCCGCTTGTGGGTGTCAGTTTGCCGGTGAGCAGGCGGAACAGGGTGGTCTTGCCGGAGCCGTTGGCGCCGCGGATCGCGATCCGCTCGGGTCCGCGCACTTCGAACGACAGCGGCCCGAACAAATGGCGCTCTCCGAAGCTCATCCCGACGTCCTTCAGCGCGATCAGTTCGCGGCCGCCGGGCAGGCCGGTACGCGGCAGGTCGATCGACAGCGGCGTCAGGATCTCGACCTGCGCCCTGGCCGTCTCCAGCGCTTCGACGCGATCGCCGAGCAGGCGGGCGGCGAGCAGGCTGTCGCGGGCGGCGCTGTTCTCGGCGCGCTCCTTTTCGCGGTCCATGAACATCTTGTCCTCGATGCCCTTGGCGCGCCAGGCGCGGCCGGCCTTGTCGCGGCGCGCCTTTTTCTCGCGACCCTTCTGCAGCGCGCGCTCGGTGTTACGCAGCGCATCTGTCGCGCGGTCGAGATGGTCGGCGGCACGGGCGCGCGCTGCTTCCCGCGCTGCCGCAAAGTCGGACCACGCGCCGCCAAAGATCGTGATGCCGACCGGCGTCAGTTCGACGATGCGGTCGACCCGTTCCAATAGCGCGCGGTCGTGGCTGGCGACGAGGACGCCGCCCTGCCAGCGCTCCAGCAGTTGCGCCACCGCCCGCCGGCCGTCCGCGTCGAGATTGTTGGTGGGCTCGTCCAGCAGCAGCAGATCCGGCGCCTCGATCAAGAGGCGTGCCAATGCAACGCGGGTTCGTTCGCCGCCGCTCAACGAGACGATCTGGCGGTGCAGCGGCAATGCGGGCAGTCCGGCTTCGACCAGCGCCGCCTGTATCCGCGTCGCCAGCGTCCAATCCGCTTCCGCTGCGTCGTCGAGCGATCCTTCGCCGCGTTCGAGCCGGCGCAGGCGGGCGAGGCCGCCGGCAACGCCGAGCGCTTCATCGATGGTGAGACGTTCGTCGGTCAGTTGCGCAAGCATGCCGATCGAACCGATGCGTTGCACCGATCCGCCGGCAGGCTCGATCCCGCCCGCGATCAGGCGCAGCAATGTCGATTTGCCGCTGCCGTTGCGGCCGACCAGACCGGTGCGCTCGCCGCCAATGGCGAGCGTCAGTCCGTCGAACAGCGGGCGTCCGTCAGGGGTGGCGAGGGAGATGGAATCCAGAACGAGATGGGCCGGCATGGAGAGCTTCCGAAAATGGACTGAAATCGCGGCGCGTGATCGGCTCTGCGAGGTCCATTTCTCTCTCCAGGGATGCTTGTCTGGTCTTTGCCAGGTTCCGCTTGCGGCAGAATTGCGATGGCGGTCAAATAGATAGCCGCTGGTTTCATGCGCGTCCAGCGTGCCGCCCGCGTGTCCCAGGCGGCCGGCGGGAATAGTCCGGTCACGGCGGGGTCTCTACCTCAGGCTGGACCGTGGCTTCGCTCAACGCTAGGAAAACCGGAGGTTCGCATGATGAAAACGGCAATCAGACTGGCAACGCTTGCACTGCTTTCAACCGCCCTGATCGTCTTGTCCCCGTCCATTCCGGCCTTTGCCGCGGGTGGCGGTGGCGGTGGCGACCCGCCGTCGGCCGCGCCTCCGCCGCCGGACACCAGGTCGGCGCCGAAGTCGACCTCCAAGGCCAAGAAGAAGGCGCCCAAGCAGTCCAGCGCCGACGATGATGCATTCCGCCAGGGTTACCGTGCCGCGCACGCGACGATCTATCAGCGCGGCGACTATGCTACGGCGATCGAGCAGCTCAAGGCGCTCGGCCACGATGACAACGCGGGCGTCGCCAATCTGATCGGCTACTCCTATCGCAAGCTCGGCGACTACAGACTGTCGCAGACCTGGTACGAGCGCGCGCTGAAGGCGGACCCGAACCATGTGCTGACCTGGCAGTATTACGGGCTGTGGCAGATCGAGCAGGGCAATCGCGACCAGGCGTCGTATCATCTCGCCCGCATCGCGGCGATTTGCGGCACCGGATGCGAGGAATATCGCTCGCTGGCCGCGGCACTGGAAAAGCCGCCCGGCACCGGCCTGGTCTATTGAGCGCCGCGATCGAGCAGGGCGGGCGCGTCGTCGGCGCGCTCGCTCCGATCGTGCCTCAGGCCTGCGCTCGCTGCGCTTCCGGAACGGCTGTCGCCGTCGGCATGGCGCGGGTGCGGAAGTAGTCGAGCACGAACAGGCGGATCGCCGAAGACAGATTGCCCTGCTGGCGATTGCCGTCGATCTCCCCGACCAGTTCGGACAGCGTCATGTTACGCAGGCCCGAGATTTCCTTCATGCCGTTCCAGAACGCCTCCTCGAGGCTGACGCTGGTTTTGTGGCCGGCCACCACGATCGAGCGTTTGACCACGGGCGACTTCATGACGCGTCTCCGTCATTGAGTTTGTGTTGGTCCAGAACATCGCTGGCGCGATCCTTGCTGCGCTCGTCGAGAGCACGTTCGGCCTTGGTCCGGCCGAACCGCGCGCGGTTGGCATCGGCCTGCTTTGCCAACTCTTCCCGCTCGTTGCGCTTCTTGAATCGCTTCAGGTTGATCACGTCTCCCATGTTCGCCTCCATCATCCGGCGACTCGAAGGCATGATGATTCATTGGTCGAAAAAATGTCGCGTCGTGCACAAGCAAATTGAATGGTCATTCGGAATCCCCGTGTATCGCGTAGTGATAGCATCAAAAAATAAATTTCGCTCTGCGAAAACTGAATATTTCCTGCTCCTACCATGCGTGGACGCGATCGCGATAGATGATCAACCTCATTCTTTACGTGCGATCCATAAGTTATGCGCCTCCTCCGTAGTTTCCCGGGGGCGTTATCCCGGGTGTGTCATTTTGTCCGGTTGTACCAGTCGTTCGAATTCGGCGGCACTCACCAAACCGAGACGTACCGCTTCTTCCTTCAATGTCGTGCCCCGCGCGTGCGCCTCCTTGGCGACCTTCGCCGCGTTGTCGTATCCGATCTTGGGAGCCAGCGCGGTCACCAGCATCAGCGAACGCTCCATCAATTCGCGGATTCGCTTTTCGTCGGCGCGGATGCCCACGACGCAATGTTCGGTGAAGGAGCGCGCCGCGTCCGACAGCAATCGAATGGAATGCATCATACAATATGCCAATACGGGCTTGTAGACGTTCAATTCGAAATGCCCCTGGCTGCCTGCGATGGTGACGGTGGTCTGGTTGCCGAACACCTGGCAGCACACCATGGTCATCGCCTCGCACTGCGTCGGGTTGACCTTGCCCGGCATGATCGACGAGCCAGGCTCGTTTTCCGGCAAGATCAATTCGCCAAGGCCGGAGCGCGGCCCCGAGCCCAGCAGGCGAATGTCGTTGGCGATCTTGAACAACCCGGTCGCCACCGAATTGATCGCGCCATGCGCCATGACATAGGCATCGTTCGACGCCAGCGCCTCGAACTTGTTGGGCGCGCTGGTGAAGGGAAGCCTGGTAATCACGGCAACGTGCCTGGCAAACAGCCTGGCAAATCGCGGCTTCGCGTTGAGCCCGGTTCCGACCGCGGTGCCGCCTTGCGCCAGCGGCAGCAGCTCCTTCACCGCGCTCCGCAGCCGCGCGATGCCGCTCTCGACCTGCGCGGCGTAGCCCGAAAACTCCTGTCCCAGCGTCAGCGGCGTTGCGTCCTGGCTGTGGGTTCGCCCGATCTTGATGATCCTGGCGAACGCCTTTTCCTTCTTGCGCAGTTCGCGGTGCAGTTCACTCAGGGCCGGTATCAGGTCGGCGGTGATGTGCCTTGCGGCCGCGATATGCATCGCGGTCGGAAATGCGTCGTTCGACGACTGGCTCATGTTGACGTGATCGTTGGGATGCACCGGCGCCTTGGCGCCGAGTTCGCCGCCGAGCATCTCGTTGGCGCGGTTGGCGATCACCTCGTTGAGGTTCATGTTGGTCTGGGTGCCGGAGCCGGTCTGCCAGACCACGAGCGGGAAGTGATCATCGAGCTTGCCGTCGATCACCTCGCGCGCGGCGCGGATGATCGCGCCGGCCCTGCGCGCATCGAGCAGGCCGAGCTCGCGGTTGGTCTCGGCGGCGGCGAGCTTGACGAGGCCAAGCGCATGGACGACCGCGACCGGCATGCGGTCCTGGCCGATCTTGAAATTCTGGCGCGAGCGTTCGGTCTGCGCGCCCCAATAGCGGTCGGCGGCAACCTCGATCGGACCGAAGCTGTCGGTCTCGCTGCGGGTGGATTTGTTCTTTGTCTTTGCTGATTGAGCCATGCATCATGTCCGTTGCGCCGTAACTGGCGAAACGAACATTACAGGGTCGCGGTTCTTCCCGCGCCTGGATTATTTCTTGCGAAAACGATCCAGCCGCACCACTTCGGCGCCTTCGCCCGTCTTCGCCGGCTCGTCGGTGCTTTCCACGACGGGCTCCGGCTCGGTGGTGGCGGGCAGGGCGGATGGCGCCGGGACCGCCGGCAGCTTGGCGGGCGGCGCTTCCATCGCGCCTTCCGCCGGCTCGAACTGCAGACCGAACTGGACCGACGGATCGAGGAAGCTCTTGATGGCCGCGAACGGCACCACCAGCCGCTCCGGAATGCCGCCGAAGGACAGGCCGACCTCGAAACGATCTTCGGTCACCACCAGGTCCCAGAACTGGTGCTGCAGGATGATCGTCATCTCGTCGGGATATTGCGCCAGAAGCCGCGGCGACAGCTTCACGCCGTCGGCGGTCGACAGGAAGGTGATGAAGAAATGATGCTCGCCGGGCAGGCCGTGTTCGGCGGCGTCGGTCAGCACGCGGCGCAACACCCCGCGCAACGCGTCGCGCGCCAGCACGTCGTAACGGATATGATCGGTCGCCATGGTCGTCCTGTACGTCTGGGCCGCCGGTCGCCCGACTCGCCCCCTTGTGCCCATGCTACCCCGGCGAGAGCCGCAGGTCAGCAGCCGTGACAGACCGAAATGCGGCAGAACGGCCCCGTCGGCCGGTGGCGAAAAAAAATAAAGTGGAGGCTTCTGTTGCCAGGTGCCTCCGGACCCCGCCTAGCGGAGCTTAACCCGCTAGGACTTCAGAGTGGTCTTTCAAACTGCGTTACGCAGCCTGAGCAACCGGAGCATAGTTGTCGTTTGCAACTATTGCATAGCCCGATAACGGCGGAACCATACCGAGAAAAAACGCGCCCTTTACGCCCTCGTCGATCCTAGTTCGCCCCCGCCGAAACCCATCCTGGGGATGGGCTTGGGTGGAGGCGCCGGGTACCGCCCCCGGGTCCGAATGGTTTATTGCGACGGTCATTTATTTCCATAGCCGGCGAACCGGCACCCCCAATATAGGGTGCAAGCGCGGAGAAAAACAGGCCCCGGGAGCCTGAACGGGAGGGGAACAGGGCTTCCCGCTTTCGCTTTGGTGTCGCCGAGTTGCGGTTTCGCCACGGGCTCGACCATCCCGAACGCAGCCGGCACACCATCAGCGCTGCATGGATTTTCGGCAGTGCGGACGTGATCGCGATGCTCCCGGCCCCGCGGCGGGGGAGAAGTTTGCTGTGCTGCCATCGCAGGGTTGCGGTCGGCCGCTCCGGAGCGAATGTCGATTATGGTCTTAAGGCGTCATTTTCCGTGCGGCCCGATTACGTTTTTGGTTTTGCTGGCGTTGTCCGGCGAAAGTCGCTAGCAAGTTTCCGGGACAAGCTTCCAGGTTATCCAAACAAGCGGGCGAAGCCGCCTTTGGGGAGGAGTATCGATGAGCGTTACGCCGGGCCAAGCGCCGGTCAAATCCATCATGCCAAAATGGGTTCGAAATCCGCAGGACTTCCTCGGCGGAATAGCCATGATGGCTATCGCCCTGTTCGCCCTGTGGGCGTCGAGCGACCTGCAAGGCATGCGCGGGTTCTCGTTTGGTGCCGGCACGGCACCGCGGATGTTCGCAACCCTGCTGCTGGGGCTCGGCGCAGCCATTGCCGCCGTCGGCGTTCTGACCGAAGGCCCGCATCTTGCCAAATATCACTGGCGGGGCCCGTTGTTTGTGACCCTCTCGATCCTGTCGTTTGCCCTCACGATCCGCTCGATGGGCATGATCTTCGCGGCGCTGACCAGCTTCATGATCGCTGCCTGCGGAACGGCGGAGACACGATGGCTGGAAACCTTGATCGTCGGTGTCTGCCTCACAGCGTTTTGCGCGCTGCTGTTTCCTTATGCGCTCGGCCTGCCTCTGCAGCTCCTGCCGACTTTCATGATCCGGTGAGGGTGTGATGGGCGATATTTTTTCAAATCTCGGACTCGGCTTCGGCGTCGTTTTCCAATTCGTGCAGTGGACCCCCGCGTTCCTCGGCGGAGCCTCCATTCCGATCCCCGTCAACATTCTGCTCTGCCTGATCGGCGCATTGGTCGGCACCCTGGTCGGCGTGCTGCCGGGCATCGGTACCATCGCCACCGTGGCCATGCTGCTTCCGATCACCTTCGGCCTGCCGCCGGTGGGCGCGCTGATCATGCTGGCCGGCATCTATTACGGTGCGCAGTATGGCGGCTCGACCACGTCGATCCTGGTCAACATCCCCGGTGAGGCCGGCTCGGTGGTCACCGCGCTCGACGGCTTCCAGATGGCCAAGCAGGGCCGCGCCGGTCCGGCGCTGGCGATCGCCGCGATCGGCTCGTTCTTTGCCGGCTGCGTCGCGACCGTGCTGATTGCGATTCTGGGCGCGCCGCTCACCAAGCTCGCGCTGGCATTCGGGCCTGCGGAATATTTCTCGCTGATGGTGCTCGGCCTGATCTTCGCGGTCGTGCTCGCGAAGGGCTCGGTGCTGAAGGCGATCGCGATGATCGTGTTTGGCCTGCTGCTTTCCATGGTCGGCTCCGACATCGAAACCGGCGCCTCGCGCATGGCGTTCAACATTCCCGAACTGGCCGACGGTCTCGGTTTCGCCACGCTGGCGATGGGCCTGTTCGGCTTTGCGGAGATCATCCGCAATCTCGATGCCGGCGGCGAAAGCGATCGGGAACTGGTCCAGCAAAAGGTCTCGGGCCTGATGCCGACGGCCAAGGATATCCGGGATTCAACCCCGGCAATCCTGCGCGGCACCGTACTTGGGTCGATCCTCGGCATCCTGCCGGGCGGCGGCGCCGTGATCGCATCTTTCGCGGCTTATACGTTCGAGAAGAAGATATCGAAGACGCCGCAGAAGTTCGGCCGTGGTGCGATCCAGGGCGTTGCGGCGCCCGAGAGCGCCAACAATGCCGCGGCGCAGACCTCGTTCATCCCGCTTCTGACGCTCGGCATTCCGCCGAACGCGGTGATGGCGCTGATGGTCGGCGCGATGACCATTCATGGCATCGTGCCGGGTCCGCAGGTGATGCAGAAGCAGCCTGAGCTGGTCTGGGGCATGATCGCCTCGATGTGGGTCGGCAACCTGATGCTGCTCATCATCAACCTGCCGCTGGTCGGCATCTGGGTGCGGCTGCTGCGCGTGCCGTATCGCCTGATGTTCCCGTCGATCGTGATCTTCTGTTCCATCGGTATCTACTCGGTGAACAACGCGCCGACGGATGTCGTCCTCGCAGGCGTGTTCGGATTGGTCGGCTACTGGCTGATCAAGCACGATTTCGAGCCGGCCCCGCTGCTGCTCGGCATGGTGCTCGGACCGCTGATGGAAGAGAACCTGCGCCGGGCGCTTCTGATCTCGCGCGGCGACTGGTCGGTGTTCGTGACCCGTCCGCTGTCCGCGGTGCTGATGGCGATCGCGGCGGCATTGCTGATCCTGACCGTCCTGCCGGCGCTGCGCAAGAAACGCGATGAGGTGTTCGTCGAGTCCGAGAACTGACCTGCGGCCCGGAACTGGCCTGCGGCGGTGCGCCGCAGGTTGAAGTCTGGCCGACTTCGCGTGAACTGATATTAGAGGCAGATGCCGGCTTGGGAGAGCCGGCATTTGTTTTACGGGCTGAAGGAACTTAACATGTATTCGTATGGACGCTCGCTGGCGAGCGGCTGCCTGGCTGCGCTCGCCGGGCTCGCACTGCTTGCTGCGCCGGCCAAGGCGCAGACCTATCCGACGCGCAATATCACCATGATCGTGCCGTTCGCGGCGGGCGGTCCGACCGATGTCATCGCACGCATCGTCACCGGCCATATGGCGCAGACGCTCGGTCAGGCCATTATCATCGAGAACGTGGTCGGCGCCGGCGGAACCACCGCCACTACGCGGGCGTCGAAGGCCGCCAATGACGGCTATACGCTGATCACCGGGCACATGGGCACGCATGCGGCTTCCGTGCCGCTCTATCCCAAGCTCGCCTATCACCCGGAAAAGGATTTCGAGCCGGTCGGGCTGCTTGCCGGCACGCCGATCCTGATCCTGGCGCGCAAGGATCTGCCGCCGAAGGATCTCAAGGAGTTCATCGCCTACGTCAGGGCGAACGAGAGCAAGGTCAACGCCGCCCATGCCGGCATCGGCTCGGTTTCCCACGTGTCGTGCGAACTCCTGAACTCGGTGCTCGGCGTCAAGCCGACCGGTGTGCCCTTCAACGGCACGGGGCCTGCGATGAACGCGCTGGTAGCCGGTCAGGTCGATTACATGTGCGACCAGATCGTCAATGCCGTGCCGCAGGTCAACGGCGGCACCATCAAGGCCTATGCCGTGGCGACGCCGGAGCGTAACCCGTCGCTGCCCAACGTCCCGACCACCACCGAGGCCGGCCTGCCGGCCTTCCAGGCCCAGGCCTGGAACGCGATCTTCGCGCCGAAGGGAACGCCGCCGGATGTCGTCGCCAAGCTGAACGCCGCGGTGGTGAAGGCGCTCGACGACGAGGCCGTGCGCAAGCGCCTGCTCGAACTCGGCAGCGTCATCCCAGGGCCCGCAGATCGTACGCCGGCGGCGCTGGGAACCCTGGTGAAGAACGAAATCGCGAAGTGGACGCCGGTGCTCAAGCCGGTGAATTAATCCACTAAATCAGCATGATGGGTGAGGGGCGGGACGCAGTTTCCGCCCCTTGCCGTTTGTGCCGGAGATCATCATTTTTCCGGGTATAATCAGCATGTGAGCGTCGAATCGCTGTCGATCGGCGGTCCCGGCCGCTAAGTTCGCGTCTCCGATAGAAGGCCCGAAGCTACCGCCATGAACCAGTATCACGACCTGCTCGAACGTATCCTCAGCGACGGCGCGGAGAAGCACGACCGCACCAGCACCGGTACGCTGTCGATCTTCGGTCACCAGATGCGGTTCAACCTGTCGGCCGGGTTTCCGATGCTGACCACCAAGCGGCTGCCGCTGAAGGCGATCGTGCACGAGTTGCTCTGGTTTCTCGCTGGCGACACCAACATCAGATATCTCAAGGACAATGGCGTTTCGATCTGGGATGAATGGGCCGACGCCAATGGCGATCTCGGCCCGGTCTACGGATCGCAATGGCGTTCCTGGCCGGCGCCGGACGGGCGCAGCATCGACCAGATTTCCAACGTCATCGGCATGATCAAGCGCAACCCGGATTCGCGGCGGCTGATCGTCAGCGCCTGGAATCCGGCCGACGTCGACAAGATGGCGCTGCC